>NZ_VKHR01000053.1 GCF_009663145.1 Shewanella sp. TC10
GCAGGGAGTTACGAGYAACTCCCTGCTAATCTTGCTTATAAGCAATCAACAAACTTGAGTGATCACTCTCACTCCAGCCTAATCACTAACTACCCTCCCTACTTTCTACTATCTACTTCTACAATCCGCCCTATCTTCTAGCCTGCAATCGTTTATGAAACTTGATATAAAACAAGTGCATTATTGATTTCAAATAGCTACCTTTATAGATATAAGGATAGCGATGATTTAAGGCCTGTTGATCTTTCGAGGTTGTTTTTGCAGCGAATTGTTGGTCATTTGTACAAGGCAGAGACTTTGTGGTGTAGTTATTCTACATAAAAAGTCGATAACGCAGTAAAAATGACCAACAAACGCTGCCCGAAGGGTTCGCGAATAAATGGAACAGGAAATGGGAGAGGCAAATGGATAAAGCACTGCAAACCATGATTGATAACATGCCGGAAAAAACCGGAAAATCATTACCAGAGTGGCTTGAGATACTTACGCAGCAGAATATTGAAAAGCATGGAATGGCAGTTAAATATTTAAAAACCGAGCATGGGGTAACCCATGGCTTTGCCAATACGATTGTGACCTTATCAAAACAAAAAGATGAGTCTGCTGATGAGTTAGTGACCCAACAATATCAAGGCAAAGAAGCACTGACGCCAATCTACGATTTGCTGATTTCTATTGTAAGCGGCTTTGGCCAAGACGTAGTGATAACCCCTAAAAAAGCGACAGTGAGCATCATTAGGAAAAAACAATTTGCCCTGATAAAACCAGCCACCAAAACCCGTATCGACCTTGGGTTAAAAATTAAAGATACCGAGCCTCAAGGTTGTCTTGAAGACTCAGGGCCTTTTGGCGCAATGTGTAGCCATCGCATACAACTCAAAGATATTAGCGATGTGAATGATGAAGTAAAACAATGGCTGCAACTTGCTTATCAGCAATCGGTTTAATGCTCATTATTTAAGTAACAGTTTGAACGCATAAGGTGAGAAAGCTAATTAAGCGATATATTTTAAGTAGGTTATCTGGGTAACCTAAGAGTGAATCATGTCCTTTGCTTTGAAGGGCATGTTTAATCGTTAGCTGAAGCCTATCAATCATAAAATTTAGAAATTAAATGCTAACCCAAGTTCAAACATATTTTCACTATCTGCAAAATAACTGTAACTAAAATATGGCGCTAATTTCCAGATTTTACTCGTGACAGATAGTTTATGGTAATTCATACTCCCTTTCCCATATAAGTAATGATGCTTATGGTTAACATCATATTCAGGTAAGGTAATATCAGTATTTAGGCTGGCACTTTTAGTCTCATAGATTTGGTTAAAACTATAACTGATACCTAAATACTCATGGGCTTTCCATAACATCCCAAGTCGGATATCCACTGAATCTGCTGGTGTATAAACACTACTAACTCTGTCCGTCTCAATAGATAAATCGTTGGTATTCCAGTTGTAATTAGCATCAACAAATACTACAAAATCTTCTTGTAAGGGCATCGCCCAAAACGTCCCAACGGAAAAACCATAATCACTCGCTTTTGCAGACAATTCAATCGCAAAAGATTGAGTATAAAAACTTTTTCCTACACCAACTTCCCAGTAACGCTCATTGTTATATTCACCAAACACTCTCCAAGTTTCACTAATATCGACACTAGCATTCGCAGTATAAATAGCTTCACCATCGTGCATAGCGACATCAAAGCCGACAGATTTATACAAGGGGTCAGATTGTTGATTTATCTCCATTTCAGGAAACATCACCGCAATATCATTGCTAATCGAGGCGCCATGAGCTGCACTTGTTATACATAACAACGCAATAGATAAAGTTGAAATAGATTTCATAAGCTTGAAGACTTCCAATTCAGAGATACCATTGTGCTCTCTTTAATACACTGAGAGTCACGTAATGAATGCAAGTCTATCAAGCTTAGAAATATTGATAATTAGAGCTAAGATAGGTTGACCCATTCACACTGTAAATGGGTAAAGCGGATGCTTGAGGTAGTTTATTTACATTAGGTCAATTATAAAATCGACGTAATAGTATCCCGTAACCATTTATTGGCTTTATTTTGGGTCAGTTTATTTTTCCAAAACATACACACTTCTAAGGGGGGAGCTGTAAATGGTATAGGAAATATTTGTAATCCAAATACCGTTTTGTATTCATCTGCATAGCTTTTTGGAATGAGGCCAATAGCTTCACATTTTGAAATTGATGCCATCACGCCTAAAAATGAAGATTGCTCTCCATGCAGTTCACGTTTACTCATAATCGGTATGTTTAAGGCTTGAGCCATTGGTAAATTATTCGATCGTCCACTGAATAATATATGTTTTTCTGCTAAAAATTGCTCAACAGTGAGCTCATCTTGTAACCGTGGATGATTTAATGCGGCTACACAAACCACCTCTTCATCAATAAGCTTTTTACGGGCAAACATTTTTAATTCAGAAAAATCCAAGTGCAACACTAAATCCACTTGCTCAAACATTAATGAAGATTCAATTTCAGCTTCATTATGAGGTGTTTCTTTAAAAATAATTTCAATGCCAGTATTAGCGAGGAGCTTATCTAGTGCTCCTTGCAATCTTCTAATAACGACGTCGTTGGCTAATACCGTAAACCGACGTTGAGCTTTCCGGTAATCAAACTCTTCTAAGCCCATCAATACTTGTTCAATGTCTTCTAAAGGTTGGTGCAACTGTTGATATAACTCTTTGGCAAAAACTGTTGGCTGTATCCCTCTGCCTACACGCACAAATAACTCTTCACCAACTATAGCTTTTAAACGACCTATTGCATTACTGACTGACGACGGTGTTAATTCCAGCTCCTCTGCCGCCAGAGTAAATGAACCGCGATGACAAACGACGTTAAACACTCGTAATAGATTCATATCAAACTGTTTTGCATTAGCCATCATCACTCACTTATTCACAATGTAAATATATCAACTAAAGCTAGCCCTAATTATCAATGAGTTCAAGTTGTTTAATATGTACTCAACTTCACGAAGCAACGGGCTTCTGAAACTTTAAACCATATTGTAATTCATCATGCTGTGCTCTTAATGCGAAACCGCAAATGGAGTTGAGGTCAGCAAATGAATCTCTTAACAAATTGAGGAAGACTATGTCTATTAACAAACTTGCTGTTTCAACTCTTGTGTTATCAAGCCTTTTCATTAGCGGCTGTTCATCAACAAGCTCTACAGAATCTGCTACGCCAACGCCAGAGACACCAAATTACACGTTAAGCGATCAAGCTAAAGATGCTTATGCAGCAAGAGTTGACGGTGGTTGGGGACTAGACAATGGTCTTGATAACCCAATTGAGAAAGAAACACCGCCTAACCAGCCTAAATACACGATTGCAGATCAACTAAAAGACGCCTATGCAGCACGAGTTGATTCTGATTGGGGGCTAAGTGGAACACCAGTAAACCCGATTGAGGATGAAAAAGAGCTACCTATTTATATTGAACCAACTAACCCAATTGAAATACCTGATTATGGTGACACACCTGAGTTTGGCTTATATAAAGTGGTTTATGATGCTGATAGTGGTCAATTGAAAATTTATGATCGAAGTAATCAAGATGCGACAGTTGCCATTATAACTGTTGAACAGGGGAATGATGACAACCCAACGGTTGTAATTAGGCATGGTGCCATGGAAGACGATAATACTTATGCCATTATCAAAACTGAAGACGGTATTGCTATCGATTGGGATAGCCCATATACCAAAATCGACAACGGTTTTGATGGACCATTAGCGACAGACACTGTGGTGGCATTATTAAATGGCCCTGCATTAACAGAGCAGCAAGTGGCTAATGTTAAAGCTCGTTTTAATAACCCTACTAACAAAGCTCAGTTAAACAAACAGAACATTAACCAACTGAAAAAAATAAAGTCACAGCTTAATATGCCAAGCCAAATGCGCTAATCATAGATTTAAGCTGTAGAGAAAGGGGGAGCAGACAAAGCTGTTCGCCCTTTTTCTAGTTAAATAACCATGAATTAGGTTATCAACCTCTTAATAAGATAACTTCATTTCAAGCAAAGGATTTTGCGGGTTTTGACTAAAGTGTTCATTCTCTTCTACTGCGCCGCAATGCTCAAAACCTAGTTTTTCTAAGATACGAATAGAACCTTTATTTTGGCTGGCAACCTCTGCAATAATCGGCCTTTTAGAATGGCTTTTAACAAATATGCTTACTGCTTGACTGGCTATGCCCTTGCCCCAAAAATTACGTCCGAGCCAATAACCTAAAAACCAATCAGGATGGGGGCTAGCCGCATTCATCGACCATAACAGTACACTGCCCACCAGCACGTCATCTGCGATGATTCCCTGGGCAAAAACATCCTCTCGGCCTAATACATTAGTGCGCCAATGTTCAAAAAAACTGTCTCGATCTCTTGCTGGAAAGTCCGCCATTTGATTAGCGACCGGATCATCTTGAAATTGAAAAAGTGCCTCTAAATCTGCTTCGGTTACATCTCTAAGTTGGATTAACATGAATTATCCTTATTCATTTCAGCAAAGCCCATTTCATCCCCCTACTTAAGAAAGTTCAGTAAAAATGATAAACTACTCTGCTTTTTTAGACTGCTGTTTTACAATACACGCGATAGCCTAATGCTAAATAAGATTGAATTGAAAGCAAGCCTGTTTTCAATCTGCTCTTGGCTACTTTTTTAAATTTCTCATAGGACAACCCAAGTGACCGACTCATCAATGCGCCTTAATAAATACATCAGTGAAAGTGGCATATGTTCACGCCGTGATGCCGACCGTTTTATTGAGCAAGGCAATGTGTTTATCAATGGTAAACGTGCGCAAGTCGGCGATCAGGTGTCCTTTGGCGATAAAGTAAAAGTAAACGGCCAAGATATTGAACCAAGAGATGCTGAAGACTTAGTGTTTATCGCATTGAATAAACCTGTCGGTATTGTCAGTACTACCGAAGGCACTGAGCGCGACAACATTGTTGATTTCGTTAATCACTCAACCCGTATCTTCCCTATTGGCCGCTTAGATAAAGACTCCCAAGGCTTGATCTTTTTGACCAATAACGGTGACTTAGTTAATAAAATCCTCCGTGCAGGTAACAACCACGACAAAGAATATATTGTCACGGTGAATAAACCGATTACTGATGACTTCATTAAAGGCATGGGCGCTGGCGTACCTATTCTTGGCGTAGTAACTAAAAAATGTAAGGTTGAACAAGTCTCACCTTATGCATTTAAAATTGTGCTTGTACAAGGTCTTAACCGTCAAATTCGCCGCATGTGTGAATACTTCAATTTTGAAGTCACTAAGCTTGAACGTCAGCAAATCATGAATGTCAGCCTAAAAGGGCTACCGATTGGCGAATGGCGTGACTTAGACAAACAAGAATTAGATGTGTTATTTGAGATGATCAAAGACTCATCATCTGAAGACAAAAAAGCAGCACCAAAGAAAAAGCCTAAACCTAAGCCAAAAACAGCTTCAGAGCGTGGAAAGATTGAAGGGCCAGAGCACTTTATGCAGCATAACCGCAGCACCAAACATAAAGGCCAAGCAAAAGGTGGCAACAAAGGCCAAACCAAAGGTCAAGCTAAGGGAGCAGGTAAAGGCGGCAAAGGTAAACCTAGTGGTGGTCGTAAGCCAAATCGCGCGCGTTAATAACGAGTTACAGCTGATATAAATAGGGCGCCAGTAGCAATACTGGCGCCCTACTTTTTTAGATTTGATAACAAAGTTATTTGCCTAATAAAAACGTCATCGGAATATTCAAACGTTCAGCCCAATCACTTTCATTATGGGCTTTACCTTTAAAGAAGTGGGTTTGCCAAAGGGCTTTATCATAGCCTGAGGTCTCAAACAGTTTATCTACCTCAGCCTGCAAAGGCGGATACATGGCATCTAAAGTTTGATCGCCATAATCAAAATACAATTTCACTTGGGGATTAGTGGCAATCTGTTTAGCCAAATACTGGTTAAACACCTGTGGGATCGGGTTATCTTCAGCAGCGAAAGAGCCAGGCCAATGGGTCGATAAGCACGCAGCACCGCCAAAGACTAGTGGATATTCTAACGCTGTATACCAAGAGATTAATCCGCCCATACTTGAGCCCATAATGAAGGTATTTTGCTTATCCGTTGCCACCTTAAAATGTTCATCAATATAGGGCTTTAACTCAGTAACAATAAACTCAGCATACTTATCAGAATACACAGCTTGCGCTAATAGCTTTTCAGTTGCATTGCGCTGGGTTTGATACAAACTGGTTTGCGTGTCAGCAGTTAAGGATTCAAAAGGTTTTTGCGGAAAATATTCGCTATGACGAGACTGCTCAGCATTATGAACCCCCACAACAATAAACGGCTTAATATCTTTACTCTTATTAAGACTTGCTGCGGTTTCATCGACTTCCCAAGCAGTCCCATTCCATGATTGATTCGCATCATATAACACCTTGCCATCATGCATATACACCACGGCATAAGGCGCTTTAGCGGGGTAATCCTCTGGCAGCCACACATCAATAGGACGTGGTTTTATCAGCGTAAATTCGATAGCGGTTTCATCAAGGCGTTGTAATTTCCCTTGGCTGACAACAGGTAATGACTCTTGTGAAGATTCAGGTGCTGCGCCGGTATTAGAGTCGATATTGACTGCCGCTGCACGGTACGACAAAAACGATAACACTACCGTCAGTAACAAAGGCTTCGTCAGCTTAATAAAAGACGCAGAAGCATTATTCTTGTTTAGCTTAAAAGCCATATTGTTTTCCCTTACAACAAGATTGATTACCCATAACAAACATAAAAATACACTAAATTAAAAGAATAACACTAGTTAAATAAGTCTTTCTTTAAGCTAGTTTGTAGAGTCGTGTTACGCCCACAGCCTAAGCCAAACATAGCGCCAATGATACTAGCCCCTGCACAAAGCCATAATGCAGCAGCCCAATGACCTGATAGCGAAAATGCATAACCCGCCAACATAGGGCCAATAGCAGCAAGACTATAACCAAAACACTGAGACATTCCCGACAATGAAGCCGCCTGATGCTGATCATCAGTTCGTAAACTAATAAACGACAAACCTAAGATGAAGCAGCCGCCAGAACAAAACCCCACCATCATAGTCCAATAAAGGGCAAATTGAGGCGCATATAACAGCCCTAAACTGGCTGAGGCCGCAAGCATCGCTAACGTGAATGCAAGATAACGCTGATCCTTGAGTCGTGACATTAATGGGATCAAAATAATCCCAGGCAAAGCCGCAGCCACTTGAAACACACCGTGGATCATGCCCGCTTTTTCAGGACTATAGCCTGCATCCACCAAAATACTCGGCAGCCAGCCAACAATAATGTAAGTCAGAAAAGAGTTAAGCCCTAAAAAGAGGGTAATCTGCCAAGCCAATGGAAACTGCCAAATACGACTTTGTTGATCGCACTCTAGCACCTCAATGGTAGGTTTCGTTTTGGAGCGCAGTTGCGGCAACCACACCACCAGAGTCACAATCGTCAGTAATGAAAAAGACGCTAATGCGGCCGACCACCCCAAATCATTATATTGAGAAATAGGGAAAGACAAGCTCGCATACCCTCCTGACACTAACCCCATAATCAAAACATAGCTGCAGGTAATTAACGCAACCTTGGTTGGAAAGTCACGTTTGACTAAACTTGGCAGTAATACATTGCCAAAAGCAATGCCCACCCCGATGATCCCTGTACCAATAAACAACCAATTGCTTTGCTCTATCATCCGTGAAGCGCAGCCAATACCAATCAACAATATGGCAATGAATAAGCTAAATTCTAATCCGAAACGTTTAGCGATCATTGCAGCAATAGGCGATGCGATCGCAAATGCAATTAAGGGTAATGTGGTAATCATGCCAGCGAGGGTTTCTGACAACATAAATGCAGCGGTGATTTGGTCTAGCAGTGGCCCAACACCTGTAATTGGCGCCCGAAGATTCGCTGCAATAAGTAAAATTCCCAACACCAATAAACAGGTACTCGCAAGCGAACGAGTGCTAGAACAAGTGCTAAAACTAGTACTAATAGGTTTTTCAGGGGACGGCATAATGTCACAGGTGTGCTCTACAGATGACAAACTCAACACTCCAAAAGAGAAACAATTTTCCCGTATTATAATCAGGGATAATAAAATTTAATTTAGCAATAAAGACAAAAAACAACTAAATTAAGACAACCATATTTAAATAGAGTCAATATGAAATCACAGACACCGCTGACCGCCTTTGATATGCAAAGGTTTAATGCCCGCTCAGAACCTGTCATAGCGATATTAGAAGATGCAGTGCTTTCCAATGAATTGCCTTTACATACCCATCCACAAGGTCAGTTAGTATTTGCCCATCAAGGATTTGTCACCTGTGATGTTGCCTCTACCATGTGGATGGCTGCGGCCAACAGTGCGATTTGGATCCCTGCCGAAACGCCACACTGTAACCGTGCATCCGATGATGCCAAGCTGTTTTACCTATTCATTCAAAATAACCTACGGGATTTGCCCACCAGCACCTGTACCTTAAGCATCTCACCGTTATTAAAAGAAATGATCTTGCATCTCACCACTCTGTCTCAGCACTATAAAGCAGGTGACGAAACCTCAAGGTTGGTAGAAGTATTATTAGATCAACTGCAACAAATGCCACTTCAGGAATTAGGTTTTCCAATGTCTGAAAACAGCATTATTCAAGCCATAGCAAAACAACTTATTAAGCAGCCAGAAGATCGAAAAACCTTGGCTCAATGGGCACATTTACACGCCATGAGTGAGCGCACTCTTGCAAGGCTAGTAAAAAAAGAGACCGGACTCAGTTTTGGTAAGTGGCGTAGCCAGCTCCATGTCATTGTGGCCTTGCAGCTGTTATCACAGCAGCAATCAGTGCAACACATATCAGAAAAGCTCGGTTATGAATCAGTGAGTGCTTTTATCACCATGTTCAAAAAAGCACTGTCAAAATCACCCAAACGATATATGAAAGAGTTAGCTCAATCATGATATTTCCGACTTCTCTGTGTGCTACTTTTTAAAAATGACAACAAGCAGCTATGGAGCTCATAACGGTATTGAGCCGGTATTTTATAAGGGAGTTACTCCAAGCATTTAGGTGTTATCTAAATTCTGAATTAAGTTGTTTTAGCGACATTAACAACACCAATCACTTCAGATAATCAGTTATGAGTAATAAGAAATGGATGAAATATCTGAAATTAATTAGCAGCTGTGGTTACACGATAATTATTCTATCAGCGTCTACTAATTATCCTGTTTATCTTCAGCCTTCATCCGCTCAACATCTTCTTTAGTGAGCCCCATCGCTTCTGGCATATAACAGGTTTTCACCAACTGAAACATTTGCACTAAAGAGCTCAATTGCCCTGCATGCATTTGCAGGTTTAATAACGCCATCGAGGCGCCTAATTCATCGCCATCAGCAATCTCAGGCACGTTACTTAATACTTTATTGGCTTGCGTAAGCTGGGTAATCATACCTTGGTATTCTGTGACTTTTTCAGGCAGATAACAGGTGGACGTTTCAGGAAGTTGCGCTAAAAAGTGTTCGAACTCAGCCACAAACAAGTTGGCTTCAATGAGCGTTTCATTCCCCAATAATTGCAGTTGCTGCACCTTGCCACTGTTAAACACCGCACTAGCACTCTTGCCCGCTTCAGCCATTTGATTAAAGTCATCCATTAACTTGACCTGCATGTCTGAAAGTAACTGACTTCTTTGTGCAATGGGTCTGACTTTGCCATCAAATTCGAGCATCGCTGCTCGGTTATCGGCATAAGCATTAATACTCAACCCAGCCATGAGTATTGTTACAGCTACATACTTAGCAAATGTCATTTGAATGCTTCCCTTTAAAAATATAGTAACGTACTAAAAATCGAATCAAGCACTCTAAGAATAACGCTCCTTAAAGTCAAAAACTATTAAGACACCCTTGCATAACCACGAGTTTAAAGCCGGTAAACAGCGATATAGGTTATCCGCAAAACCATATTAAGCATGCAGGACAAGTAGCCATATTTTGCTTCGATTGGTTAATTTTATCATACGAGCAATCAGGCTTGGCGCTAAATGGTAAATAAATACGCCATTTATCCGTTAACATTACCCTAAATCTAGACTCATTTTAGGCTGCGGCCTATTTATCACAAGGTGCATTAGAGTGACTAATAAACGCGTACAACTTGTTACTGAACCTGGGCAAATCAATCACACTTTAGATTTGCTTAAGGCTGATAGTCAAATTGACATCGAGTTCGCTTTTTTTAGCAACGAGCGCATCAAAGGCCGTGTTGTCGGCGCTCAAGCCGGCAAGTACTTTCTATTGGCGTTACCTAAAACGGTATTTCGTACTCAAGAAAACATGCTAGTTGAAGGGCATACTGTGGTGGTAAGAGCAATTATTGAAGGTGATACAGGTGCATGCGTTGCCTTTAAAGTGCGTATCCAGTCGGTAAGTAGAGCACCTTATTATTTGTTGTTTATCGACTTTCCAAATAAATTAGAGATGATTAACCTGCGCCAACAAGCAAGGTTGAGTACGCTGCTCCCTGCTAGCTTGCGCGTTCAGCAAGCTAACTCTGAGCAACATAGCCAAGCACTTGCCAAGACAGCACTGAGCGAAAAAGCACTCAACGAAACAGTACTGACAGGGACAATCCATGATATTTCGGTATCGGGTTGTCGTTTTAAAGCCGATAGCCAATCTAAAGTCTTGCATCATTTAGACCGATTAATCGAGCTAGATATTAGCCTAGACGCGAGTTCTGTGCCGCTTACAATCAAGGCCAAAGTGACCAATAGCAATGCAGGTCGTAATGGAACACTGTCGCTAGGAATAGAGTTTTTGAGCGAGCAAATGAGTCCCAAAATCAATCAACAGCTCGCTCAGCTTGTGCAATATCCTAAGTTGCCCAAAGCTAGCTAAAGGTGCTCGTTTCTCTGGTATGTGAGCCATAAAAGCTCAAGGATGGAAACTTTGATGCTCACATTGCTACTGAATTCGATTTGAACAAATCCACAATAATGATTTAACGTATTACAACGACAAAAAAGCCAGCAATTAGCTGGCTTTTTCTTATGTTAAAACAACATAATCGAGACTGATTAAGCTGTTTTCACTTTCCAGTTTACCGTTTCGCCCGCAAAGAAAGGCACGATTGGGTTCTGGTTTGGCAAGATGATTTGTTCAGGAACAACCCACTCTTCTTTAACTAACGTCACTGTACCTGTATTGCGCGGCAGGCCATAAAAGTCTGCGCCGTGAAAACTAGCAAAACCTTCAAGTTTATCTAATGCGCCTAAGTCATCAAACACTTGGGCATAAAGCTCTAGTGCCGACCATGCGCTGTAACAACCCGCACAACCACAGGCTGACTCTTTACGGTGTTTTTCATGTGGCGCAGAATCTGTGCCTAAGAAGAACTTGCTTGAACCCGTTGCCACAGCAGCTTGCAGCGCTTGCTGATGAATATTGCGCTTCAGCACAGGTAAGCAGAAGTTATGTGGGCGTACGCCGCCAACTAATAAGTCATTACGGTTAAGTAATAAATGCTGCGGGGTAATTGTTGCTGCAATATTGCTTGGCGCATCTGCGACAAACTCAGCGGCATCTTTAGTGGTGATGTGCTCGAACACGATTTTAAGATTTGGCATAGCTTCAACAATGCGCGCCATATAGCGATCGATGAACACTTTTTCGCGATCAAAGATGTCAATGTGCGATTCAGTCACTTCACCATGAACCAGCAATAACATGCCTTGCTCTGCCATCACTTCAAAGATTGGAAATAATGCATCTAATGCTTTTACCGCAGCATCAGAGTTAGTGGTGGCTCCTGCTGGATATAATTTTGCTGCAACAACGCCTGCCGCTTTGGCATCAATGATGTCTTGCGCAGTGGTGTTATTGGTCAAAAACAGCGTCATTAATGGCTCGAACGAGCTACCTTGCGGGCGCGCAGCTAAAATGCGCTCACGGTAGGCAGAAGTCATAACTGCATCGGTAACAGGTGGCACTAAATTTGGCATCACAATAGCGCGCTGAAATAAACGAGCGGTGGCTGGTACGGTTTCAGCTAACATGTCTCCATCACGGAAATGAAGGTGCCAATCGTCCGGCGTAGTAATAGTGATTTGCGTCATTTAGGTTCCCTAAAAATCGATTACGAATAATTGCGCGCTATTGTGCCTGAAAACCCGTTTTCTTGATAGATGTGTTATTTAAACGCTGACTTTGCTACAGCAAAAAATCCAATCAATTATTACTTTAATCACCACTTGTTTATCAAAAAAACAAGATTGTATTTTTGTCATGACTCCATGCTAAATTAAATCAACAACACGATTAGATATTGACTCACAATGAACAACACAACTAGAGCTAGTCGTTAAGTAAGCTTATCGTTATAAAGGGAATTTTATACGTGAACCACTTTTCGTTATCAAAACTCACCTTAGCCACAACTTTACTGCTATGGGCTCAAAGCGCGCAGGCCAATATCGACTTTTTTGATCCCATCGATGGCTACTTTGACGCTGGCGAATACCTTGCAGAAAACGCCTACGGCTTTTTACCTGTTCCCAGTATCATCACCGAGCCATCTGTCGGAACAGGTTTACTTCTGATGGGGATTTTCCTCCATGAAACGCCCGAACAAACTGAGCAGCGCCAACAAGTCGCGAAAGAATCTGTGGATGGCGGTGCCCAGCTCCTTACACCCGGAATTTCGGCAGCTGGAATTGGCGCTACCGATAATGGCTCAAAGTTTGGCTTTTTAGGCCACCGTGAAACATGGAAGCAAGATCATATCCGCTATCTTGTCGGTGGTGGCTATGGCGATGTAAACATGAACTTTTATAGCCAATCTGACTTTGCCCAAGATTTATCCTTAGATCTAAATATGCAAGGCTATGGTCTGATGCAAAAGCTGCAATTTAGATTATTTGATAGCCCGGTTTTTCTAGGTGTGACCCAAAAATTTGCCCAAGTCGATTTAGCCAGTAATAACGACACTTCATTATTACCGCCAGAGTTAGTCGATCGCCTCACTGACATAATCGATCCTTCACCTACCGTGTCATCCCTTGGGGCGGTGCTGCAATACGACAGCTTAAATAACTTTTTTATGCCCACTAGCGGTTATGACTACACCTTGGAATACGACTGGTTTAATACTGCCATCGGCAGTGATTACGACTACCAAACCGTCAAAGCTACTGGGATCAATTACTGGCCACTCGTAAAGGATGTCACCTTAGGCGTTAAGTTAAATTATCAAACCATCAGCAGTGATGTTCGCTTACCCATCTTCACTTACCCTTATATTGAAATGCGTGGTATTCCGCGAAACCGCTATCAAGGTGAAGCCGTATCCACCGGCGAAGTTGAGCTTATGTGGCGCATAACGCCAAGATGGATGGTGTTATCTTTTGTCGGAGCGGGTCTTGCTGGAGACAGTAATAGCAATATGTGGGACAGCGACGAGCAAACCGCCTATGGCGCTGGCTTTCGCTACACTATAGCAAGGCGTTACGGACTGCATATGGGGATTGATGTGGCTAAAGGTCCAGAAGATACCGCATGGTATATCAATGTCGGCACAGGGTTTTAATGTTTGCTTGCTTGAACTGGTCGTTGCTACTGTGGTTTCCAAACTTCGTTTGGATTAACGTCGTCGTTCACTCACTTTGAGTTGATGTCTCTGAAATTGTGATTTTCAAACTTCGTTTGAAGTAGATCAAAGTCGTGGCGCTTCGCCCATTCTTTTGTAAAGAGCAGACTAAAAGGGAGTGAACTGCGACTCCCTCTTTCTTTTTACTAAGAGCTACGCCCCGCAGTTCCGGCGAAATTTAAACAGCAAAATTTCCAACGGAGAAACATCCAGCGTTAACCATTTTTTATAGTCTTCTTTGGCAAGCTGCAACTCAGGTTTACTGAAGCTCTAACGCTTACGATGGGGCTAATATTTTCTATTTCCAAACTTCGTTTGGATGAACGTCGTGGGTTTTCCACCCACACCCGAGCAAAAGGGAGTGGACGGCAACTCCCTCTTGCATCACCCTCGCCGCTTCGGCGAAATTTAAACAGCAAAATTTCCAACGGAGAATCATCCAGCGTTAACCATTTTTTATAGTCTTCTTCGGCAAGCTGCAACTCTGGTTTACTGAAGCTCTAACGCTTACGATGGGGCTAATGTTTTCTATTTCCAAACTTCGTTTGGATTAACGTCGTGGGTTTTCCACCCACACCCGAGCAAAAGGGAGTGGACGGCAACTCCCTCTTGCATCACCCTCGCCGCTCCGGCGAAATTTAAACAGCAAATTTTCCAACGGAGTCTGATCCAGCTTTTGACGACATTTGTAGCCAGCCTCGGTCTTTATCGAAAATGCTAACGCTTCCGATGGGCCATCCATGGCCCCCGAAAGCTAGCCTGACGTCCTGTCAGGCTCACGCTATTTTCTCAGCGACCTCAATTCAAATTGAACATTCAAAGAAGATCAAAAGCAGTTTTAAACCTTTGAGATTGATCCCTGTAACAACAAATGAACTCGCAGATTCAATTGACTCCATTGGAAGTGTCCGAATGCGGTGAGCTAATTTGCGTGATGGAGGCAGGACGCCGACATAGCCTGAGTTGAGCCAGGGATGGCGAATCTGAGGCGAAAGCAAATTCGCTCTATAGCATGAGGTTCAACACTTCGTCGGAGCGGCAAGGCTTTTTATATATGAATCAGCGAGAAGGGAAATGCTATTGTTTCCCTTTCGTCGGGTGTGGGCGAAGCGCCACGACTTTTAAACAACAAACTGTATCAATTTAAATAAATAATTAAGCAACCCAAAATCTCAATAGCACCAATTGATAACTTAGTGTAAGTTTATAAATTAAAAGTAAAAATATAATAATTAAGCTAAAGAGCTTTAGTTCACTTGGACAACTAACCTATAGATAATAGCTTAATCTTTCACTTGTAATATAAACAGATAACGGTCAAGCAATGCCGACTTAACGCGTTAATAGATGTTCTGTAATAAATAAAAAATAATATAAATGATCAACAAAAACCAACAAGAAAGAATGACATTTAGCTCTATCCCTGAAGCGACTAGTTACTTTACCAATCAGCAAAATGCATTGAAATTAGAAGAGTTACTAAACCCTGACAAACTAAACTTAAGTGAATTTCGCCATGAAGCTCACATAAGATTAGACAAGCTAGAACAGCTATTAGCGCAATACAAACACTTTTACGCTCAAATTATCACTGGCACTAGCAAAGAGATGTTAGACATCACTTCTGAACTCGATAAAGTAAGTTTTCAAACAGTTTTGAACTCAAGCACTACCACTCTGAATCAAAAAATGTTCCAACAAGCGTTATTCTTTAAAGCCAGAGAATCATGGATTAACAATACAAGGATAATGCTGAATATTCTTGAAAATAATAAGCAACACATCACTTATGATGGGGAAACTTTCGCATTCAATAACGATGAGTTACTGATCCAATTCGATATCTGTATAGCAGCAATGGATGAAGCGGCAGATTTTGAAGCTGAATTTTTAAAAAGTAAAAGAGTCAGTATGTTAAATGGGCTTAGAAAAATTTGGGGAATAATAAAGTCTTAAATATATTCAAATGCCCTCCTTCGAGTATTTTTTTATCTGTCCAGCTAAACTAGGCAGCTTAATATTGTTGTTCACTCACTTTGGGTTGAGGTTACTACAACTGTGATTTCCAAACTTCGTTTGGATTAACGTCGTGGGTTTTCCACCCACACCCGAGCAAAAGGGAGTGGACGGCAACTCCCTCTTGCATCACCCTCGCCGCTCCGGCGAAATTTAAACAGCAAAATTTCCAACGGAGAATCATCCAGCGTTAACCATTTTTTGTAGTCTTCTTCGGCAAGCTGCAAAAATTACTAACGCTTACGATGGGGCGTCCCTTCCCCTCGAAAGCTAGCTGGCCGTCCATGGCCAGATTCACGCAATTTTCTTGCTTACCTCAATTCAAATTGAACATTCAGATAAGAGCAAAAGCACCAAAAGCACCAAAAGCACCAAAAGCTATATTGTCTCTAATTTCAACCTAGTTAAACCAAACGAACCTGCGGGCTCAATAATCTCCGTTGGAAGTGTCCGAATGCGTTGAGCTAATTTGCGTGATGGAGGCAGGACGCCGACATAGCCTCAGATTGAGCCATGGATGGCGAATCTGAGGCGGTAGCTAATTCGCTCTATAGCATGAGGAACAACACTTCGTCGGAGCGGCACAGGGAGATGCAAGAGGGGGATTGCTGTTGATCCCCTTCTTGCTCGGGTGTGGGTGGAAAACCCACGACTTTGATCTACTTATTAACTAACCTAATAAAGTGACTTCTATTGATAAAACCAAGAAAAGCCATCCACAAAAAAACCAGCCACTTTTTCAAGTAGGCTGGTTTTTTTAATCGTGATTGTTAAGCCAACGGCTTAACCAACAATTACCCTTGTGGGCGCATCGCTGGGAACAAGATCACGTCACGGATGGTGTGTGTGTTAGTGAATAACATCACTAAACGATCGATACCAATACCTTGACCTGCTGTTGGTGGTAAACCGTGCTCTAGTGCAGTGATGTAGTCTGCATCGTAGAACATCGCTTCGTCATCACCTGCATCTTTTGCATCAACTTGCGCTTTAAAGCGGTTGTCTTGATCTTCTGCATCGTTAAGCTCAGAGAAACCATTTGCAACTTCACGGCCGCCGATGAAGAACTCGAAACGGTCGGTGATGAAGTGGTTTTCGTCGTTACGACGTGCAAGTGGTGAAATGTCCGCTGGGTAACCCGTAATGAACGTAGGTTGCATTAACTGAGGCTCTGCTGTTTCACCGAAGATTTCTTCAAGTAGTTGACCACAAGTCCAGAATTTTTCGATTGTCATGCCAATGCTTTTCGCAAGGTTACGCATGAACTCAACATCTTTAACTTCTTCGTAAGTCATAGACTGAATCGTTTCGTTGTCTGGGTTGTACTTCTTAATCGCATCTAACATGCTTAAACGTGCGTAAGGGCCACCAAAGTCAACGGTGTGCTCGCCGTATGGAAGTTGTGGAGAACCACAAAGTTCAGTCGCGATTGAACTTAGCATTTCTTCAGTTAAATCCATTAAATCGTTGAAGTCAGCATACGCCATATAGAATTCCATCATAGTGAATTCTGGGTTATGACGTGGCGATAAACCTTCGTTACGGAAGTTACGGTTGATTTCGAATACTCGCTCAAAACCACCAACAACTAAACGCTTAAGATAAAGTTCTGGTGCAATACGTAAGTACATTGCGATATCTAACGCGTTATGGTGCGTTTCGAATGGACGAGCTGAAGCGCCACCTGGGATGCTGTGCATCATTGGGGTTTCAACTTCCATGAACTCTTTTTTCACCATGAAGTTACGGATGGCCGAAACCACTTTTGAACGCATGATGAAGGCTTCACGTGACTCTTCGTTAACGATTAAGTCAACATAACGCTGACGGTAACGAGTTTCTTGGTCAGTTAGGCCGTGGAATTTTTCTGGTAGCGGACGCAATGCTTTAGTTAGCAATTGGTACTGCTCCATGTTCACGTACAAGTCGCCTTTACCTGAAAGGTGCAGCTTACCTGTTACGCCCACGATGTCACCAATGTCTAAACCTTGGAACGTCGCTTTTAAATCTTTTTGAACATCTTTACCAGCGTAAGCTTGGATACGACCAGATACGTCTTGGATAACTAAGAACGGGCCACGTTTAGCCATAACACGACCAGCGATTGAACGTTGAACGTCCATGCCTTCGAGTTCTTCTTTAGTGTGATGACCGTATTCAGCTTGAATATCGGCAGCCTTGTGTTTTCGATCGAAGTTATTTGGGTGACCATTTGCTGGGCAGTTTTCGCGGATGTGGTCTAACTTCGCGCGGCGCTCTGCAATTAACTTGTTTTCGTCTTGAGTTTGTTCAGTCATCTTCTTCTCTCGTTAAAGGCCAGATTTAAGGCTAGCTTCAATAAACTTGTCCAAATCGCCATCTAAGACGCTTTGGGTATTTCGGTTTTCAACACCGGTACGTAAATCTTTAATACGGGCATCATCAAGCACGTACGAGCGGATTTGGCTGCCCCAACCAATATCTGATTTGGCGTCTTCCGCTGCTTGCTTATCAGCATTCTGTTTAAGCATTTCTAGCTCATACAGTTTAGCTTTTAATTGTTTCATTGCAGCGTCACGGTTCTTATGTTGCGAACGGTCATTTTGACACTGCACGACAGTATTTGTCGGTAAATGGGTAATACGAATCGCTGATTCAGTTTTGTTGACGTGCTGACCACCTGCGCCTGATGCGCGGTAAGTATCGACACGTAAGTCAGCTGGATTGATATCAATTTCAATCGAGTCATCAATTTCTGGGTAAACGAATACCGAGCAGAATGAAGTATGACGCTTACCTGACGAGTCAAATGGTGACTTACGCACTAAACGGTGAACACCGGTTTCTGTACGCAATGAACCAAAGGCATATTCGCCAGTAAATTTAATGGTCGCGCCTTTAATACCTGCGACATCACCATCGGTGACTTCCATCAACTCAGGTTTGTAATCGTGGGCTTCACCCCAACGCAAATACATACGCAAAATCATATTAGCCCAGTCTTGGGCTTCAGTTCCGCCTGAACCTGATTGAATATCTAAATAGCAATCTGATGCATCATGTGGACCTGAGAACATACGACGGAACTCAAGTTCCTCTAAACGTTTCTCAAGATCTTCTAACTCAGTGCTCGCATCGTTAAAGGTTTCTTCATCGTCTTCTTCAACGGCAAGTTCAACCAGTCCTTCAATATCTTCAAGACCACTGTCCATATCATCAATCGTTTTAACAACGGCTTCTAATGACGAACGTTCTTTACCAAGTGCTTGAGCATTATCTGGATCGTTCCATACTTCAGCACTTTCAAGCTCTCTTGTGACTTCTTCTAATCGCTCTTGCTTAGCAGCGTAGTCAAAGATACCCCCGAAGAAGTTCGGTGCGGTCAGCGAGTTCCTTGATCTTGAATTTAACTGGATTTACTTCAAACATGATGATTTCTACTTTATGGAAATTTAGATTGCTGCAAACCGAGTATTCTAACCTATCGCTAGCGCTAAACCTAGGGGCAAGCACCCTCGTTTTAATGACTTTTTATCACTTTAGCTAACCGTGATAACAATCGATTGAATAGAATAAGTTTAATGGCGTTTGAAACGACAGCTTTCTATGTTAAATAGGCATAAAAAAGAGCCAGCCAAAAATACTGGCATGACTCGTTTATCTAACTAAAACTGCGAAATGAACGCATCAATTCAATAATGCATTTACACCTTAAATTGACTCACTAACGTCGATAAATAATCACCAGAACTTGCCACAGAAGTGCTAACCTCAGCCGCTTGCTGGCTAGATGACAGTAGCTCATTAACGATTTCTTGCACCGAACTGATATTACGATTGATCTCTTCGGTGACAGAGCTTTGCTCTGTTGCCGCCGTTGCAATTTGAGTACTCATGTCATTAATGCTGGTGACAGAAGATGTCACCGCGCCCAAGCTTTCAGAAATCGCTTTGGATGAATCCACTGAACGAACGCCGCTTTTCTGGCTTTGCTCCATCGCTTCAACCGCCTGGCTGACTAACTTGTGCAGTTCAGATAGCATTTCATTAATCTCGACGGTACTGGCCTGAGTACGGCTCGCCAAACTGCGCACTTCATCAGCAACCACCGCAAAACCGCGCCCTTGCTCACCTGCCCTTGCCGCTTCAATGGCTGCATTTAACGCCAGCAAGTTAGTTTGCTCTGCAATACCACCAATCACGGATAACACTGAATTAATCTTCTTAGACTGCTCACTTAAAGATTCAATGTTGTCAGCGGCGCTATCGATTTGGGTCATTAACTGCGACACTTCATTCAATGAAATATCCACACATTCTTGCGCTTTTAGCACAAAGTCAGATGCGTCATCAGTGGCTTCAGCAACACTATTGGTGTTTTGTGCCACATCATTTGCAGTCGCCGACATTTCAGTAATCGCGGTAACGATTTGGTCGACCTCGCTGTTATGACTATAAAGCTGATTTGAGATCGTCACCGTTTGATCGTTAATGGTTTTCGCAGCACCTTTTACTTCATCTGTCGCACCTGAGACTTCGGTGATAATGGCTTGGAGTTTTTCAACAAATAAATTAAACGCCAAACCTAACTGGGCAATTTCATCATGGCCTTCAACAACTAGCCTTTGAGTTAAATCCCCTTCACCATTTGCGATATCGTTCAGCGAGTTAGCCATGGTTTGTATCGGGTGTACCATACGGTGTGCCACCACAACTAACGCTGCTGCAGTCAATGCGCCTAATACAGAAGTAACCAGTAAAAAGAACATCAAACTGTTACTCATTTCTTCTTGTTTCATGGTTTCAAATTTGGCGATGACAGTTTCAATGTCATCAATATAAGCACCTGAGCCCAGCATCCAATTGGTATTTGGGATCATAACCGCATAGCCGAGTTTCTCGGTTAACCCTTGCGTATTTGGCTTTTGATAATAGTAGGAAAAATTACCTTCACCCGATCTCGCAGCATTAAGCAAACCCACAATAATTTTGGTGCCATTAGGGTCGGTCATATCGATTTTATTTTGCCCTTCAAGCTGGGGCTGCATTGCATGAAACACATTCATACCAGCATCATCATAGATAAAAAAGTAACCCGCACTACCAAAGCGCAGATCTCTTAAAGCTTGATTAACGTTACCTTGGGCACCTAAATTAATTTGATACTCAACAACACCTTGAGCAATTTCGACAGCTTCTTTGAGCTGATTTTTACGTTCTAACACTAACTCGTGACGAAAGTCATTAATGTCATTGTTGAGAGAATCTTGCGCACTGATATAAAACAGCACAAGTACAGTAGTAAGAATGACAAAAAGAGGAATAAGAGAAAGTGCGAGAAGCTTATTTCGAAGGGATAAACGCAGCATATAACTTACCTTTAAAGTTGGAAACTCTTAAAGTATATAGACGATCTCAAAATTCATTACAAAAACACAACAATAACTATAAGTTGATCACAAACATCACGCCAATGTGATACAGATTAGAAAAAACTTAATAATAGAGCGCTAATAATTCATTTAGCGTGCAATCCAATCACATTCAATATGCGGTTCAGCATGCATTAGGGGCTGTTGATCTTTCAAGGTTATTTTTGCAGCGAGTTGTTGGTCATTTATACAAGGCAGAGACTTTGTGGTGTAGTTATTCTACATAAAAAGTTGATAACGCAGTAAAAATGGCCAACAAACGCTGCCCAAAGGGTTCGACTAAAAGCGTTTTACTCTTTGTTGGATGCATCTTTGTAAATAAAAGGTGCTTAGATGACTAGGCATCAACTCATCCGCCTCGATTAAAACGCTTTTATTTCGAACAAAACTTAACCGGCAAAGATCAACAGCCCCTAGTCAAAAACGATCAAGATCAAATTCTAACAGTTCAACAAAACGGTTTAGTGCACAAAAATATTACTGAGCGTGAACCCGTTTGCAAAAACAGCCTTCAGCATCCTCACTTCATTCTGTTCCTATCTGATTCAGTATATTTTGTAGAACTAATAAAGGCTTTTTAAATGCCAACAATAACTCCATCAGGGCCTACAAGATGATTACACTCCAAATAGACGGCAAATTAGTGTCGGTTGATAGTGAAAGGAATCTTCTCCAAGCTGCACAGGAAGCAGGCATCATTATCCCTAGTTTATGCGATTCAAGCTCAGCTGAAGCGCCTGATAAACAGGATTGCAACCTCTGTGTTGTCGATATTAACAACAACGATGGCAGTTGCCGTAAAGCAAAAGCTTGTAAAACGCCCGTTGCCGAAAACATGCAAGTCACCACCCAAACTGCTGAACTTAGCGAGCTGCGCCGCGAAGCGTTAACCCACATCTTGTCTGATCATTTTGCTGACTGTGAAGCGCCCTGTCAGCAAGCCTGTCCTGCTGGCGTTGATATCCAAAGTTATTTGTTTCATATCGCCCAAGGTAATCACACCGAAGCGGTAAAAGTGATTAAGCAAACTTTGCCACTGCCTTTATCTATTGGCCGTGTATGCCCTGCTTTTTGTGAAGCTGAATGTCGCCGAGGCCTTGTCGATGAGCCCGTCGCTATCCGTCAATTAAAGCGCCATGCTGCTGACTTAGATTTAGCAGATGAGCACAGCTACCAAATTGAACGCAAACCCGACACAGGCAAAAAAGTTGCCATTATCGGCAGTGGCCCAGCAGGATTAAGCGCTGGATACTTTTTATCAAATCAAGGCCATGAGGTTCGCATTATTGAATCCATGCCCCAAGCTGGCGGCTGGCTACGTTACGGCATTCCTGAATACCGTCTACCTAAAGCAATCCTTGATAAGGAAATCGCCTTACTGACTGAAAATGGCCTTGAGATCCAAACTCAAACCCGCCTCGGCGAAGATGTGCATTTAAAGCAGCTAACAGATGAGTATGATGCCGTTTGTTTAGCCATTGGCGCACAAAAAGCCGTTGCAATGAATTATCCAGGTAGTGACTTAGCAGGCTGTTATTTGGGCGTTGATTACCTACGTGATTACTGCACTGAACAAAGCTACCAGATTGGCAAAAAAGTGGCGGTGATTGGTGGCGGTAATACTGCTATCGATTGTGCGCGCACCGCAGTGCGTGCAGGTCACGATGTCACCTTAATCTATCGTCGTACTCGCGATGCGATGCCAGCTGAGCCTTATGAAATTCATGAAGCTGAAGTTGAAGGGGTTAAGTTTCACTTTCTGACTAACCCAGTTGAAAACATCAGCGATGACAATGGCCAAGTCACAGCCATTAACTTAGCTAAAATGGCACTAGGCGAACCTGACGCATCTGGTAGACGTTCACCAAAAGCGACTGGCGAAACCTTTATCGAAGCCTTTGATACTGTGATAGCTGCCGTTTCGCAAACCCCAGATATGAGCTTTTTAGAGCATCCTGACAGTTACTTAACCAGTGGTGAGATTGCCTTAAGTCGTTGGAATACCTTTATTGGCTGTGAACACACCATGTCAGCAGGGGTTGATAAACTGTTTGTAATTGGTGATTCGCGTACTGGGCCAGCAACCGCAGTTGCCGCCATTGGTGATGGCCGTAAAGCGGCAGTTGCCATTGATAAACTGCTCAACCAAGGTTTGAGCTGTGAGCTAACGCCACAACAGTTTAATGCCACTAAAGCCCCTAAAACAGCTTCACTCAGTGCAGAGCTTTACCCAAGTACCAAGCCTGAAGCTCGTTATAAAATGGCCGAACTCACTGCCATTGAGCGCCAACTTAACTTTAATGAAGTTGAACAGGGGTTTGAGCATAGTGAGGCGATGAAAGAAGCCGCTCGCTGTTTAGAATGTGCTTGTCAGGCCAATACCGATTGTAAATTGCGAGACTACGCCACTGAATATCATGTGGATGCCAAAGCGCTAGATACCACCAGCATGCAGCAGTTTGCAGTGGACAAAACCAGCCCGTTTATTCAATTTGACGCCAACCGCTGTATCAGTTGTGGCAAGTGTGTCGATATCTGTGGCCAGCAAAGTGGTCATAATGCCATTAGCTTTGAGAAAGACAGCTTTCAAGCACTTCCTGCATCAGACAGTTGCCCCCAACAAGAACGCCTCGCACCAAGAGTTGGCTTTAACGTCACCATGGCCGACAGTAATTGTGTGCAATGTGGTAACTGTGTGCAAGTGTGCCCTACTGGCGCATTAGTCGATGCCCGTGATAAACGCCAAGGCAGCAAGGAACAACTTGAAACGACTTCTACCATCTGTACTTATTGCGGCGTAGGTTGTCGAATTAACGTCAGCGTATCACCATCGACAGGTAAAATATGCCATGTAGAAGGCAGTAACGAGTCTGATGTTAACGAAGGGATGTTGTGCATTAAAGGTCGCTTTGGTTATGACTTTATTCAAAGCGAGCAACGTCTTACCACGCCGCTTATTCGTAAACAGGGCGAGCTTATTCCATGTACCTGGGATGAAGCCATCGACACCATTGCAGATAAGTTTACTCAAGTAAAAGCCAATAAAGGCGGTGATGCCATTGCCACCTTAGCGTCTGCAAAGGCAACCAACGAAGATAACTTCTTAATTCAAAAATTTGTCCGCACTGTACTCGGCACTAATAACGTCGATCACTGTGCCCGTCTATGCCACGCCAGCACAGTATCTGCATTGCAGCAAAGTTTAGGTAGTGGTGCGATGACGGGTGATATTCCCGGTATTAAAGATTCTGATTTGATCTTCATTTTAGGCTCTGACACCTGTAATGCTCACCCAATCATAGCCTCAAAAATCAAACAAGCAATTCGTCATTATGGCGCACGTTTGATGGTTGCCGATCCTAAGCGAGTCTCTATTGCTGATGAAGCTGAGTTGTATGTGGCGCAAAAGCCAGGGTCTGATGTGTCGCTTATCAATGCGATCATGGCAGAAATCATTCGCAATAACTGGCACGACACAGATTACATTGCCAAGCACACCGAGGGCTTTGACGCGGTTATCGACACGGTATTACAAGCTAAATATTCGTTAGAAAATGCGGCTAAAGTGTGTGGTATCAATGCCGAAAAAATTGCCCAGATGGCTAAATTAATCGGCACAGCAGAAAAAACAGCCATTTACTATGCCATGGGGATCACCCAACATACTTCTGGCCATGACAATGTCACTGCCATTGCTAACTTGCAAATGCTATGTGGCAACTTAGGTAAATCTGGCGCGGGTATTAATCCACTTCGGGGTCAAAGTAATGTTCAAGGTGCCTGTGATATGGGGGCATTGCCTCAGTACTACACTGGTTATCAAAAAGTGGATACCCCTGAAGTGCAAGCTAAGTTTGAAAAACACTGGAATACCCAACTTTCGCCAAACATTGGTTTAACGGCCACCGAAGTGATGCATGCCATCACACATGATGAAGTGGATGCCTTGTATGTCATGGGAGAAAACCCCGTTCTTAGCGATCCGGACCAAGCTCATGTACTCGAAGCCTTAGAGAAAATTCCATTTTTAGTGGTTCAAGATATCTTCTTAACTGAAACCGCTCAAATGGCTGATATCGTGCTACCAGCTGCTTCATTTGCAGAAAAACGTGGTCACTTCACTAATACTGAACGCCGCGTGCAGCGCCTGCAACCTGTGTTAAATCCACCAGGTGAAGCCGAGCAAGACTGGAAAATCATCCACGCTATCGCCAATAAAATGGGGGCTAACTGGCACTATGCTGACGAGCAAGCCATCACTAACGAGATAAACCAAGTCACGCCGCAATACCAAGGTATCACCTGGGATAGACTCAATAATGATGAGCACGGTAAGCCTAGCAAAGGCATTCAATGGCCTTGCACTAATGAACAAGATACTGGTACTTCAGTATTGCACCTAAAAGGGCCAATAAAGGGTAAAGGATTATTTACCGCCGTTGAGCATCGCAGTCCTGCTGAAACCACCGATGAAGAATACCCATTGGTATTATCAACGGGGCGCTTATTAGAGCAGTTCCATACCGGCACCTTGAGTCGTAAAACCCAAGGTTTAGATACATTAGGCACGCCAAGAGTGATGATGTCGGTATTTGATGCAGAGCAATTGGGCGTGAACAATGGCGATATGGTTAAGCTTGCCACTCGTCGCGGAGAAATTGAAATCAGCGCATTTGTCACTAAGCGCGCTCAAGCTGGGGTGTTGTTTTTACCGTTCCATTTTGCGGAAGCTGCAGCAAACAAGCTCACTAATAACGCCATTGATCCGGTGGCCAAAATCCCTGAGTTTAAGGTCTGTGCGGTGAAAGCTGAGCGAGTCACTCATTCGAGCACTCATAAACCAATGAATATTGATGAGCATGCATTAGCTTAACCATAAAAGATATTTGGTTAATAAGCACAAAAAAGGCAGCTATTAGCTGCCTTTTTTTATTTCATAACTAACATTAAACCGAGTGTCTAAAACAAGCTTATCAGCGCCCCTGTTGCCGCAAAACCTAATACTAATAACACAATGTTAGGTTTAGCGATTTTTAGCACAGCAAAGCCGATTAACACTAACGCCATATCAATAGGTTCAATAACTGCAGAAGTAAATACAGGGCTGTATAGCGCTGCTAACAATAACCCAACCACTGCAGCATTAACGCCTGCGATCGCCCCTGAAATAGCAGGTCGTTCACTAATCGCATGCCAGCTTTTAAGTCCCACCAGCATCAATAAAAAACCAGGAATGAAGATCGCAAGTGTTGCAACGATAGCGCCTAAAATCGGTTGTTCTAGCCACAAATCTGCCCCTAAAAATGTTGCAAGGGTGAACATAGGACCAGGTACAGCTTGGGCTAACGCATAACCGGTTAAGAAGCGGTCAGAATCCACTAACTCGCCGACATTAGCCTCAAGTAATGGCAGTACCACATGGCCGCCACCAAAGACTAAACTGCCCACTTGATAAAACTGAGCAAAAACCTGACCTAGAGTGCCAGTTTGGTTAATCAAATAAAAACTGCTGAGTAGCCCAAGAATAAACACCGCAAGCCAACCAAAATTAAGCTTAATAGGGGTATTTTCGGGGGTAATATTTTCCCCTTTTGTGAGCACAACAAAGCCGACAATAGCTGCAATGAGTAACACCACTATTTGGGTTAATAATGAAGGAAATAACATGATGCTGGCTGCTGTTGCCACCATTAACATTCGCGCAGTTTTTCGTTGGCAGAATTGGCCAAACATGCCCAGTGTCGCATCTGCTACCACGACTACCGCTAATAATTTGAGTCCATGAATTGCGCCGCCGACGGCAGTAGTTTCAAGCCAGTGTGCACTGGTAACAGCTAAGAGAAACAGTAAGACAAAGGAAGGTAAGGTAAAGCCAACGAATGCAGCAATTGCGCCTAATAAGCCTCCACGGTGATAACCAATGGCAAAACCCACTTGGCTTGAACCTGGGCCTGGCATAAATTGACTTAATGCCACTAAACTACCGTAGCGCTTATCATCAAGCCAATTCAGATCATTGACAAAAGTTTGTCTAAAGTAACCAATATGGGCCGCAGGGCCACCAAAGCTGATAAAGCCTAATGCTAAAAAGCGGGTAAAAATTTGCCACATAATCAAACTACTTCCAATTCCTTTACAAAAGGATAGTGCTCAAGCCAATGTTGAGATTGGTGGGTATGTTAGCTCTGAGTATATGACAGATTAATTTAACTTTTATGACAGCACTTTAAAATAGTTATCTTTGTAAATGCTTTAAGGCATTTTCACTCAACAGCTTTAATTGGCGCAGCTCTTCACTGTCTCCGCCGACCTTGCAGCGCATTAACTCAGGGATTGTCTTGGCTTGATCATGTAGCGCTTTACCTTCATCAGTGAGGTGCAATACTCTCACACGCTCGTCATCTTTATTGCGATCACGTATCACTAAACCTTTGGTTTCTAATCGCTTGAGTAACGGGGTTAATGTACCTGAATCTAAATGTAACTTTTCACCTAAGATTTTGACGCTAATACCTGACTCTTTCCAAAGTACCATCATGACTAAATACTGTGGATAGGTTAACGACAACTCATCCAAGAGTGGACGATAAGCGCGGATAAGCGCATTGGTGGCGCTGTACATCGCAAAACAGACTTGGTTCTCTAGTGCTAAGGGATCAAAATCTTGGCTCATGATCACTCCTTAATTTTAAAATATTAAAGGCTTTAAAAAGCGTTCACTCATCTTAGCATATTTTAATTGTGCGCAAGCTATTACCTTTAGCAGTGAATTCTTTTTGGGCTAAAAGTTTTTGATTGAGTGTTTTTGATTGAGTGTTTTTGATTGAGATTTTTTTTGCTTAAGAATTTTATACTCAAGCCGATAAAGGACTAAGCTATCTACATGTCGTATTTTATAGCCATAACTTATAAGTGAACGCCCATGTCTTTATCTATTAATGCTCCATCATCGATGCCAACCAACATTGACTCTGCAACTAGTTTGAAAGTAGCAGCAATGTCAAAAGATCAACAAAAAGTCCAAGGTGAAATGGCTCTGCAACTTATTGAAGCAGCTTTACCTGCTGAGCAAGCTGCACCGCAACCAGTCGGTAATACAGGGCATATTATTAGCACTAAAGCTTAAACATTTAGCACTAAAGCTTAAAATTACTGCTGAGACTAACAGTTTAAAAACTGTACTAAATAAATCTGAATACGCTATGATTTGTTCTATAAGAGATTTAGAACAGGACCTTGATAATTATGCGTATTCAGGCTTCGTTTTTTACCACACTTTTTACCACAGCCACTATTTCTAGTGTAGTTTTTGCATTTTCAGCTTTAGCCACTACTTTTGTCACTACTTTTGCAACTACTTTTGCAACTAATAGTGTATCTCCAGCTTATGATTGCGATAAAGCCCAAGGACAAGTCGAATTATTGATTTGTGAAGACAGTCAATTGGCTCAGCTTGATGTGCAATTATCTGAAACATACAAAAAAGCCCTGAATCAAATAGGTAGCGACGAAGTCGCAACCTTTAAAGCATTTCAAAGAGGTTGGATTAAAGGGCGAGATGATTGTTGGAAGGCTGCAGATATCAAACAGTGTGTCCAATCTTCTTATGAAACACGTTTAACTGAATTACAAATTGCCGCTGCTGAATTTGAAGTGCCTGAGCCAGTTCAATATGAATGTGGTTCGCAAGCTAACGGTACCCTGACTAAGATTACTGCTTACTTTTACAATGAAACAGCCATACCTGCTGCCATGTTAACAATTTCACCGACCTCGAATTATATCAAAGCGACGAATATCGCACTGATAACTCGCACTGCCTCAGGGGCAAAATACCAAGGACAGAATTTCAGTTTTTGGACTCATCAAGGGGAAGCGACTTTTAGCCAATTTGAGCAAGCTGATTTAAGCTGCCAAACACAATAATTTAAACTTAAAAGCCTAGCGTTAAACAAAAAAACCATGTCCTAAGACATGGTTTTAATTTATTTAGCTAATGCGCACTAACCACCCATGGTGATAAAAAAGCGCATTTATAAAGTTGTTAGTTGAGTATCGTATAACCGCGATTTGCCATACAGTTACGGATTACTGTTTCTTTTTCAGCTTGATAATTGGCTTCATTAGCTCTTCTATCACGAGAGCCACCTAACAAACCTGAAACCACACCAACACCCGCACCCACTTTTGCACCGTCAGAACCTGAACCACCGGCAATAGCGGTACCCGCTGCGCCAACTGCAGCGCCTTTTGCAGCGCTACTCACTACGCCACGAGAACTGTTATTCTTTTGAACTTGTTGCGACATTTCGGTGCACTGATGTTCGTCATATACGAAATCTTTATCATCTACGCCTGTTTTATCATAAATGATATTTGCGTTAGCTGAAAAAGCAAATAAGGTCATTGAAATCAGTAGTAATTTTTTCATGTGAATGCCTCAAACTGGAGAAAACTTATCTGCATTATTTTGCTTACTTAAGGTTTCGCTTATTTAAGCCTCTTAATGCAATTAACAAAACCTATCCTACCTAAAGCTTAGTGTAAAAACGGAATATCGTTATTTACCGATGGAATAATACTATCCATCAGGCACAAAAAAGCAGCGATATACGCTGCTTTATTTCTACATATTCACATTAACAGTGACTTAGCTTAATTTACTGCTTTCGTATGTGTGACACATTTGCTGGGCTTGTTCTTCGTTGTATTCACGCAAACCACTGAGTACTAATGTTTTAACACCAGTACCAATAACCTTACCTTCGCTCTTTAATTCGAACTGCAGGGTCACATCACCACGTTTACCGTTAATGTCCATATGTTGCTCCACAAGCTCTAAACTCATCTCAGTGAAGTCAAAAGTATCTAAATGGAACGACATGCTTTCATAGATAACCAAAGGTCGACTCGGGTTAATCATCATGCCGTATTCTTTCATCATCGGTACTAATACATGAATAAAGTTAAGCCCTGAAAATGCCACATAACTTTTGATGAAAGCCGCGGTTTGTATATCGCACTGGCATACTTCACCTTGACGTTCGATATGCAAATACTCTTTACCTTTAGTATCACAAATACTGAAGTTATCACCTGCTTGGTTATCAAGGTTTAACTCAATGCCATCACCCACCATACCCGCAAACTTAAACTGCATGTTCTGGCTTAAACCAAATTCAGTTAACACTAAGGCAAACAACAAATCACCAGGAACACAGAAGCGTTTTGCGCCGACATTATGGATAGGGTTAAAATCTTCGGCGACGTGTTTTGCAAAATCACTTGCTTGCTGGGCTGAAATAAACACACTCTGATCTTGCTTGGCATAATACGGTGACAAAAACATATACATCCATTCTTATTTTCGTGAAAGAAATCCCTCTCTCGTCGAGCTGGGCTTTTTTTAGAGGCATAGAGTGTACTAGAAAAAACCAAAAACACTCAGCCGATGACTACAATATATACCCATGTTACCTCAAGATGCTTTGTCAGGCACAAGCTCGGATAACAATGCAAGGCGTAAGCTGAGGTAATTGTTATTCACTTTTCAAAGTTTACAACGTAGCAGTGGTTTTCGAGCTTGCGCCCCGTTGGGCAAATCAAATAGCGCCAATCTGCGTTGTTATAAAATATCGATGTAGAATAACTATACTTCAATTTTATGCCTAGCATCTTAGCACTATTTGCCTTGCTGACTTTGTATATTTAAGTATCATGGGTATACATAAGCTTATGAAAAATATGTAACTATTCTGCATCTGGTACTTTTTTAGGCTTAACCATTCGACTTAAGTGACTAAAAGCATGTTTGAAAGGGTTAATATAAATCCCCACTAACGTGTCATGGCCCGGTTGTCCTGAAACGCCAATGGTTAAGTTTTTAACACTAGATGCTTTAATTAAACTGCCATAAAGTTTGTCCCATAGCGATAATGCAGAACCGAGATTAGTATCGCGGTGTTCTTTTGCAATGCTGTGATGGATCTGATGCTGAGCTGGGCTGATAAACCAGTTTTCAATCTTATCCCCCCAAGACAGCCAAATGTGACTATGACGTAAATTTGAACCAAACACATTAAATAAAAACACAAACACATTAGCACCAAGCACATCAAACATTTTCAAGTTTGGGCCAAATAAGTAATACCCGATGCCTACAGCAATCCCTTGGGTTAATGCCATCCGACAAGCATACAAATAACTTTCAACTGGGTGAGTGCGATAAATGGTAAAAGGAGTCATCACTGACGCCGAGTGATGTACTTTATGGAATTCCCACAAGACGGGAATTTTATGGAGTGCTAGGTGTAATAAAAAACGGGTTAAATCATCAAGAATAAACAATAAAACCGTAAATACAGTGATGATAATTGTCAGGTTTTGCGTCAAAGGCTCAATAGGTGTAAACAACAAATCTAAAAAATCACTTAGCCCTAACGCAATAGGCACCATAGTAAATAATAGCGGTGCAAATAAAATAGCCTTTATCAGCTTATTACAGACTAAAAGTAAGTAATCATGTTGAGCTGAGCGAGATAAGTAAATGGCTTTGGGAAATAGGAACCGACCAAAGCCAATCACTGATTTAGGTGTCTTCATTCGCCAGTAAACAGGGATAGCCAGCAAAATTGCACCAACAAGGTATAGTCCAAAAATGCGCTTATTTGCATCTAATGGATACCCTATTAACTCCACAAAATTACTCGATAAAAACTCTACCACTGACATACTAACCTCAAGTTCGAAACCACTTATTGCTCACGACCATTTTATATCCATCGTGAGCAATACATTATCGAATAAAGCTTAAAAACGATACTGATAACCGATTTGAAATTGCTGTGGTTTACTCGGTCTTGCGCCATAAGGTCTACGACTAACAATCTCTTGAGTATCAAAAACGTTATCCGCTTTGACATACACTAGGCCATATTCATTGAAGTTATAGCTTGCAGACATGTCGACCACAGTTAAGGCTTCAGTTTTACTGCCAGAAAGCACCACACCTTCCCCTGAAGCTTCTAACATTTCACCAATGTAACGGACAATCATATTGACGTCCCATTGATTGCTCACTAAGCCTAAATTCAATGAAACTTGATTCTCTGGTAAGTAAGGTAATTCATCACCTGCTTCAATTTCGCCCCACATATCGAAGCCTGAACTAAAGCTCGTTTTGAACTCTGACTCGGTATAGGTATAAGAAACTGAAATAGGAAATTCTAAGCTATCATTGATATTAAACGCGTAGCCTGAAGTTAACTCCAAACCAATGACATCCACTTCGCCGCCATTAAATTCAGTATCATCATCGCTACCACAACTAGAGAACTGACAACCTTCTTTTAGGTTACTAATGTCATTGAAAAAGCCGATAACCTCTAAATTAAAGTTACCGTCATTATAACGGCCACCTAATTCATAATTAACGCTGCTTTCTGTCTCAATAGTTGGGTCTTGCTTAGGACTTGTCGGTAGAAAGCCTTCATGCACACCAAACAATAAACCAGCGTTATCTGATAAAGCATAAAATAGGCTTAAGCTTGGTAACCAAATACTGGTCTCTTTATTTAAGTAATCTTCCTCAGCACCTGGGGCACGATTTTGATATTCCGCATCAATAAACTCACCACGAACACCCGCAGTAATGTCTAATGCATTAATGCTAATGGTATCTTGGAAATAGATTGAAATGGCATCTGTGCTTTCTCTATCAGTGGTCGACGCTTTAGTTGGCTCACCGTCAGTCACTAAATTTGCACTGCGCATTAGGTAATCATCAGTGGTGTGATCGCGCTCGATTTGATCTTGATGGAAGCGAGCACCAACCTCAAAGTGGTTGTTATAGCCCATTAACTCCATATTCCAGTTCAAATCAGCTTGAATACCTTGGGTAAAATAAGTTCGATCGTTATTACCTAAGGTCATTTTTTCATATTCAGCAACGCTATCTTCTTGTCCTGTTAATATTTGATAAAAACGTTGGTTGGTTTCATCTTTATCTGGATCGGCCAAAATCTCTTGTAAACTGCGATTAACTAAACCGCCTTTAAAGCCATTAACCTTATACCATGCACGCTCAAAGTCATTGCGATACACACGTGTGGTCAGTTCAAAATGTTCATTGGTGACAAAGTGATTTAACTGGAACTGGGTATGAGTCCAATCCATGTTATCCAATTCACTCGCCACATAGCGTCTATTAGGGTTAGCAGCAAAGTCGTCATCACTTAAACCTAGGTAAGTTTCATCTGAGGTTTCGTTAGCATAAGCCAGTTTTAGCTCGAACACTTGATCGACTGTGTCGCCATCAAGGTTGTAGCGTAACTTTGCCATGACATCATTTTTTTCAAATCCAGTATCACCACCGCCATCAAGTTCTTTAAAACCGTCGGCCTCCATGTGAATGCCTTCAATTAAAAAACCAAAGTTATCAATAGTATCACCATAGTACCCGTGAGCTTTCATCAAGCCATCGGTTCCTGTAGAGACATCAATTAACCCTTCAGAGTCTTGTGGTACAGCGCGAGTCACCATGTTCAGCGAACCCGCAACGGTATTAGGGCCATATTTAATCGCAGCAGGACCTTTAAATACTTCAATAGCGGTCATTTTTGCCGTCATTGGGAAGTAATAAGCTGAAGCTGCAGAATATGGCGCAGGGCCGATGAGCACTCCATCTTCCATGATATTAATTTTTTTACTACGTTCAGGCGTCGCACCACGAAAACCAATATTTGGACGTAAACCATAACCGTCTTCTTCACGAATATTGACCCCAGGTACGCTATATAACACCCGGTTAATATCATCAAATTTGAATTGCTCTAGCGCTAACTCATCAATTAACGTCGCTGAACCTGTGGCTTTATTTAAGCTTTGGTCGCGGCCGATAATTTGCATTTGTTCCATGTAGCTATCGTTGCTAGTGGCCTTTTCTTCATCTTCAGCAGCAATAGCACTGTAACTAACCAAAGAAGATTGTATCGCCAACACTAACGCCAGCTTTTTAGTCATTAATAAACGGTTCATTAATCGTTATCTCCAGCTGATGTTTGTGGTAACTCTAGCGCTAAGGTATTGATAAAATCAGATTTAAGCGTATCGGTAACCGCCTTAACATCCGAGTGAGTATCAATAACTTGCTGCTCATCGGCTGTTAATGTTTCAGCTAGACTCAGCTGATAAGCTTGTGCATTAGCAATAGCGGCATCAATGCTTTGGGTAATCAAGGTTGCTGTAGCTGCATCATTTTCATCTACTAAATAATCATCAAAACCCAATCCATCTTCGCCTTCATACAAAGCTTTCAGGGCAATAAGGTTATTGGCAATATTTTCGATGGAATAAGCTGATAAAGGGGATTCAACATCTTGCGGACAAACGCTAGTACCACAGGTATTGGCAAAGTAACCAAGTGGCGTTGCTATCTTGCCGTCCTTAGTAACACTGTCGATATAAAATAATGCATCGCTGAGCTTATTCACGGCTTCATGAACCGTCGCAAAACTACTGCCGGTTTCACCAGCGGATTTTAACGTGGCTGCGTAGCCATCATCACCACTCCACTCAGTGACTAATACGTTTGCATTCACATTGATATCGCGAGCGACTTCAGCGGCAAACTCACAACGAGCAAGACGACGAGATTCATCGGTGCGGTTATCCCAACCTTCAGGAGTGACACTGCCTGTACAGCTATGCTCTAGGCTTGGGTTATACAACAAATACTCAAGCGCTATCATACCTTTACGCGCTGGCGTTCGCGCAGAAATATCGTAAGGAACACCATTAATATCGTTATTTTCATAAGAAACGACATCTAAATCGACACCACAACGACTCATCACTGGCCAAGAGTATATTTTGTTTCTTAATGCGCCATCATCATTTAATAGCGGCCCAATTTGCATCATTTCAACACGCTGCCATTGGTCCATTGCAGAGCGCCAACCTTGTTGCGCAGTTTCTGTGGCGGCTTGCAACCCTGCTGCATCAACCGATCCTTGCTGATTGCCTAACTCAGCAACACAAAGCGCTTCGATTTCGTTTGCTTGGGTCAAGCTCTTGGCAGCAAACTGCTGGAAAGTCGGTGTAATAACACCATCAACGATATTAGTAATTAATGCGCGCTGATCAAAGTCTGAAGAAGTATCACCATTATTCCCGTAATCTGCACCTGCATCACTGCTTGTGCTTTCATTACAACCCACTAAAAATGTCGCACCAATGGCTAAAAATAATGCTGAAAATGAATGCTGTGGTTTCATAAAATTCCCTTACTCTAAAAACGACAAAAGCTCGGCGTTTTTCAACGCCAAGCTTTTTACCTCAATGAGGTCATATCACAATAGGATTTACCAGTTAGCAACGTTATCTGCATCAAGAGAATAACTTGCTTGTAAAATGTCACGGGCCGCTTCTAAATCAGCAATATAGCCATCAACATCACCGGTTAATTCTGGAGCCATACCAAATAAATCATGCATGGTTTCAAAATCTTCATCACTGATTACGCCGTACTCACTGTACTGTAAACCCAATGCAAAGCCCTTCATTTCAGAATAGTGCTTTGATAGGTCTTCGTAATTGAAATCAGCACTGTCACCACCTGTTGCTAGTGGCTCTAAGTCTGCTGATACATCATTGATATAATGAATAACAGTAGCGACGATAGCATTTTCCCAAGCTTTAACACCTGCCATTGCATAGGTTTCAAGCTCTGTCATTTGAGCATCAGTTAATGCGCTACCAACATTGTCATTAATGATTTTACGACCAGCAATAAAAGCTTCCATAGCTTGCATAGTGTAATCAGTAGGCATAGCGTTATCTGCTGTTCCTAAATCACGCTTTGCGGCATTTACAGATTGGCCAAAGTTATACTCTGAATGTAAATCAATTTTGCCGTCGCCATCAGTATCTTGAGAACCATTCCAGTCAGCACGACCTTCGTCATCAGTCACTTTACCTGCAATTTCTACATCACTGTATTCAAGGTAGTTACGTGCCGCACCAAAGTAACCGAAACCTTCATCAAATTGATGCTCAAGGTTGGTATACGCTGCGCCATCTTTTGCAGGGTTAATATTGTCTGTTGTTAAACCTTTACCTTCAGTGTCAGCACCAAAGTAATCATCAGATGCTTGAGAGTAAGTGATAGACATAAGTAGGAACTTTTGAATTAACTGTGCTAAATCTACACCGTTTTCATCAAGGTATACTTTTGAGATGTCATTACCCAATACATCTTGGCGAACTTCACCGTTGATTTTAGCAACAGCGTTATCAGCTAAACGATCAAATAATGTGTCGATTAATGCAGAAGGAGTTGTTGAGCCTTTTTCGCCCCAACCAGCAAATGCGCCATTGTTCCAATCTTCGTGTTGTCCACCAGTATCATTACCAGCAACTTTACCCGTTAAGTTTTTATAACCAGTAATATCTGACAGTAAACCGTCTTTAGAGTCATCGATGAAAGTAATTGGTAAATCAGGATATTGCGTTTCTTCATCAGGGTTGAAGAAGTAGTTAAGCTTGGCCAATACTTCATCTTTAGTCGCTAATTCATTGCTATCAATTTCAGCTTCTAATGTAGAAGAAATATACTGGTTTAACTCTGCAATTAAAATGTGACGTGCAGTTTGGCCTGTGTATGAAACGCTTGATTCGCCATCATTCAGTTTACTATCGAAAGTATAACGATCCATGATGTCGTTAACTGTCACAGTAAGGTCTTTACTGAAGGTTTCACCTGCAGCATCGGTAGCTGTAACAGTTAAAGTGAATTCTGTCGTTTCAGCAGAATCTGCATCTAACGTTACGTCATCCATCAATTTTAGTGTTGTACCATCAATAACAAACTGATCACTGGTTAATGTGAAAGTATGAGAATCACCAGAGTCACTATCAGTCGCAGTTAACGTACCTACAGTCGCACCCGCCATGTTTTCATCAACGGTAGAATTAGAAAGAGAGATATCAGTCGGTGCTGCGTTTGTTGGTTCTGTAGTGCCTGTATCAGAAGAGTCTGAATCCGAACCGCCACATGCAGTAAGTAAGCCTAATGAAAGTGCGATAGTCGTCGCTAAAACTGTTTTATTAAGTTGCATATTATTCCCTTGATACAAAAGCTACCGGCTCAAAGCCAAGATGTTAACAATTTATTACGTAAACAATAATCAAATGATAATGATAATTCATCTTATTCGCAATATTTTTTAAGCAAAAACTAAATTAAATACCTCTAACCCACAAAAAGCTAAGTGAATGAATTAAAAACAAATTAACCATATCTTTACTAAGGGAATTAAAATGCAGAGTAAGAAAAGCAGGTAGAGGTATAACTTAAATGATAAAAATCAGAAACATAACGCTTACAATGTAAATTTCATTGAGGAGGATTAAAAGTACTAATAGCCAATTTAATGATGCAATTGGCTGATAAGATCAAAAAGGACAACCCATTTGTAGAGTTGTTCTAGGGCCTGTTGATCTTTGCAGGTTAAGTTTTGTTCGAAATAAAAGCGTTTTAATCGAGGCGGATGAATTGATGCCTAGTCATCTAAGCAAAGTTCATTCAACAAAGAGTAAAACGCTTTTAGTCGAACCCTTCGGGCAGCGTTTGTTGGTCATTTTTACTGCGTTATCGACTTTTTATGTAGAATAACTACACCACAAAGTCTCTGCCTTGTACAAMTGACCAACAATTCGCTGCAAAAACAACCTAGAAAGATCAACAGGCCCTAATTATTTAAAGCTTTGAGGCGTATAGAGCTTTGCGCTCACTATCTGATAAAAATGCCATTTCAACACCGTTACGCTGCACTTGGCTAATTTGATCATCCGATAATTTAAGCTCAGATTTTGCGATGCGATATTCATGTTGAATATCAATATTACTG
>NZ_VKHR01000093.1 GCF_009663145.1 Shewanella sp. TC10
AAAATCCCTGCTTATSCAGGGATTTTTCTAGCTTAGGGCGATAAAGCCGCAACAGCAAAGGGAATGGTGATGTGCTGGCTAGTATGAGTTGACATACTAGGTTCAACGCACCATATGTGACTCACTTATTTTCTATTGGTGGAGAGTATTTTAATGAGCTTTGGCTTTATCAAGCGCTTTAGAAAACCATAAAAAAAGACCTCTTAATACTTTGCAGTATCAAGAGGCCTATATACTTTTGTACTCAAACTTAACACTCAGTTGCTATTAGCCAACTGGCGAGCAAGCTCAAATTAGAACGGAAACTCATGTAATAACCTAAGCCACCATGCGAGTGAGTGAGTGAAAGAGTAGATATAGCAAGAATGAACAACATCAGTGCAACTTCTTTTCTTACACTCTAGACGCGATATGTAAAATAAAAGGCAGCTTTTAGTAACCTGTCTGCTTATCTTAACACTTTTTCGCTAAGAGCTTAGCAAGGTGGTGGATTCACTGCGTGAAACTATCACCTGCAGTACTTAACGAAACCTGACCACTGAATTAGAATTTGTCTCTCTTAGTTCTGAACAGAAATGGGTTATAAAAAATTGGATAATATTTTGTTTTCAGAGAACTTCTAGTATCCAATGACCTACAAATGTTTGGTTCATTCAGTTTGCTAAGTCTTAGCAAACTGAATGAACGATTAACGATCTTTGAACTGAGAGTAGTGCCATTGTATGCTCTCCTGCGATACAAAATGCTTAATGACCTTACCTTGGTATTCATCAAAACCACAACCTAGAACATTTGAGGACAACTCGATCTGACTAGTTTTAGGCAATCCTCGACACCAGATAATAATGCCGCTTGTGCCATAATTGCCAAAATAAAATGCACGTCATCGACTTAGCAAAAGATGCAGCATTACTCACCAATCAAGTCACTGCTCTTATGAGTGCATCAACATAAAATGAAAAACATATAGAAGTGATCGCAGCCATCATTCAGTGCCACGGTAAATACCTAGCTGTTAGACTTGGTGCAGTAAAACTTGACTATATTATCTATAAATGGAGATTATCTGGTGAAAAATTAGAAGCTAGTCAATTACTAGAAGCGGCAAAAGAAGTGATACTTACTAAGCATTTAGATTCACGCAGGCTCAGCCGAGCCAAACTATGGAAATTTGATTGGGCAGCTGACATTCCTGCGATAAAGGAATTAACTTAAAAAGGATATCTAATGATGTTGAGTCAGTCGGGTTGGTCTGTAACATGAAAAGTTTTCTCGATATTACAAAAAATGATTTTGCATACACATTTAAGAGCTTCTATGCAGAAATCCTGAACTAATGCGCTATCAACAAACCAAGAACAAGCCTGTCTCATTGAGTTAGATATTATGTGAGCATGTATTGGCGTTGTCATGGAAGTCCCCAATATGTATAAACATTCCAAAGTGAGACAAAAATGGGAAAAAAAGCGCTGCAAATTATGCAGCGCTTAAAAAGCCAACCTGATGAGAGTCAACCTTTAAAGGGGAAAACTAACTTGATGAGAGTTAGTTGCAGGGAAGGTGTAAACACCAACATACCTAAAGGATAATATGTAAAACGTAATTTTTTAGTAAAGCGATTCAACCTCCTTCATATTTAATATAAATTTCAACAACTTAATTATTTACCTTCCTAATTAGCCGTTAATCCACCAGATATATTATCGGTTCTCAACATATTCCGCTGAGCGTGACGTTGTTGGGCTATTTGTACACTCCATTGTTGATGAAGGGTGATAATTTTCAGGCAAACATCCTTCAGCTCTTGCTTCAAAGGCGGTTCATAGTTTTTTTCTGCAAAGTGAAGTGCTAGAGTGCATATTAAATGTTCCTTTTGGGGCAGACTGCCCTGTTCAAGGCTTTTCATAACCATATGACTAAAGCTGACACTCAAGGCTCTAAGAATTGTTTCATCGCTTAGGGAGCCGTCTTTAAAGATCTCTGGTTGCTCTTGCATCACAACTCTTACCAACCGATTGGTAGTGTCACTCAATGAAGCTGCACCTTTGAATAAGCTGAATACCTTCGAATCTTTCAGAATGATAGAATCTAGCTTTTCGGCGATTGCTGCAATATCCCAATAGTACTTTCCCAAGGTTCGGCGGTCAGGCATTTTATACTCCACTATATAGAAGTCTGTTATATTCGATTTCATATGTCGCAATGTCTAGCAGCAAGTGAAGTATCACCAAATAAAAAATTTAGCATCACGAGGGTAAAACCGCTCCTTCCTTCCGAATGCTAACTATGGAGTCCAAAATTTTATTTAAATGTTACCAAACCACCTAAAAGTAAAGCTCTAACTCTTCAACTTTTATATTCCTACTTGAAACTAGTTCGTTCAGTAGCCTTGAACTCAGAATTGCAAAACCTTTGAAGTAGTCTGTATTTGCATTTTCTATAACTAGACTGAGCATTCTAGGTCCCCAAGGCATTAGATGTTTTGTGAGGATTTCATCAACTTGCTCTTCCATTTCAGCTTCAAAAAGCTCTGCTAGAATTGCGAGCATCAATCCCAAATGATCTGGTGGCCTATTACAATCCAACTCCATTTCAACGTATCTATCACAGAAGCTTTTAAACTTCATAGTCGTATCGCCAAATAGCAAGTTTTCTCGATCTGTATAAACCGATCCATTTTGGTACGCAAAAACAGGTCCTGGTCCTAAAAATAATCGATAATAATCCCTTTTTATTTTTTCAAAACCGTCAGCAGCAATAGAATGATTAATTTCATCGCATGCAGTCCTAATAATGTCTAGATCATCAACACTGGACCATAAACTCAATACTTGATTATCTCTAATTGTGTCAATGTACTGCTGTAATGGTTCATTGTAAAAAACGTTGTGTAGTATCCTTAATGCTAAAACAAATTCTTGCTTATTCATTTTTACCCCTAGTAAAATCAGTTTCTAACCAATACAGAACATTGTTAAACATTTTTTAGCTATAGCTTTATTGACTATGTTTCCCACAGCGTTTATTTAGAACTAAAAACAAAACTCTCAAGAAATATGAATTTTGCTGTTTAAAAAGCCACTGAAAGATAAATATCTTGTACTTCATCATAAAAAAGTTTATGAGCTCTATTCATGCTGGATTGTCCTCTAGTTTACATTTTTATCCATATTTACCCTGAAACTGAGATTCAGTTATCATATCTAGTCAATTTTAAATATTAACCGGGTTATAACCTAAAATAACGCACCAGAAACTGATGCGTTAAATTGTTTCAGCAATCTAATTAAAGGAAGGTCCTATACTTCATTCCAGTTATTTATTGCACCATCACTAGAGCCTGATGGACGAGCCTGGTTACAGGGGTTAATTAACAAATTGGGGGTGGTGATTGACTCTTGTGGCAAAGGTGCAAAATTCGCGCGCTGGGCATTTGGATATTTACTCATTAATTCATCCATATCCCCAAAATCCATTGCCCTTTGGGTACAACCTTGCACACATAGAGGTGGCTTGCCTTGTTTAACTTCTTCATAACAACCATCGCATTTCACCATGACTTTTCGTGAGGTGTCTAATTGAGGAGCATCGTAAGGACAAGCTTGTGCGCAAGAACTACACCCAATACAGAGACTTTGCTCTATACTTACTAAACCTGTTTCCTTTTCTTTAAAACAAGCTCCTGTCGGGCAAGCTTTCACACAAACAGGCTCATCACAGTGGTTACAACCTACGGAAGTATAATAGGCGAAAACATTATTTTTAAAGGTACCATCACCTAAGGCAATGACATCACCGCCAGCATACTCATAGACCCGACGCGGTGAAACTCCAGGGTTGGCCTGAAACTTGTCTTTGCAAATAACCTGGCATGTTTTACAGCCACTGCATTTTTCTGCATCAAAATAGAATCCGTATTTCTTTGAAGTCGTCATTATTATTTACCCCATTTAAACTGTTGTGATTCTGACACGATTGGTTTGCTGTGGATTACCCACGCCAACTGCTGAAGGAATAGTGTCTTGAGTCAGCGTATTCATGCAGCCTCCAACATCTACACCTTGGGCATTTGCTTTAAACCAACCACCTTGAGGTAGCGCTACCACACCAGGCATCATGCGTGTGGTGACTTTCAGGTTTATCTCAATTGAACCTCTAGCTGAATGCACCTGTACTCTGCCTCCGGAAACTGCGCCAGATGGAACATCAACTGGGTTTACCCAAACAGCATGCTCTGAAGCCTCACGCAACCAAGGAACATTAAAGAAAGTCGAGTGAGCTTGTCCTTTTCCATGAAAACCAACGGCTTGTAATGGGAAGTCAGCAAACTCTACAGAATCATCCTCAAACGTCTCTGGAGCTACCATGTACTTAGGAATGGCATTGATGTAATTATCGTGTTTTTCATACCAGTTTTCTGGACGGTTACGTTTCTCTGACAACTCGCGTAAACCATGCGAATAGATGTCAATCTTGCCTGATGAAGTATTTAAAACATCTCCCTCATTGACATACTTGTATAGCGGGTTATGCATATAGGCCGCTTCAACAGATAAGTCATTATTTGCAAAATCCGCGTAAATAATGCCTGCATCTACGTACTCTTTATAAGTCGCAGGGAAATCAGCAGAGCCCCTTTTATGGTTGTTTTGATAAACATATTCAAATAGGTCGTCTAGGCTCATACCGCCGGTAAATTCACTCTCCACGCCCAAGCCTTTAGCAATTGCAAGTGCAATATCATAAGCTTGCTTAGACTCACCCATCGGCTCAAGCTCATTTTTGGTTGCCCAATGACCATAAGAGTCAGCGCCCCAGCCATAGTGCCCTGGTGACATATCGCGTGTTTCTAACCAACTAGTTTCTGGTAATAGGTAGTCGGCCATCTCTGCTGTTGCGGTCATGTGATGTTCAATAACAACAACTAAATCAACCTGCTCCTCATTCGCTAATGCCTGTCTAGCGTTGTTGGAATCAGCATGCTGATTAACCGGGTTGCCACCCTGGCAAAATACAGCTCGAATACCATGCTCGAGTTTGCCATCGCCATTTTCATCTAATTCATCTGCAGGTAACGACAACTCACCATTAAGAACTGTGACTTCTTCTGGATTCGTAATCGCTTTTACCCAGCTAAAGTAGTTAACCCCAGCATTAGGCACGGCCTGATTTGGTTGCCAGTAATAATGAAGATCAGTGAAGTTCAAACGAGCGGTGCCAATCCAGCCTCCTGCAGTATTCCCTCGATTACCAATAGCACCAATCACCGCACATAATGTTGATACAGCTCTTAAGTTGTCCTCTCCATTAACTTGACGCTGTAAACCTAATCCACACGTTATATACGGGGCTTGAGCTTGAGCGATCCGCTGTGCTAAATCTCGGATGGTTTCTTCTGGGATACCACAAATAGGTGCTGCCCATTCAGGCGTTTTTGCACCAGACCCATCAGTGCCATCACCACGAATATGAGCTTCATAACAATCCTCATAAGCGACAGCAGGTAAAACTTGACCAGGGTTATGTGGATCCGCCATTTCTGGCTCGGCATAGAAGCCATAACATTTATCACGTAAAAAATCTGAAGCAACATATCTACCATCATCTTCAACCAATAGATGATAGATCATTGCCTCAATAAATGCGGCGTCAGTACCTGGTCGGATAAAGTGATGCTCACCATTAGCACCAATGAAGCTATCATTATAGCGAGGGTCAAAAGAGATAATGGGTACGTCTTTCTTTATCTCGTTGTACTGCGGACCGCCTTGATGACCTGCGCCGTTTGTTTCAACTGGATTGAACCCGAACGACACAATCAAATCGGAGTGTTTAGCCTCTGAAGTACTGGATGATCCTAAATTAAGGCTTGGGCCAAACATATACGGCAGAATAAAGTTTCGGCATTGCGCACTGTAGCCACCTTTGGTAAATGCCCCTAGCATACCGCCTTTGGCGTAAAGTACACTTTTGAGGGCGTTGAAGCTGTTGACCGCACTGACACCGGCACTGGCATAACTCCAATAAATAGTGCGACCTTGTTCATTAATTGCGTATTGCTGTTCTAATTTGGCACAGATTTCACTGATTGCCTGTTCCCAAGATATACGTTCAAATTGCCCACTACCTCTTGAGCCAACACGCTTCATCGGATAAGTTATGCGATCTTTATGATAATTTTTTTGAATGTTCGAACGACCACGTAAACAGTTAATATAACGTCGCTCATTTTCAACCCCGTCAGGGTCTTCTAGTAAAATAGCGGTAGCGCGGCCGTCTTTAATCTCTGTGCGAAGCGGGCAATAAGTTCCACAGTTTGGCTGACAAATTGCACGGCCATAGGTAATAGTTTCCTCTGGCACCTCTGGATTTGTCGTTTGCAAATCTTTACCACAACCTGTCACAACGGTGACAGCCCCTGCTGCAGCACTTAATTTCAGGAAGTCGCGTCTTTGCATTTCCATGTTGTTTTCCTTCTTTTTATTACATCTTATAAGTAAGCGTCAGCATCACCTGGTGCGCGACGTTGTTATGTCCAAGATCGCCCAGACTTTGAAATAATGAACTTGAATTATCGTAAGACTGGTTGTTGGCGTAGTCGGTTTCGACATATCGCTCGTAGCGATAATCAGCTCGTAAATCGGTTTTCGCATTGAGCTGATAAATACCGTATAAGTTGGCATTGTGACTCCATTGCACGTAGTCACCGTAGTCGTTGACATCATCCACTTTAGTCACACTGTCTGACTCAAAGTATTGATACTCCAAACCTAGCGTCAATCGATCGTCCATCAACCCGCTGTATTTCATGCCTGTCGACAGATAATCGAAATTATCCTTATTGCTGTAACGCCAATCAGGTGTGCTAAATGATTGTGAGCCCGCTTGCTCTGCTTCAATGCGCTGCTGCCCACCCGCAAGATATAGATTGAGTTTTTTGCTTAGTTGTAAGCTTGCCGTTAGGTCATAACTCATATCTTCGGCGCTAAGTAGTCCAATACTTGAGTCGGTATAATCGTCATCGGCGTACTTGATGCTGGCATCTAACGTCAGCGCTTCTAGCGGCATATAACTCACATCTATTCGCACTTCTGTGCGGTCACGGTCTGCTAGGTAATACTTGCGCAGTAACGCGTTGTCCTCACTTGAGGTAGATTCATTGGCTTGATAACTTGAACCACTACGCTCACTCTGCTCAACCGTGGCGCTGATATCCCACTGCTCAAAGTGATTTAACCTTGCCGTTAGGTAAAGTGATTGTTCATCTGTTTCTTCGCGTACAAAGCCATTTACATTAGGCTGGGCATAGTCACTGTTAATGCGCTCCGTACTGTGATTTTTATAACCCAATTCAAAGTTCAACCTCGCCATTGCTCGCCACTGTGCATCGAACGCATATTGATTTCGGGTAATATCTAATGACGTGTTGTATCGCGTACGACCATTAAAGTCATCGATGACAATGTCTTGGGTAAAACCATAAACAGGGGTAGTGTTTTCTCTATCGCTGTAGCGATAGCGCGCCGAAAAACTAACCTGATTAATCCGGCTAGTTAAGCGTAAATCCGCTTGGGTTGTCTCTACTTCGCCATTGAGGTGAGTAATGCCTACTGGCGCTGCATCAAAGTCAACATATTGAGTCTCGTTTTGATACTGCCAGCCACGAACAAAGCGGCCACTTAGTCGCGTTTGATAAGGCTTAAATAAGTATTGCCCGTTAACGCTCAATTGATGTGATTCATTATCTGGGTCCATCGCTTTATAAGCTACACGTTCGCCATTCATTAACCCGTGCACATTATTTTCAAACAGCGAACCATAGTAATTAACTCCAGCAAGCCACTGCTCACCCACTAATTCTGACCCAGCGTTAAATTGTTGCACTGTATGATCGACGGGCGAGGCAATATTCGCCGCTGAGCTAACTAAGTTTGCGGAGCTGCGCTTATAACCAGTTTTGCTCTCATTTTCATAGTGGGCGTAACTGCGCCAGCCAAGGTGGGCAAACCTATCTAAATATTCCCCGCCAAAAGCAAAACGCTCGCGTTCCTGCTTGAGGTGAACAGGCCTTTGCTCACTAACATCAACAAGGTTGTTGCCATCAAATAACAAGGTCGTCGTGGTTAGCGCATCATAATGGCGTAAACGACCATAATCAGCAGCCACCTTAACGTTACCATTACGCAACTGCACACCACCAAATCCGCTATCCATGCCCAATTGGTTGGCTTGTAACTTAAGGGTATGTTCACCCGCTTTGATAGTGCTATCAGCATTGACACCAATTGCAGCACCATCTCCAGTCCCCCAACGGTTAGTCACAACCTCATCCTGACTGTCGGTATATCCCACACTGAGGCCAACTGTGCCAGTGGCTTCACCAGAAACACATCTATCACAACTCCAATTACTTTTATTTAAATGCTCAAGTTGCACATCTGATAAGGCAAAGCTCGCTGCATGTGTCACACTAATGGAACTCATAACCGCCATTGCGGTGAGTGTATACTTCAACATCTTCGACTCCTTATTTCTGCAGTAAGCTGCCTGATGGATGGTTAGAGCCATGAATCTGGCTGTGGCAGTTCAAACAACTTTGTCCGCTAACAAACGCATTGCCTGATTCGCTATAAGCACGAGAGGCATGCCCATCACTGGCATGACAACTCTGACAGAGCTGTGGTGCTCGGCGGTCAAGCATCGCTTCGTTAACACTGCCGTGTGCCGAGTGACAGGTGGTGCAATCTTCAACAACCGGCGCATGCTCCCAAAGGTAGGGCCCACGTTTTTCAGCATGACATTGATAGCAAGCATCATTAATTGAGGTGGCCTTTAGTGAAGATTCCGTCAGGCTGCCATGGGCGCTATGACAAGAAGTACAGGTCATTTCACTGCCCATATGAACATCTGCTAACGGGTGCGCTGAGCGCTTGTTAAAGTCGGCCTGCTCTCGGCGATGGCATGTTGCACATTCTTGTGCTTGTGACGTTGGCGCTAATATAGGATCGCTAGCAGAGTGGACGTTATGACAATCGGCACAGGCAATATCTGCACGCTCATGATCACTGCCGTCCCAGTTCATGCGGTGAGTATTTTGATGGCAAGAAAGGCATACCGAGTCCTGCAGTGTCGACGACACGTTAGCTTTGTCACCAAAGTTAATCATCGGCTCGTTCTTACCTCTATGCTTTCCTTGGGGGCCATGGCATGTTTCACACTGCAGTTTTGCCATCGGTGAAGAGGCGGTGTCGAGACTACCGTGAGGCGAAAGAAATAACTCTGTCACCGCTTCATCACGGCCGTGACAACGTAAACAACCATCAGCACCTTGTTTGGAATAAGCCCCCTGTTGGAATTTCTCAATCAGCTGGGATTCACTTGCAGATACGGGGCCGCAAATAAGCCAGCCAAGTAAAAAGCTGAAGGAGATAATAAAGTTTTTTTTCATAGTCCATTGCTCACTGTTATTTTTCAGCAAGTAGACTATATGTTGCATTTGTAAATCAGCAGAAAATGTAATGTAGGTTACATTGTAATTTTTTAGTATCTTAAATTTGTGATGAGTGTTGAAGATTTTTATAAAATGGGGTGTAAGTTAAAGGTTACTTACCCCACTTTATAAAAGTTGTGAGGAATATTATGTTACGGGTTATGGTCGTTGACTTTGATATTATTTTTTGAAATCTTTAAAGTGTAATAAGATAGGAATATAAAATGATTAAAAATAAAAGCACTCTTTTTTCACTAAAAGAGATTTATAAGAAAGTGTTTAATATTGAATTTTCTTATCAAGAGTTAACAGCTATTTTATCTTCATCTAAAAGAGTTTTTTTGAAAAAAGGTAAAAGCATTAGTCAAGATAATTATGGTCCTGGAGTTTTTGTTATTAGCCGAGGAAATGTTCTATATTCCAAAAAATTATCTAGCAAAGAAAAACTGTCCACAACAATACTGGCTCCAGGCTCTTTAATACGTGAAATTGAAACCATTAAGTCCAATGGTAACATCCAAGCATTAAATGATCTTGATTTATTCTTTATAGATGAGACCACTTTACAAAGTAATAAAGATAAATGGCTAACTTTCATGAATTTTGTTAAGTTTACCGAAGTAAATGTGACACACAAAGTTTTCGATATGATGATGCTTCGTTCCCAACTATCTAAGCGAGAGCATATTATTTTAATGTTATCATTATATTTTAAGGCTTTGCGCCCAATTAATATTGATACATTAGATATATCAATTGAAGATGCAGCTTCTTTATCTGGCACTACTCGACAGTACTACAGTAAAGCTGTCAATGAACTTATTTCATTGAAAATCATTGAACATAGTTATTCAACTATAAAACTAATTTCTTATGAAAAACTTATCGCCTTGAATAAAGGAACAGCGCTATCAACGATAGATAAGATAATTGAGCATGGAGAAAGATGTATATAACAAATCAATTTATTAGTTTATTAGTTTATTAGTTTATTAGTTTATTAGTTTATTAGTTTATTAGTTTATTAGTTTATTAGTTTATTAGATTATTAGATTATTAGATTATTAGATTATTAGATTCTATTTTCATGTCGGCTCTTCATTTCATGAAGAATATTAACAGTATATTTTTCAAGATTTGTAGGGTGATCAATTATCTTATGATGATCTCTACAAAGCTACATCAAATTATCATAGCCATTTTTATTACCATTAAAAGGTACTTTTGCCCTTGGACCACTAACCCCAACTATATGTGCTCTTTCACCTCAGTTTATTCGCCCATCTGAAAGGACTTTATTGCAATACTCATGTTCATGATTTGTTGTATCAGCTAAGGAAATTGTCCTTTTTTATCATTCGTTTTCATACAACCTCATGAGAATTGGAGCTTAATTTAGGCATATAACAGCTTATTCAATAGCAGAACAATAATGTTCCAGGCCACTCAATTAAAACTACAAAGATAACACCGCTAAGCCCTTGTTGTAAATCGAATATTTTCGTAAATACGTAAGTAATGTTCAAAATACTGCCGGAGAAAGAATACGTCTTTGTTTACGAGGTCTATACAAAACTTTAAAAAAATCGCAGTAGATTGATATGTATGGGCTTTCTCGAATGTTACAAAATTATCGATGCGTAAAAGCTCATTTTACGCATCCTTTGGGTTTATCCGCGTTCTTCTTGGCAGAATCGGTTAAAGGTGGCAGCTGATGTGGTCAAGTAAATCTGTACACGCTTAGGGGAGTTATTATCATGCCGCCATTTCAGCTGCCGTTGGGGTCATATAATTATTGTAACTATGCCCGCGTTTTGTATTGTAATGTTTCAATATGTAGTTCAGCACATCATGTTTTGCTTCATTAAAATGTTGATATCCGTTCTTTGGCATCCATTCCGTTTTATAGCTCCTAAAAAAACGCTCCATTACGGCATTATCCCAGCAATTACCACGGCGGCTCATGCTCTGGAWATACCAAATCAATCAGAGCATGAGC
>NZ_VKHR01000123.1 GCF_009663145.1 Shewanella sp. TC10
CACCGATAACCAAGGCCATTCACTGACAGTAACCGCAATCGTTGCTGGTGGTGTTTGGATTCTCCCAGCACAAGATTTATCAAACTTTGATGATGGCTCACTAGTGGTCACAGCAGAGGTCAGCGATATAGCAGGCAACCCTGCTAATGCTAACGCTCAAATGCCTGTTGATATATTGGCTGATATCACTATTGATGTGGACACAGGTAGAGACTCTGTCATTAACCGCTTTGAAATGCTGCGCCTTGATTTCTCAGGTCAAATTGATGATGTTGAAGACGGTCAAACCGTTACTATTACCCTAACCGATAGCCTCAACAACCAACTCACTTTCAATACCACTGTCGTCGCAGGTGTTTGGCAAATTAACAATGCTGATGTTTCATCACTCGTCGATGGCAGTATTAGCTTTACAGCGGATACAGTCGATATAGCTGGCAACCCCACTTCTGTCACTGCCATTGTCAGCAAAGATACTCAAGCATCTGTGACCATTGAAGCGGAAGATGATGACAATACACTTAATGCAGTTGAAGTTCCCAGCACAACGTTGCGCGGTGAAGCACTTAATATTGAAGATGGTCAAAATGTACTAATTTGGGTGACAGATTCAAGTGGCACTAGATTAATATTTAATACCAGTGTTGTTGATGGTCAGTGGCAACTTGATAACCTTGATTTGTCATCATTACTTGATGGTGAACTCACGCTACGTGCATTAGCTGTCGATGTAGAAGGTAATCCGAGCATTGGCAATAACACAGTAGCTAAAGATACAGCTGCCGATATCACTGTAGAGATTGTTGATAACGACGGCGTAATCAATGCCACTGAAATGAGCCAAGTGGTTATTCAAGGCAGCGTCACAAACATAGAAGATGGTCAAACAGTTACGGTGAACCTCTCTGATAACCAAGGCCATTCACTGACTCTAACCGCTATTGTTACTGGTGGTGTTTGGATTCTCCCAGCACAAGATTTATCAAGCTTTGATGATGGCTCTTTAGAAGTCACAGCAGAGGTTAGCGATGTCGCAGGCAACCCTGCATCAGCCACCACACAAATGCCTGTAGACACAACCGCATTAATTGACATCACGATTATTGATAACGATGGTGTTATCAATGCTGTTGAAATTACCCAAGTAGTCATTCAAGGTAGCGTCACAAACGTAGAAGATGGCCAAACGGTTACGGTGAACCTCACCGATAATCAAGGCTATTCACTGACTGTAACCGCTATCGTTACTGGTGGTGTTTGGATTCTCCCAGCACAAGATTTATCAAACTTTGATGATGGCTCATTAGTGGTCACAGCAGAGGTCAGCGATATAGCAGGCAACCCTGCTACAGCTAACACTCAAATGCCTGTTGATATATTGGCTGATATCACTATTGATGTGGACACGGGTAGAGACTCTGTCATTAACCGCTTTGAAATGCTGCGCCTTGATTTCTCAGGTCAAGTTGATGATGTTGAAGACGGTCAAACCATTACTATTACCCTAACCGATAGCCTTAACAACCAACTCACTTTCAATACCACTGTCGTCGCAGGTGTTTGGCAAATTAACAATGCTGATGTTTCATCACTCGTCGATGGCAGTATTAGCTTTACAGCGAATACTGTCGATATCGCTGGCAACCCCACTTCTGTCACTGCCATTGTCAGCAAAGATACTCAAGCATCTGTGACCATTGAAGCGGAAGATGATGACAATACACTTAATGCAGTTGAAGTCCCCAGCACAACTTTGCGCGGTGAAGCACTTAATATTGAAGATGGTCAAAATGTACTAATTTGGGTGACAGATTCAAATGGCACTAGATTGATATTTAATACCAGTGTTGTTGATAGTCAGTGGCAACTTGATAACCTTGATTTGTCATCATTACTTGATGGTCAACTCACGCTACGTGCATTAGCTGTCGATGTAGAAGGTAACCCGAGCATTGGCAATAACACAGTAGCTAAAGATACAGCTGCCGATATCACTGTAGAGATTGTTGATAACGACGGTGTTATCAACGCCACTGAAATGACCCAAGTGGTTATTCAAGGCACCGTCACAAACGTAGAAGATGGCCAAACGGTTACGGTGAACCTCACCGATAACCAAGGCCATTCACTGACAGTAACCGCAATCGTTACTGGTGGTGTTTGGATTCTCCCAGCACAAGATTTATCAAACTTTGATGATGGCTCACTAGTGGTCACAGCAGAGGTCAGCGATATAGCAGGCAACCCTGCTAATGCTAACGCTCAAATGCCTGTTGATATATTGGCTGATATCACTATTGATGTGGACACAGGTAGAGACTCTGTCATTAACCGCTTTGAAATGCTGCGCCTTGATTTCTCAGGTCAAATTGATGATGTTGAAGACGGTCAAACCGTTACTATTACCCTAACCGATAGCCTCAACAACCAACTCACTTTCAATACCACTGTCGTCGCAGGTGTTTGGCAAATTAACAATGCTGATGTTTCATCACTCGTCGATGGCAGTATTAGCTTTACAGCGGATACAGTCGATATAGCTGGCAACCCCACTTCTGTCACTGCCATTGTCAGCAAAGATACTCAAGCATCTGTGACCATTGAAGCGGAAGATGATGACAATACACTTAATGCAGTTGAAGTCCCCAGCACAACTTTGCGCGGTGAAGCACTTAATATTGAAGATGGTCAAAATGTACTAATTTGGGTGACAGATTCAAATGGCACTAGATTGATATTTAATACCAGTGTTGTTGATGGTCAGTGGCAACTTGATAACCTTGATTTGTCATCATTACTTGATGGTGAACTCACGCTACGTGCATTAGCTGTCGATGTAGAAGGTAATCCGAGCATTGGCDATAACACAGTAGCTAAAGATACAGCTGCCGATATCACTGTGGAAATTATTGATAACGAAGGTGTTATCAACGCCACTGAAATGAGCCAAGTGGTTATTCAAGGCAGCGTCACAAACATAGAAGATGGTCAAACAGTTACGGTGAACCTCTCTGATA
>NZ_VKHR01000105.1 GCF_009663145.1 Shewanella sp. TC10
MACCTACTTAGGAGCGGAGTTTACGCCACTTGTCGTCAATGGCGATAGGTATCGAGGAGTACTTGCGATGTTCGGTCATCGATGCCAGACACTAGAGAGTCATTTAGGCTTTCATCTGTATGTTTCGATTGATAGCCTTGATAGGCCACCCGCAGAATTTGTTGAGTTATTACGCGAGTGGCAACAAGAACATCTTTTAAAAGAAGATTAACGCTACAGGAGTCTATACATTTACAGCAGAAAGCTGAGGATTGTCTACAGATGCTTCAGCGCTTGGGCTAACAACTTTTTCATTAAGAAGGCTATTGTGCTCTAGGCTCTCATCGTAAGCTTTGCGGTAACCAATAAATTGGCCGTTATCTAAGATTTCCATACGTTTACTGTACACTTCACCATCGAATGTGCCTGTATTGGTTATGGATAGTTTTTCACAAGTGATATTGCCAGTCATTAAGCCAGATACTGTGGCTTCAACACAAACCACGCCACCCGTTACCACGCCAGAAGGTTCTACTGTTATATTGCCTGATGCACGTATTTCACCATTGATTTTACCAGCGATGAGTACATCTCCAGCCACTTTAATATTACCCGTTAATTCACAATCATTAGCGATGAAACTTAAGTTACTGTTAGGGCTTTTTTTACTAAACATGTAGGCTCTCTTTTTTCGCAAATTAGTCCACTATAAATAAGCGACCGAAATGGCTTTATTATAAAATTTAACAATTAATATAACGGCAAATAAAATCAAAAAAAACCATTATATTTTGACGCCAATAACTTTTTCTGACTTCAAGCAGAATAAACTGCCACTATTCGCCATTTTTTGACTGATTAATACTAATTGACACAGTAGGGCAAGGTGCAACGCAAGCCCCGCAACCTGTGCATGCATCAATATCAACTATCGGCTTAGGGATTTGACCAACGGCCATTTTAAAACTGATAGCGCCAGGATCGCAGGCATCCTTGCAGCTTTGACACCAAACACCTTTGTACGTTAAGCAAGTATCGTTAACGACGGCGTTAATTGACCATGGTTCAACTTGTGTGAGGTCGAAAATAGGCTCTTTACATACAGTGGCGCATTGCTGACAAAAAGTGCACTCGTCTTCGGTAAATTTAATTTCAGGAAAGCCACCATCCCCTTTAACGAGCACTTTAGTTTCGCATGCATCTACGCAGGCGTTACAACGAGTACATTCGTCGGTGAATTCTATGTCTGTCTTTACCCATGGGGGTCTTTGAGCATCAAACTTTTTACGACGAAACAAATTTCTACGACTGTGATTTATTGATTGGCTCATATGTTTTCCGGTGACACTGATATTTAGACTGGATGATTATGTAAGCTAGATGATTATTTCAACAGGCCCTTTCATTAAAGCTTGTTGGTCATTAAAGCCTGTCAGTCATTATAGCCATTAGGGTTTTTAGATTGCCACAACCAACTACTTTCAACCATAGACTCAAGCGAGTGCAATGGTTGCCAATTTAGCTCTTCATAAGCAAGGCTTGAATCGGCAAAGTATGCAGCTAGATCGCCATCGCGACGAGCACTGAAACGATAAGGAATTTGTTTTCCACTGGCCTGTTCAAAAGCTTTGATGATTTCAATGACGCTATAACCACGACCTGTACCTAAGTTATAAGTCACAATACCTGGCCGCGTTGATAATTTCTGTAATGCTTTTAAGTGGCCTTGGGCAAGGTCGACAACATGGATGTAGTCTCTTACGCCTGTGCCATCAGGGGTTAAATAGTCATTGCCAAAAATCTGCAGTTCAGGCAGTTTTCCAACAGCTACTTGGCATATGTAGGGCATTAAATTATTGGGAGTGTCGCTAGGATCTTCACCAATTAATCCGCTTTCGTGAGCCCCTACAGGATTAAAATACCTGAGTACCGCAATATTCCATTGCTTATCAGCGATGTGTAAATCAGTTAATAATTGCTCAACCATTAACTTTGATTGCCCGTATGGGTTAGTCGCGCCTGTGGTGAAGTTTTCCCTAATAGGTAAGCTGTCAGGGACGCCGTAAACGGTTGCCGAAGAGCTAAAAACCAGCTGCTTTACACCGTGTTCAGCCATGACTTGGCATAATATAATGGTACCAGTGACATTGGTTTCATAATACTGCAAAGGCTTATTGACTGACTCACCTACGGCTTTCAAGCCTGCAAAATGAATCACCGATTCAATTTGATGATCAGTAAAAATTTTATGTAATAGCGCTTTGTTAAGCACACTTCCTTGATAAAAGACGCATGTTTTATTGGTGATATTTTCGATGCGTTTTAAGGCATTGACGTTAGCGTTAGAGAGATTATCTAGCACGATAACTTGCTGTTCGGCATTTAAAAGTTCAACAACAGTATGGCTACCAATATATCCTGCACCGCCTGTTACTAAAATTGCCATGGTCTTTCCTTAACTTATTGTACTGAACTTATTTGTACTGGACTTATTGTACTTAACTTATGGGCCTGATTATAACATTTGTTGTTTATTATTAAATTTGTCTATAAATCTACGCGTGCAGACTCATTTCTATTAGGTTCATTTTGACACGTGGACATAATCGTCAAACATTAACTACGTTTTAAGTTTCTGATTTTAAATACGATAAGTCATAAATAATTCGCTTTGTAGTGAAAAGTTTACGTTTATCACTAACACATGACACAAGAATAAACCTCGAGGTTGTTAACAAATTTAAAACCTTAGCACACTATGAAGGGAGAGAAGTTTACGTAAAGTGACACTTATGAGCAAAGCAACAAATTACACAGCAAAAATTCCTGATAGTCAGGGTTATATTCAATACACAGATGAAGAGCATGATGTATGGCATGAGCTGTATCAACGCCAAGCTATCAATATGCCAGGCAGAGCTTGTGAAGCCTACATGAAAGGCTTGGATGCCTTGGCTATGCCAAGTAATCGGGTACCACAATTAAATGAAATTGATAAAGTGCTGGTTGAAGCGACAGGTTGGAAAACCGAAGGTGTGCCTGCGCTTATCTCATTTGGGAAGTTCTTCGAGTTATTGGCGAATAAGCAGTTTCCTGTAGCCACATTTATTCGAACTAAAGAAGAATTTGATTACCTACAAGAGCCTGATATTTTTCACGAAATTTTTGGTCATTGTCCGTTATTAACCAATCCTTCTTTTGCACACTTTTCCCATATTTATGGGCAGTTGGGTCTTGCTGCTTCGAAAGAAGAAAGAGTTTATTTGGCTCGACTTTATTGGTTTACCGTAGAGTTTGGTTTAGTAAAAGGTGATGACGGTGAGTTGAATATTTACGGTGGCGGAATTTTAAGCTCGCCAGGCGAGACCTTATATGCATTAAGTGACGAGCCTGAACGTAAGCCGTTTGATTTAATTGAAGTATTAAGAACGCCGTATCGCATCGATATCATGCAGCCAATTTATTATGTCATCGAAAGTGTTGATTATCTTGATAAGATTGCAGAGATGGACATTATGGCGGCAGTGACTGAAGCACGTAAGCTAGGAATGCTTGAACCTAAGTTCGCAACCTMWWTTCGCTTAATTATCTTCTTTTTGACAAGCTTTCCGGCTTTATTAACGCCAACAAAATGAAAAACAGACTTTGCGATA
>NZ_VKHR01000010.1 GCF_009663145.1 Shewanella sp. TC10
MWAGCAAGCTCAAGGCCCATAACTGTTCCTGGCACGCCTACTGCGAGACCATGCTCACGGCTCAATTTAGGATTAGCATTACCTTTTTCATCTAAAAAAATATCTTTATGGGCTTTTGCTGGCGCAGTTTCTCGATAATCAATAGCAATAGTTTTGTTTGATTCAGCTATATGCACCATCATAAAACCACCGCCACCGATATTACCGGCACGTGATAGTTAATTAACTGTTAATGCGGCTACTTCCTGTAACTCACTAAGTTAATTCATTGATTGCTTAATGAGTTCATTGTAATAAATGGATGGAATAGAGATAGATAAAAAACTGGCAGAAACAAAAACTTCACAAACCCGGATTTTTAGACAAAAACTCAAGCACTTGTTTTATATGCAAAAATAGATAAAAAGGTAAGACATTAAGTATATTAGCTAAACGAATACCTACACCAATGTGAGATAAGTCTCACAAACAGAAGTAACAGTTAGCTTGAAGGTTTTCCCAACTTAAACTGCTTTTTTAACATTTGTGCAAACATCACCCAATCAGCTAATAGACTATAAAGGGGGTACTCAAACGTTGCAGGTCGGTTTTTCTCAAACACAAAATGCCCTACCCATGCAAAGCCATAACCAATCACGGGTAAAAGCCACAGTTGCCACCACTGTTGGTTAATAAGCGTTAAAACGATCAATGCTATGATTAAACCACTTCCAACATAATGCAGTCTTCTACAAGTGGCATCTTGATGCTGTGATAAATAGAAAGGGTAAAACGACTTAAAATCTTGATATTTTTTTTCACTCATCTTATCGGCTCTACTTATAAATTATTGTGTTTGCGATTGATGCTAAACAGAACTGTACGCAAATTATTGTCCACAACATGACAGTTCTATTTACTTGGATAAACTAGAATTTCACCATCGACACTACCGATTGTTAGCTCAGATAAATGATTAAAGCCTTCACGAGCAAATAATTCTGCATGCTTAGGGTTATTCACAAAAACACCGATACCATCAAGCTCAGGCTGCTCGTCACACCAACTTAACACTGCCTGAACCAGCTTAGAGCCATTACCTTTACTCTGCTCAATTGGCGATAAAGCAATAAATTGCAAAATACCATATTGCTTACTCGGCAAGCTTTCTAAAATACTGTGCTCTTTTTTTATAAGTGCTTGGGTCGAATTCCAACCGGTACCTAACACCATTTTCAAACGCCAATGCCAATAACGGCTCTCACCTAATGGCACTTGATGAGTTATGACACAGGCTACTCCAATAAGTCTTTCACCATCGAACCAGCCAATTAAAGGTTGTTCTTGTTGCCAAAGTTCCGTTAACTCCTCGCGAATAGAGGCGCGTAGTTTCTGTTCGTAACTCGCTTGGTTTGTAGTTGCAAGAGCTTCAATAAAGAAAGGATCATCATGGTAAGCGTTATAAATAATTGATGCCGCCACGCGTAAATCTTCTGCAGTTAAATAAACAGCTCTGTGTTCTTCTAACGTGTTGTGTTCCATGTTTACACTCTTTACTAAACCAAGTTAATAGTTACAACTTAACAAGTTTAAAACATATTGCAATTTTAATGCGGTCACCTAGGCTTAAAGATATCTCAATAGCCAAGTACACGATAAATTGGGGATTAAAATGGATACAACTTCGGCAACACTTGCTCATTTATTTGAACAACTAGGATTGGATTCATCAGATGCGGGAATAAGCGTTTTTCTATCGCAACATACCATCAATGCAAATACGAATTTAATTGAGGCAGACTTTTGGAATAATGCCCAAAGAGCCTTCTTAGAAGAGAGTTTAAAAGATGACGCCCAGTGGTCAGAACTTGTAGACCAACTGGACGTTTTGTTAAGACAATAACTAAAGCTTCGCCGTCATTTAAACCATTTAAGTGCGATGACGCGAAATCGCTTCATTAAATTTTTTGATACGCAGTGTCACCCCAACCGACTAGCTTATTGTCACTAATGACAACTGGAGTACACTCATCTTTAGTAGTCTTGCCGTCGCCTTTACTCCATTGAGTACGGTAAAAGAGTACATTTACTTCTTTCTTAGGGCTCTCGGCATCAGCTTGAGTGACATAAGCTTCACTAAAATCAGCAGTCCCCATTAATACGGTAACTTGATCTCTCGCCATACCTATAGTGAGTTTAGATAAATTTGTTCTGTTTGTTTCCTGTTGTTTTTCCCAATATGAATGACTGCGTTTGCCTTCATGATCACCCACATTCAACACACAACCACTCAATGAAAGACTGCTTACAGCCATTAAAAACGCTAAACCCAATTTTGCTTTCATGATACTTCCTTATTATTTAAATGATTCTCACGTAATTTCTACTCAAACTGCTTTTGAGATACGTTATAATGTTGTCTATTATCATTAAGCTAAAAGCGTGCCAATATTTATATTGTTGATTTTATTAAACATTATTTAATTACTATTAATAAGTAAGTATTTTCACTAATCCATATTGAGGATTTTAACCAATTATGAGTCCAATCGAACAAGTCCTCGCCGCAGCGAAAACCATTGCATTGAATGGCCATACGCCGACTATGGCATTAGTTAAAGGTAAGCTCGGTGGCAAAGTCCCCATGCCTTTGCTCATCCAAGGGTTACAACAGTTTAAAGCTATCCCAAAAGATCAATGGCAGACCTTGCCAGATTTAGGTGATGCACTTGAATCAACCAAACCTTCAATCCAATCAGATTCACAGCTTATCGAACAAAAGTTGCTTGCTCAGATGCAACAAATGAAAAACGAATTTGAAGATAAGGTTAATTTACTTGAGCAACGTATTAATCAGTTAGAGAATCAATTAGAGAACCAATTAGAAAACCAATAGTCATTGTTTAATTGAAGTAAGTGCTTTAAATAGCAATCAGTTAAATACTTGGTGTAAGAAGTTAATAGCTGACAATAAAGTCAGTTGCGCTAATTCATCTCATGAACCACCCAAAAGTTAAACGGAACCCCATGTTTGTCACAGAGCTAAGATTTGAATGTTTTGCGGATACGACTATCACCGCAGCCGAAAAAGCCATTAACCATTACCTCGAATCTTTGCGAGCCAACGGTCAAGTATTGGGAAGAGAATTTGCCGTCGCATTTAATGAAGGTGAGTTTAAAGTTCGGTTATTAATGCCAGAAAAAACCAGTCTATCAAGTCGCCATAATAGCCCTTGGACGAAACAAGCGTTAAATCAGCTCACCGAAGCTAAACTACTTGCTCCTCGAGAAAAGTTTATTGGCCAAGATATCAACTCTGAAGTTAGCAATTCAGAAACCCCAAGCTGGCAAGTGCTTTATACAAGCTACGTTCATATGTGCTCGCCAATAAGAAGTGGTGATAACTTGTTGCCTATTCCCCTTTATCAGATCCCAGCAAGTTTTAATGGCGATCATAAACGGGTTATTCGCTGGCAAACAGAATGGCAAGCTTGTGATGAATTACAAATGGCTGCAGCCACAAAAGCCGAGTTTGCCGCTTTAGAAGAGATTACCAGCCATAAAAGTGACTTATTCAGAAGAGGTTGGGACATACGCGGTAGAGTTGAATTCATCACTAAGATACCGACTTATTACTACTTATACCGAGTAGGAGGCGAAAGCTTAGCCAGTGAAAAAGAACGCGCCTGCCCTCGTTGTGGTTCTAAAGAATGGCGTTTAGATGAACCCTTACTCGATATGTTTCATTTCAGATGTGAGCCTTGCCGCATAGTATCTAACATCTCTTGGGATCATCAGTAAATTGTTATGAAACCAAAAAAATAAAGCCAGACATTTGTCTGGCTTTATTATCTGTTATAAATACCCCGTTAATTGCTCATAACCTGATTAAATTATGATTTTTTGCCTTTAATCAAATCAGCCCACATCATTTTCATTCGTTGCCAAATGCCTGGGTGCGCGACATAGTTATCTTCAACAATTGGTTCAACAGGTGGCATCACACGAGGGGTCAATCCATCAATAAATGCCGCTAAACTGTCAGCGAGTTTATCTTTAGGCTTATCACCAGGAATTTCAATCCACACGCTGCCGTCTTCATTATCTACGGTTATCATTTGATCGCCATCACCTAACACGCCAACAAACCAAGTTGGTGCTTGTTTAAGCTTTTTCTTCATCATCAAATGACCAATCACATTTTGTTGCAAAGATTCAAAGTCTTGCTGATTCCAAACTTGCAGTAGCTCACCTTCTCCCCAAGTTGAATCGAAATACAAAGGCGCAGAAAAATATTCGCCATAAAATGCATTAATGTCTTGGTGCAGTTTAAGCTCTAATGCATGCTCTACATTACTGAAATCTGAGCTGTTTTTACGTTTAACTGTTTTCCAAAAAACCGCATCATCTGATTCAAGATCATACTTACCTTCAATACAGGCGGATCCTTGCCCAAGTGGGAAATAACGGGGAAACTCGCCTAATACATCCTGATAAGCTTGAATATAACGGCTAGAAAAATGATCCAATGAAGTTGAACAAGACACTTAAGATGCTCCAATTTTGGGTTATAATATAAGTCTATTTTGACACGGAAACAGACTAGATGACACACAATCACGACCCCTATAGTGATGCAGATGCACTTAAAGGACTGACTTTAGGTCAAACGACGCAATATCAAGCAGAATATGATGCTTCACTGCTGCAAGGGGTTCCTCGTAAACTGAATCGCGATGCCATTGAATTAACTGATACGCTTCCTTTTCAAGGCGCAGATATCTGGACCGGTTATGAACTGTCTTGGCTGAATGCCAAAGGCAAACCAATGGTTGCCATTATTGAAGTTTACCTCGCTATCGAAAGTGATAATTTAATCGAATCTAAATCGTTTAAACTGTATCTCAACAGCTTTAATCAAACACGCTTTGAATCAGTTGAGCAGGTACAACAAACGTTAGTTACTGACTTAAGCCAATGTGCCAATGGTCAAGTGACAGTCAAAGTCATTGAACCTAAGCATTTTAATACTCAACGCATTGTCGAATTACCAGGTAATTGTATTGACGATCTTGATATTGAGGTGGATGACTACGAGTTTAATCCTGACTATCTACAGGACAGTACTGAAGATAAAAACGTTGTCGAAACGCTCACATCTAACTTATTGAAATCAAACTGCCTTATCACCTCACAGCCAGATTGGGGTAGTGTCATGATCCGTTATCAGGGTCCTAAGATTAATCATGAGAATCTACTTCGCTACTTGATTTCTTTCCGCCAACATAACGAATTCCATGAGCAGTGTGTCGAACGTATATTTACTGACTTAAAACGCTACTGTAACTGTACTAAACTAACAGTATATGCCCGTTATACTCGACGTGGCGGTTTAGACATTAACCCTTTCAGAAGTGATTTTGAGCAACCACCTGAAACACATCGTTTAGCAAGACAGTAATGGTTCTCTAAAAATAAAAAAGCCTGCATTAGCAGGCTTTTTGTTAAATTGTACTTTCATGCTGATATACCGTTTGAATACTCGACTCAATGATTTCTCTCAGCCATTTGTTAGCAGGATCATGATGATGCTTAGTCGGCCAAATACTAAAAATAGAGATTTGCTGGCTGCTAAAAGGTAACTCCATCAAGTTGAGTTTAAAAATCTGCTGGTAACTCTTTGCATAAGTATATGGCGCGATACAAATGGCATCGGATTTACTTACACTCGATAACATCGTCAGCAATGATGACTTCTCTCCATACATTTCACGAACAGGCAAATGTGCAATTGAAATCAATTCTGCAACCCGTTGATTCTGTCGATGTAACCGATAAAACAAGTGCTTCGCACTAAAGTAAGATGCTTCATCAATACCATGTTTAAATACCGGATGGTTATCACGAGCAACACAAACCAGCCTTTCAGTGGCAAGCTGTTTGCTGGAAAAACTGGCTTCTGCTGGTGCAACAATATCAATAGCTAAATCAATATGCTGTTTCTTTAAGGCCTCGTATAAATCATCTTGCTCATAAATGGCTTCGATAAAAATAATTTCAACTCCTTTATCAGCCAGTTGTTGTTCAATACTGGACTGGATAAGGTCAATTACAGACTCATTAGCACTAACATGAAACACACGTTTTGAATCAAGCGGGTTAAACTCTTTAACGCTCATAATGCACTGTTCAATTCCCATCAGAGATGGATTCAGGGATTGATATAAATGATTTGCCATCGCTGTCAGCGCAATACCACGACCTTGCCTGACAAATAGCTCAGCGCCCACTACCACTTTAAAACGATTAACAGCATTACTCACTGAAGATTGAGTTAATCCTAAATGCTCTGCAGCTAAGGAAATGGATTGGTATTCACAAACACAGCAAAATACCCGTACAAGATTGAGATCAAACTTTGCAAGTTCATCATCTGTTTTTCTGTGTGCGTTAACACCACCTGGCAGCATGCTCTACCTCCATTCAATTAAGTAATTACGATAAATTTATCATCAATACATTCACAAAATAAATACCTTAACCCTCTTTTGCCATAGTTATCCTCAGTTATTAAATTGTTAACCTAATCATAATCAATTTAAATAGCTGAGGCTTAACATGAAAAAATCACTACTTGGTTTAGCAATTACCATCACCTTTACCGCACAGGTATCAGCAGCTCAACACGAACATGACCACATTACTGTTGACTATCATGGTAAGCCAGCAACTGCCGCGACCACAGAGTTCAACAAAGAATTAGCCAAGACGCTCAATTTTGACGATAAAGCGGCCTTTGAGCGTTTTAGTAAAAATAAGATTGCAGCATTTGATGAGGCAACGGCAAAGATACTACGCGCAGAGTTCACTTTTATCAGTGAAGAACTGCCAGACTCTGTAAACCCTTCTTTATATCGTCAAGCCCAGCTTAATATGGTGCCAAATGGTTTATACAAGGTACAAGACGGTATTTACCAAGTACGTGGTACTGATTTATCTAATCTCACCTTAATTCGCGGCGAGACTGGCTGGATTGCTTATGATGTTTTGCTAACTAAAGAAGCCGCTCAGCAATCAATTAAGTTTGCATTTGAGCACTTACCCGAAGGTAAAGACTTGCCTATCGTTGCGATGATTTACTCTCACAGCCATGCTGACCACTTTGGTGGCGCTCGTGGTGTGCAAGAACTTTATCCTGATGTCAAAGTTTATGGTTCCAATAATATCACCGCTGAAATTGTTGATGAGAACGTGCTAGCGGGCAACGTCATGAGCCGCCGCGCCGCATATCAATATGGTGCGACCTTAGGCAAGCATGATCACGGTATTGTTGATGCAGCTTTAGCGAAAGGTTTGTCAAAAGGTGAAATCACTTATGTTAAACCTCACTACGAACTCAATCAGCAAGGCAAGTGGGAAACCTTAACCATTGATGGACTAGAGATGGTATTCATGGATGCATCAGGCACGGAAGCTGCCAGTGAAATGATCACATATATTCCATCAATGAAAGCACTTTGGTCAGGCGAACTCACCTATGATGGCATGCACAATGTCTATACGCTTCGAGGCGCTAAAGTACGCGACTCATTGAAATGGTCGAAAGATGTTAATGAGATGATTAATGCCTTTGGCGATGAAGTAAATGTATTATTTGCGTCGCACTCTGCGCCAGTGTGGGGCAATGATGAAGTGAATCATTATCTTCGTATGCAGCGCGATAACTATGGTTTAGTCCATAACCAATCTATGCGCTTGGCCAACCAAGGTGTCGTCATCCAAGACATTGGCGATGCCATTATGGAAACGATTCCACAGAAAGTACAAGACGAATGGTACACCAACGGCTATCACGGTACTTATAGCCATAATGCCAAAGCGGTATATAACATGTACTTGGGTTATTTCGATATGAACCCAGCCAATTTAAACCCATTGCCGACCAAAGCTGAAGCCGAAAAGTTTGTTGAATATATGGGCGGCGCTGACAATGTCGTGCAAAAATCGAAACAAGATTTCAGCCAGGGCGAATATCGCTTTGTCGCTACCGCGCTCAATAAAGTCGTTATGGCAGATCCACAACACCAAGTCGCTCGTGACTTACTGGCTGATACCTATGAGCAACTCGGTTATCAAGCGGAAGGCGCTGGCTGGCGTAATATCTACTTAACTGGCGCACAAGAGCTACGAGTAGGCATTCAAACTGGTAGCCCTAAAACAGCCTCAGCCGATGTCATTAGCGAAATGGATATGCCAACACTGTTTGATTACTTAGCTGTGCAAGTTGATAGTATCAAGGCAGCAAGCCTTGGGGATATTACACTTAACGTAGTTACCCACTCAGGCGATAAAGAAACCAAGCAAACTGATAAGTTATTTGTTGAAATGAGTAACGGCAACTTAAGTAACATCAGTGTCGATACCCTTAAAAAAGCTGATGCTACGCTAACGGTTAACAAAAGCGATGTGGTCAAAGTATTACTTGGTCAAACGACAATGAAAGCGCTATTAGAGTCTGGTGATGCAACAATGGAAGGTGATCCTAAAGCCTTTGCCAATATTGTTTCAAGTTTAGTTAAATTTGAACCTGACTTTGAAATTGTGCCATTAAAGTAACTCAGCCTGAAATGTTTAAGTGCTGATGAATAGTCAAAAAAGAAGGTCGCTTAGCGGCCTTATTTTTTTCTGTCGCAAACACCATCAACAGATAACGAAATACAACTAGTTATTAATGTTAGTACTAATACTCGTATTAATTAAATCAATCCAACTCACTTCTTTCGCAATAACATCCACTTGATTCTCAACTCCACAATCTAAGCTTATGGCGAAACGGTAAACTTGATCAATGCGGCCTAAATAACACTGCCAATTGGAAGTAGTCACATATTCAGTCTGCTCGGCTTCACACTGCTCGTCTTCACACCGCAACCCTAAAGGGATCTTGTCTGACAAACACAACTCCTTTGGTAAAGTTTGAGTGTTTAGCAAGCATTGATATGTAACTGGCACTGAATGAAATTGTAGATTATTAAGCTCAAATGCAAACGATTTAAGTGACAATGCCAAACCTAAGCCCTTGGCTTTAATGTAAGACTCTTTTAAAGACCATAAATCAAAGAAGCGCTCTCGTTGCTGTTTTTCCGGCAATGCCAATAACGCAGCCTCTTCAGGTTTTGAAAAGTAGTGATTTAGAATGGAATGAATGTTCGTTGTTTCACGGCGGCGCTCAATGTCTACTCCAAGTTCTATTTCTGTTTGCTGTTGAGCTGCGCCATTTGTGTTTACCACCCCAATTAACAACCAGTCGCCACTGTGGCTAAGATTAAAGTGCAAACCCGTTTGCGCAAACTGCGCAGCCGTTAATTTCGGTTTACCCTTTTCACCATATTCAAATTGCCACTCATCTGGTTCAACACTAGCAAAATGCGATAACACACTGCGTAAATAACCTCGCACCATTAAGCCTTGCTCTCTAGAGGATTGCTGAATAAAGCGATCAACCTTTTTGACCTCATCTTCAGGCAGCCATGAACGCACGATAGATGCACTCGATTCATCTAATAAATCAGTATTAAGGGGACAGAAAAATAATTGGATGGCGGTTGACGGATTCAATCTAGGCTCGGGCTAAATAGGTAATGTTCCATTGTCGCTTGTTTTAGGAAGCTATTTCAACAAGCAAGGTAACTTATCTATCTGGTTGTGGAGGTAATATGCTGATGTTTAACCGTCAAAACATGGGATGACTGAGCTAAAGCAGCCCCTAAATCCTCCCTAATTTACTCGATAATAAAAAGGGCTGAGCAATGCCCAACCCTCACTCGTTTTACCTTATATATAAAAGGCACTCGTTACTCTGCCAGAGCTTTTACTGCCTTTTGAGGAAGCACATCGTAGTGACTAAAGTGCATCGAGAATTGCCCTTCACCACCTGTCATCGATTTAAGGCGAGTGGAATAATTACTCACATTCGCCAGCGGTGCTTCAACACTCACTTCTACTAATCCATTGCTGTTAGCTTGAGTGCCGCACACAATACCCCGTGCAGAACTAATGTCACCTGTGATTTCACCGACATGGTTTTGAGCCACATGAATTTGCATATCAACAATGGGTTCTAAAATAACCGGCTGAGCGAGTTTTACCGCTTCCATAAAGGCTTTTTTACCCGCCATAACAAAAGCAATCTCTTTTGAATCAACACTGTGATGCTTGCCATCAAGCAAGGTGACTTTCACATCCTGTAATGGGTACCCACCCATTTCACCCGCTAACATGGCTTCGCGAACGCCCTTTTCAACGGCTGGAATGTACTGGGTTGGAACAGATCCGCCCACCACTTTGGAAACAAACTCAAAACCTTGCCCACGGGCTAACGGTTCAACTTTCAATTCAACTTCGCCAAATTGGCCAGAACCACCAGATTGCTTTTTATGACGATATCGATACTCCGCTTCAGCCATAATGGTTTCACGGTAAGCCACTGCTGGGGTATCGGTATCCATGTCGACATTAAATAAATTTTGCGCTTTCTCTAAGGCTATTTGAAGATGTAAGTCACCTTGTCCTTGCAGCACTGTTTGACCTTCAGCTTCGTTGCGACTGATTTGTAAACTTGGATCTTCAGCCACCAGCTTATGTAATACTTCCGATATTTTTTGCTCATCACCACGGCGTTTAGCAGAGACTGCCAAACCAAAAATAGGTTGCGGGAATTTAAGCTCTGGTAAATGAAACTCATCTTCATCATGGCTATCATGAAGCACAGCGCCAACAGATAAATCTTCAAGCTTAGCAATGGCGCAAATATCACCAGGCAATGCTTGATTGACATTGATTTGTTTGTCGCCTTGAAGTTTCATTAAATGAGACACTTTAAACGGCTTGCGACCGCTACCAATAAACAATTTCATTCCCACAGAAATCGTACCTTGATACAAACGAAACACGCCCATACGACCAAAGAACGGATCTATCGCCACCCTAAATACATGAGCTAAAACATGGTCTGAGGCTTTTTGAGTGACATCTATCGGTTTAGCTTCATCGCCGTAGCCTTTAATAAATTGCGGCGGGTTCGCTTCAAGTGGGTTCGGCATTAACTTAACCAGTATTTCTAACAAGGAACTGATCCCAATATCTTGCTCAGCACTGGTAAAGCAAACTGGTACTAAGTGTCCCATTCTTAAGGCTGTTTCTAATGGCGCATGCAATTGCTCTGGCGTAAGTGATTCACCTTGCTCTAAATAAAGCTCCATTAAGGCTTCATCTTCTTCAAGTACAGTATCAACGAGTTCATCTTTTGCTTGAGTAGGATGGCTGAATAAGGTCTTAGCAGTATCGTCACAATGTAAATAGCAATCTACCACATCATCGACCAGACTATCTGCAGTGGCATTGGGTAAGTTAACCGGTAAACAACGGTGACCAAATTGATGCTGAATATCCATCATCACATCTGATACTTTCTGTTCATTACCATCCATGTGATTTATCGCGATGACTACCGCTTTACCTTGGCTTCGAGCAGCTTCAAATGCTCGCTTAGTGACGGACTCAATGCCAACGCTTGCATTCACTACCAACAAAACCGATTCAACACCTGGTAAGGGTAATAGTGCACGTCCAAAGAAGTCGGGTAATCCGGGAGTATCGATAAAATTGATGTGGTGAGATTGATAATCAAGATTTAAAAATGAAGGTTCTAAACTGTGTCGGTGAGATTTTTCTTGGGCAGTGAAATCAGCATGATTTGTACCCTTATCGACCCTGCCTTTTAAAGTGATTGCATCTGCGCGAAAGAGTAACGCCTCGAGTAACGAGGATTTTCCTGCGCCTGTGTGTCCGAGCACTGCCAGATTGCGGATTTGCTCAGTGGTAAACTCAGCCATGATGGCCTCCTTTGTTCACATTATTAAACTATCCATATCTTTGTCTTACTATACCCATGTTACCTCAAGATGCTTTGTCAGGCACAAGCTCGGATAACAATGCAAGGCGTAAACTGAGGTAATTGTTATTCACTTTTCAAAGCTTACAACGTAGCAGTGGTTTTCGAGCTTGCGCCCCGTAGGGCAAGGCAAATAGCACCAATCTGCGTTGTTATAAAATATCTATGTAGAATAACTATACTTCAATTTTATGCCTAGCATCTTGGCACTATTTGCCTTGCTGACTTTGCATCTTGAGGTAGCATGGGTATATGTTTACATTTGGCGATAAAACACCCATAAACTCAGTATAGATCGGTAACATTGTTGAATTATTGATACAGATCACCCTTTACAGCCGTAACGTTTTTTATAACAAAATCACCCATTCAGCTTACAAGTGTTAGCTCTTTCTGGTCGTATCAGTAATTAATTAGTTTCGGGTGATTGTATCGGTCTGAAACCTCAGGTACTCTGCATGCTCGATTGTGATAAAACGCTAATAATGAAGATGAACAAACGTTAATCTTCAGTATTTTTTAGAGAGTCCCAATAGATTGTACGGAGTGTTCATTCTGCTATGGCCGTCCTTAAATGACTGCAAACCGACAAACTAAACCCGCCGCTAAAGCAGTGGTAAAAAAAACCTCTTCCGATTGTGATGTTGCGAGCACACCTGTGCGCCATCGCAATGCGACAACGACTCCCGAAATGCGTCAATTTATTCAAACTTCCGACTTTAGTGTCAGCCAGTTGGCTAAAATTCTGAACATATCAGAAGCCACAGTGAGAAAATGGCGCAAGCGAGATTCCATCAGTGATACACCTAATACACCACATCATTTAAAAACGACTCTTTCGCCTATGGAAGAGTATGTGGTTGTTGGCTTGCGTTATCAGCTGAAAATGCCATTAGACAGGTTGCTAAAAGTCACCCAACAGTTCATCAATAAAGACGTTTCTCGTTCAGGACTTGCCCGCTGCTTAAAACGCTATGGCGTATCGAAACTCGATGAATTCGAAAGCCCGTATGTGCCAGAGCGCTATTTCAATCAATTACCGATTGTTCAGGGTACAGATGTAGCGACTTATACACTTAACCCTGAAACGCTTGCTAAAACTCTGTCATTGCCTGAAGCCACACCAGACAATGTGGTGCAAGTGGTATCGCTAACGATTCCACCTCAACTCACTCAAGCAGACAGTTACTCAATTTTACTCGGTGTCGATTTTGCAACCGACTGGGTGTATCTCGACATCTATCAAGACAACCACACACAAGCAACCAATCGCTATATCGCTTATGTGTTAAAGCACGGACCGTTCCATTTACGTAAATTGCTCGTCAAAAATTACCATACTTTTTTAGCCCGCTTTCCTGGTGCAACTGTGTTGCACTCCATGGAAGCGGCGAACCAAAAAAATAAATCAGCTAAGGATCAGCTGAACACTGGAGACTCAAAATGAGCCAAGCCCCTACAAATCCTGAGACCTCATCTCAAGATAACAACGAGTCGCAAGATACAAGACTGAACAAACGTCTTAAAGACATGCCAATTGCCATCGTCGGCATGGCAAGTATCTTTGCTAACTCTCGTTACCTGAATAAGTTTTGGGACTTAATCAGCGAAAAGATTGATGCCATAACAGAAGTGCCAGATACCCATTGGCGCGCTGAAGATTACTTTGATGCCGATAAAAGCACCCCAGATAAAAGCTATTGTAAACGTGGTGGATTTATCCCAGAAGTTGATTTCAACCCAATGGAATTCGGCCTGCCACCAAATATCTTAGAACTGACTGATACTTCACAATTGCTATCATTAGTGATTGCCAAAGAAGTGCTTGCAGATGCGGGCGTTACCTCTGAGTACGATACTGACAAAATAGGTATTACGCTGGGTGTGGGTGGCGGTCAAAAGATCAATGCAAGCTTAACGGCGCGCCTGCAATACCCAGTGCTTAAAAAGGTATTCAAAAGCAGCGGCCTAAGTGATGCTGACAGCGATATGCTGATCAAAAAGTTCCAAGATCAATACATCCACTGGGAAGAAAACTCATTCCCAGGCTCTCTAGGTAATGTTATCGCAGGCCGTATTGCTAACCGCTTCGATTTGGGTGGCATGAACTGTGTGGTTGATGCTGCATGTGCAGGTTCGCTTGCAGCAATGCGTATGGCATTAACTGAGCTAGTTGAAGGCCGCAGCGAAATGATGATCACAGGTGGTGTGTGTACCGATAACTCACCATCAATGTACATGAGTTTCTCAAAAACCCCTGCTTTCACCACCAATGAAACAATTCAACCATTTGATATCGACTCAAAAGGCATGATGATTGGTGAAGGTATCGGCATGGTAGTCCTTAAACGTCTTGAAGATGCTGAACGCGATGGCGACCGTATTTACTCTGTCATTAAAGGCGTTGGTGCTTCATCAGATGGTAAGTTCAAAAGTATTTATGCTCCGCGCCCTGAAGGCCAAGCTAAAGCGTTAAAACGTGCTTATGATGATGCAGGTTTTGCCCCAGAAACCGTAGGGCTAATCGAAGCTCACGGTACTGGTACTGCTGCTGGTGATGTTGCCGAGTTTAACGGCCTTAAATCTGTATTTGGTGAGAATGACTCAACCAAGCAACACATTGCGCTAGGCTCAGTGAAATCACAAGTGGGTCACACTAAATCTACCGCTGGTACTGCTGGCGTGATTAAAGCCGCCCTTGCTCTGCACCACAAAGTCCTACCGCCAACCATTAACGTCTCTAAGCCAAATCCTAAACTTAATGTTGAGGATTCGCCGTTTTTCGTTAATACCGAAACACGCCCTTGGATGCCTCGCCCAGACGGCACACCCCGTCGTGCAGGTATTAGCTCGTTCGGTTTTGGTGGAACTAACTTCCACTTAGTATTAGAAGAATACAGCCCAGAACACAGCCGTGATGACAAATACCGTCAACGCCAAGTGGCTCAAAGCTTATTAATTAGTGCAGATAACAAAGCAGCCTTGATTGCAGAAGTGAATAAGCTAACTGCAGACATCAGCGCGCTTAAAGGCACAGATAACAGTAGCATCGAGCAAGCTGAATTAGCTCGTATAGCTAAAGTTTATGCCGTTCGCACTTTAGATGCTTCAGCAGCCCGTTTAGGTCTTGTTGTATCAAGCCTCAACGAATTAACCACTCAGCTGGGTTTAGCGTTAAAGCAGCTAAGTAACGACACTGATACATGGCAACTACCTTCAGGCACAAGCTACCGCTCATCTGCTCTTATCACTGTGACAACTAAAGGTAAAAAAGCGGCTAACTCACCAAAAGTTGCGGCATTATTTGCAGGTCAAGGCTCTCAGTACGTCAATATGGGTATTGAAGTCGCTTGTCATTTCCCAGAAATGCGTCAGCAATTAATAAAAGCCGATAAAGTGTTCGCAAGCTTTGATAAAACGCCGCTGTCTCAAGTGATGTTCCCAATTCCAGCCTTTGAAAAAGCAGATAAAGATGCTCAAGCGGCATTGCTTACCAGCACTGATAACGCGCAAAGCGCCATTGGTGTAATGAGCATGAGCCAATACCAACTGTTTACTCAGTCTGGTTTCAGTGCAGATATGTTTGCAGGCCACAGCTTTGGTGAACTATCGGCATTATGTGCTGCTGGCGTTATCTCTAATGATGATTACTACCAGTTATCATTTGCTCGTGGTGCAGCAATGGCTTCATCAGCAATTGATAAAGATGGTAATGAACTAGATAAAGGCACCATGTACGCCATTATCTTACCTGCCAATGAGGCTGATGTAGCAAATAGCGATAACATCGCTAAGTTAGAAACCTGCATAAGTGGATTTGATGGTGTAAAAGTCGCTAACTATAACAGTGCCACTCAACTGGTTATTGCTGGCCCAACTGAATCGTGTGCTGATGCTGCCAAAGCGATTAGTGCATTAGGCTTTAAAGCTATTGCCCTTCCAGTATCTGGTGCTTTTCACACCCCACTTGTTGGACATGCGCAAAAGCCATTCGCGAAAGCCATCGATAAAGCAAAGTTTACCGCTAGCAAAGTTGATTTATTTTCTAATGCGACAGGCGAAAAGCACCCTTCTGATGCTAAATCAATTAAAGCGGCGTTCAAGCAGCATATGTTGCAATCAGTGCGTTTCACTGATCAACTAAACAATATGTATGATGCTGGTGCTCGTGTATTTGTTGAGTTCGGACCTAAAAATATTTTACAAAAGCTGGTTGAAGCAACGCTAGGTAATAAAGCTGAAGCTGTGTCCGTGATTAGCATTAACCCTAATCCAAAAGGCAATAGTGATGTGCAATTACGTGTTGCAGCTATGCAACTCAGCGTAATAGGCGCTCCGCTTACTGAGGTTGACCCTTATCAAGCCCAAATCGCAGCCCCTGCTGTACCAAAAGGTATGAACGTCAAGCTGACTGCAACCAACCATATCAGTGCGCCAACCCGCGCTAAGATGGAAAAATCATTAGCAACCGGTCAAGTTACCTCGCAAGTCGTTGAGACAGTTGTAGAGAAAATTGTCGAAAAGCCTGTTGAAAAAGTAGTAGAGAAAATCGTGGAAAAAGAAGTGATTAAAACTGAGTATGTTGAAGTTGCAGCATCTGGCTCAACAACTGTGTCTAAAGCTGCTGCTCAAGCTCCCCAAGCAATTGCACCTCAAGCACCAGTACAAAGTACTCAAGCTCAAAGTGCTCAAGCTTCAGGCAACTTAGAAGCATTCTTCAATGCACAACAGCAAGCAGCTGATTTACATCAGCAATTCTTAGCCATTCCACAACAGTATGGTGACACCTTTACTCACTTGATGGCCGAGCAAAGTAAAATGGCCGCTGCAGGGCATGCTATTCCTGAAAGCCTACAACGCTCAATGGAGCTATTCCACCAGCATCAAGCTCAAACGCTACAAAGTCATACTTTGTTCCTTGAGCAGCAAGCACAATCAAGTCAAAACGCGTTAAGCATGCTGACCGGTCAAATGCCAGTGACTGCAACTCCTGTTGTTAATGCACCTAATGCTAGTGCACCTAATGTTAATGCACCTAACATTAGTGCTCCGAAAGTTAATGCGCATACAACTGCAAACCCGGTGGTTGCTGCGCCAGCACCCGTCGTTGAAGCTGTGAAAGTAGCGGCTCCTGTAGCTCCAGCATCCAAGCCGGTCGCAATGGCTGCTCCAGCACCACGAATTGAACCAGTAAAAGCACCTGCTCCAGCTGGCTTAAGCGCGGAAACAGTGCTGAATACTATGCTAGAAGTGGTTGCTGAAAAGACCGGTTACCCTACTGAAATGCTTGAGTTAAGCATGGATATGGAAGCTGATCTTGGTATTGATTCAATCAAACGTGTTGAAATTCTAGGAACAGTTCAAGATGAACTACCTACGCTACCTGAGTTAAGCCCTGAAGATTTAGCTGAATGTCGTACCCTTGGTGAAATCGTCGACTATATGAACAGTAAGCTACCCGCTGAAGGGACTCAAATAGCAGCTCTGATTGCTGTTGCAGCACCAGCATCAGGTCTTAGCGCAGAAACCGTGCTTAATACAATGCTAGAAGTCGTAGCTGAAAAAACCGGTTACCCAACTGAAATGCTTGAGCTAAGCATGGATATGGAAGCTGATTTAGGCATCGACTCAATCAAACGTGTTGAAATTCTAGGTACCGTTCAAGACGAGCTACCAACGCTACCAGAATTAAGCCCTGAAGATTTAGCTGAGTGTCGTACACTTGGTGAAATCGTCGACTATATGAACAGCAAGCTTCCTACAAGTGCCGCTGAAGGCTCTCAGCTACCAACTGCTAGTTCTGCTCCAGTAGCATCGCAAGTTCAGTCTGCGGCGCCTGCGTCTGGCCTTAGCGCAGAAACCGTGCTTAATACAATGCTTGAAGTCGTAGCAGAAAAAACCGGCTATCCAACAGAAATGCTTGAATTAAGCATGGATATGGAAGCTGATCTTGGTATTGACTCTATCAAGCGTGTTGAGATCTTAGGTACCGTCCAAGATGAACTTCCAACACTGCCAGAGCTAAGCCCTGAAGATTTAGCCGAGTGTCGTACTCTTGGCGAAATCGTTAGCTACATGAATTCTAAGCTTCCAGCAGTCAGTGCGACAACAGCCGTAGGGACTCAAACACAAGTAACCGCTCCGGCTTCACAAGCATCTGGTTTAAGTGCTGAGCAAGTACAAAGCACCATGATGACTGTGGTTGCTGAAAAGACCGGTTACCCAACTGAAATGCTTGAATTAAGCATGGATATGGAAGCCGATTTAGGCATCGATTCAATCAAACGTGTTGAAATTCTAGGTACCGTTCAAGATGAACTGCCAACACTGCCAGAGTTAAGTCCTGAAGATTTAGCTGAGTGTCGTACCCTTGGCGAAATCGTTAGCTACATGAATTCTAAGCTTCCAGCAGTCATTGCGACTGCTGCCGCAGGGACTCAAACACAAGTAACCGCTCCAGCTGCACAAGCATCTGGTTTAAGTGCTGAGCAAGTACAAAGTACCATGATGACTGTGGTTGCGGAAAAGACGGGTTACCCAACTGAAATGCTTGAACTAAGCATGGATATGGAAGCTGATTTAGGCATCGACTCTATCAAACGTGTTGAGATTTTAGGTACTGTTCAAGATGAACTGCCAACGCTACCAGAATTAAGCCCTGAAGATTTAGCTGAATGTCGAACACTTGGTGAAATCGTCAGCTATATGAACAGTAAGCTTCCAGCAATCAGTGCAACAACTGCGACTGCACCAGTGACGTCAGCTGCTCCTGTTGCCAATGGTTTATCTGCTGAAACAGCCTTGAGCGCCCCGTCAGGTTTATCTGCAGAGCAAGTTCAAAGCACTATGATGACTGTGGTTGCTGAAAAGACGGGTTACCCAACTGAAATGCTTGAGCTAAGCATGGATATGGAAGCGGATTTAGGCATCGACTCAATCAAACGTGTTGAAATTCTAGGTACAGTTCAAGATGAGCTGCCAGGCTTGCCAGAGTTAAATCCTGAAGATTTAGCAGAGTGTCGTACGCTTGGTGAAATCGTCAGCTACATGAACAGTAAGCTTCTTCCTACAAGTGCAGCCGCAGGCGCTAATACACAGGCCTCAGCAGGCGCTTCTCAAGTAGCAGCTCCAACAGTTAGTGGTTTATCTGCAGAGCAAGTTCAAAGCACTATGATGACTGTAGTTGCTGAAAAGACTGGATACCCAACTGAAATGCTTGAGCTAAGCATGGATATGGAAGCCGATCTTGGTATCGACTCAATCAAACGTGTTGAGATTCTAGGTACTGTTCAAGACGAGCTACCGGGCTTACCTGAATTAAATCCTGAAGATTTAGCAGAGTGTCGCACCCTAGGCGAAATCGTTAGCTACATGAACAGCAAACTAACGACAAGCAGTGTTGTGAACACTGCGCCATCAACGGCAGCTGCACCAACTGCCACAGCAGAATTAGCAACCGACTTACCTCCACACCAGGAAGTCGCGCTAAAAAAGCTACCAGCGGCGGATAAGTTAGTTGACTGTTTTTCAAAAGACGCATGTATCGTTATCAATGATGACGGTCATAACGCAGGTGTTTTAGCTGAAAAATTAGTTGCAACAGGCCTAACCGTCGCCGTTATTCGTAGCCCTGAATCAGTCACATCTGCGCAATCACCACTAAGTAGTGATATTGCCAGCTTCACTTTAGCTGCGGTAAATGACGATGCGATTAGCGATGTCATTGCTCAGATTAGTCAGCAGCATAAGATTGCTGGTTTTGTTCACCTTCAACCTCAACTCGCGACATCAGGCAACTTACCATTAAGTGACGCAGGCTTTGTAGCAGTAGAGCAAGCGTTCTTGATGGCTAAACACCTACAGAAACCGTTTGCTGAACTTGCAAAAAATGAACGTGTTTGCTTTATGACTGTCAGCCGCATTGATGGCGGATTCGGATACTTAAACACAACTGAACTTGCCAAAGCTGAGCTTAACCAAGCAGCTTTATCTGGCCTAACAAAAACACTCGGCCATGAGTGGCCTAACGTGTTATGTCGAGCATTAGATATTGCACCAAGCTTTGAAGCGGTTGAGCTTGCACAAGCAGTGATTGCTGAGCTTTTCGATATTGACACAACCACTGCTGAAGTCGGTGTTAGTGGCCAAGGTCGTCACACCCTCACAGCAACAACAGCGGCGCAAACCCGCTACCAAACAACATCACTCAATAGCAGTGACACAGTGCTTGTTACTGGCGGTGCTAAAGGTGTCACATTTGAATGTGCCCTAACCCTTGCTAAGCAAACACAGTCGCACTTTATCTTAGCGGGTCGTAGTGAGCATTTAGCTAGTAATTTACCGACTTGGGCTCAAGGCAAACAAGCTAAAGAGTTAAAGGCTGCTGCGATTGGTTTTATTCAATCACAAGGTAACAAGCCAACACCTAAGCAAATTGATGCATTAGTGTGGCCTATTACCAGCAGTTTAGAAATTGATCGCTCATTAGCAGCATTTAAAGCTGTCGGTGCAAGTGCTGAATACATCAGCATGGATGTCAGCTCAGATGCAGCAATCAAGCAGTCTCTTGCTGGCCTTAAACCGATTACAGGCATCATTCACGGTGCAGGCGTACTTGCCGATAAACACATTCAAGACAAAACATTAGCCGAGTTAGGCCGCGTTTATGGCACTAAAGTGTCGGGTTTTGCGGGAATCATCAATGCGATTGATGCTAGCCAACTAAAACTGGTTGCTATGTTCTCATCTGCAGCAGGTTTCTATGGCAACACTGGTCAAAGTGATTACTCAATGTCGAATGAGATCCTTAACAAGGCAGCACTTCAACTTGCAGCGAACTACCCGCAAGCAAAAGTGATGAGCTTTAACTGGGGACCTTGGGACGGCGGTATGGTCAGTTCAGCGCTAAAGAAAATGTTTGTTGAACGCGGCGTATATGTGATTCCGCTCGATAAAGGCGCAAACTTGTTTGCTCACAGCCTATTGTCTGAGTCTGGCGTACAGCTATTAATCGGCTCAAGTATGCAAGGTTCAGCATCAACTGAAGGCGCTGCTGTAAAAAAGCTTAATGCGGACTCTTCGCGTAATGCCGAGGGTTCGCTGATTCTTTCTTTAAATAATGCTGCAAGTCACCGTGTTGTAAGTAACACAGTGAGTATTGAACGAGTACTAAATCCTGTTGCAATGCCCTTCATTGAAGATCATTGCATCGCGGGTAATCCGGTACTACCAACAGTGTGCGCCATACAATGGATGCGTGAAACTGCGCAGCAATTGTGTGGTCTGCCTGTATTGGTTCAAGATTATAAGCTGCTAAAAGGCATTATTTTCGAGACTAAAGAGCCACAAGTATTAACGCTGAAACTGACGCAAACAGAGTCAGGTTTAACAGCACTGATTGCTAGTCGCATGCAAAGTGATGATGTGGATAGTTTGCTTAGACCTCAGTATCAAGCCAATCTCCTTGTTAATGAGAAAGTTGTCAATGAGAAGGTTGTTAACGATAAGCTAGCAAATGACGCTGTTTCAGACACGCTACCAGCAGTGGCAAAAGACGCCCAACAGTTAGTTGAGTCAGGTAAAGTTATCAGCACAGATAGTGAGCTATATAGCAACGGTAGCCTATTCCACGGTCCTCGCCTACAAGGAATAAAGCAGCTGTTAATTGCCGACGATAAGCAGTTAGTTTGTTCGGTTGAATTACCACAAATTGATGCCAAAGATTGTGCAAGCTTTACACCGCAAACAGATTTAGGTGGTAGTCAGGCTTTCGCTGAAGATTTGCTACTGCAAGCCATGTTAGTGTGGGCGCGCATTAAGCACGATGCAGCGAGCTTACCGTCAACTATTGGTGAAATAACCACTTATGCGCCGTTCGCTTGTGGTGATAAGGGTTACTTAGTGTTAACTGTACTTAAAAGTACCAGTCGTTCATTGACAGCTGATATTGCGCTTTATCATCAAGATGGCCGCTTAAGCTGCACCATGTCGAGTGCCAAAACAACCATCAGTAAAAGTTTAAATGAGGCTTTTCTAGCGCCATCGAAAACCCTAGCTGATTTGCAGGAGTCTGTGTGAGTAATCAACTGACTTCAAAGACTGAAGCAATTAAAAGCATGCGAATAGCTTTAAAACTAGTTGCGAATGAGCAAGTCTCATTCGCAACATCTTCAGTATTTAAAAACAATAACGTTAATGCAAGCAGCTTTGCAGCGATTAAGCCTTGCTCATTAGCTGAAGTCATTGGCGCTTCAGCTATTGATCTTGAAATTGATGTATCAAGCCTAGATGCGAGTTTGACTGAAGCTGTAGTTAGTGAAGCTGTAGTTAGTAAAAGTGCTGTTAATACCGCACTTAGCTTTAATGACTATTTTGCTCAAGCCATCATCCATATCGAGCAGCAACATACGGTATTACTCAGTCACCCTGAATTACCGTATCGCTTATTAATGATGCCTGCGATTGTGGCGGCTAAACATCGTTGCCACCCTCATGCTTACTTAACCGGTTTGGGTGAAGCTGATGATATGCCAAGTGCAATAAACGCAGCATTAGTTCAAGCTAAGCGTGCACACATTACACCGACTCATGTCGATGCGACTCAATTAACTTGTTATAAAGATAAGTTTGCCCAGTTGATTATGCTGATAGGCAGCATCGCAACTCGCAGTGTGCCAAATACAGTTTCAAACAATCAGTCAACTGATGCTCAATACTGGTTTACTGAAATGCACCAAAATCGCGTTGCCAGCTTTAATTTTAGTGAAGGTAATAAGCAACACAGTGCTGTTTTCGTTCAAGGTACTGAGCTTGCGCAAGCAAGTTCATTATTAGATGAAAATCGACTATTTTTGCCAGTATCCGCCAAAGACCTTGGTTCCATGAAGCAGCAGCTGCAAACATTAAGCACTCAATTGGCAGCGCTGCCTGAACAAAATGAAAAAAGTGGCAGCACAGCTATCTCCTTCATGCTTAATCAGCTAAAGCAATTTGATCAGAACCAGCCTTTATCGGCTATCGTTATGGCCAGTTCAGTTGCTAATGCGTTAAGTGAAGTCGATGCAATGCTTGACGCAATTAATAAAGCTGAAGTCACTGCGGAAAATGAAGTCAAGATCCAAGCTAAAAATGCCGTTAATATTGAACACAAAACCCCGTCAGGAAGTTGCTTTTATCTCACTTCAGACCAAGTACTTGGCCAAAGCGGCTTGTGTTTTGTTTACCCAGGCGTGGGCACAGTTTACCCGCAAATGTTTGCTCAATTGCCGCGATACTTTCCGGCATTATTTGCCCAACTAGAGCGTGATGGTGACGTCAAAGCCATGCTGCAAGCTGATAGCATTTATGCTGAAAATGCTAAAACCTCGGACATGAGCTTAGGTGAATTAGCCATAGCAGGTGTAGGCGCAAGTTATATCTTAACTAAAGTGCTTACCGAGCACTTTGGGATAAAGCCTAACTTTGCCATGGGTTACTCAATGGGCGAAGCGTCTATGTGGGCGAGTCTTAATGTGTGGAAAACACCGCACAATATGATTGAAGCAACGCAAACTAACAGTATTTTTACCACTGACATTTCGGGCAGATTAGACTGCGTTCGTCAAGCTTGGCAGCTAGAACACGGTGAAGACATTGTATGGAATAGCTTTGTGGTTCGTGCAGCGCCTGCTGATATCGAAAACGTATTAGCTGATTTCCCACGCGCTTACCTTGCCATTATCCAAGGTGATACTTGTGTGCTTGCAGGTTGTGAAGAAAGTTGTAAAACGCTGCTTAAACAGATTGGTAAACGCGGCATAGCAGCTAATCGAGTAACCGCAATGCACACCAAACCTGCGATGCTTATTCGAGACAACGTCCAAGCCTTTTATCAACAGCCTTTGCATGAGCAAGATGTTATTACCCCTTTCGCAAGCCAAATTAAGTTCATCAGCGCTGCCAGCCAATCGCCGATTAGCTTAACCAGTGAAGCGATTGCAGCATCAATTGCCGATACCTTTTGTCAGCCGTTAGATTTTACACAATTAGTCAATAATGCACGTCAATTGGGCTCCTCGCTGTTTGTAGAAATAGGCGCAGACAGACAAACGACAACATTGATTGATAAAATCTCGCGCACCTCTGAAATGGCGCAAACATGCCAAGCTATTTCAGTTAATGCAAAGGGCGATGACCAAACTGCGCTACTTAAATGTATTGCTCAACTGATTACTCATAAAACCCCAATGTCGCTCGATTACCTTACTGAAACTTTGTCGAGTTTACTCACGACAACTTTGGCGGCAGAAAAAAGAAGTAATCCTCACACAGACAATATGTTGGCCCCTCAATTAGAAGGAGAACAATCTTGAGTTCTCAATCAAATGTTCCCAAGATTGCCATTGTAGGTTTAGCGACTCAGTATCCTGATGCGGATACGCCGGCTAAATTCTGGCAAAACTTATTAGACAAAAAAGACTCACGCAGCACCATTAGCAGTCAAAAGCTCAATGCAAACCCTGCTGATTTTGAAGGTGTGCAAGGCGAGTCTGACCGTTTTTATTGCGACAAAGGCGGCTACATTCAAAACTTCAGTTTTGATGCCAATGGCTACCGTATTCCTGCCGAGCAATTTAACGGACTTGATGACAGTTTTTTATGGGCAACAGATACCGCCCGTAAAGCGCTTAGTGACGCTGGCGTTGATATAAACAACGCGCAATATACCAATACATTAAACCGTACAGGTATAGTAATGGGAACCTTATCGTTCCCAACCGCTAAATCAAATGAGTTGTTTGTTCCTCTGTATCACAGTGCGGTAGAAAAGGCGTTACAGCATAAACTGCAGCAACCAGAATTCACCTTACAAGCTTTTGACAGTGAAGGTTTCAACCAACAAAACACTCATGCATCGTTATCAAATGGAGCCATTGCCCATAATGCATCAAAACTGGTGGCCGACGCCCTTGGTTTAGGTGCTGCGCAATTAAGCCTTGATGCTGCTTGTGCAAGCTCGGTTTACTCGTTAAAGCTTGCTTGCGATTACTTGCATACTGGCAAAGCTGACATGATGCTTGCCGGCGCAGTATCTGGCGCTGATCCATTCTTTATTAACATGGGTTTCTCAATATTCCACGCATACCCTGACCATGGTATTTCGGCGCCTTTTGATAGTAATTCAAAAGGTTTGTTTGCAGGTGAAGGCGCTGGTGTTTTAGTGTTAAAACGCCTTGAAGATGCTGAGCGCGATGGCGATCATATCTATGCGCTTGTGAGCGGTATTGGATTATCAAATGACGGTAAAGGTCAATTTGTATTAAGCCCAAATAGCGATGGCCAAGTTAAAGCGTTTGAGCGTGCTTACGCCGATGCTGCTATGCATGATGAAAACTTTGGCCCTGACAATATTGAAGTGATTGAATGTCACGCCACTGGCACCCCTTTGGGTGATAAAGTTGAGCTGACTTCAATGGAGCGTTTTTTTAGCGACAAGCTCAATGGCAGTAACACGCCACTCATTGGCTCTGCTAAGTCTAACTTAGGCCATTTGCTGACTGCTGCGGGTATGCCTGGGATCATGAAAATGATTTTTGCTATGCGCCAAGGTATGTTACCGCCAAGTATTAACATTAGCGCGCCGATTGCTTCTCCATCGGAGATGTTTGGCCCTGCTACCTTACCTAATGATGTGCTGCCATGGCCTGATAAAGCCGGCAATACTGCTCGCCATGCGGGTGTGTCAGTATTTGGTTTTGGTGGTTGTAATGCCCATTTATTGGTTGAGTCTTATTTTGCTAAAAGCCATGGAGAGAACCATGGTGAACTCAGCACTAGCACCCCGTCATATTCAACCACTCATTCAACGACAATCAATGCGCAATTACCCATGCACATTACCGGTATGGCATCGCACTTTGGCTCCCTTAGCACCATTAATGCATTCGCTAATGCTGTTGCAACAAAGCAAAATGCTTTTAGTGCATTACCAGCAAAACGTTGGAAAGGTCTTGATAAACACCCTGAGTTATTAAGCCAATTTGGCATTGCCGAAACTGCCCCAATGGGCGCTTATATCGACCAGTTTGATTTCGACTTTTTACGTTTCAAAGTGCCGCCAAATGAAGATGACCGCTTGATTTCACAGCAGCTGCTATTAATGAAAGTGGCTGATGAAGCGATACATGATGCCAAGCTTGAGTCAGGCAGTAAGGTTGCCGTGCTAGTGGCCATGGAAACCGAACTTGAATTGCATCAATTCCGCGGCCGAGTCAACTTACATACTCAAATTGCAGCAAGTCTTAAGGCACATGGCGTCAGTCTGTCAGATAGTGAATATCAAGCACTTGAAACCATTGCCATGGACAGCGTGTTAGATGCCGCCAAGCTCAACCAATATACCAGCTTTATTGGTAATATTATGGCGTCGCGCATCTCATCGTTATGGGACTTCAATGGCCCAGCTTTTACCATTTCAGCAGGTGAGCAATCGGTTAACCGCTGTATTGATGTCGCGCAAAACTTATTAGCGATGGAGTCTCGCCAAGAGCCTTTAGATGCTGTGATTATTGCCGCAGTGGATCTATCTGGCAGCATTGAAAATATCGTGCTTAAGACAGCAAGCCTAGCTAAAACGGGCAGCAACCAAGCGCTTAGTATTGGCGAAGGCGCTGGTGCAATTGTGCTGCAAACTGCCACCTCATCAACAGACACAGCAAAGCCACTTGATTTAATCCATCAAGCTTTAGGTGCAGTTGACGCTCCGGCGCAAACTGATGACTCTAAAATCAACAGCCATATACAAAACAGCTATGGCACCATTGATAGTTTAGCCTTTGGTCATCTTGAAAATTTACCAGCAATCACTGATGACTTGCTAACGCCAGCTGGATTAACGGCTGCAAATATTCAATTGTTAGAGCTAAACCAAGCACCTGATTTACTTAACATTGAATCCGCGCAAACGCTTTCACAGTTATATAGTCAGTCAGAGAGCAGTCAAGCTCAATCCTGCATCGGTCACACCTTTGCAGCATCGGGTATTTCCAGCTTACTGCACGGTTTAATACACGGGTTAGTAAACGGACAATTGCAGGCTTCATCGCCAAACAATAGCAATCCACAATCGGTAAATAACACCATTGTTGCCACTGTCAGTGAAAACCAATGCTCACAACTTCTTGTCAGCCAAACAGCTGAGCAGCGAACGGCATTGAACGCACGTATTAACACTGATATTCAGGCGCAAACCGCCAAAAAACTCAGCTTAGTGAAACAAGTCAGCTTAGGTGGCCGCGATATATATCAACATATTGTCGATGCACCTTTAGCTGAGTTAGACAGTATTCGCGCTAAAACGGCCAAGTTAACGCCAGTTGCTAAAAATACACCGTTAACGATGGCCGAGCGTAACCAGTTTATTGCCCCGGCAAGTACAAAGCCTGTGACAGCTGACACTAATCCCCCAAATTCAATGACAACAGAGACTTCTATGCCGTTTTCTGATCGTTCAACCCAGTTCAACCCTAAACCAAGCCCGTCAGCGCCGAAGCAAGTCGCTTCGCCTCAAGCGGTGGCAAGTGTTGCCATCAGCCAAGTGCCACCTGCACACTTAACTGCTTTTGAGCAAAACCAGTGGTTAGCTCACCAAGCGCAGTTAGCATTTTTGAAGAGCCGTGAGCAAGGTTTAAAAGTCGCAGATGCCCTCTTAAAACAAGAGTTAAAGCAAGAGCTAGCCCATGCAAATGGTCAGCCTTATGTAGCCCAATCAGTCTCACAAGCTGTTGCACCTATCCAAGCTGAAAATGTATTAGCTCAGCCAGTTGCACCAGCTCCAGTTTTGCGTCCAGATCATGCCAACGTGCCGCCATACACAGCGCCAGTGCCAGCAGATAAGCCATGTATTTGGAATTATGCTGATTTAGTGGAATATGCCGAAGGCGATATTGCCAAAGTATTTGGCCCAGATTACGCTGTCATTGATAACTACTCACGTCGTGTACGCCTTCCTACAACAGATTACTTATTGGTATCTCGTGTAACTAAGCTCGATGCCACCATGAATCAATACAAACCATGTAGCATGACTACAGAATACGACATCCCTGAAGATGCGCCGTATTTAGTCGATAGCCAAATCCCATGGGCAGTAGCCGTTGAGTCAGGCCAATGCGATTTAATGCTGATCAGCTACTTAGGCATTGATTTTGAAAATAAAGGTGAGCGCGTTTATCGTCTTCTTGATTGTACGTTAACCTTCTTAGATGACTTACCTCGTGGCGGCGATACCTTACGTTACGATATTAAAATCAACAACTTTGCTAAAAATGGCGACACCTTATTATTCTTCTTCTCTTACGAGTGTTTTGTTGGCGATAAGATGATCCTGAAAATGGATGGCGGTTGTGCTGGCTTCTTTACCGATCAAGAGTTGGATGATGGCAAAGGCGTTATTCGCACTGATGATGAAATCAAAATCCGTGAAACAGCATTAAACAACCCGAACAAACCTCGTTTTGAACCGCTACTGCATTGCGCGCAAAATGAGTTTGATTATGGACAAATCCATCATCTACTTAATGCCGATATTGGTGGTTGTTTTAATGGTGAACACCACAACCATCAACAAGCATCGGGTAAACAAGACTCGTTATGTTTCGCTTCAGAAAAGTTCTTGATGATTGAGCAAGTTGGCAACCTGCAAGTTCATGGCGGCGCTTGGGGCTTAGGCTTTATTGAAGGTCACAAAACCTTAGCACCTGATCATTGGTACTTCCCTTGTCATTTCCAAGGTGACCAAGTGATGGCTGGCTCGTTGATGGCAGAAGGCTGTGGCCAATTACTGCAATTCTTTATGTTGCACATCGGCATGCACACCTTAGTTGAAAACGGTCGTTTCCAACCACTTGAAAATGCGTCGCAAAAAGTACGTTGTCGTGGTCAAGTTCTGCCGCAACATGGCGAATTGACTTACCGTATGGAAATCACTGAAATTGGCACTTACCCTCGCCCATATGCAAAAGCAAACATTGATATTTTACTCAATGGTAAAGCGGTGGTTGATTTCCAAAACCTTGGTGTAATGATTAAAGAAGAAGCAGAATGTACTCGTTACATCGGCGACAGTTCTGAGACAAGTACTATTGCTTCAGGTGCAATGACAAACAATAGTCATAACGCGCCTGCATCAGCAAATGCACCGTTAATGGCGCAAGTGCCTGACTTAAGCGCACCGACCAACAAAGGGGTTATCCCACTGCAGCATGTTGAAGCGCCGCTGATCCCTGACTACCCAAATCGCACCCCTGATACATTGCCGTTCACTGCTTATCACATGTTTGAATTTGCCACAGGTAACATCGAGAACTGTTTTGGCCCTGACTTTAGTATCTATCGCGGCTTTATTCCACCGCGTACGCCTTGTGGTGATTTGCAACTAACCACTCGTATTATCGATATTGACGGTAAACGTGGCGAACTTAAAAAACCATCATCATGTATCGCTGAATACGAAGTGCCAACGGATGCATGGTATTTTGCCAAAAACAGCCATGCCTCTGTAATGCCATATTCAGTACTAATGGAAATCTCATTGCAACCAAACGGCTTTATCTCAGGTTACATGGGCACGACATTAGGCTTCCCTGGTGAAGAGTTATTCTTCCGTAACCTAGATGGGAGTGGCGAGTTACTCCGCGATGTGGATTTACGCGGTAAAACCATTGTTAACGACTCAAAACTGTTATCTACCGTGATAGCTGGCAGTAACATTATTCAAAGTTTCACCTTTGATTTAAGTGTCGATGGCGAGCCTTTCTACAAAGGCAGCGCGGTATTTGGTTACTTCAAAGGCGATGCACTTAAAAACCAACTGGGTATTGATAATGGCCGCATCACGCAGCCTTGGCATGTTGAAAACAATGTTGCTGCCGATATCACCGTTGATTTACTGGATAAGCAATCTCGCGTATTCCATGCGCCTGCTAATCAGCCACATTACCGTCTAGCTGGTGGTCAGCTTAACTTTATCGACAAAGCTCAAATTGTTGATAAAGGGGGCAAAAATGGTTTAGGTTACTTGTCTGCATCGCGCACCATTGACCCAAGTGATTGGTTCTTCCAGTTCCATTTCCATCAAGATCCTGTGATGCCGGGTTCATTAGGCGTTGAAGCGATTATCGAGTTAATGCAAACTTACGCCATCAGTAAAGACTTAGGTAAAGGTTTCACTAACCCTAAATTTGGTCAGATTTTATCTGACATCAAATGGAAGTACCGTGGCCAAATTAACCCACTGAATAAACAAATGTCGTTAGACGTGCACATCAGTGCAGTTAAAGATGAAAACGGCAAACGCATTATTGTAGGTGACGCAAACCTAAGCAAAGATGGTTTACGTATTTACGAAGTTAAAGACATCGCAATCTGTATCGAAGAGGCATAAAGGAATAATAATGACTATAAGCACTCAAAACGAAAAGCTTTCTCCATGGCCTTGGCAAGTTGCCCCAAGTGATGCCAGCTTTGACACTGCCACTATCGGTAAAAAATTAAAAGAACTGACTCAAGCTTGTTACCTGATTAATCACCCTGAAAAGGGCTTGGGTGTTTCACAACATGCCCAAGTGATGACAGAAAGCATCAACAGCCAACAAGATTTACCCGTCAGTGCATTTGCGCCTGCATTAGGAACACAAAGCTTAGGTGACAGTAATTTCCGCCGCGTTCATGGGGTAAAATACGCATACTACGCTGGCGCAATGGCAAATGGTATTTCATCAGAAGAGTTAGTGATTGCCCTAGGCCAAGCTGGCATCTTATGCTCGTTTGGCGCAGCAGGATTAATTCCTTCTCGTGTAGAGCAAGCAATTAACCGCATTCAAACTGCGCTACCAAATGGCCCATACATGTTTAACTTAATCCATAGCCCAAGCGAACCCGCGCTTGAGCGTGGCAGTGTTGAACTATTTTTAAAACATAAAGTGCGCACCGTTGAAGCATCAGCATTTTTAGGGCTAACCCCACAAATTGTGTATTATCGCGCAGCGGGTTTAAGCCGTGATAGTCAAGGCGAAGTCGTTATCGCCAACAAGGTTATCGCTAAAGTGAGCCGAACCGAGGTTGCTATTAAGTTTATGCAACCAGCCCCTGCTAAAATGCTGCAAAAACTGGTTGATGAAGGCTTAATTACGCCTGAGCAAATGGAGCTTGCACAATTAGTTCCGATGGCCGATGACATCACAGCAGAAGCTGATTCTGGCGGTCACACAGATAACCGTCCGTTAGTAACATTATTGCCAACTATTTTAGCGCTAAAAGATAAAGTGCAAGCTGAGTATCAGTACAAAACACCTATTCGCGTAGGTTGCGGCGGCGGTGTCGGCACCCCAGATGCAGCATTAGCTACCTTTAACATGGGCGCAGCGTACATAGTTACAGGTTCAATTAACCAAGCTTGTGTTGAAGCAGGAGCCAGTGAACATACTCGTAAACTGCTTGCGACAACAGAAATGGCTGATGTGACCATGGCGCCAGCAGCTGACATGTTTGAAATGGGCGTAAAACTACAAGTGGTTAAACGCGGCACATTGTTCCCAATGCGCGCAAACAAGCTTTATGAAATTTACACCCGTTATGAATCCATTGAAGCCATACCAGCTGAAGAGCGTGAAAAACTTGAAAAACAAGTCTTCCGCTCAACCCTCGATGAGATTTGGGCTGGCACAGTCGCACACTTTAATGAGCGAGACCCTAAGCAAATCGAACGTGCTGAAGGTAACCCAAAGCGTAAAATGGCACTTATCTTCCGTTGGTATTTAGGTCTTTCAAGCCGTTGGTCAAACTCTGGTGAAGCAGGTCGTGAAATGGATTACCAAATTTGGGCTGGCCCTGCACTTGGTGCGTTCAATGAATGGGCAAAAGGCAGCTATTTAGATGATTATACCCAGCGAAATGCGGTAGACTTAGCCAAACACTTGATGCATGGCGCAGCTTACCAAGCTCGCGTTAACTTATTGACTGCTCAAGGCGTTCCGCTTCCAGTTGAACTGCAACGTTGGAGCCCGCTTGATCAGGTAAAATAACCTGACTGCTAATCCGCAGTTGTTGTTTTACAATATGAGCCAGTTATCAGTTCATGGCAAGTTAACGGTAAGTCATGTATCAGACAACAAATTGCGTTATCAGCCTATAACTTTGATCTAGGAATAAATAGTCAAGGAATAGGCTGATGATTAGAACAGTAAAGCAAATTAGGTATCAGTATGAGTGAAACACAAAAATTAGATTTTTCAGCGGTCAATGGCACTACACTTGAGTCATTTAATCAGCAAAAAAATCTGATAAAACGCATGCTAAAAGGCAATAGCGCCCAGTGTAGTGAATGCAATAAACCACTAACACTGCAACTACCACCTAACTCTGCTAAAGCGAAAGCAAGTGAAAAAGCACCCGGTATATATTGCGCCAAAGGTTGTACCGATATTGAACTGGATATGGAAGCCGTTGCGTTGATGAAGTAAGACCAGCGATGTCATAACAGTCATAGTATAAAAGCACCTTAGGGTGCTTTTTTGTATGCTTAGATGCTTAAATGCTTAAATGCTTAGTCAAAGGCCAGTTTATTAACTGTCGTCATGTAAAAAGGCGCAAGACTTTATCTAGCTTCCCCCTAATGCTTGAGTTACAAAACAAGACATCAGCTTGCATTGCAAGTTGAGACTTTTAGAGAGGAGGAATTTAGAAGATTTAGAGACTTTAAAGATGAGCACCCAAAGCCTCTTGTTATAGTCACTTTATTTTAGGTTAGCTATTTTTTGGTTTAGTTCATAGCCACTATCGGTAACGATAGTCTCCACTGAAGCTAACCTTTCTTTTAAATCTTTCACTTCATTTTGAAGCTCATGATTTGCCTTGCTACCAAGTTCATTTTGAAGCTCTTGCAATTGGGCATTTACTTCTGATTTGTACTTGAAATATTTAGAGATAAAAATAGCAATTAAAATTGGTGATGCAAAAGTTAAAATGACTAACAATAATTCGAACATTTTAATTCCCTTTAAATTTATTGTGATACACCTTATTTGGTGCTTATAACGCCTGTTAACAGGCAAAAATAGTTGGTTTTAATTAGCAACAAAGGAGTAAACCAACTGTTTTTTGTCCTTGTTTAACAGCTTTTGGCAATTTATGCCCACATCATGTTGCAAACTGTATTAGCGATTAATCGCCTCTTCCTAGATATGCGCGAATAGATTTTATTTTACCCTCTATATTAAAGGTAATGACATCTACGACATAAAGTACTTCAGTCTCGTCAACTACAATACATAATTCACCTGTAACAGCATCCTTTGCTTCGTAAGTATGTAATATTTCTATTTCGATAGTTCTAGCAGAACTAAAATTCTTTTCAGTTTCAGCAATTACGGTTGCTTTACCTAAGACTGAAATTTTCCAATCTCTCAATGCGACATCATCTGCCAGCATTTCAGAGATCTTTACAATGTTTTTATCAGAATAATGCTTTAAATAAGAAATGAATTGATGTTTGAACGACATACCTTCTCCATTTTTATCTCACTAAAGTTGAATTAAATTGCGAAATTGAATAATTGCATAACAGCTGATTATACGGCTCGCCTGATAAAGCCGACCATTTAAGTTATTAATTTATATCATCCTACATTTACTATCTTATTGATGTAAAGTCGTTTTATTTAGCACTCCTGACAAGTTAATGTGGGATTGCGCGCTAAAGTCGGACATGATTCAAAAAAATAGCTCGGTAAGAATAAATTTTTAAATACAGCGATGATAAATAACCAAATTCTATGACAAGAATTATTGAGACATATTAAACAAAAATGGATGACCTGCCTCGGTCATCCAATACTGTATTAAAATATTTGCCTATAAATACCTTACTAAAACAAAAGGTATTTATGTGTGATACCTAAACTACTTAGTCGGTTTCACGTAAGGAAGCACTCGGAATCCATCGCGTACTTTTTGACTCGGAATGTAGTGACGGAAAGCCAAGTTAAACACACCAGAGTCGTTTGCTGTTTTGATGTTATTCACTGCATCATCGCCACAACCAAAGCTTACAGTGTAAGTACCATCGGCATTTTTCTTAGCCGTGTTTGAGCTAACATTTGCGACCTCACCAAACATGAAGCCTTGCTTGTTGTAGACTGTTACCGACCAAAAAGCTTGGTTCTTAGGGTCTTCAAAGGTTGCTTGATGACATGTGTCTGCAGGGAAGTTTCCAGATACTTCATAGATGTTGTCATCTAACTGCGCGCCGCCCCAGCCGATTGCCGCACCCACCGCGTACTTCTCTTTGGTAAACATCTCTTTTGACGCATCTTCAGGGCTGGTAAACATGCCAAACGTCGCCTGAGCACCGTCTCGCTTCAGTAATTTTGGCATTTCCATCTTAAGATTTTTTTCTACCGCATCAAACGATGTTTCATCCACTTGCATCGCGGTGAATTCACCATCGGCTTTTGCATCGATGCTCATCTTATCTTGGATTTTATGAACTTCATCTTTAGTGAATGTCGCGTCGGTACGAACAATGACATACACGTGGTCGCCACTGTGAGTAGAAAGGTCGAACGTGCCTGAACCGTACTGCATTGGTTGAATGCGGTGGTCTTCTGTAATCACTTCCATCGACATGTACTTGCCTTCAGGGATTTCAGGTAGCGTAATCGTCGCGCCTTGTGAAACATTAATCACTGCCATTGAGTAGTATGTGTCTCGGTTCATTCGAACCACAGGCTGTTTGTCTGTTGGCGTTAACTCACGTTTGTGTAGGAATTTATTGACGCCAGCAAGCTCTTGGTTTTTCAAATATTGGCGTGACGTTTCATATACCGCGTAATTGTCGACGGTTGTAACTTCACCATCGGCATTGAAGAATTCTGTCAAAGTTGACACTTCTTCAGCTGCATAAGAAGAAAGTGAAACTGCGCTTAAACCCAAAACTACTAATGCTAATTTTCTCATTGTTGACCTCTAATAAAATCGATAACGCTAAATCAATACATAGTGATTTGTTGCTGTTAGAACAGTTCGTTAACCGCTCAACTTGTGAACAATGTTATCAAGGCAGCATAAATTCACAAATGACATTTCCGTATAACTAATATGCAGCAAAGTAATGTTACTTAGCAACATTTATTCTTGATTGAAATATAAACAATACAGTAGGCTATTTATACACCATGCAGTTTGGCATTGCCAAGGTGGGTCGTTAACAAAGATACCCTGTTCGAGTTTGTCATAATTATTGTTAACCATCATTAGCGAAATTGGTTTAAATAATTAGTTTAACTAGGAATATTTAATTTTCGTCGTCTGGTGACCTAAATCTCACTTGATTAATTAGTCATATAGGTAAGCAAATGAACCCAACTTTAGACTCTATAAACCAACTAAAGCAGCAGATGGAATCCTCGGTCATCGGCCAACAGCATATGGTTGACACATTGCTGGTCGCGCTACTAACAAACGGCAACGTCCTGCTTGAAGGATTACCTGGCACAGCCAAAACTCGCTCTATCAAATCATTGGCTTCAGCCTTACAAGTTGATCTTGGTCGTGTTCAATTTACTCCAGATTTGTTGCCTTCTGACGTAACAGGCACAGAGGTGTATCAAGACATAGACGGCAAGCCGACACTTACTTTCCAACCGGGCCCAGTATTCAATAATTTATTGCTGGCCGATGAGATCAACCGCTCTCCAGCAAAAGTCCAAGCGGCATTATTGGAAGCAATGGAAGAGCGACAAATCACCGTGGCTGGCAAGACTTACAAACTGCCAGATCTATTCATGGTGTTAGCGACACAAAACCCCGTAGAGCAAGAAGGGACTTACCCACTTCCTGAAGCGCAAATGGACAGATTTATCATGAAAATAAATCTCGATTATCCAGACGCGGATGCTGAAGAGCAGATCATTAAGATGGTTCGCAGTGAGGAGAAACCAAACACAGAGAAACCTGCACCTATTGACCCTCAATGCATTTTTGATGCTCGCGATCAACTGCGCGACATACATTGTAGCGACGCGATGCTTAAATACATTGTCGCGATTGTTGTAGCGACGAGACAACCAAAGCTGTACCCAGAGTCACCGCTTTCACAGTGGATAGGAGTTGGTTCTAGCCCCCGAGCAACTATCGCCTTAGACAAGTGTTCAAGAGCGATGGCGTGGCTAAACGGTAAGGACTTTGTTGACCCTGAAGATGTACGTAAAGTGGTTCATGGGGTTTTGCGTCACCGCTTAATTCTGTCTTACGATGCGTTAGCTGAGGGGATCAGTTCAGACCGAGTTATCGATGAGATTTTGTCTCAGGTTGCTGTAGCGTAACGCGGGAGGTCACCATGGAGACGAAGCCAACATTTGATCCCGATATCTATACAGATTTAAAGGCATTGCGACTTTTAAAATACAAGGCGCATGGCTTTGACTTTCTGCCGAATCAACCAGTTAATAGTGCCTTAACAGGCCGCCATGTATCAAAGCTACGTGGACGTGGGTTGAATTTTGAAGAGATGCGTCACTATCAGATTGGCGACGATATTCGAACCATGGATTGGAAAGTGACCAATAGAACGGGCAAGCCACACGTCAAAATATTCTCTGAAGAGCGCGAGCGTAACGTTTATGTCATGGTCGATCAGCGCACCAGCATGTTCTTTGGCAGCACAGGTCGAACGAAGGCAGTGGTTGCCGCAGAAATCGCTGCTTTGATCGCTTGGAAAGTCATAGACAGTACAGACCGTATTGGTGCCATTGTTTATAACGACAGCAGTGCGTTGCCTATTTCGCCGCAGCGCAGCGCAAACCACGTACTAAAAATACTCAATGAAATTGCGAGTAAAAATCAGCAACTCAAAGCGGAAAAGGCCCAAGACACCCAATCTAATTCGTTTGCTAAATTATTTCATCAGGCGCAAAGGTTGGTTAAGCATGATGGGTTAGTGATTTTGGTTACCGACGGTTATGGCTATAACGAACATAGCGAAGAACAGATAAAAGCGCTGTGTCAGCACAACGATGTTGTGTTGTGCCATGTTACCGACCCGCTGGAGCATGATTTAGCCACGCTGAATAAAATGGTACTCAGCGACGGACAGTTGCAGTTATCAGTATCTGGCCAAGAAGCACAGTTACGGGATGCGTTTGCCAAAGACGTGGTTCAAGCCATCGATAATTTCACGGCAGTGGCGAAGAAATACCGAATTCCTGTATTGCCTTTCAACACAGTAGACCCAACCGATGTTCAGCTTAGAAAAGCACTCGGCGCCAGTTAAACCAACTGAGAATGCAGACTATGACAATTAACACTGGGCTTGAGCCTATACAGCCAGAGAATGTGAATCCATTAATGGCCTCTTTGTCTGAGCCTTCTTTACCAGAAAGCATCTCATGGCTACCGAATGCACCAGGCTGGTACTGGCTCCTATTCTTGCTGTTTTGCTTCACCTTATATCGTGTCTATTTAGTGATTCAAAAGTACCTAGCAAATACATACCGACGTGCAGCCCTGGTAGAGCTCGAGCAGCTCTCTTTGGAGGCTCAATCTGGGGACAATACTTCACTTCAAAAGCTACCACAACTGCTTCGTAGAACGGCGTTATATGCATTCCCTCGTGCTGAAGTTGTCCCTTTAAACGGCAAAGACTGGGAAAACTGGTTAGATAATCATTGTACCAAGCGACAATTTTCATCCAAGTTCTCTACATCTGAACTCTCAGGCGTACTGGCGAAGCTCGCCTACTCCTCAGCAGCAACATTAACGGAAGAAAAAACAAAGACCATCATGGAGAACGTTGCACTTTGGATACAGCATCACGAGGTGTCACATGATTGAATTTGAATACCCGATAGCGTTTGTACTGCTCTGCTTACCTTTTGCTGTGTATTGGTTGTTACCTGTTTACAAAGAGTCAAAAAGCGCGATTCAAGTGCCCTTTTTTGAGCGACTTATTGATGTCTCTTCAAAAGACCCCTCTGAAACCGCTGTCAAAATGAGTCGTCGTAAAGTGCAATGGCTATTGGTGATCATCAGCTACCTTGCTTTAGTGGCCGCAATTGCAAAACCGATGTGGGTGGGCGAACCCATCGAACAAAAGAAATCCGCTCGAGAAATCATGGTCGCACTTGATCTATCAGGTTCAATGTCAGAAGAGGACTTTGCCGATAAAGAAGGCAATAAACACGACCGTTTAACCATTGCAAAACAGGTATTACGAGAGTTTGCAGCACAGAGAGAACATGACCGCTTAGGGTTAATCTTGTTTGCCGACTCCGCTTATGTTCAAGCGCCATTTACTGAAGATATTGAGGTGTGGCAATCGTTACTCGAAGATGTTGAACTTGGCTACGCCGGATTTCAAACCGCTTTTGGCGATGCTATTGGCCTATCAATCGCCGTATTTGAACAAGAACAAAGTCGTCAACGAGTGATGATTCTGCTAACCGATGGTGATGACACCAGCTCGAAAATGCCTCCGGTCAAAGCTGCTGAAATAGCCGCCAAATATGGCGTTAAGATTTACACCATTGCAATTGGTGACCCGAGCACCAAAGGTCGCTACAAGATGGACCTACCCACATTAGAGAAGGTTTCAGCCGCAACTGGCGGGCAAATGTTTCATGCCATGGACCGAAAGCAACTTGAACAAGCTTACGTAACGATAGACCAACTTGAACAACAAGAGTTTGAGCTTTTATCTCATCGTCCGAAACACAGCTTGCACTACTATGCATTTGGAGTATGTCTGGTGAGCAACCTACTCGCCGCCTTAATCGTATTTGGTGTAAACCTGCGTCGTCAAAGACGTCATCAAAAGAAATAAAGCGCGTTATTCGCCGCAGAGAGGAGCTAACCAATGACTGATTTCAATACATTGTTTGGTGGCGATATCACCCAGTTTCATTTCATTCGCCCATTGTGGTTGTTAGCGCTGGTTCCTTTTGTGATGTTTTATCGCGCACTTGTTCAACAAGATGATTTAGTCGCGCAGTGGCAGCCTGTCATGTCTAAAAACATGGTAGAACATCTGTCTCTCAACCAAAATCGAGCACGTATGGTTTCTCCTAATCGATTGTTTTTGGTGTTTGCGGTTCTAGCCACGCTCATTATGGCGGGTCCAACGTGGCAGCAACAACCTTCACCATTTTTTGAAGACAATTCCGAACTGGTGATCGCCTTGGATGTCTCTGATTCAATGAATAAAACCGATATTCAGCCGTCACGATTAGAGCGCGCTAAACAGAAGATCAATCAGCTTGTTGAACTCCGCGGCGACGCAAAAACTGGTTTAGTCATATACGGCGGCAGTGCGCATGTCGCTATGCCTGTCACCAAAGACAAAGAGTTAACGCGATACTTCCTCGATGTATTGGATGGAAGCTTGTTGCCAGATAACGAGAGCAAACCGGCTTCGGTGTTAAAGCCAACGCTCGAGCTAATCTCACAAGCAAAAGCACCATCAACGGTTTTGATACTGACTGACAAGACCAATGAACAAGCGATAGAAAAATTCACTAACGCGTTTGAACAGCAACAACACCAAGTGATCGTTTGGGCGATGGGTGAAAACCCACAAAGTGGCGGAAATGGCACAACAGGTTTAACAGAAAATCAACTCGCTTCACTTTCACAACTGGCGCAAGCGGGTCATGGAAAAATGATTACATTTACTCATGATAATAGCGATACAGAGGCGGTTTATCAGGGCATTAAAAATAACCTGTTTGCGGTCAGCGATAACGCCCTACCTTGGTTAGACGCGGGCTATTGGTTGTTGTTATTGTTGCTGCCTATCCAATTGATGTGGTTTAGAAAAGGGTGGACGCTACAGTGGTAAATAATAAACAAGTAGTGAATCAAAAGTTAGCTAATTCAACGACTTCGACTACAAACACATCCAGTCGTTTAGCTTGGTTCTCCAAACTTAAGCCAATGCACTTATTGCTTGCACTTATTGCTGGAAATCTGATTTTGGGTATCACCGATAAGCACTCATTTTATGATTTTTGGCTATCCAAGGATCAACACGCTTATGTCGAGTTCAAGCAAGACAACTACATTCAAAGTGCCGCTTTATTCGATGAGCCAACATGGAAAGCCTATAGTCGTTATTTGTCTGGTGATTTCCTTGGCGCTATTGACCAATTAAGCCCACAAAAAAGTGAGCAAGGTGACAAACCCGCAGCGATGACTGATTTAGCTAAGTTAATTGTCGCGAACAGCTACGCTCATACGGCTCAATTTGATAAAGCCACGCCGCTTTACAACGAACTGTTAAGCAACGAATCGTATTCAGAACAAGCGACAAACAACCTAGCTGTTGTAAAAGCTGCGATAGAGAAGATTAAGAACACACCACCAGCAAAACAAGATTCAGAAAAAGTCATTGATGATAGAAAATTGGTCGACAACGAACCAAAAGAAGGGAGTCAAAAGGAGCTAATGATCTCTGACCAAGTTTGGTTAAAACAGGTCAGACAGAATCCATCTAAGTTTTTAAGACAAAAATTTCAGCAGGAATACAGCAATGAACAAAACTAAATCGACCGTCCAAGCATTCTCCCTTATGAAATGTTGGTTTGCTGTCTTATCCGCGATGATGGTTTTAATTTCAATGCCTGCAAGTGCTATTAACCTAGACCAGCTTGTCAGTGACGGTGAATTGAAGCTAAACGTTGAAATTAAAACTCAAGATGTCGCTGTGAAACAACAAGTCGCACTCGACGTTGAAGTATTGAGTACCCGCCCCTTTCAAGAAGAGTTGGCATTACCTTACTTAGATATACCCAACACGGCCGTAAAGAAAGATGAGCAGAAAGTCGCTCGTTCAGCACGCACAATTGAAGGCATTAAGTGGTTTACACAAAAAGCACGCTACTATTTGTACCCAATGCAAGCTGGCGAGTTTACCGTCCCTGAATTGAACATTCCCGTTAGTGTAGAATTTGCCATTAAAAACGCTGTTGAAGCTTTTGAAGATATGGATGAAGGTGTTGTTGAAGAGATAGATGAAGCTGTTGTAAAAGGTGTGATTCAATCGCAACCCATTAACTTTACATCCAAAATGCCTGTGAGCAACATTGATACAGACGCCTTGATTGTTAGCCCAAATGCTGAACTTTCAATATCAACCGATCGTCCATTAACCGACGAATTCGAAGTTGGCCATGCTGTCACTGCCACGTATACATTGAGCGTGGCAAATTCACACATGATGCTACTGCCAGAGATAAGCATCCCAGATATTTCTGGCGTTGAGTTGTATCGCAAGCCAGCAGTCAAAGAAAACGTGTTTAATCGCTTGAATAAAAGTAATACCGCGACACTCAAACAGCAGGTAACGTTAATTCTGCAACAGCAAGGGAAAGTAGTTTTACCCAAACAGACCATGACATGGTGGAACACCAAGACAAATCAATTGGAATCTTTGGCTGTAGAGCAGCAAACGCTTCAAGTCGGTGACGCAAAGTTATTAGATTCGTTAAGTACTAACTCAGCTAGTCAAACCTTATCGAATTGGCTGAACCAATATTGGTATTTTCTGGTCATTGCTGGAGTATTTCTTACTGCAGTCACTCACTTAATTAAAAACCATTTTACTGACTTAAAACGTTATTTTGTCGCCCGCCAGCAACTGAAGACCAAAAAGTTAAGTATTCAATTTTGTCGACATGTTGAAGAAAAGCAGTACAGCAAAGCAGTACAGGATATCTATGAGATTACCGGGCGCAAAACCTTTACGAAAGGCGCATTTCAACTGCCTTTAGATTCTGAATCAAACGACATTTGGAAGAAGTTATTGAAGCTTGGCTACGCAAAAGATGCTGAAGGTTCTGCATTAGTACCGCTATCAGTTTCAGAGGCAAAAGTACTATTAAAAGCCATCAATGACTCACTCAAAAGCCGAAGAACGCCGTTTAAGTTTAGTTGGAACCTGAACTAAGCGGTAAACTTAACTAAGCTGCGGTGTTAGCAAAGACGTTGTGCTCAACTTTCACAAACAACGTCTTCAATCACGGACACCACTAAGTTCTTGAACCATTGGTGAGCTGGGCTAGTAATCGTTCGCTTATGTTCAATCAAAAACAGTTCGACCATTAGCTCAGGAACCTTATCAAGAGAAAATATCGGCACTATCTTGTCGCCAACCCCTTCTAATTCAATTAGCTTGTGAGTCGCAACTAAAATGGTACTCGAACTCTGCATCACTTCCACTAACGTAAGGAGCTGCCCACTTTTAAAAGCAATGTCTCTTTGCATTCCGTTCTTAGCTAAATAGGAATCTACTGGGTGTTGCAGACCATAATTGGAACGAATATCGAGCGTGAGATCGACAAAGCGAGATTCTAGGCACTGCTCAAGCGTTATATCTTGAGCTTTTGCTAAAGGATGATTCGCCGAGACATAAAATACCGGATAGATCTGACCAAGACTCACGTAAGGGAATTCTATTGGATTGCTTGGAGGTTCGATGTGAATGGTAAAATCCACATCTCGTGATAACAGCTGACTTGTGGGCGTATTCGCAATGGGATATTCGATAAGGCTCGCGTTCGGAGCATCTTGCATGAACCGCTCAGCAAGGGGAACCGTCAGCATTCGACTCATTAGTGGTGGTATCGAAACGACAAACGTTTGAACACATTCAGCCGGATCAAACGCTGATTTTGCCACTAGGCTTCGCATAGCCAATAACAACTCTTCCAAAGGAGCTTGCAGTTCTAGTGTCTTTTGTGTGGGGACTAAGCCATTAGACTCTCGATAGAACAGTGGATCATCAAAAAGTGTTCGTAAGCGACTTAACGTGCGGCTCATCGCAGGCTGAGACAAATACAAGGTATTAGCAGCACGCGTTACGTTCTTTTCCTTGATTAACACACTTAACGAGACCAACAAGTTTAAGTCCAACCGAGAAAGCTGCTGTTCAATCGTCATCATAAGACATGCACCCAGGTAATATCACATACTAAATAATTACACCTACAGGTCTAACAAACAAGCCGGAGTAACAATAAAGCTATCGAGGTCATGTTCTAAGAGAACAGTTATTATCAAATAAAAGAATACAGCTTGAGAGTTGAGAGTTGATAGTTGAGAATGAAAAGTGAAGAATCTCGTCGTTCAGGTTGAATGAAAGGATAAAGGACTGCTTTGTTGCAGTCTAATCATTGTTTATCACACTTAAGACTATGATTAATAGGTTACCAATCTAACAATACTGAAAAATCCTTAACGCATCAGTTACCCACAAACTTGTTCAGTTTCAACATCGATATACGTCTATACACAGTGCTTGATATAAGTCCTCTTTTATAAACGCTCTGTTATAAACGCTCTGTTATAAGGAACCAATTTCATTTTCTCTTTTACAACTGTCCAGTCGTATGTTCTCTGCCATATGCACTCTGATATATGAGTCCTGTAACAAATCAGCATATGTCGCACTTTTACCAACAAAAATAATGCGTTAACAAATATTTGACCTGTATCAATAATAAGTCTTATTAGCTAAGGCACTATGCCTCATTATTTTTAATGTGGTTTTATTTTTTATGAGTCAAATCAAGGCTAACAACAATATTGAACAAGCGCTAACTGACGATTGCATTCTTTTGTCGACCACAGATCTTAATGGCAATATAAAATACGCAAATAAAGCGTTTGCGGATATTTCAGAATACAGTACTGAAGAGCTTCATGGACAACCACACAATATTGTTCGCCACCCTGATATGCCTAAAGCTGCATTTAAAGCACTTTGGGATCGTGTAAAAGATGGCAAACCATGGTGTGGCATCGTTAAAAATAAAACCAAAACGGGTAAATATTACTGGGTGAATGCGTATATTTCGCCAGTTTTTGAAAATGGCCGTTTACATGAACTTCAATCAGTCAGACGTAAACCATGTCAGGCACATATCAAGTCAGCTGAAAGTATCTACCAGCAACTTAATGAAGGTAAAGACCCTGCTGAGATAACGCCACCACTGTTTAGCTTTACGGGCGCACTCTGCCTATGGGCAGTGTTTATCTCGTTAATTGGCGTTATTTCTTCGTTATTAATGCCAACCATAGTTGCAGCATTTTTTATTCCGTTATTGGCAGGTTTTGGTATTTACTTTCTAACAAGACCACTTAAGGAACTTGAAACTAAAGCCACTAATATCATTGATGATCCTATTGCTTGCGGCATTTTTTCATCAAGTCAAAATGAAATCGGCAAAATTGATTTGGCATTAAATTACCTCGTAACTGAAATGGGTGGCGTAGTTGGCCGCATGGCTGATTCTGCCACATCCATTAGTGAAGAAAGCCAGCAGCTAAATGAAACGATTGCTAACACCCGTGAAAGAGTTCAGGAACAAACACAGCAAACTAGCCAAGCTGCAACAGCAATGGAAGAGATGACCACCAGCTTTGCCGAAGTTAACGAGAACACTCGACAAACCGCCCAAGAAATCACCACAAGTCAGACCGCAGCTAATTTAGGCCATAACAGTATGGTGAAAGTGGTGAGCTCAATTGGCGAGGTACGAAAAGAAGTGGTTCACTTTTCAACAGTAGTAAACACGATTGAACGCGATAGTAAGTCCATTGCCAGTGTACTGGGAGAAATCAAAGGTATTGCAGAGCAAACAAACTTACTGGCCTTAAACGCAGCTATTGAGGCCGCAAGAGCCGGTGAAAGTGGTAGAGGATTTGCTGTAGTTGCTGATGAAGTTAGACAACTGTCAAAAAGAACCAGTGAATCCACCGCTGAAATAGAAAATATCGTGTCAAACTTCCAGCAAAGTACTAAAAGAGCGACTGAAGCAATGGAAGCAGGACAACGACAAGCTGATATTTCAGTGTCGTTAGCAGAAGAAGCTGACGGGGCATTTGAGCAGCTACTGGCATCAATTAATCGAATTCAAGAAATGGCGGAGTTAAATGCTGCAGCAATGAGCCAGCAAACCACTGTAGCAGAAGAAATCAGTCGCTCAATATTACAAATTGATGAGCTTTCAAATCAAAGCCTCGCTCAAACAGAAGACACTCAAGTGAAGTGCGAGCAAATGAACCGACTTTCTAATAAAACCAGTCATCTGTCGAAACAGTTTTGGAAGCAGACTATCGAGCGCACTAAGTAAGCTGAGTTCAGGATAAGTACATAAAGCCAAATATCACCGCAATAACCTTGTTAAAGGTGTATTTCTTAACTAAGTCTAATCACACCGGTGGATCAACTTTGTTAGCGACAGAAGTATTAACCCTAAACCAACCTACTATCGAGCGCCTATCTCGCTTAGCGGGTAATACTTCATGGGGAAATTCTTCACTTAAAAAAATAACCAAAGTCCCTAGTAGTGGCACAACTTTGAGACCTTGTTTATCCTGTTCATTCATATAGAGCACTAACTCACCGCCATCAGCACTGGTCCAGCCTGAATTAAAATAAGCGACAACAGAAAGCACCCGATTAGCTTCACCTTTAAAGGCGTCACAATGGCATTTGTAATAATCACCAGGCCCATAATGAGCGAAATGGCTTTCGAAAGAAAACAACCCTAAGAATAACCGTCGATTCAAATAGTCTTGTAACCTGGCAGTCCAATCAAGCCATTGATTAGCCGGTGTTGCGCCTTCTGTAATCCAACAAATCTCATCTGTTCTCACAAATTCATTCTGCAGGTATTTTTCACCGCGCCCGATACCCGCATTTTTGAATGCTTCAGCCTCAATAGAGAGTTGATGGGTAAGTAGTGATTGGGCTAGCAGTTCAGGCAGTGCACCTAGACGAACGCTGTAACCTTTTTGTTCAAGATCTTGAGCTATCAGTGAAAAAAGCGTTTCGTCATATGAGCTATTAGAGCCATCTGACGCTAAATGATTAACTGCAACCAATTTTAATACCTTCGGTAAAACTTATATCCTCTTAATTAGAAACAACAAAAAAGAGTAATGTTCACCAAGCAAAGCCGCCACTATTGGCATATCAGAGTACAAACGCTTAAGTTAAAAATGCTAACAACTTAAGAGTTTGAGTATCCTTAATCAAAGTCGGTATTATCGATTCAGCTAAGTCATTCGAGTATACATCAACTAATATTTTTATATTGAGAAACAGGTTTTTATAGCGTTTTTATTGTGACTTTATAATAAATTCGAAACTGTAATAACCAAACCTACTAACCTATTTGTGCTTCTACACTTTTTAAATTCAGATTTGCCCTAATATCTAATACATAAGGTTTTTAAAACCAGTCAGTAAAGCTAACAGATGAGTATCAACTCTCTATTCTTTGCTAGTTTCCTATCAATGAGGTTGAAAAATGACAAATGTATATACGCCACCTAATAAGTGGACTATGGAAGAAGAAAACGGTGGCAAGTTTGCAAGTATTAACCGCCCTGATTCAGGTGCAAGGTATGAAAAAACTTTACCTGTAGGAAAGCACGCACTTCAGCTTTACTCCATGGGCACACCTAACGGGCAAAAAGTCACTATTTTACTTGAAGAGCTATTAGTAGCAGGTGTTGAAGCAGCTGAATATGATGCACACTTGATCAGCATTGGTGATAGTGACCAGTTTTCATCTGGCTTTGTCGCTGTAAATCCAAATTCTAAAATTCCCGCATTACTCGATACTTCGCATGAAACGCCAATCAATGTATTCGAGTCAGGAGCAATATTGGTTTATCTCGCTGAGAAATTCGGGCATTTTTTACCGACAGATCTAGCATCTCGCACTCAAGTACTTAACTGGTTATTTTGGCTTCAAGGCTCTGCACCTTACCTTGGTGGCGGTTTCGGTCACTTCTATGCTTACGCGCCTGAAAAGTTTAAATACCCAATAGATAGATTCTCTATGGAAGCCAAACGACAACTCGATGTATTGGATAAGCAACTGGCTAATAACCAATACCTTGCAGGCGACGAGTACAGTATCGCCGATATTGCAACTTGGCCTTGGTACGGAAATTTAGTACTAGGGAATTTATATGATGCTGCCGAATTTTTAGATGTTGAAAGTTATCCTAACTTACTTCGCTGGGCAAAAGAGGTAGAGAAACGCCCTGCAGTTGAACGAGGAAGAATAGTCAATCGCTCTTGGGGAGAGGAGTGGGAGCAAGTCCCTAACCGCAATAGTGCCGAAGATATCGACAAGGTACTTAATTTAAAGCCCAAAACATAATCTCTAGTATTTCAGAGGTAACAAGTACATTTACTCGTTACCTCTTTATTGTTCAAGCTTCTTTCCAATGCACAAACAGGTTCACCATTTAACGGGCACGGAACAGTCACGTCTGTCGCTACCCATAACTCCATATCCCTAAGTTGCTCTTCTTTTACTCATTTTCCTGCTATCCCATTTTACTCTTCAAGTTAAACCGCACTTAAAACCCATAATAATTATCAACTAATAATCACCTTATTTATTGATTTAGTTCCGGTTGATTAATTTGAGATTGATTTAACTTATGTAAAACCGCATTGTGAATATCACCTAACATGGTTTAAAGCGAGTGTACGGTACTGATTTAGCTAGAGAAGGAGTATCTTATGAAGCAATTATCAAACTTAAATTTAGGCTTTAGTGAGTTACTTTCATTCAATAAAAAGACGTCATTAATTACAACCTCTCGTAGGCACTCTTATGTTAAGTTACTGATTATATTATGCTCTACTTACTCAGGTAGCATCTATGCAACTACGATTAGTCTTGAACAATATTTAGGTGGTTATAGCACTGAACTTGCAGGAAAACCTGCACTTACATTTAAATTCACCAGTATAAATAGTGATGATTTTTGCAATATCATCACTACCGAAGAACATATGTTTAGCTCAAATAACCTCCTAGAAAATATAAACTTAAGTGAAAAAAACTTCTACTTAGATTGTGAAGTGGATAATCAGTTTTATATGCTCTCAAATCATTTCCGTACTTACGCACAAGTGTTAATAAAGCAGCCAGATACCAATTTCCCGATGTCGATGCATATTGAAGCAAAACTGGTTACGATAAACGGCGAGTACCTTAATGTTATAAGCGGTGATATATCGCTTAGGAAATAATCTAATCAGCTAAATTTTGGAATATATTATGGAGTTTGATCACGTTAGAACTTATTTACTCTCGAAGCCATTCACTACAGAAAGCTTTCCTTTTGGCGAGGGAACTCATGTATTCAAGGTAAAATCGAAAATGTTTGCTTTAGTTGGCTGGCGTAACGACGCTTTGATGATTAACCTAAAGTGCGATCCTGATGAATCGTGTGCTTTGCGGGATATTTTTAACTCAATAACCACAGGCTACCATATGGATAAAAAACATTGGATTTCTGTTTACTATCCAAATAATCTTACCAATCAGAGAATAATCGAAAGTTCTGCTGCAAATAACTCTGCACCAATTAATCTAGTGCCCACAGGCGAGTTAGAAAGAATTATTGATAATTCATTTATGTTGGTAGTCAGTAAGATGGCAAAAAAAGAACAAACATCGATATTGCTTCACCTGTAATCTAGATTCTTACTTAACTAATTACTTTTCAGCTAAAAGAGCCATATGAACTAATTTTTCAACCAGCTTATCCTGCTTACTAATAAACTGACAGCCTAATTCAACCCCATTTTCAAATGGTTTTACATTACAAATTCTTGCTTCTAATGATATATGCACATCACCTTCACCATTTACGGAGATATTTATGGTCTCACCTTCAATAAGCTCGTCTTGACCTCCTTCACTCGCTTCAACATGACAACCGCTCAGGGATACATCCGTTATTTGAGCTTTCCAAGGCGTTTCTTTTGCTTTAACGGTTGCTGATAACTCTGTTAATACACGTTTAGTTGAACGTAAATTATGAATAATCATTTTTTCAGGAAAATTAAGTGCCATCATTCTTGAAGGAGTACTGAGGGTTTGTTTGATTGTTGTTGAAAATGCAATAACAGATGCTTCGTGGCCTTCTACTAGCCCTCTTACAACGATTTCATTACCTTGAATAAGGTATTGACCAAAGTGACCTAACTTATTGTTTTCGGGGAATTGTACTAATATAAATTGCTCTGGAAGATAGCCTATGAAAGTAGTACCAAAGCGGCCTTTTTGCCCTGCGGGTGTAATAATATCGATATTAACCATTGTCCCGGCTAGTAAAAACCTGAATTCTTTAGACAGGCCTTCTTTTGTATTTACTTGTTTAGTTGGCATTTAACTTCCCTATTACAACGGCTGACCAGTGAAAGATTAGCATATAATTTAACAATCACAACAACAGCTTAACCTTTATTAAATGTTATTCATCTGCTTGCCTCAATCGTATCGAGAGGTCTATTGTGAATACACAAGGTTAAGGTTTTTGATGTTTAACATAAAAGGACGTTGCACCAATTCTGAATAATAGCGGTCGCTACTTTCAGTAACCTCAGCCGTTTACATAGCGTAACGGAGCACAACATGAGAAATTTAGAATTATTTAGCACAGCATCTGTCGATCACTTACTTTGGTCAACTCGCACAGAAGTAACCAATTTAGAGTCTTCAGCACTTGATGTTTTTACTGATTTTGATGTTGCTAGGCCGATTGTAGTGGATGCATCGACTACAGCAATTGGCACTGCAATAATTATGGAGCAAACTCATGCTTACATGCGCTTGGTTGTCGATAAACACAACAAGTTTTTAGGTGTGATTACCCAAAGAGAACTTTCTGATCATAATCTCATGCTTACAGCTAAAAGATTATCACTCACCATTGACGAATTATTAGTGACAGAAGTAATGGTGCCAAGAGAAGAGATTCAGGCATTTGATTATCGACAAATTTCTACTGCAAAAGTCAGCGACGTAGTCAGGCTTTTACAAGAGAATAATTTACATCATATGTTAGTCATTGATCACGAACTGCATCATATTAGAGGGCTAATTGCAGCCAGTGATTTAGCAAGAAAACTGAATATGCCGATAGAAATACACCAGCGCCCTTCTTTCAGCCAGATATTCAATCAAGCGCACTAATTTGTTACAGCGTTACCGATGCTAGAATTAAATGCTATGCATCGGTTTTTACCTGTTTGCTTTGCCTGGTAAAGCGCAGAGTCAGCTTTCTCAATTAACTCTCTAGCTGTAGTCTCTCTTTTAGGAACACAAGAAATGTAGCCTAAGCTTAAGCTGACTGCTTTACTGTCTTTAGGGTGCTTAATCTCAAGTCTTTCAATGCTAAACCTGATATCCTCAGCTAATTGAGCGACATCCTCATGATTGCCATAGCAAATTATGGCAAACTCTTCCCCTCCATATCGACAAACCACATCAGTAGAGCGGACACAAACATTCGCAATCGCTTGGGAAATGTTGATAAGACATTGATCGCCTTCATAATGACCTAACATATCGTTATAGGCTTTAAAGCCATCAATGTCGCACATTATCAAGGAAATGAGTTGCTGTTCTCGGCGCGCAAGATTGATAATAAATTCCAGTTGCGAGTCGAACTCTCTGCGATTATTTAACCCCGTTAAACTATCAAGTTTAGAGAGTTTAAATAACTTTGAGCTAGTACGCTCATGCTCTATTAAACCAAATAATAAAACGGCCTGACCGTTAGCGTCTCTGACAACGGCTCTGGCCTTGCTAGTAAAATACAAAACTTCATTTTGCTTAGCATCGTAATAAGGGAATCGATTATGATATTCGTCAATTGCACCGGATTTTAGCTTTTGATACTCATCGAGGATTTGCTGTGCTTTTTCAGAATCTTTAAGAGCGATATTTTTGTTGTAGTCACCGGCTATTGGACAGGTTTTGCTTACTGAGTGCTGTTGAAGGTTTGGGTCTAATGAAAACATCTCTTGCATGCTTTCATTGCAATAATAAATATTACAGTCTTGTTGTAAGTCGATAATCCACCAAGAAACGCCTGAAAAATTCAACAGTTCTTGATAAAGGTTATAGTACTTTTCAATCCGATCGTTAGGAAATGTCATATTTAATCAGCCACTTTTTATAAGCTAATTAATTAGTCAATTCAATGACTAACTTTCCCTTTAGCAAGATGTTTAAATTCTTAAACCTCATCAAGTATAGACCTTATTGAAGATTCTGCCCTTATAGGCTGATCTTGTGGTTTTTTTTAAGCTTTTATCTTTAAGTAGTAAAGGTTAATGCTATAGTTATAACTATAGCTATAAACGATAATTATTCAGCAAGCCATGATTGAGTCCATAACGGTTCAGCGGTTTTAGTATTTGATAATAATTGCTCAAAAGAATCATATTCTATTCCAGTCCATAACTTGACTTCAAAACTTGCCCCTTTAGAGACCTCTCCTACTCCTTTGGGCGTTCCAGTCATCACAATGTCACCATCTTCTAATGTTAAAAATTCGGCAATGGCGCTTTGTATGTCTGCTACCGAATACATCATCAAATCACTATGCCCTAATTGTGCTAAAACACCATCAATCGTCAATTGAAAACAAAATTTGTCACTTGAGCTGTCAGATGGCAATTCAATAAACTCACTAAACACCGCTGAACCATTAAAAGCTTTTGCTCGCTCCCAAGGTAACTGTTTTGCTTTAAGCTTTGACTGAAGTCCTCGTTTGGTTAAATCCAGTCCAATACCGACAGCCGAAAATTGGTTATTTTCAACTTTAAAACACAGCTCAGTTTCAAAATGGATGGGCTCTTGATGAAATGAGCTCAAGCTCTCTGAAATAGCAGAGTTCGGCTTAATAAACACCACCATATCATCTGGTAATTCATTTCCAAGCTCATGAATGTGATCAACGTAATTCCTGCCGATACAGACAATTTTTGAAGGAATGATTTGCGCTAGGTGTCCACGCTGGTTAATGGTTTTTAATGCCACAATAAATCCTTAACTAAGCTTATTTTTTTAATCAAATATATGTCGAATAATTAGGGGCTGTTGTTCTTTGCTGGTTAAGTTTTGTTCGGAATAAAAGCGTTGTAATCGAGGCGGATGAGTTGATGCCTAGTCATCTAAGCAAAATTCATCCAACAAAGAGTAAAACGCTTTTAGTCGAACCCTTTGGGCAGCGTTTGTTGGCCATTTTTACTGCGTTATCGACTTTTTATGTAGAATAACTACACCACAAAGTCTCAGCCTTGTATAAATGGCCAACAATTCGCTGCAAAAACAACCTAGAAAGATCAACAGGCCCTAATCACTTTCAGAACTAAGTCTTTTGAATGAAACCGACTACACTTTACTAATAATTATCAATAACTTTGATGCCTCTTTGGTTTAGCTTAGCTTATTGATTCCCCGAGCTTGAATCAATACCAATGCTCACTTGCAATTTAACAGCTTAAAATAGAACAAAAAATAATTAATAATATAATCAGCCTTATGTGGGGAAATATGGTTCAGCTCACTATAAAACAAAAAATAGCTCTGGGTTTTGGTTCCATCGGTATACTTTTAGTTATTGGCAGTAGTTTCTTTTACCGCTCGCTTGCGCATATACAAACTGCAAATACCAATATTGCTACTGTTGCTGTACCTGTTCAAAATTACTCAAATGAATTACAAGTCACGCTATTACAGCTCGCCAAAACCGGAAGTTTAGCTTTTTCTTTATCAGCGACAAATGAAATCCAAACAAGCTACCAGCAATTTAAAGCGTTGGAACAAACATATCAGCAGCTCAACCTTCAACTCACAGATAAGGTGAGTCATCGCCCCCAAATGAAAGCCAGTTTAGACACAGCTAACAATGCTTATCAGCAATACTCTCAGCAATCTAACTCTTTATTTAACGCTAAACTTGCAATTGAAACTACAAGGGCTGCATTCAACGCATTAGAGAGTGAGTTTATTACAGCAAGAAACAATGCCAGCAATAACACTATCGATTTGGAAATGTTGCAAGTTCCTAGTGAAGACTTACAGTTATTAGAAGAAGTAACAGGAACAGGAATTAGAATTGACGATGCACTCTATACGCTAGGTAACACTATGCTTGAGTTGCCAAGACTAACATCACTAACCGAGCTTAAAAACCACCAGCAGGATGTCGCGATAATATTAAGTAACATCAGCACCTATGCTGTTTATATTAAACAGCAAGCAGCGACTTTACCTGCCGAGGCACTACTTGAAGATTTAGACAGTCATCTAGCAAAAATAAATACCTTACTCGCCGAGCCTGCCACACTGTATAGCGCTCAAGAGGCTGTCATTAATCAGCAACTGCTAGCTCAAACCAATTACCTCGCTTCCAACAAATCCTTTGAAACCAGTAATCAAGCACTTGAGCAAATAGTGACAATGGCGAATGAACGTTTTACCGAATTAATGCAATTAGCCGGCGATGAGGTGGTTACAGCGCAAACCTTAGCTGTTTCAATGGCGGTTATTTTTATCGTGATGGCTTGTCTAATTTACTTTTTCACTTCAAAAGCCATGCTTGGACCACTCACCGCGGTCAATCGGGCGCTATCTCGCATAGCCAGTGGCGATCTTTCCAGACGGCTAACTAAACGAAATGAAGATGAGTTTGGCTTGCTAATGGATAACATCAATAAGCTTTCTGATGATTTAGCACTATTACTTAAAAACATTCGTAAAGATGCGATTCTACTTGATAAAGCCGCCACTCAGTCACAAAACCAAGGTCAACACATTGCCCAATCCGCAGACAATCAAATTCAGCAAATTGAGCAAGCTAAACAACTAGCTGAACACATTCATCACAGCTCAGGCACAGTAAACAACCAAGTTTATGATGCTGAAGAGCAAATTAAACGCGCTTCAGAGCAAAGTGGTCAAGTTAAAGTTATTGCTAACACCAATCGCGAGCGTATCGAAACCTTATCGACAAGTCTTTACGATTCTGTGGGTATTATGTCTTCGCTAAGTAATCACAGTGATAATATTGGCGGGATCCTCGTGACTATTAGCGCTATTGCTGAACAAACTAACCTTCTGGCGTTAAATGCTGCGATTGAAGCAGCCAGAGCTGGCGAGCATGGACGAGGCTTTGCAGTGGTTGCCGATGAAGTGCGATCCCTAGCTTCACGCACTCAATCATCTACATCAGAAATTCAAACCATGATTAACGCCCTGCAACACGAAACACAAAATGCAGTCGGCGCCATTTCCCAGGGACAACAACAGGCAAAAGATTGTGTCTCACAAAGCCAAAGTTTAAATGATGCAATTGAGCAAATCGAGCAAGCACTAACAACGATCAGCAGTATGAGTCAGCACATCAGCCAAGCATCAAATGAACAGCTTAATTATAGTGAAAAAATTGAGGCTACCATGGCTGAAACCACTGAAACAGCACAGCAAAATGCTGCTGAATCCAGCGCGATGGCTAAACGAAGTGAAGAGCTAAATCAGCTAGCTCACTCATTAAGTACCTCTGTTGAAAGGTTTAAGCTATAGCAATAAAAAGTCACAGACTATCGAACAACTTACCTGTTCAGCCTGTGACTTTTTGTTTATTTTTGTGTTTGTTAACGCTTAACTATTTAAATGCCATATGTGAAAGCCATAATTAAGCATAAGTTGAGATAAACTCATCTAAATGCTCGTTAGCAATTTCAATATCATCACCAACAAACTGGGCAATATGAAACAGCGCTTCGCCTTCATTTGCCACAGGAATATTGGTTAGCCCAATAATGATGCCGTCAGTTGGCGAGCGTAATTCTGTCACTTCGCCGCCTAATGGGTTAACAACGTTAGCCAGTAAACATCCTTTGCTGACTCGGGCACCTATTTTACGTTTAACATTAACTAAGCCGTCCGCTTCACTTCGCAGCCAATAACTGCGGCTTGCATTAATCGAGGCTGTTGGTTTTAGCTTACTGGCTAACATGCCTAAATACCGCATCACGTTTAACACGCCCGTTAAACCTGACTTGATCGATAAATCACTAAACCTAAGCGCCTCACCTGCTTCATATAAAATACAAGCAATGCCTTTTTCATTAGCATATCCACGCATCGAACCTTTTACTGACTTAGAGTCCATAATCACCGGTGCGCCAAATGCGGTAGCCATTGCCATCATGACTTCGTCATCAGTATCACAACGGATCTGAGGGAAGTTATCACGATGAATAGCCCCAGTGTGTAAATCTATAATATGAGTCGCTTTTGTTAATAGCTCACTTGAAAACAAATGAGCTAAGCGACTTGCAAGGGCACCTTTTGCACTTCCAGGAAAACACCGATTTAAATCGCGTCTATCTGGTAAATAACGAGATTGATGAATAAATCCAAACACATTAACAATAGGCACAACCATTAAAGTGCCCGTTAATGTTTTGATATTGATTTTATCAATTAATCGTCGGCAAATTTCAATGCCGTTAAGTTCATCACCGTGAATTGCGGCGCAAACTAACAACACAGGCCCAGGTTTTTTACTATGAAACACTTCAACATGCAGCTCTAAAGGCGTGTCGTTATACAATTTTGCTGCGGGCAATTTGATGCTGGCACGACTGCCAGCATCAATACTAAACTCACCAATTGTAAACGCTTCACGCATAGGCGCCATTAACCAATCCCTTTAGTTTTGGTGCTACTTGGCTTCGCATTTTTTTCAATAAACTGAATAATCTTTTCAGCAACATCAATACCGGTAGATTGCTCAATGCCTTCCAGACCCGGTGATGAATTCACTTCCATCACTAATGGACCATGTTTTGAGCGTAAAATATCAACACCGGCCACATTTAACCCCATTGTTTTAGCAGCTCGAATGGCGGTTGAACGCTCCTCAGGGCTTAATTTAACCACTGTCGCTGTACCTCCACGGTGCAGATTTGAGCGAAACTCACCTTCGGCGCCTTGACGCTTCATGGCTGCAATCACTTTGTCGCCAATAACAAAACAGCGAATATCCGCACCACCCGCTTCTTCGATGTATTCTTGAACCATGATATTGGCTTTAAGCCCCATAAAAGCTTCAATAACACTTTCTGCCGCTTTGCGAGTTTCAGCAAGAACAACACCAATGCCCTGTGTTCCTTCAAGCAACTTAATCACACATGGTGCACCGCCAACCATGTCGAGTAAATCAGGCACATCAGCAGGTTTATTTGCAAACCCAGTAATAGGTAATCCTATACTTTTACGCGATAACAGCTGTAAAGAGCGTAACTTATCACGCGAGCGAGAAATAGCTACAGACTCATTTAATGGATGTACGCCCATCATTTCAAATTGACGTAAAACCGCGGTGCCATAAAAAGTGACTGACGCGCCAATACGTGGAACAACAGCATCAAATTTAGGCAATTCCTCACCACGCATATGAATGCTAGGCGCCATCATATTAATGTTCATATAACAGGCGAGTGGATCAACGATTTGTACTTCGTGACCACGAGCAATCGCCGCTTCTTTAATACGACGAGTTGAATATAAGTTCTCGTTGCGAGACATAATTGCAATGCGCATGCGCTAAGCTCCAAGTAAGTAGGTTGCCGAAGAGTCAACTAAAAAGCGTCCAGCTAACGCTCTACGACCCAGAAGCATTCTAAATTGCATATTGTCACGTTGTGTTAACGTGAGTTCGATATCAAATTGTTGTTCACCAATAATGATCGGGGTTTTAACCACGTAACGATTGGTAATGTGTCCACCAGAGTCTTTCACATGACGGCGATCAAATACCGCAAACTCATGTATCACTTCTCTATCCGACTCTTGCTCTGGGTGTATCCACACCTTGATCCAATCTTGCTCATTTTTAATAAACGGTTTAATTCTAAAAGCATGCAAACATGACGTTTTGGCACCGGTATCAATCTTCATATTGACCCTTTCATTGCCTATTTCAGGAAACGTCGCCCATTCACACCAGCCAAGAATTTCTAATGCTTTATTTGTCATGTTTAACCCTTGCATAAAGAACGTAATCATTAATTTCTACAGTAAAAAACAACCAAAACCTTAATCAAGTTAGGCCGTATATTCACTCAATACAATACCAAGCATTGTATAAACAATCACTTAACTCGATTTAACAGACCACATAAAATTGCTGTCAATCGGTTTGGAAGCGCATAATACTCCTAAAGTTAATAATTACTACAAAAATATTATTAATTTATAAAAAAAATCATACCTGACAGTCAATAAGGGAGATAAAGAATATAACTGAAACAGCCAAAACCACTACAAAACTTAGCGTATTACTCTACTTTAAGCCAAGGTAACTGAAAATCGTTGTTTTAACACTCACTAACAAATTACAACTTTGCACATAAAATGACCAGCGTGATTTGTCACTTTTATATTACGCACCTCAACACTTAGTTGCATCTCAACCAACAGCAAAAATTGCAACTATTATTCAGTATGGCACACTGACACCTCTGCCAATTCATTCAATAAATGACTGTATTAAGCGCAGTAAAACATATCAATTTACCGTGTGAGAGTATTATGTTTAACAAAAGTGGCTTTGAGTTTTTAGAACAACTTGCAAACAACAATGACCGAGAATGGTTTAAAGCCAATCAGCAAGATTATGAAGATAAAGTCAGAACGCCGACGTTAAGATTTATCGAGGCGATGCAAGGGCCAATACTGAGCATTTCACCAAGGCTAACTGCTGTCCCTAAAAAAGTCGGCGGCAGTATGATGCGACCACAACGCGACAGTCGTTTTAGCAAAGATAAAAGTCCTTATAAGCTTAATGTCGGCATTCAGTTCAGGCATTTTCAAGGTAAAGATGTCCATGCACCGGGTTTATACTTGCACTTAGCCAATGATGGTTGTTTTCTTGCTGCAGGGATTTGGCACCCTGAATCTAAAGCCTTAAATGCCATTCGTCATTGCATTGATGAAAACCCAAACGGCTACAAAAAAGCATTATTGGCGTTAGAGAAAGCGGGATTTGAATTATCAGGGGATAGTCTTATTAGACCTCCACGAGGCTTTGATAAAGCCCACCCACTGATTGATGAGTTAAAGCGCAAAGACTTTATCGCCATAAAACCCATCACTATTGACCAAGTGTGCAGCAATGATTTTGTCGAGTTTTGTGCAACAGAGTTTAATCACGTCAGTTCATTGATGAACTACCTTTGCTTTGCGTTAGAGCTTGATTTTTAAAGTAGCGTTTTGAATCAGTGCAAGCCTATATGAAGTACCGAATCATTTCGCTCTAATGGACTTAAGCTTAAATATACTTCAGTTTTAATAAACTTTAGCTTTAATAAACAGCATTCATTCCACCTACAGTTCAAACATCGTCACACTGTACTTCTATGTGGCGATAATTGATTTCTAAACTGTATCTTTCCTATATAACAACCTATATTATTCAATACAATAGAAACAAAAATTCAACATAACAATTTCCTTTGAACTCTCCCCTTTGAACTCGATAGCTTGCATGTTCGAAGTAATGACAGGGCTAGTAGATGATGAAACAAGACTTCAGTACTACCAAAGCAATGACGATTCAACCGTTCATCTTTTTCATCAGCCTTATAGCCTTGACACTGTTACTGTCCATACCTTCTGCCATGGCGGCATCTGCAAACGTGAAATCAGCAGTTAATCGCGCCGAAACAAAGAATACTGGGGTTGAGAAGTTGATCCTTCCCTATGTGTTTAGCACTGACTCTATGGGGTTAAATGTGGGTGTTGGTGCCATGGTCAGTGGTTATCATCAAGAACAAATGACCATTGGCGGTACCGTTTATGGCGGCGATGTCAGTTATGGTGCTGGTGCGGGAGTTTGGAACTATCGTTTACCTAAAACAGACCGATTCTTTATGAGCTTGGTCGGCTTTATGGGTTATTACCCGCAACAAAAAGCCTATGCTGGCGGAGCCGGTGAATACATCCCAGCGGGAACACCATTGCCAGGTAGCAATGACTCATCAAATGAGCAATTTCTGCAAGCTGATGGCGCATCAAATTGGTGGGATATAAAAATTGAATACACACTTCCTATCGGCGCAACGCGTGATAAAAGCACAGTGACCTATGACTTAACTAGAGGACTGCTCACCTCTGAGCCCACTGGAGGCAGCGTTTGGAACCCAATGGAATCAGGCGCCACTGTTGCCGTGCTAAGGCAATTTAACCGCTATGAAAGTTTTGAGCTTGATGATGGTGAACTTGATGGGGCAATTCACGCTATTGAGCTAGGGCTTTTATACGACAATACGGATTTTTCAATCAACCCCAGTTACGGTAGTAAACAGTATGTCGCTATTTCACATGATGCAGGTTGGTTCGAATCAGAAAAACAATGGACTTTTATTGAGTTTGAAGCCAGCAAATACTTCTCATTTGGTGAGTCTGAATATGCCTCGCAACGTATTCTTGCAATGAATTTTTGGACAGGTTATTCACCCACTTGGGAGCTTGAATACAACGAGGAAGGTGGAAGAATAGTCACCAACAATGCCCCGTACAGTGAAGGCGCAACCTTAGGCGGTTTCTATCGTATGCGAGGTTTTGATAATAAGCGATTTCACGATAAAGCCTCTATTTATGCTACAGCAGAGTATCGTTACACCTTGAAATACAACCCCATTGAGGACGTTAACTGGCTTAAGTTTCTTCGTTTAGATTGGTTTCAATTGGTCGGCTTTGTGGAAGCAGGTAGAGTTGGTGAGTCATATACAGCCGATGAATTACTTACTGATATGAAGTACGATTACGGGGTATCACTAAGAGCACTAACCGCAGGGATAGTTGTAAGACTTGATGTAGCGCAATCAGATGAAAGCACCAATGCTTGGGTCATGGTAGATCATCCTTTTTAATCAAACTTTAAATAGCCACTTTCGATAGAACTATTGCCCATCATGTTTACTAACAGGTTTTATCTGAGTGGTGATACGTATTCAACCCCATTTAAAGACATGGTAAACTGCAGCTCAATTAATTTCGTGTTACCAACAGCTTTCAAAACCTTTTGGTAACCACTGTTTGAGTCAATAATGCAGCCAGCTAATCATTCCCAAATACAAGCCACAACACCCGCAGAAAAAAGAGCTCTGAGCTATTCGAGCACCATTAAAAAACTCTTTGATGAAGTGTTAGACACTAAAATGCCTGCGGATAGAATTGTTGCTAACTACTTTAGGGAACATAAAAAGCATGGTTCGAAAGATCGTCGAGTGATCCGCGAAACCTTATTTGGATTATTTCGTTGGTGGGGATGGCTTAAACAGTTAGGTTCGCAACATGACGAACAAACCTGGTTTAAGATGCTGAGTTGTTGCGCCCTATTAGAGCAACATAACTGGCAGCAATTTGCTGACGCTTGGCAAAGTTTTTCAGGTTTTAGCACTGAGCAACATCAAATCATTACAGATTTCATGACTCGGGCTGATCTTACAATACAAGAAGCCAATGCCTTATCTGTTAGCGATAGAAACCAGCTAATGAATCAACTATTTGCTGCTATTGAATTTAAAGAGCAGCAGTTAGTACCAGCTTGGTTCTGGGATGTTTGCCCAATTGAAAATGAAGTTCAACAAATTAAATTGATCGAAGCGATGAGCTCACGTCCACCGATTTGGGCGCGAGTGCAAAAGTACGATACTCACAAAGCGATTAAAGAGTTACAACAAGCCCAGATTGACGCAAATGTAAGTGGTTACTTCGATGATGCTATAAGCCTTGGCAGTAAAAGCATTAATTTAAATGAAGTAAAACTTTATAAGAACGGACAACTTGAAATTCAAGATTTAGCTTCACAAGTGATCGGTAATGTCTGTCAGCCCAAAGCAGAAGAAAATTGGTGGGATACGTGTAGTGGTGCAGGCGGTAAAACCTTACAGCTTCGCTCAAAACAATTACAAGACGCTAAAGGCTCAAAGTCAGCTGGTAGCATCATCTCATCAGATATTCGCTCAAAAGCCCTTGAAGAGTTAAATAAGCGTGCTAGAAGAGCTGGATTTGACAATATATCGATCGCCCGCTGGAAAAGTGATGAACTGCCAGTGGATAAAAATAGCTTTGATGGTGTATTAGTCGATGCGCCTTGCAGCTGCACCGGGACATGGCGCAGAAACCCTGATATGCGCTGGATTGATGACAGAAGTTGTGTCGATGATAGACCTGAGCTTCAGTTAGATATTCTCACCCGTAGCGCCAAAGCAGTTAAATCTGGTGCAACTCTGGTTTATGCCACCTGCTCATTATCACCTCTTGAAAATGAGGACGTCGTTAAACAATTTTTAGCAACTAATAATGACTTTGAACTTGTAGTGAGCACTCACCCTTTTACTGAGCAGCAAAGCGAGCACATCACAGTTTGGCCTTATGAGGCCAATAGCGATGGAATGTATGTAGCGAGAATGGTGAAAGCTTAAAATCACTTACTGAGCTAAAACGCCTAACTACTAATCATAAAAAAACCTAGCAATAAGATGCTAGGTTTTTATTTTCGGTTTTAACATCACACAATTAACTTGATGCTTTAACAGCCTCGGCAATTGACTCTGCCTGTGACTGAGTCATATCGGCATCTGTCGACTCTACCATCACTCGAATTAACGGTTCTGTACCTGACTTACGCAGTAATACTCGACCTCTTTCACCCATAAACTTTTCAGCAGCCACAACCGACTCCTGAACCGAATCAGAAGCGATTATTGCATCTGCATTATCAGCATTTAAGCGAACGTTGATCAGTACTTGAGGAAGTTTAGTCATGCCAGATTTAACATCTGCTAAGCTTTTACCTGACTCAATCACCGCATCAAGTACTTGAAGCGATGCAACCACACCATCGCCTGTCGTAGTGTGTTTCAAGCTTAAGATATGGCCTGAGCCTTCACCGCCCAATTGCCAGCCTGTCTCTTTTAATTGCTCGACAACATAGCGATCGCCAACTTTAGCGCGGACAAAAGGTATGTCCATTTCTTTAAGAGATAATTCAAGGCCTAAATTAGACATCAGCGTGCCTACTACACCACCTTGTAATTCACCTTTAGCTTGCGCTGCTTGAGCCAAAATAAATAGAATTTCATCGCCATCAACTGCATGACCATTATGATCAACAAACAAGACTCTATCGGCATCACCATCTAACGCAATACCGAGGTCAGCTTCATGAACCATCACAGCGGTTTGCAGACTATCTAAGTGGGTTGCACCACAACGTTCGTTGATATTAAGCCCATCTGGTTTGTCATTAATGCTAATAACTTCAGCACCAAGTTCAGCATACACTTCCTTAGCAATGTGATAAGCCGCGCCATTGGCAGAATCGACCACAATTTTAAGGCCAGTCAATGATTTATCTTTATCAAATGTGCCTTTACAAAACTCAATGTAGCGACCTGCTGCATCTGATATACGACGTACCTTGCCCAATTTATCTGAATCAACACACGTCATCGCACCATGATTAATCGCTTGATCAAGTAAATGCTCGATTTCTAACTCTTGAGCATCATTTAATTTGGTACCTGAGTTTGAAAACAACTTGATACCATTGTCATAATAAGGGTTGTGGGATGCACTAATAACCACACCTGCATCAGCTCTAAAAGTCGATGTTAAATAAGCAATCGCTGGCGTTGGCATTGGCCCAACGAGCGCACAGTTGATGCCTGCCGCAGAAAAGCCTGCTTGCATCGCCGTTTCAAGCATATAACCACTAATGCGAGTATCTTTACCGATAATCACTTCTTTGGTGCCTGCTGACGCTAAAACCGTCCCTGCAGCCCAACCTAACTTCATCGCAAAATCAGGCGTTACCGGAAACTTTCCAACTAAGCCTCTTACGCCATCAGTTCCAAAATACTGTCGAGACATAACTACTCCAACTAAAAAAGCCAACTAATTAAAGTTGGCTTTAATAAATAAACGCTAAAAACTATTTAATAAGTTTAGCAATTTCTTGGGTAAATTCAGAGCCTAATTTAGGGTCGCGCAAACCATATTCAACAAATGCTTTCATATAGCCTAATTTGTCACCACAATCATGTGATTTACCAGTCATATTAAATGCTTCAACTCTATCTTGTTCAATTAGCATATCAATAGCATCGGTCAGCTGTATTTCGTCGCCAGCACCTGCTGGAGTTTTTGCAAGTAAACCCCAGATCTTTTCTGATAAAACATAACGACCAACAACTGCAAGGTTTGAAGGGGCACTTCCAATCGCAGGTTTTTCAACCATGGCGACAATCTTTGCAGACTCACCAGAAGCGATTGTTTCACCACTACAGTCAGCAATACCATATTTATTTACCTCAGAATCAGGAACTGGAGCCACCATAATCTGACTTGCAAAACTGGTTTGATAACGCGCAATCATGGCTGCTAAGTTATCTGTTTTTTGATTTGCAGTATATTCATCTAAAATAACATCAGGCAGAACAACCGCAAAAGGCTCATTACCAATACATGGTTTTGCGCATAACACAGCATGACCAAGGCCTTTAGCTTCACCTTGGCGCACATGCATAATAGTAACATCTGCAGGGCAAATAGACTGAACTTCTTCTAGCAGTTGCCTTTTAACACGTTTCTCTAAGGTTGACTCTAACTCATATGAAGTATCGAAATGGTTTTCAATGGCATTTTTACTAGCATGAGTAACTAAAACAATTTCTTTAACTCCTGCTGCAACACATTCATTAACGATATATTGAATAAGCGGCTTATCAACAATTGGAAGCATTTCTTTTGGAATTGCCTTGGTTGCAGGCAACATCCTAGTTCCTAATCCTGCAACTGGAATAACGACTTTCATATTTCATCCTTAATGTAAATTATATTTTTATAAAATTCTTATAAGCTGCTATTTTACATGAATTATTAACGTACAACTCTACTCCACAGCGATAATTTTTTTGACTACCATCACAAATAAAAGGGGTGACTATGTGCCAAAAAACTCCCGTGCTTCGAGGTATATTAACTGAAGGTTCATTTGCAAATATTGGATAATCATATCCAGTTATTTCAAGTTCAAGTACTAATGCATCAAAGAATATTTGAGCAATTAGCTCAATCGATGCACCTTCAGGTGTACGTAACTGAACACAACTAATGCAGTGTTCAACAGCCTTATTCAAATCATGTTCTAACATCAATTAGACTATTAGTAATATTGATATATAGCATCAATAAATTCATTCAATTTCTCTTTGGGTAAGCGATTGACTCCTGCAGCTGCCGAACGTCCACCACCAGTGTCAAACTGACTACAAATATCACCAGCCCCTTGCTTATTAGCTAATGGAGCTCGTAAAGAAACAGTGTATGTTTCATCATTATTATCTGTTAATACCGCATGGGCAAGATCCGGAGATTGATTCGCAAGATAATTTCCGTAAACACCACTGATACGCTTTGCCCAGACAGTATTAGGAAGTTCAAAAATAGCGAGTTTTTTATTTAAGACTAAGTGAGCAATAGACTTTGCATTTTCAAAGTCAGACTCATAAGCCGTTTTAAGTTTATAAAAAGGAGAACTATGATCTTCAAAAACGTCAAAAGGACATGAATAAACTAACAAGGCTTCAAACAGTTTTGCAGGTTCATAATGCAAATCAGAGACAGTTGAACCATAACCATTATAATTTATTAAAGTGCCTAGTTCTTTTAACTGCTCCGACTGAGCTGATGATAAACCTTGCTGAAGACACAATTCATCAGCTTTTGCGAACAAGTTATCGCCATAAGCCGCTGTGATGGCCCAATTACGATATTGGCCATTTAGCAGATTATCAATAATTAAAGAAGTGCAGGTATTAGCATCTAAATCAATATGAGCATCAAGGTTTTCACTGGTAGGAATGTCACCACTGCGATGATGATCGGCATAAAATACTGAGGCACCATCATCGATAACTTGCTTTAACGCTTCAATGTTTTTTTCCATTGAAATATCTAATACAGTAATGACATCGCCATGATTAGCCTTAACCTGCTTTAGAAGCCCAATATCTCTTTTAACACCGGTTACAAGAGTGCTCTTTTTAGGGCTTGATAGACGAAGTTGTATTAACGCAATTATTCCGTCGGCATCACCGTTAAAAACATCATAGTTCATTAATATCAATCCTTCGAAATATAGTTGTTTGTAATTAAGTATTCAATCACTTGCATAGCACAAGCTTCAATTCCTTTATCAGCAGTCAGTACTTGTATCTCTGCTTCATTCGGCGCTTCGTATGTCGAATCTATACCGGTAAAGTTTTTAATCTCACCTGAACGGGCTTTTTTGTATAACCCCTTAGGGTCACGTTGCTCGCAAACTTCAATTGGAGTATCAATGAAGACTTCAATAAACTGACCTGGCTCCAACTGTTGACGCACCATATCTCTGTCTTGCTGAAAAGGTGAGATGAATGCCGTCGTGACAATTAATCCTGCATCAACAAATAACTTTGACACTTCTCCTATGCGACGAATATTTTCAACCCTATCCGCATCAGAAAAGCTTAAGTCTCCATTCAAACCATGCCTAACATTATCCCCATCAAGCACATAAGTTTTGCAATTAAGTTCATACAACATTCTATCGACAGCATTAGCAACGGTAGACTTTCCTGAACCACTTAAACCAGTGAACCAAAGTACTGCAGGCTTATGACCATTTTTCTTAGAACGGTCTTCAAGACTAACGCTGGCATTATGCCAAACTACATCTGATGACTTATCACCAGTAACTTCTACTTCTTTATATGGACTTTGAGACATGAAAAATCCTTAACTTTTTCAAGTTTAATTCTTATTAATAAAACGGGAAAAATATGGGTACAGCGATAATTACAATTGCGCCATATACTAAGCTGACAGGCAAGCCGATTTTAATAAAGTCTTTTATTCTATATTGCCCTGCGTTAAATACCATCAAGTTAGTTTGATAACCATACGGGCTGACGAAACTTCCGCTAGCTGCAAAAGCAACAGTCATAACAAATGGTAAGATATCCACGCCAAAACCGAGCGCTAGACTATAAGCAATAGGGAACATTAACGCCGCAGCCGCGTTGTTAGTAACCAGTTCCGTCATTAGCCAAGTCAAAACATAAACCAATATAAGTGCTAAATAGACATGTTCTTTATCAACACTGTGATTTACAAACTCGCCAAGAACATCAACAACGCCAGCATTAACTAACGCGTGAGAAAGAAGAATTGCTGAAGAAACAATTAACCAGATATCAGTGGGTAATCTTCGCATTATTTCATTGACATTTAATGCCTGTGTGAACAGTAAAGCGCCAAGTAAAATAACTAAGCCTTCAAGTAAGTCAATCGCACCAAACGCAGCTAAGCCAATGGTAGTAATAAAACCTGCAACAGAAAGCCAAGCTTTCCAACCGTTTAATCTTACTTCGGTTTCAACCCCAGATAAGACAATAAAGTTTTTGCTAATATTTCGACGAGATTTGAAATCATCACCTACGGCGAGAACAAGGAAGTCACCCGCCTTGATTTGCACATCGCCTAACTTACCTGAAATTTCTTCGCCATCCCGCCTAATCGCAACCACAGCAGCATCAAATAAAGCTCTAAAACCTAGGCTTTTGATGGTGCGCCTCACTAGAACGCTTTCTTGACGAACAACCACCTCAGTTAGGTTTGAGTCTTTTAGTTCATTCTTATGAGCAAAGGTTTCTAAACCTGAAAACTGACTAAGTTGGCCAACTTTAGTGATATCTCCACTAAAAATTAACCGATCATGCAATTTTAATATCTCATTAGGTGAAACAGGACTAATCAACCTTCCTTCTCGAACCACTTCAACTAAAAATAGTGACTCTAAATGTCGTAATCCATTATCTTCAACAGAGCGATTGATAAGCTCAGAGTTTTCAACAACTTTAGCATCAATAAAGTAACCTTTTGAGTTGTCCATTTCATGCTTATTTTCAGGTAAAAAACGGACGCAGATAGCCAAAACTAAACCACAGCCAATGACCAACATTAACCCTATTGCGGTAAATGAGAAAAACTCAAGAGAGTGCCCTTCTGCATCGATAAACAAGCTGTTGACGATTAAATTTGTAGAGGTACCAATTAACGTCAATGTACCTCCAAGTATTGCAGCATAAGATAAAGGTAATAGCAGTTTGCTAGCAAAATGGTGAGGGTTATTTCGAATAGGGGATAAAAGTGTTGCGACTACAGCAGTATTATTTAATAGCGCTGAACAGGCCGTTGTAACAGCAAAGAGTCTAACAAATGTGGATTTATAACTGACTAAGATAACTTTAGAGGCGATAATCCTTAATAATCTGGTCTTTTCTAAAGCAAAAGAACAAATAATCAATAGGATTAAGGTTATTAATCCTGGGTTTGCAATACTTGAAAGCAATTGTGCTTTCGAAACCAAGCCCATTGCGACTAAGGAAATTAATGTAAGACCAAAGACTGCTGCAGGCCGACTTTGAAACTTTAATAAGCCTAGAATAGTCAGCAAAAAGAGCGCAATAGTGATATAGGCATCTATAGACATAAGTTCAACATTTAAAATATGAAAAAACAATAAAAAAGGCTGCTAGCAGTTTAATTGCATCGCAGCCTTTATAGCTAGCACTATAAGCCATTAACTAATGACTTTTGCTCCCCAATGAGGGTAATGCTTTCTAACTAACGCATTGAACTCTATTTCGAATTCTGAATGTTCAGAAGTAGATTTAGTTTCTTTGCCTGTAATTTCTTTACGGATCATACCAGCGCCAACTGTCACATTGGTCAGTCTGTCGATGATAATAAACGCACCCGTTGCGCGGTTGATACCATATGCATCAAATTGCACAGGCTCGTTGACTGCGAAGTTACAACTTCCCATCTCATTAAGAGCAAGTTGAGTTGCAGGAAAGACCTCTAAAGTATTGACATCAACACGGTGATTTACTGACTCAACATGGCCATAAACAGACTTACTGCCAACTTTAATAGCGTACTCTCTATCTACATGCAGTGCTTCTTCTGTCATCCAAACAACATCAGCTTCAAAATGACTAGCAGAAGACGTCAATTCATGCGGTCTAACTAACATATCACCACGACTAATATCGATTTCATCTTCTAAAGTGATAGTGATAGCCATGCCTGCTGTTGCTTTTTCAATGTCGCCATCAAAAGTTACAATCGACTTAACTTTACTTTCTTTTCCTGAAGGCAGCGTTTTAACCGTATCACCAACACGAATATCACCTGAAGCTATCGTTCCGCAAAAACCTCTGAAATCCAAGTTAGGTCTGTTAACGTACTGAACCTGCATTCTAAATGAATCTGATTTAGCTCTGTTGATTGATACTGTATTCAACAACTTCATCATTGTTGAACCAGGGTACCAAGGCATGTTGGCACTTTCGTTGACAACATTGTCACCTTTTAAGGCAGAAATAGGCACAAAGCGAACATCATCAAATTCGAGATTTTCGGCAAATTCACGATAATCTTTTTTGATATTTTGATAAACAGATTGCTCATAATCAACCGCATCCATTTTATTGATCGCGATAATGACATGCTTAATGCCTAGCTGCGAACAAATAAAACTGTGGCGACGAGTTTGAACTTGCACACCATGACGAGCATCAATCAAGATGATAGCTAAGTCAGCTGTAGACGCACCTGTCGCCATATTGCGAGTATATTGCTCATGACCAGGAGTATCGGCAATGATAAATTTACGTTGCTCTGTGGCAAAGTAGCGATAAGCAACATCAATAGTAATGCCTTGCTCACGCTCAGACTGTAAGCCATCAACTAACAAAGCTAAATCGAAAGAGTCATCTGTAGTATTAAAACGCTTTGAGTCCTTTTCAATAGCTGCCATCTGATCTTCAAAAATCATTTTACTATCAAAAAGAAGTCGACCGATTAAGGTAGATTTACCATCATCAACACTGCCACAGGTCAAAATGCGCAGCATGTCTTTATTTTCGTGTACTTTTAAATAAGCTTCGATATCAGAAGCGATAAGAGACGTACTATTAGACATCAATAATTCCTTAAATTTGTTCTATATTTTAAGCTTAATCTGCTTAAATTAAATTCAAGCCATCCTGAAGGTGGCACAAAGAGGGAAAAGTTTAGAAGTAACCTTCCATTTTTTTCTTCTCCATTGAACCAGCTGAATCATTATCAATAACTCGTCCCTGGCGTTCAGAAGTCGTACAAAGTAGCATTTCTTGAATAATTTCTGGTAAAGTTTGCGCTACAGAATCAACCGCACCCGTTAACGGATAACATCCTAACGTTCTAAAACGGACCATTTTATTTTCAGCAGTCTCGCCTTCTTTAAGCTCCATACGCTCATCATCAACCATGATTAACGTGCCATCACGTTCGACAACAGGACGCTCTTTGGCAAAATACAGTGAAGGAATTTCAATACCTTCTAGGTAGATATATTGCCAGATATCAAGTTCAGTCCAGTTTGACAGCGGGAAAACGCGGATACTTTCACCTTTATCAACTTTACTGTTATAAATATTCCATAACTCTGGGCGCTGATTTTTTGGATCCCAACGGTGTTTGCTATCGCGGAATGAATAAACACGCTCTTTAGCTCGAGACTTTTCTTCATCACGACGAGCACCACCAAAAGCAGCGTCAAAACCATGCATATCAAGAGCTTGTTTAAGGCCTTCCGTTTTCATAATATCGGTATGCTTTGCACTACCGTGAGTGAAAGGACTACAATTCATTTCCATACCGCGTGGGTTTTTATGGACAATTAAATCAAACCCATACTTTTCAGCCATTTGGTCTCTGAACTGGATCATTTCTTTGAACTTCCAGTTAGTATCGACATGCATTAATGGAAAAGGAATTTTCCCAGGGTAGAAGGCTTTACGAGCAAGATGTAAAAGAACAGATGAATCTTTACCTACGGAATAAAGCATGACTGGGTTATCAAATTCGGCAGCGACTTCACGCATAATGTGAATAGACTCTGCTTCCAGTGCTCTAAGGTGGGTTAATCTTTCTTCATTCATGGTATTTTATTATCCTAATTTAAATACTTTAATGCAGCGATAAATCACTTACTTCAAATTAAATTGTGTCGAGCTTAATAAATTCAATTCAGTCGTTATTTATAGAGGACTGAAACGTTACTAACGTTTGATAGAGAAGGATTTTATCACAAAAAATATGACGAATAATCCTAAACGTACTGAATCAGTTTTTTTTAGCAAAAAAAATGGTTATAACATTGATTTTTAATGATTAATATTTTTATATAACTTATAAAAAGTTATCCGTTCGAGACCAATTGTCTTTATAACAATTTCGCTTCCCTAGTAAACCGTCCATAATCCCTTGCATCATAAATAAACAACGTTGTTTTCTATGTTTCTGCATTATTGAGTTGAGGATAAATTTAACTGGCATCAACGAAATGCAGCGTACTTTCCAATACAAAGGAACATAAGGACGTCTGGATAAAATAAAAATGTTTCTAAACTGGTAATAAAGCCGGATTGGCGAACCAACACGATAAGTGACACCGACAAATTTACTTCTGGAGTCACCTAGTCGGTGTACCATTTCAACATGCTTTGCCCGAGCAACATTTAAGCCCTTGCTTTTGGCTCGCCAGCACCACTCATGATCGACACCATCAATAAAAAGGGACTCATCCTTATAGCCAACCTCGTCAAGTGCACCAAGATCAATTAACATACCTGAAGCAATAATCTGATTGACACCAACTAGCTCATCATAATCAAAAATATCTCTTTGGTATCTTGCTCTTTCACTTCGCTGTGTAAACGAACACTTAATACTCGGTCCAATAGCAGCTAAATCATGCTTCATTGCTCTAGAAGCTTGTAACAAACTGGTTAGCCTAAAAACCATATCTTCAGGAATAAGGCTATCTTGGTCCAATAACAACCCATATTCACAGCCTAAAGTAAGTAGCATTCTTAAGCCATGATTATGACCTCTTGCTATACCAACATTTTCAGGGAAGTGTTCATAATGATAGGAAGAGATTATTGATTCAAAGTTATGCTTTTCAGGGCTGTTATCAATAATAATGACATGTTCAACTTGGCTATAAACCCTTGTTAGTAAACGTTCTACCATACTAAAGTCAGGCTTATATACAACAATAATAGCGCCATTCATATCTAATCGTGGCCTATAAGCGTTTTCAGTAAAAACCTATCTATACGATAAGCCATTTTTATCACCCAAGCAGGCATCATCCTAAGAACTAATACTAGTCCTGCATAAAGATAATTTCTAATCGTTCTCTGATTAAGAACCTTCATAGCAGTTAAGCGTGCTCTAAACTCATTAAAAGAAAGTGCCTTTCCACGACGTTGATAAAAACTACCTAAGCGACGAAAGTTTAGTAAAGGCTCCCTCAAATTTGCAAACTTAAAACCAGCCCCTGCCAATGTGATCCAAAAAAAGTAATCTTCCGTATTTCTCATGTGCTGGATATACCGGTGACCTTGAGTGAAGATAGTATAACGCATCACTACAGTTGGGTGATTAATAGGGCATCTTCTAGATAAAGCTTTAACTAATGCAGTATGCTTTGTTGGCAAACATCGAACCCCGATTTGATTACCATTATCATCAATCTCCCAAAGAGCCGTTCCTAATACATCAACATCTGGATGTTTTTCCATTAAGGCCATTTGCTTTTCAAATCTGTGTTTTACACAAAAATCATCAGCGTCCATTCTAAAAAAATACTTTGGCTCAAACTGAAGTGTCCAATCGATGATAAAGTTCATAGAAGCACTTAGTCCTTGGTTTTTTAAACCATGAACTAACACGACTGTAGGATTAGCTTTTTCAACTTTATTCAAATAAAGAGATATTTCATCAGGGACGCTTCCATCCATAACAATAACGAATAAAGAAGCTTTTGAGCTCTGTAAAAGAACACTATCAACTGCTTGCTTTAACCAAGGTAGCTTATCTTTGGCATATACAGACATACCACAAACAGAAATTATTGAACTAGGTAAAGAGTGAGAAGACTGCACAACATACTGGTCATTAAACGACGTGACTTTGACCATTAAACACCACTCTGATTACGTAAAAATATTAAAATTAATGAGTTAAACTTTTATTACAACATAATACTTTTTAAAAGTGATACATACAAACAATAAAGTAAAAACAAGCCAATAAACCACTCCAAAAATCAAATGTTAAGAGTCATTTTAACTTCAGTAATTCATTATAAGTAGAATATTCATTTTTAAACAAAACCTTGAATAATTCTCTATTTTTGTTACAAAGAGAACTTACTCCAGCTGCTCTATTTAAAGTTAAGTTTGGGAGCTGCATTTTTAGTCGTTCTGCTAATTTATTGATATCTTCAGCATAGTGTTCTGTTCTACCAATAAAATCATAATTGTCATGGCTTAAGCCATTAGTGTAAAAACTATTACAGCCAAATTGTTTCTCAAAACGCGTTTCTTGAATCAAATGATTAAAAAGCAAATGCTTATCAGCAGCAAACCTTTTGTCGCATAGAAACTCATCTCGAATTATCTCAAATTGAACACTATTTTTAACATTGAGCCAATGATTAAAAAGCGACCAAGCACGCTCAGATGGTTCCCTCAACCAAATCATTTTCCTTGCATTTGGGTAAATAACATCCTGGTTTGGATGATACTTGAAGTGACCGTGTAATAGCTTTGCTGAAGGTGGACACCAAACACAGTTCCCTTTATTTAACTCACTAGCAAAAGTCTCTTTATATGCGTATTGAACTTTATTGAGCCCCATTCCTTTTTCTAATGCAAAGCGTAATGAGGTACCCGCTGTTTTAGGGATATGATAAGAGAGCCATTCCACATTGGGAAAAATTGCATTTTCATTAACCGTAACTTGATGTTGCTTCAAACGGTTTTCTAGAGCCAACCTACGGCTATCATTATACTTCGATGCAACGATGCGAACTAGCTTATTCAATGTAATTCCTTAATGGCGAAATTTTCTCGATTTTGCGTAAGGTTTGGATTATACGCAGGGTCCATATCAATGATATGACCCCAGCGTTGTTGCAAATAGGCTAACTCTTTATTAAACCTCAGTTGTTTATCAATCGTATCTTCAGCGCCTCTAGATACTGATTCATGATGATAAAGAACAGCCTCTGCACAATATAAATTGCGCTTACCAAGTTCAAGCACTTTCAGACAAAAATCGACATCATTGAATGCAATAGCTAAGTCTTGTTCATTTAAACCACCAACAGCCCAAAAGTCTTCTTTTGACACCAATAAACAGGCAGCAGTGACCGCACTGTAGTTTTGAGTAGCAATCAAGCGATTCATATATCCTTGGTGATCTGCAGGAAAGTATTTGTGCGCATGGCCTGCTCCGCCGCCATACCCCATCACGACACCCGCATGTTGAATTCTATTACTTGAATACAATAGTTTTGCTCCCACACAACCAATATCGCTGCGCATAACTTGCGAAACCATATCTGATAACCAATCTGCTGAGATCACTTCAATATCATTATTTACTAATGCTAAAACATCTCCTCGAGCATGCTTTGCCGCAAAATTATTAATCGCTGAATAATTAAACGGCTCTTTATATTCAAGGACTCGTATTTGGGGGTGTTCATCTAACGTTGAAAAGTAGCGTAAACAGTCATCATCATCAGAGCCATTATCGACTAATAAAATTTCATAATTAGAATAAGTTGTCTTTTGTAAAATCGAATCGATACAAGATTTAACAAGTTCCATTCCATTTCGCGTAGGAATAATCAGTGAGACTAGAGGGAGATTCTTCAATGGCCAGCGAAGGTGAAAAACTGCCTCCGTCGAATCGACTAACTCAGCATGTTTACTTAGTACTTCGCTTAAATAAGCACGCCCTTCATTCATACTAAGCTCAACTGTAGCGCGTGAAACTAACACTAAAGGTATATGTACTATATCTTTAATATTGTGACGTAAATACTGTTCACTTAAAAATCTAACGATACAAAAGGCATGTAATTCAGGAGAGGTATTTGAAAAAGTCCTCAGCGAACTTATCCAAACACCAGAACGTATATAGCCGTTGGTCAACTGTAAATCAGGGTTCCAATCAGGCTTAAAGTCAGGTTGTGTGCGTTTCGACTTATCAAGAGGCAAAATATCGGTGTCAACATAGGCAACTTTAGTGATTTGCAAGATATTAGCGGCTAAAGAATGCCCAAGTGACGATGATATAACATCACCAGAAAAAACTATAAAACATGGAGCTTCAAGCTGTTCAGAAGATAAAAATGCACTATTTAGTTCACTAATAAAATCGATAGAAAGTTCAGTAAAGCTGTTAGACACACTAGTTAACACCGACTGTATCTCAGAGCTTGACCAAACAATGATGTGCCCATAATGGCGACTGTCATTGATGCTATCTAAAGTACGCTTAAATAACTTTTCATCGGAGCTATCAACACAAATGACAATATTTAAAGGACTTAAACCCATATTTGCAGTCACATACTTTTGTAAACGCTTATCCTGAAAGGTTAAATACTTATCATATTGTTTCTGCGCTTCCGCAATTGTAGGTAACTGATATAAAATACCACTGTGATGAATGTTTTTGGTATACATCGCTAGCAAGTATGGAGAGTCTTTTAGAATATCAACCCACTTTTGGGGCAAACACTTCATAGCCAACTTAGCTAGGATAACAATCATCTTTCTAAACCACATTTACATTTCCCATCAAGCTGAAGCCCTTAACAATTTCCCATTAAACCGATACATCTTAACTATATTTCGAAGCTATATTAAGTTTATGTCTTAGAAGACTTACTATTAAAAAAGCGTTTCTTAGTACTTGATATTCTTTGCTTAATACTAGTTTTAGGTTTATCAACCAAATCTTCTTTACGACTCATCGCTTGATAATAAGCGTTTATTTTACGAATAATCAGAGGGCGTTTAGGGTCGATACTATAAGCGGTTTCAAAAAACTCATTGGCAAGCGAACCATGTCCACGTTGCTCAAGAAACAATCCTACTTCACGGCAAACATCAACTCTATTTTTCACTTTAGGACTAAGCAGCGTATTAGTTAACTGCTTATGTTGTTTGTATTTTTCATCGAAACTACGTCCGTTAGTTTCAACATTGAAAAGTGAATAAAAATCAGCACAAGGCAAAATATAGTTTTGATTGCTACAAACCTGTTGGTGTAAGTTACTTATTAACATTGGATTTATTTTTTCCACATGTTTTAAGACGCTCTCAAATCGTTTTAAGCTTACCGTTTGCTCTTTAAATGCTCGTTGGCTTAATGAAGACAATTCATCTCTAAAGTTATTAAGTTCAGGTAAACTGAATTTTTCAATAAAATTGTCCAATTGTTTTAACAAATCGATTTTATGCTTTTTATATTTTTCTGGCGGCATCAAGCTATAACTAAAGTCCCCTAATTCATAGGCTTGCAAGGCCAAATCTAGTTCAACAGAGTTACTTTTATCCAAGAAATAATTTGCATTTCTTTTAAACTCTAAGGCTTCAAGACTGTAAGAACTATTAATTTTAGTTGACTCAACCTCTAATGATTCAACACCTACCGCCTGCAGTAAATCTTGAATAATGTTACCTTTAAAAAATTCATTTTTTGAGTAAGGGCGAATTAAAACATTGATCTTTTCATCCCGCTCCAGTAAATCAGAAAGTACTGAAAAAACTTTAAAATTAACAGTTTCTGGCAAGCGGAACGGTTCAATGTTCTGCTGTCTTTTGACACTCTGATTATAATTAGATTCAATTAACTCAAGGGGATTTCTTAAGTAAAATACAAATTCAGCATCAGGAAAAACCTTGTAAAGCTCAACAACTCGGAGAAAAAAAAACTCAGATGAAAGGAGCAGTATATTTTCAGGATTATTACTAAACTCACGCTTTAAAGTCGCAACTTTCTCCGTATTTAAAACCAGCATCCCTGAGCTTAAGCGGTCGTAAATCGAGTATAAATTACCACTGCTGACATTATTAGAATCTAATTCATGCTCAGGGTAGTAAATGCCAGATGAGGATAAAACCTCTCGATGACTATTTAGCCAATGCTGAATGGCGGAGGTACCCGTTTTACCTGGGCCTGCATGGATATATATTTTTTTCATTTTTAACTCTGAAATACGTTCATTCTTTTAATAAAATCAATCTTTTCTCGAGTTTCAATAGGTGTTTTTCAATCAACTTACCACCAGGTCTATACTTTTGGGCCAACTTCATTAAGTTGTAAGATTTTGAAATATCAATACTTTCAAAGTACAAAGCTGAGTCTCTTATTAGATCTACATCTTTTCGACTTAGTGTTTTCGACCTGATTTTGAAAGAGTTATGTGCCTGAATCACATCATCCAACATTATATTTTTTAGGATTTTTTCAAGTGTTCCACTTTCTTCAAAAGGCGCAGTATAAATATCATTAATAACTTTAAAATACCGGCACTTAATGTACACTTTCGCGTTATTGATATATTTTTCTAAAGTGTAATCCCTATTAAAGCTGACTTTGCTATTGTTATAATCGTCTAGTTCTGCACTAGGGGGAGCATAATACATTCCACTTGTATTTAATAAGTACCCATCCCTATTATCTTTAAAAATTGATTTATTTGCTTTTTCACCTTTAGGCCTTCCTCTGCCTAGGAGAGAAATATACTCCATCTGGCTTCGGTACATTCGATGCACCACAAAAAATGGGTTCAAGTCCCCTGCTAGATACTCCTTACTAACTCGACCATTTTTCCTACCTTCAAAGATAAAATCGCTACCATCAGCTAATTTATATTTAGCACCCTGTGCATGAACATTATGAACATCAAGTTTTTCAACATCTAAAGCTAATGAAAAAATTGATTTTACAAACCGACCTTTACGACCGACTATTTTTTTTGAAAAAGCAGCACTAAATGACATTTCCTCACAATATTTAATAAACCACTCGAAACTGATAACATCAGACGGTATTAGTTTTAAACATTCATGTATTGATGTTTTGAAGTCCTTAGGGACCCAAAACTCATCAATATCTAGAAAAAGAATATGAGTGAATCCTTCTAACTTAGTGCTATTCATCGCTTCTAGATATGCCGATTCTTGAGGCTTCTCATGTGTACCATCGAAGTATTTATCAGCGTTTATGAATTTGACACTAGTTAATGGTTGGAGTAGCTCAGAAAGCTCTTCCGTATTATCGGTAGTATTATTGACATAAATATCTATGGCATCGAACCCAAAATACAAATGATGGAATATCCACTCAGGTAGATAGGCAGCTTCGTCTTTAGCGATTGCAACTAACTTAACTTTATAGTTCATACTTTATCCATTTTACTTCGCAATGTTAAAATCATATCCATTTGCAATGCTGTGAGATCTTCTAGTTTTTGTATCTTTTCATAGAGAGCTGCTGTTTCATCACTATTTTCTGTAAGAAGTTTTAATGACAGTACTTCATCGAACGGAATTTTAGGAAAGTAACGTTTAGCTAACAGTTCATTAGACTCTTGAAATTTGTCATATAACAATGAAGTCAGTTCTCTTGATAAGTCATGACGGTATTTGGTATTAAGTAGCTTATCCGAATTCGGGCAAAGCTCTGTAATATGCTCTTTGACTTTCTGGTCATGGATATCACTATAAACCTCATTAATTCTCGATAATGAATGGCACATTGCGCTACTCAAACCAGAATTACTATCTTGAATATCCATATTTAAATTGTTGACGTTTATTTGAGATCTACTACAAAAATCAAATAATAAATTCTCTTTTACTAGATATTTGCGGTTTAACGGAAATACTTTCACCATCTGTTCTGGGTAATACTTTCTTAAGTGCCTAGCAATAAAAAGGAAATCGCCAAACTTAGTTTTCGACATTTTCTTTATATAACTGTCTAAACTTTCACCCGCTTTATGGCCCCATTGCTGCCAAGCTGAAACAAATAAAGAGTCCTGTTTTCGAATATAATAAACGACTCGAACTGAAGAGAATTTTCGATTAAATAACTCGTGAATAGATTTAGTTTTCTCACTCGAAATTGCATTAATTAAATTTTCTGCAGAAATAATAACCCGGCGACAGCCTTGCTCTTCAGCAGTCGAAATTAATTGATCTAACTTAGTTTCTAACTCAGCAATGTTGACCTCACCAGATTGAATCTTTGCAAGGTAATCTCTAGGCGTTTGCGTTAACTGAAATTGATACTGCTTATTATTCGGGAAATTGAAATTTACATCAGGCAGAAAGATGCCTCTTTGACGGAATACTACCCTATTGTTATAAATAAAGTCTTGGATCGTGGTAGAACCACATTTTGAGTGACCCGGGTGTAGCACTAAATCAACCATTCTACTCACCTAAAAACGGAAAACGCCCGAACTGACTGACTAAAGGACCCCATTTGAGGATCTCTTGCTCATCTAATGACTTGCTCCCAGCAAAAGGATTATCCCAGCCAGCTGCATGCCATTTATCCAGAGGGTTTAAAATATGAAAGTTATTAAAACCAAAATCACCCGGTATTTGTGAATCTGCCACGGCATTATCACCAACGTGAATGAATGTTGCAGGTTGTGCTATCTCTTCTTTCAACCAAGCCCACATTGTGCCACTGTCTTTACGTAGACCTGATTCGCTTGACACAATCAAACGATAGCCATTGGCTACCCCTGCTTTTTTCAACATCATAGTGACTTGATGTTCAGTATAATAGGTATCTGAAATCACCATAACGTCTTTACCTGTTACAATGAAGTGATTGATAATATCTACCATTTCATTTTTAGGTTCGATCATGTCAAGATCATAAGCGAACTCTAATTGTGCATTTTCTTTAGCAAAATCATCGTTCCAACCCAGTGTTTCACCTAATTGTTGATAAGTTTCAAAAATGGTCACATCACCAACAAAGTTTTTCTGTTTACGCACTTCAAACTCGGCTTGATTACGTAAAGCAACAAACTCATGAGCATCTTTGACAACGTCGTCACTGACTAATTTTTTACCTAGTAAAAGCTTGGCATAGTCTGGTACAAAAAAGCGCCGCATGACCAAAGTATCAAATACATCGAAAGAAATAGTCTCAAATGGCTGTAACTGGTTTTTGATACCTTCAGCTCTGTTTACATAATTCGCTAATATATGTGATTGGTCATAAGTAAATTGACCAAGAGGAGGATAATAAAATAGCTGCTTATAGCCATTTTTTTCGGCCAATAAGCCGACACAGCGTTCGAGGGCATGTAATTCTGAACCGTCATTGGGTAAAGGTTCTTCAGGGAAGTCCTCATACTGGTAATTTACATCTAGCATCTGCTTTAATGCTGTAGGTCTCGCCCAAAACATTCCACCTGCTGGGTAGGCTAAAAAGTCAGAATTAATAGAGATATCCCATTGGTCAACCCACTTTTTTGTAAAAGGTTTGTTTTTTAACCAATGATTAACCCAATTTGGCATCATCCAAAACGAAGTTGGATAGTACATACCGCATTTAGGATCTGCAGCAAATTGATTTAACACTTGTTTAATGACATGTTTATCATTAAGTAAGTATTCACCTAAGTAATCAGCCCACTGCGTTTGCTCACGACCTGAATACAATGACTTTTTAGAGTGCAAATGACAAAATAAATCGTATTCAAGTAATGCTTGTGAAAACTCGACAAGCATAGGTCCAAAATTACGACCTCGGTTAGGGACGACCTTTATTGTGATCTTATTAACTGTGTCTAAGGCTGATAATTGCTGCTGAACAGAGTCGATAAACTTCTCATCACTGACACTAACAAACACATCAACATTGCTCGGAAAGTTGCTTAAGCACTGCGTGTAATAATCAACAAAATCTTGATAAAACACATGTAAACATATCGCGATTTTAAACTCTGTTACTTTATCATCTGCACTTATATGAATAGGCTTACTTGGACGCCATTTCGGCGCAGCTGGGACTGAATGTCGCCTTTCAGCAAGCCCTGAAGAGAGGTAATGAATCAGTGGGTTTTCACCAGAATGATACACATCAACATTGGCTTTAAAGTAAGTTTCAGTATCAAACGCCGGGCTTGGGTTTACATTCGAAAAAAACGATTTTTTTGCGAAGTCCTCAAACGCTTCAAGTTCGCAACTAAAAGATCTTCTTTGATAGTTGCTATACCATTGAAGGTCAAATAATCCATGACTCTTGGCTAACTGCAACATATTGCTTAGTTCTGCTTTGGTGTAGCTTTTCTTGGCCTTTATAGGCTTGTATGAACCAGTCTGAATAATATGTTCAAGCTTTTTAGCAACTTTCAATAAGGCAGCGTTCCCTTTTATAGTGGCTGCAACGCGCGGAAATTTATTATTAATAACATTTCTGTAATTCATTGTTTCAACCCAAAAAATTGTAAAGCGTCTACGGTTCCATTACCTGTTACATCATCATCAATGGCAAATAGATGATGACTAGATCTCGGGATCATATTGGGCTTTTCTAGGTATTGTGTGAGTAATTGTTCTACTTCGTCATGACTATATTCAATTGCATTTTTTGATGCTGTGCTCACAAATGAAACGGCGCCATTCATTATTTGCGTTAAGTCATGAAAATACTTTTGTGCATTAACTTTCCGGCCAAAGTAAAAATCATAATTATCTTCGTTTAGCTGATTAACACGAATATCCTGAAACTGTCCCTGAGGTGCAGTCAATATGGCCTCTAAAAACATTGAACGATCAAGAGGGGTGTATCCCTCGCCCATTTTTTTGCCTTCTTTGAGATAACCAATCATTTTAGCTTGCTGATTTTCGATCTCAATAACGCCAGGTTTCGAAGCAATCAGATAGTGTCCTATTGTTGGTTTATCAAGCAAGATAGTCATGAGTTTTTGAATCGTGCCGGAGTACCCCACATCAACAAAATTTATGGTTTCTAGTTCGAACATCCCAAGTTCAGCCAAATAAGCTAAATAAGCTTGTTTAGTCGGGGCTATAATTTGAGAAAGTTTGCTTTGCTGGCTCGTAAATAACCTTTCCACATCTGCAATATCACTGGGTAATGAAATGATTTTATTAAGTTCATTTTCAGTAAAAAATGATGTCACTGTCGCGTTGCTCAACATAAACCGTGTTCTAAGCAATTCTTTAACCGTGCCATCAAAACTGAAGTCTAATGAATACGCATAACTACGTGGATCATCTAGCATAACTTTAAACATAAATGCTCTAGACACGAGCAAATACTCACTGTTTGGAGTAATTTCTTGCGAGCTACAGTGCTCAGAATATGCCTGCTGAAGCCAATAACCTTCTCTCGCCAAAAAGAACAACTTGTCATTTTTTTGCTGAGAATAAGTCGCTAGCTTGTTGGAAAAAAAGCTTAATAAAGGACCTATAAAGGTTGCCCCAAAATGCGAATATTGCGGAATTTCAGGGTTTAACTCAGTACAATTTATCATATAAAATCTAGTTCACTATGTTGATGTAGCCCCGAGCCATAATAGCTAATCACTCAAATTAGCCGGCAAATACTACCTTGTATTAAAAGGGGAGTAAACGAATCAAATGTTCAATATACAATCTCATTAATTGAACAAAAAAAGGTGTTTACAATACAACCAATAACAACAATAAGGGCAACATCCTCAACCCTTTGTCAAAATTGTTAACTTATATATTAAACATTAATCGCTATGGGTATCATTAAAGATTGCCATCATCAAACGGATCAAATGTTGACGACTAATAGACACTGGCGACTCTTGCACAGTTTGCTGTTCATCGAGCTCGTTAAAAAGTTGCTCTTTATTAAGATATTCTTTAGCAACCTTTAAGTTTGAGTCACTGTAAAAATCTTTGATTAGAGTAACTTGCTCTGAGGTGATTAAACCTTTAACACTTGCCGCCTTAGGAATTGCTGTTGGTATTAACTGTTCGCACTTATTTAATAACTTGTGTCTTTGATATGGGGACAACCCCTTAGCTTGCATGTTAACTAATCTGGCAACCTCTAACATTGCGGGGCCCCATTTCTTATTTTCATGTACAGCAGCGAGCTGCAATGACTTAAGATCATTAACGCCAATCAAAGACAGGAAATCTGTGCAGACATCACCGTTAAGGCTAGCTTTATCATAAACCCTAACAACAATTGATTTCTGATTAAAATAGCTCGACCACAAGGTCAATAACTTATGATAATTGTATCGGAAAGTCTGTTGTTCATGAGAGGTAAATGCTTGTGCAAATGTAAGCTCACTACCCGATTTTATTGAGGTTGAATAAGATGATTCAATATAACCTTGCTGAGGTCTGAGGTAGATAATAATTTCAGGTTCGATATTCAGTTTATCAAAAAAATCTTTCATGAATGTCAGCGCTTTATCCCGTAACCGAGAGCTAAAATGTTCCGCGCTTAATACAATCGTTTTATCTGGATTTGCAATAATACACCTTGCAAGGGCATCCCAATAAAAGTTTTGTTCGTGTTTAACCTTTGGCAAAAACTCCATGTAGCGGCCATTATTATCTAACGGATGCAGGGCATTGACTAGGTCAAAGTGGGCATCATCTCGAGGGCCAATATGAGGGTAGATAATACCTTGTTGAGCTAAATTGGCACGGTTTTGCTGTAAACACTTTTGAATACTGGTAGTACCCGTTTTTTCAGTACCAATATGAATAATAACCTTGGTCATTAAGTTATTTCCTTCACACTTTGGCTTTCAAGGAAATACTTTTCATCAAAGCTGTAATTTTGTAATTTCATTTCTTTGCTACAAACATCTTTGAATTGTAAAACCTGTGCATCTGTCCAACCAAAATCAGCAAGTGATTTAGACCTAGAGGCCGATTTGGAGGTCTGCTCAGGTTTATCATCAGATGCTAATTGTTTGAATAATATATTGTGCTGACGTGGTTTTAAGTCAACCAAAGCAGTAACTTCGTTAGCAACACTCTCAGGCATACAAGCCATATTAAACTGATCAACCTCAATAAACCATTGGGTATGCTTGAGTGACTGAGTGATCTTTTGTTTGGTTTTACGCCAGACAACGAAAGATTGCCTCCACTGCTTAGCGTGTTGTTCAAACTTCACTTTAGGAAACTTAATCAACCGAGATTGAATATTTTCCATGCCTCTTCTTTTACAAAAAATTACTTTTGCATTAGGCCAAGCTATTATTGCTAATGGCAGTCCAGCTAGCATTGGAATTCCCGGTGTTTTATCTAAATGCACTAGGTCACCATAATATAAACGATAAAGTTTTCTCAGCACATTGAGCTGCTCTGCTAACATCAATGTTTTAGGAATGGCGTTGACTAAATTGCCCTTTATGTTGGCTGTGCGAGATTGCTGAAAAAAGCTATCAGCGGTTTCCAACAACAAATTAAAGCCCTGTATCGCATGTGATTCACCATGTGCATTAGCTTTTAACGCTTTGCGACATGCTTTCCCCAAAGCTGATGTACCTGAGCGTGGTGAACCCACAACAAATACGACTTTTTCAGGTAGTTCAACGGACTGTATAAAACCTGTAGCTATGGTTTCCTCAACATTATCGCCATCCACAGTTTCAATTTCTGCTTTGACGACAAAATGTAAATCTTCAACCAAATCTCTCTGCGATAATTCAATATCAAACCGATATGGATTCATCTCAGCACTGAGTGACAATTGCTGAGTGAGGTTTTTTGCTTCCGTTAGCTTTATGTTGGAATCTAATACTGAATTATCTAATAAATGATAAACATTTATCGACTTAATGAGTCCGGTAGAAATCATCCGCCCAGCAATGCTGAGCACGGGTTCAGTTAAGGTGCCAACAGAAGCAGTATTCAACACGACATTATTATTTGTGTCGACGTCAATAAAAAAACTATACATATTAATGATTAACCAACTGATTAGTTAGTTTATAACTCTCTGATAGTGAAAGGGGTTTAGCGATATTTTTTACTAATTTTGCTTCAATACTTTTATCTAATAAAATGGTTTCAAGCGTTTCAGCAAGTGATACAGCGCTTCGAGATCTAAAATGCAATCCTGTTACATTATGCTCGACCTTTTCTTTCATTCCACCTATGTCGCTTACAATAAGAGGTTTACCATGGCTTAACGCTTCTTGAATAACCATTGGGGAATTTTCCCACCAAATTGACGGTACGACTACCCAATTTACATCTTGTAAAATCCCACCTAGCTCATGAGGTTCGTAAACACCGTGCATACGCACAACATCAGATAATGAGCGTAATTGTTTATAAATTTTCTTTTTAAACTTATCTGACTGAGTCGTAAAATTCGCACCATGAATTTCAATTAGACATTGTTGACGTAACTCTAGAGGTAGAAGTAACATCGCCTCCAGTAATACATCGATGCCTTTAAACGGGTTAATCTGACCAATATAAGCGATGCGAACTTTGGCATCATTTTTTACATTAACAGGTGGTATATCTACGCTTTTTTGTCCATTTTCAATCACATGAATTTGTTCTGCTGCGATACCCCAATCGATATAACGCTGACGTAAGAAAGCCGATGGTGCAATAAAACTATCCACCCACTGAAAACAATTTTTAATGTATTGCTTACGTAAGAAAAAATCACCTGGCGACTTTTGCGGAAAACAGCTATTACATTCCCGGGGACCTGATTCAAAGCAAAGTTTTTTATCCTCGCCTGATTTAATCATTAAGCCTGCATTATGACAAATCGCATAATACTCGTGTAACGTAAGCACTAACTTAGTATTAGGTAAGACTTTTTTTATGATTTTAAGTAACTCAATGCCCAATAAAAAATAATGATGACAATAAATAACCTCTGGCTTTAACTGGGTTAATAAGTCAGCAAAATCCCCCCACAAGTGACGAGTTTTAATATTTGAAAACAGAAAAAAATCATCATGAGTGGTATGAAATAGCATTTCCCGCTCATTTTTGATGGTAGAAAAAGCAGCACCACCATGAGGTTCAACAGCAGTTCTTGCTAAAAAGTAAGCATCATCACCTTGACTTAAGCACTCTTTATAAAATTGATAAGCAGCTTGCTCACCGCCACCTTTATTAAACTCTGGATGGCCATGGGCAATAACAAGCACTTTTTTAGACATGATTTTGTTTAACCTCTTCGATTGCATGACCCCATTTATTTTTTTGATATAAGCCATTTAGCAATGTTAATTTGTATTTCCAGTCGCCACTATCTACCAGGTTCTGTGATAAACGCTCAAGGTGGAATAAGCTCTCTTCAGTATCTAGATAAATTTTCTTCTTTTGCTGATAAACCTTTAAACACAGATCTGAATCTTCAAAATCACCAAGAATATAACGGGTATCAAAACCACCAATAGACTGATAGAAATCTTTTTTCAGCAGCATGCATGCCCCGGTCACTAATTCTACTTGAACAGTTTTATCTGTTTTTACCAATTGTGAAGGCATTCCTTTATGGGGGTGGAAATTCATCCATATGCCAGGGTAATAAGCGTCTTGGCTAAACTCCATGCCTATATGTTGTAAAGTATTATCTTCGTAAAGTAATGTAGCGCCTAAAATACCAATATCGTCTATCTTATTGAATTTACTCACGAGTCGACTTAACCAGCCTGACTCACTTGGTAATACATCTGAATTTAACGCAATTACGTATTCACCAGCAGCATGGTTAACCCCAAGGTTATTTGCACCAGCAAAACCTAAGTTCTTACCTGCAAATACGGTTTTAAAAGGCATTGAGTAGGTATTAAAAACCCCATGGCAAGTAATTAGAAATTCACGAGCTATTTTAGGGTCATCCAATACATAAATGATTTCATGGTTAGCCATGTCACTATCACTTATGAACATGGCTATTTGATGCTGGATAAAATCATAACGGCCATAAATAGGAATAATGAGCGATACCACAGGCGATTGAATCGCATCACCAAACTGTTGAACTTGGGGAATAGCGCCTTCCATCAATCGCTCAGATTGCCAGATATCAGCAAGATGCTTTAATACTGCAAGTTGACCTTGGATGAAGAAGTCTGCTTGATGAACATCAATAAGTGCCAAATAAGCTTTTAATATTTCAAGCTTTGTCTGCGCCATCACATGATTTGAAATAGTCGATGATATCGAGTTACCACCGTCTATATTCAATGAAACAGATTTAGCATCAAATTCGTCAGGTAAGCGACAAGCGCAAACAAATCCAGCCTCGTACTCTAATGATAAATTGAGTTTTTCGTTTAGATCATGACGAATGAATCGATAACATTCAGTAATTTTAATCTCGTTTCCGGCAGCATCAGCAACCACAACATCACTTAAAGGTTTATCAGTTAATGCCCAGCCCTTAAAATAAAAAAGGTTATTGTCTAAAATAAAGCAATCATCAAAAAAGTGCTCAATATTAGCTTGCCGAACTTCATGATTGTTGTTCTGTTCTGGGTCAGCTAAAACTTCTGATACTGCATCTTTACTTGCAGGTTGAGACAATATTATCGCCTGCAAATCTTCAACGAATAATGTTTTAGCATCACCTAAAGCATTGAAAATCACCTCAGGATTATTGATTATTTGAGGCTGTAATGTCGAAGTATCAAATTCAACGCTATCAATTTCTAAGGTTAATGCATCCAGCTCAACCTCGCCGCATGCGACACAGGCAACAAAGCCTTTTACAATTGCTTCTTGAGGTAACCCAAGGGCATCTTTTACGTCAGCTCGTTCATAACCCTGCCACTTAGATAATAATTCCGTTTTATCATGTAACAAAACCCTAATGTGTGGTTTTTCTGTGTGGCAAACCAGCCAACCAGACATAGTCCAAACACCATCGTTATAAGAAACAAAGTCTATATGCACATTGACATCAAATTTAGGTGGTACCATTATTTCTGACACTGAATACCCTTCTAATAAAACTAGTATTAATAAAACTCAAGATAGCAAGTAAGCTACTTTAGCAAATTAGCAACCCTAAATCAGAGTAGATGCAAAACTTCAAAACAAATCTAGGTCAACAGCCTATTAATTAGCCAAAGTGCTTTCTAAGCCAAGTCTTTACATGTGGAATCTTCATTCGAGAGATTTGCTTCTCTTGATTAACGACTTCTCCAACGAATGGCAGCACTACACCATGGTGCCCATTTAATCGATTGCAAATGACTTGATTACATTTTATTCTGCGAGGACTTCGTGGACCGCAAATGTTAATAACCTCGCCGTTTTCAGGCATAAACACACAATTATGCAAGCCCGAACCTTCAAGACCAGCCATTATTTTTGTCTGGGAAAATATCTCAAGCTGCTCCGTAAAACTGAGCTCTTGAGGGTGAATAATAATAAAGCCATGTTCAATAAAAGCTTTTTCAATTTGAGCTTCATTCAATACTTTTCTTTTGCGTTTCTGGAAGGCAGAACGAGATAAATAAATACGTTGATGAGGCTCTTTTTGGCTAGAGACATGGGATGTTAAAATACTTTGATAAGTATCGATATAACTAGGGTGAGCTTTATTAACAATATAGAATTGTGAATTTGGTACAAATAAATACTCAAAATAAGTATCCTCAGTCACAATATGTATTTTATCTAAATCAATACCAAACGCACTAAAACAGGCATTAGCAAGCGATGAGGTACCACTTGTTTTTCTGGGAATAACAAATTCATTAAAAATAAAGCCATCATAGTCAGCTTCTTTTGTAGCCCATAATCGAGACAGCGTTTCCAACAAAAAATGACCATAATGCTCTGTATAAAAGCCCAAATATAAATATCGTCCTTTCTTAACATTGTTTAATGCAAGTTCATTAGGCATTATTGATTGGGGCGATAATTGTGGAAATGGTTTGGGTCCAGTATGTGCAGGATCCTGCCTTAAACCGTTCTCAACTAGCTCACCATCTTGGCTATACACTCCACCAGTAAAGGTTTTATCAGTGCGATTTACGTTTGTAGGTACCACCCTGCCATTTTTCACCGTTTGAACATTTAAGCTATAGCTATTAATAAAACTCACAATACACCCTTTAAAACCTATCAACACTGTAGATTCATCATATCAACAAACAAATACTTGCTAAATCATATCTTTATACTTTATAAAAACAGCATCTTTAGCTTTTATTGTTATTTTACCCTTATTATTGTATTTCCTATTATTAATTAACAAAATATTTCTTTCAGTCAAATCAGTAATATCTAACAATATTGGCTTTCTAAAAGGATTCGCAATCACAAGTCCGTTTTCAAACTTTCTATACACCACTTCAGCTCCTGAAGTAATGCTTAAATCTGAGATGTGTATTTCTTCAGCATCAGACTCAAACTGTAAATGGTTTAAGCCAGCTTTTAGTTGTTTGAAATAAAATCGGCTTTCAAACAAATGATTACCACTCCAAGTCATATTTTCTTGGCTTTGCTCTAAATTAGGCATAATAGAGATATAGCTAACCTGCTCATTTTTAGAATTCAAATTTGTAGATTTGGATTTTGAATTCATAACCAATACAACATCATCAACACTGACTAGCGAGAAGGTACAAGAAAACTGTTGAGCTCCAGTTCCTATACGCTTAAAAATGTTAACTTTTTCACTAGGTACATAAATTGAGTTTTTCTGTTCATCAATAGCGACTTTACATTCCATAGGTTGACTATCGCTGATTTTATAATGCATTGGAGGGGATATTGCTTTACCAAGCCAATTATTATACTTTTTTTTCCGTCCCGTTAATTCAGGCCAATTATCAATTTTTTTACCTTTGGGTCTGTAAGCTGGGGCTATCGTTGCGTCCATAATCAATGCTGCTGCGACTCTCAATTTTCGAGTATTCTCAGTTGGCGCAACAGATTGACCTTTTTTTGAAGGTAACTCCCCTAGTTTGATATAACTGAAACAAGGTGAGTAACAGTTATCATTCCAAAATAAATGCCTATTCATCCCTGAAGACCATTGTTCGATTTCAGGATCCCAATGGCTTGGCCAGGTTTCACTTTCAATTCCGTTAAGTAGCCCAAACTCTCGTTGCTGATTTAATTCATTACCGTCTGCTAGTAGAAGCTTATTATCACCCAGCTTCTGCCTCAATTGGGTTAAAAAATGGCGAACCCCGATGCTATATTGATTAGCAGCCTGATTATCTAACGAGCTAAATTTCCCATCAAAATTATAATCAATTTTATTTTTTCGTGTGTGATGACCTAATCCACGATAGCTAGCGAGTACATCAAATTCAATTCCATCAAATGAAGATAACGAGCCTTTATTACTCATATAGCTAAGTAAATTATCTGCTAAAGCTTGAGCCATTGACTGACCATAATCGGCTTTACTTCCTAATTGAGTAAAATTATAACGCCATAAGGATTGCTCGCTCCCTTTAGCAAAAGGGGCTTGTGCAACATGTGGCGCTAAATAGGCGTTACCTTTGTCAAATGAAAGAGGCTTAGTATTAAATTGCCCGCGTGCGACAGTAATTGAACTTTGTTTTTTATTGATAGAGACTAATTTAACTTGCTCAACTCTATCCCAGTTAAGCTTTCCATTAGCACCTCGAGTCACAATAGCAATATCATCATTGCCTTTATTGCCTCGTCCCCATCCCTGCTTAAATACATCTGTATTGTTTACTTTTATGACCGTCGCATCTGCAGATGGAGTAATTTTACCTTTTGCATCAGTACCAACAAAATACGTCCAATCTTGGTGTTTAAAAGCATCTAAATCAAAACGAGGGTCTCTGGCATTACCATTGAAATGTAATAACATCAATTTTTGCGGGAATTCACTTTTATACTTAAGAAACTTCTTTTGAGCCTCACCACTCCTTCCTGGAATTTCTTCATCTAAGGCTTTAACAACCATACCATCAAGTTTTGACCAACGATTTTTCCACTTTTCGTAAGGAATAGTTTCATTGGCAGCGCTGTTTTCTGCGTTTCTAAAATATATTGCTTTGGGGTATTCCTCGCCCATGATCGTTAGCGATGATAAGTCACTACTTATCACTGCAGAAGGTGCCACACTAAGCAATATAAGTAAGCAGCAGCTTACTCTTTCGATACACGTCATCATTCTCACGTCCTTATGATAGTTAAGTGTTTTAATATACCAAGATTACTGTGGACTTGCTTATTCTTCAGCAAAAAAAGAGCTATCTGCATGTTGAAAAACAACTACACAGATAACTCTTGTTAAATATAATTTCGATTTAGCTTTTAAAGACTAAAAACTAATTAACCGCCTGTGAACTTATCAACTCAAGGCTACTACCATCTAATACTGTTATTGTTCGTAATTCAGTAGATTGGTTTATCCCTTCAATAACAATATCCATCACGCCATCTTGATTGATATCTTCACTAGTCAAAGAAAGGCTCTCCCAACGGCCAGTTAAGCTATAACGACCAAACTCAGAGAGTGTTTGTCCATCTTTTACAATCAACTGCACTGTGCGATTACTTTTGGTATAGCCCAATAAACCGTATTCATTAAAGCCATCATTGTTTAAATCACCAAGTTCTTTAACTTGAATATCTTCCCAACTAGCTGGCCAGCTGATATTCGCTATACGAGTATTAGGTAGCGCGCCGTCATTGATACGCAAGAACACTTTGCCCGTATTAGGGTTTGTTCCTACTATCGCCACTTCACGTATGCCATCACCCGTTCTATCTGCCACTAAAATCGGCGTCACATCAATTAAGTCAGCAGGCCAACTAAAGGTGCGAATTACGCCGCGTTTATCATGACCTTTTTTAACAACCCACTGATAACGGCCATCATCTTTACGCTGACCAAACTGACCCCAGTCAGTCGTGCCATCGCCATCGATGTCATCCATTTCAATTAATTGGATATCAACCCATAACTTATTCCAGTTATAGACCTCAACTTTTGAACTGGCATCTGCGCCGTCATAAATAAACAACTGGCCTTTATCCAAGCGAGTATGACGACCGTATAATGCCACTTCAGGCACACTATCAAAGGTAACATCTGTCATAGTCACAAAGCTTAAACGGTCCCATAAGTTAGGCCATTTGAAGGTTTGATAAGCTGCTTTAGTCGCGCCATCTTTTACCACCAGCTGACGCGTACCATTACCTAAATGTACCCCGCTAATCGCATACTCCTGAATGCCGTCTTGAGTTAAATCAGCTAAAGCCTCAAAACTCACGTCACCTAAGGTCGCAGGCCAATTCCAGTTGCCATATTTAGCTCCTGTAGCACCATCATAAACCGCTAATTGATAACGGTTAGCACTGACGTCAAAACCAAAGATACCGATTTCACCAACACCATCAGCGTTACGATCGGTAAGTAAGTTAACGCTTGCCGATTCATAACTGTGGTTAAGGCTGAAACTTGCAAGTTCAGACGCATCAACACCACTTAATAGTGTGACATCTACAGCCGTATCACCAATCTGATATTTAAGCCAGTCGGAAACTCCGTTACCGCTAATATCTGCAACCTTAACTAATGTATCCTTTTCACCAACGCTGATGTTTGGGTCTAGAGGATTACTGCCATTGTTGTATTCTGTGCCATCATCAACACCATCACCATCGGTATCTGGGTTATTTGGATCAGTACCTAACAATATTTCTTCAATGTTGGTTAACCCATCACCATCATTGTCAGCCTGTGCATCTGTTGGATCAAACGGGTCTAACCCATAATAAAGTTCCAAGTCGTCTGGAATACCATCATTATCGACATCACTTGGAGTAGCTGTTAATGCAATGCCAGAAACCGACACTTCAAGTTCATTAATAAGTACACCGCTTAATGTCAATTCTGTAATATTATCCGATTTAACATCAAAGTAGACCGTTAATACTGAGCCAGACTGCCCAAGAACAACACCCGAAGCCATCGCTATTTTTAGCTCACCTGGTGTTTGATCATTTTGTATCATATTCCACTGACTAGTTAGCGAGCTTTGCTCAACACTGAGTAAACTCACATCGCTGGTGCTAAATGATAAAGTGAGATCGATTGCGCTAGTGTTCGGTTGATTCACATATAAATCAACCACGATAGCATCATCAACCACTCGGCGGTTAAACCAGCGAACACTTCCATCAACAGCATTAATCTGGCTTGCTGACATGGCATTGCCACTTGGGTCTCCAACCAAGTAAGCCGTAAAGTCTTGCCCAGTTAAATCACTGTTAACATTAGCAAGGCTTCGCTCTTGAGGGGTAAATTGCCAAATAGCAGCACTACCCGTTAGCGGTAATGGAGTTAAGCCAGCCGCATACTCTAATACAGTGTTAACCTCCATGGCCGTGACTTTTCCATCCCCATTAAGATCTGCGGCATCTAATGCCCTACCATCTAGCAGTGATGAGCCTGTAATGTGTTTGAGCATTAATGCGGCATCAAAAGAAGTAATTTTCTGACTTGTAGGCTCAGCTACATGGGTCGCTCGCAACGTGTGCGATCCTGTGTTAACGCCAAACAAGCTATAGCTTCCATTGGTATTACTCAAGGATTGAGACACGCCATTATCAAGTAGCACTTCAACGTCTGGCATGGGTTCATTTGCAGCCCAATGGTTGATGCTCCCACTTACCGCATAGCCTTTGGCAATGTTCACATTACCGGAGTAAGCCGTTGCACTTATCGCATTGTCATTTAGCGACACATCAGACAGCGAGATTTCAGTCGTGCTTTCAACATCTGCTATTACGGAAAACTCTAACCACAACAATGATCCACTACCACTGGCGGTACTACCGCTGCTTGCTGCTGCAATATTGACACTGCCGTTAACGGGCTGATATTGCTCCATTGTCCAACTGCCCACTAGAGCGCCTTTACGCACTTGCTCCAACCTAAGTTTAGTAGCGTCATAGTTAATAATTAAGCTCATGGCTTTTAAACCGTTGACATTATTAACGCTAATTGGCACATCTAAGGTTTGACCTGTGCCAGCTTGAATATCTTCAATACCCACGCTCACATCTGATGAGGTATAAGTGAACGCCCCTGCAAGTCTTGATGATTTACCATCATTATTGGTTACTGTGACATCTACTTGCGCCGGATAATGGCTAGCCGTTGTGCACTGCAATTCACTGTCGCTAATGCGGTTAGGTGACATACACACAGTATTACCTACCGCAATTGATACCCCCTCTTTAAAGTTTCGCCCTGATAGCGTCAGTAAAGTACCGCCATCAGCAGCGCCAGTGTTAGGCTGCAATGCTGTGACGACTGGCGCATCGGTCACAAAAATTTTGTGAGGTGTCGCTGTGCGGCCACTAAAGGATGATGAGGTGCCATCAGTTGCTTCAATAAAATACTCCACCCCTGGTGCTTGCATTGCACTGCCAGGAATAGTGGCACGATATTGACTCCCTTGCTGATTAGACATAGGCACAGTGACATAAGCGCTATTGCCCATGGTGCGGTAGTTAAGGCTAACACTGCTTACAGCAATGTTGTCGGTAACGTCTGCCTGCACAAATACGTTGGCACCAAAACCTGCCTCATTAAGAGGAATATGGCTAATAACAGGCGCAATCGTATCTACAGGCGTTGCAGAGGCGATATTTGAACCATCTGATTCACCTGCGGCTGATACCACTTTAAATTGATAGAAATAAAGTTGTCCAGGTTCGACGTTTTCATCTTTATACTGATGAGTCTCACTTTCAATTAAAGACTGATGTATACGTTGATAAGAGCCATTTTGCTCGGTTGCACGATAAAGGTTGTAGCCATATAAGGTTTCAAAATCATCCTGAGACCAAGATAAATCAACAAACCCTTCACCGGCACTGGCTTGTAATGTTAATGCCTCTAAACCACTACTATTGACTGAAAAGCGATAACGCGCGTAATCATTACCTGTCACTAACCATGCATTATCCGCGGCTACCGCACCTTGAATACGTACATATTGATAGCCATCACTGGCAACGGGTGAAATGGCAGCTTGGCCTCGCCATGTTCGTGCATCAACCCAGTCACCTGTGACACCAAAATCAGTATATGGATAATCAGGGCCAAACCAAGCTTTAGGCTGTACGTTAGTGTCCATATCACGGTTAAAGCTCACTTGCCACTGCATGGTTTCTGCGCCGAATTTGTTGTCTTCACGGACATTGCCATCAACATCAAGTAATTGTACATCGGCCACAAACGGGTAGGCGCTTTCAGGTGCGACTGTTAATCGTGGCCCTACTTTGGCTTTATTAAGATTAAAGTCATCATTGTAATCAATAATGGCGGTATCGATTAAAAAGTCGCTGTCGGTGCCCCAAAAGTTACCACTAAAATCTTCATAAGCTGGGTCGCCCGATTTTTCGGCGGTATGAATTTGCAGCCATAAATCTGGGCGCGGATCCCAATAGCGGTTTAAAAAGGCATTATTTTTAAACTGAGTAGCCGATTGAAAACTATTTTCAATATAGCTGGCTAAGGCGGCTTTTAAGCTTGTTTCACCTGGGTCGGTATCAAACTCGATAATATAAACATCGGTTGTGTAATCAGGTCTTACCCGAGTGAGCGCATCTTCGCTGTTGTAGGTGTTAATATAGTGCTCATACCAATAGCTATAATCTACAGGATAATAACCTTCACAACCCCAATCATCGTTGCTGCAATACTCGTTAGCTTGCTCAATTTTCTCCAACTTCCAACTGGCCTCATCAGCAGCTTGGCATTGATAGTCACCTGCTGCGTGACACGTTGCATAATCACTGTAACCATTATTATCAAGTACTTGTTGTAGCTCTTGATTAAGCAAGTCAGCTTGTTTTTGCTGATATCGGCTTTCAATCCAGCTTCGAGTGAGTGGTTCATCTGGCGTAAAGGCACATAAAACCGGATCGCTAAATTCATCCCAACAATTAAAATTACTGTTAATGGTGTCCCAAAGCTTATCTTTAACATAAGTGAGTTGTGGCTTTTTACCTTGTATGGTAATTACTTGCGGGTTTTGAGTGCGGTTATTCCAATACAGCTGCCCCTCGGTAAAATCATAATTTGGCGTTTCGCCATTGCTCCAGGCATAGCTGTCATCTGCCTGCAGTATATAACCGACATTGGCTCTAGAGCTGATGTTACTTTCTGCGTCTCCCATCGCACCATATAACCAATCAGATAGTGCGGTAAACTCATCAGCATCTGATACTGTGGCTAGCGAAGCACCATCACCCAGTTCGCTAACAAAGGCTTGTGCATCTTCAAGCTGCCAGCCCTGAACATAAGCTTGATAGTAACTGCTGTTATTAAAGATTAACGGCTTAGATAAACTATGAGCTAACTTCGCATCAACCGCAGGGCTTTTTAATACACTGGGATAGATGGCTCCCTGAGCACTTTTCTTGGTATTACCTAAAAAAACATTGCCTTTACCAATTGCTGAATCGCTATAGAGTCCATTTATTGCATTAGAGTTTTCGATTAAGGTTTGTGTTATCCCCCCAGGAATATCGACTTGAAGCGTTTCACTGGCATTTACTTCGCCTTCCTCATCCCACGGATAAATAGCACCTAACGAATTTATTCTACTAGTTAATATATCAATGCCTGCTAAGTTACTTGTCTGCTCGCTTCGCCAGTATTGATTATCCTTTTCATAAAATAGTTGATAACTTTCAATACCTCTAGAGAATTGAACAAATTCAGCGGTTATTTTATTGCTGTTATTGTAACTTTGATAATTGTAATTATTAAAATTAACCAACTCTGCATATTTAAAACTCACTTGTTGAGCATCTGTAGTACGCACTACCACCATGCGGTCGGGGAACAAATCTGACGGTTTAAATACTGCGGGTTGATCGATAGAGCCTTCGACTATCAACGAACCTTCAACCTGCAAATAGCTATTGTTGAACTGAGCATAAACATCATCGGGCTGACTGCCCCAAAATTGCACCTGTACCCCAGGGCCCATTTTTAAGGTGATATCTTTTTCAATCAACACCGGCTTATCAATAATGTATAGCGCTTTGCGATCAAGGGTGATCACTCCATCCACTACACCATCGGTATCGAGTAACCCTCCGGCAGTGCCCGGCGCATCGCTGTCTAAAATAGACGGTAATTCAATGCCGCGATTGACCAATAACTGAAACTCGGATTCCGACTGATAAGTTGAGGTGTCTAATGGATCAAGTCCATTAGTGCCAGTAAACTTAACCTTAATATTGATAATATGGTTATTAGGGGTATCGTCGCTAATTTTGAAAGTAAATGGATCGCTAACACCGGTGACAACACCATCTACATCGTAAATTAAGCCATTATCATCATTACCAAAAGTCCCCACAGATTGATAATCAACAGTATCAGTTAACCATTGCACATAGGGATCAACACCAACAGCACCATCAACGGATGCCTCTAGAGTGACTTGCACATTATCGGCCTGGCCCCACTGATTACGTACAATCACGGCTAAATCAATCGTTTCGCCCGCATCGACCTTACCATTGTTATTGCCAGCACCTTGATTGCCACCATCCCATAAATAATGTTCCAGATAATTAAGTTTAGGCTTAGGGGTATTGGTAAGCGCTTCTAATGCATCAATACTGTGATAAGAAATAGTCGGTTTATTAACATCATAGGTTTTACCTTGTTTCATTGGCCCAGTTGCGCCCAATTGCCCCATAATAAAACGCGATGAATATGTAGCTTTATCGTCAAAGCGAGTACGCACTAACGCTGCAATACCTGCGACCACAGGCGCGGCCATTGAGGTGCCATCCCATTTGGCATAACTATCGTTAGGTAAGGTTGATAAAATATTGACACCAGGCGCCATGACTTCATACTCGACGCTGTCATCACTTATACAGTCAAAATTTGAGAAACCCGCGAGGTAATCGCCTTTACTGTTAGCCGTTGGTGACTCAGCCATAACACCGAGTACCCAAGGATAAGCTGCAGGATAAGATACTGAATAGGGTTTGCCACAAAGTTGATTGTTAGGCATGCCATTGTTACCGGCTGAAGCAATAAGTACTGAAGTACCAAATGCAACCGCCAGCGCATCTTCTTCAGCTTTAGAGTAGCTTGTACCACCAAATGACATATTGATAATGTCAGCACCATTTTCTGATGCATAGTAAATAGCTTCTGCTATATCGGCACTGGTTAACACACCACTATATTGAGCCGCCTTAATTGCCATAATTTGCACGTTAGGGGCAACACCAACAACGCCTTCATTGTTATTATTTTTTGCAGCAATAATGCCAGCGACATGCGTACCATGACCATGATCATCCATTGGGTCGCCATGATGATCCCAAGTTGAACCAACAACTGACACTCCGTGAATATCATCGATGAAGCCGTTATTGTCATCATCCATACCGCTATCAGCTATTTCACCACGGTTGACCCACATATTAAGCTTTAAATCAGGGTGGTTATAATCGACACCGGTATCAATCACGGCAACCACTACATCACGATTACCATTTGGATCAAAACCTTGATCTGACAACCATTGCCAGCCCTCAGGTGTATGGGTGCTTGATAAATGCCACTGCTCATTATATTGGGGATCATTGGGTAAGGGTAAAGCGGCTGTTAAGGTTCGAATTTGCAATTCTTCTACATACTCCACATCACCTCGAGTGGCTAACTGCATCAATATTTTTTCATGTTGCTTGGTATCATCAAGTTTAACCCTATACCAGCGACTTGCCTCTTTTTGGGCTTTAACAGTTTGTGACGCAACCGCACTTAAGCCACTATTTTTTTGTAAGCTGTACTGCGTGTCACTTGATTTATATAACGGGCTTAGATTTGCGCCTTGTATATATGGCACAGAAGAAGTTGAAAATGAGCTTAAATTGTTAGTATTGGCTTGTAAAAAAACAGGAGCAAATTTTACTAATAATTCACCAGATTCACATTCATTGCCTTTACAACGATTAATTTTTTCATCAATACTGGCTGTAGGCGAACCTGTAGCTGATAAGCCTTTATAAGGCCCACGAAAGTGAGTTTGCTTTAGTAACTGTGCTGCATTAGGTAAGCTTTGAGGGTTTTCGTTTACCCCCTCAACAAGCTGAGTTTGAATAGATTCGTCACTTATATTGCCTGCAATAATATTAGGCGCTGAGCTTATTGATGCGGCAGCATGGCAAGATATTGACATATATAATGCACTCATTGCTACGAGTACAGGCTTAATATTCTTATTATTCATTATTAATAGACCTTGAAGTTCAATTTCAAAATAGTCGTTCCTGACTTAGCGTTAATAATATTCACAATATTTAATGGTATAACAAAAGCGCTTTACTCATCACAAACATTAACCACCAAGACAACTAACACTGGCAACGTGACTATTACAATTAATACGGCGGATATCAACAAATAATATTGATCTAAAACAACAATTCAATCTTTACCAATTCAGCCAGATATAGGGTAGCTCATTAAATAAACTACCAAATACAGTATTGACACAAACAACTAAAAAATCAATCACTTAATACAGTAAAAGCTAATACAGTGAAGGCCAATACAGTAAAAGCTAAACCTGATTAACATTAATTCATATACCTATAAGGTTAGCTATAAAACAAACAATTAAAACCCTCGATAATACTCAACAAATCTTTTACTAACATAATGAATAATGATAATGAATAATGAATAATGAATAATGAATAATTAATAATGAATAATGAATAATGAATAATAAATAACATTTTAAAAGTTAAATACCCGTATTGATTATTTACAGACAATTTAGATTCACGAATAAAACCGCATATTGTGTGATAAATATTAAATAAAGTTTTGAGCTATAGAGAAGTAGAAATATTCCAACCTCAGAATTTATATTTCGCGCATTATCGATTCAAGATAACAAAAAGGCCACGAATGTGGCCTTTTTAGTTTAATAAGTCATGAAGGTAGTGGTTTACTCCATAACAGTACCTTCAAGGTAAGATAAATCTGAGCCATTCAGAACGGTTACAGCTTGTTGATAAGTTGACTGACTTACACCTATGACAATAACATCATCTAAACCATCCTGATTCACATCTTGTGATTCAAACGACAAACCTTCCCACTCAACACCTATCGTATATCGTCCATATTCAGTTAATGAACTACCATCCTTGATAATTAATTGTGCTGTTCGGTTTGATTTTGTGAATCCTAATAACCCGAACTCATTAAAACCATCGTTGTTTAAATCTCCAAGCTCTTTAACTTGAACATCTTCCCAGCTAGCAGGCCAACTAATATTAGCTATTCGAGTATTGGGTAAACGACCGTCATTGATCCGTAAAAACACTTTACCTGTATTTGGATTGGTACCAAATAAGGCAACTTCACGGATATCATCACCCGTTCTATCACCGACGAGTAATGGTTTTACATCAACTAAATCACTTGGCCAACTAAAGGTACGGATAACACCTCGTTTATCATGGCCTTTTTTAACTAACCATTGATATCGACCGTCATCTTTGCGTTGACCAAACTGTCCCCAGTCAATCGTACCATCATTATCTAAGTCGTCCATTTGAAGTAAGCTGATATTTTCCCAAAGCTTGTTCCAGTTATATACATCAACTTTTGAAGAAGCATTCGCACCATCGTAAATGAACAATTGCCCCTTATCTAAACGAGTATGACGACCATATAAAGCCACTTCAGGAACACCATCAAATGTTACATCTGTCATGCTCACAAAACGGGTATTATCCCAAAGATTAGGCCACTTAAAGGTTTGATACCCCGCTTTGGTTGAGCCATCTTTTACAACCAACTGACGAGTACCGTTTGCTATATGTACTCCACTGATTGCGTACTCTTGAATTCCATCTAAGGTAAAATCAACTAAAGCTTCAAACTTGACCTCTTTTAATGTTGCTGGCCAGTTCCAAGCGCCAAACTTATTTCCTGTCACGCTATTATGCACGACAAGTTGATAGCGGTTAGCTGAGGAGTCAAAACCAAATAAGCCAATTTCGCTGATACCATCAGCATTTCGGTCTTTCAATATAAACACTTCAACTTCATCAACTAAGTGAGGGATAGAGTAAGAAACTATTGTTGCAAAGGTAGCACCACTGATGACTTTGAAACTTTCCTCTGATGAATTAATTGTATAAACAACCAGCCAGTCATTCACTCCATCACTGTCTAAATCATCAAAAGCAATAAGCGTTTCAGCTTTACCAATAAAACTATTCTCATCTAAAGGGTCGCTACCATTTGCTATTTCAGTACCATCACTAACTCCATCGCCATCACTGTCTGCATTGTTAATGTCGGTACCTAAAGCGATTTCGTCAATGTTGGAAACTCCATCACCGTCAGCATCTGCTAATGCATCTGCAGAATCAAGAGGGTCCAGACCTAACGCTAATTCGATACCATCATCAATACCATCATCATCAGAGTCAGGATCATTAGGTAATAAGCCCGCTAACACTTCATCTAAATTAGATATGCCATCTCCGTCTTTATCTAATGCAGCATCGGCACCATTAGTAGGATTTAGCCCATAAAGCACTTCAAGGCCATCATTAATGCCATCATTATCACTATCGGCATTATTAACTCCTGTACCTTGAGCTAACTCTTCTTCATTAGTTAAACCATCATTATCAGCATCTAAATAAATATCTTGATCATCTAATGGGTCCATTTCGTTAGCGACCTCGACATAGTCGCTTACGCCATCATTATCAGAGTCACTGTCAGTAGGATCTGTACCTAACGCTAACTCTTCATCATTCGTTAAACCGTCATTATCTAAGTCAGGATCAAACCTGTCATCGATAAAATCGATGTCATTATCGTAAAAAGCAAAATAGGCATCACCTAATTGTGTGAAATTACCTCTCCAATCTTCACTGTTTAAAGTAATCTCATTTACTGCAATATAAGATTCAGGTGAAACAAACGACATTAATGCCACACTTTGGTTGACATAATTAGTTTCTAAATTTAGAGCCACACTATTCACTGAGGCTGTAATACTCGAGATACTAGGAAGACCAGAAATCAATTCAGCATCGACATTCAGAGATTGAGAAACATCTGTATTAACAGCATTATAAGCATCCGTTCCTGTTAAAGATAAGGACCTCATTCCTACATCAACTGATTCAAAGTCAGTAAAGGCCGACATATAACCCCAAACGGAGCCGTCTGCTGAGTTTCCAGCTGTCGAATCAAAATGTAAGCTTGTAGTGATATTTCTATTGGAACGTTCAACCACTGAAGAAACAATTACATTAGATTGCCCAGCAAGATCGTAGTTAGCACTTTCTAGAATATTAATTGGCATCTGATAAGTAATGGAAGAATCGCCTTGATCATCAACGACCACAAGGTTCACTATATGTTGACCAACTGATAAGGCCTCAGTATTTATAGTTTGTTCATAAAATACAAAAGGGGAGCTTTGTGATAAAGCTAAAACTGCTGCTTCAGTTCTATCAGTTGTATCAAAAAATACCTCTGATTGATTGATTTGACTTGCACTAACGTCAAAAAGGCACACTAAAGCATAAGCTGAAATCAGACGGCTAATGTGGTGTATGGGCACAAGTTTTCTATATATTGTAATATTCATCTTATGCCACCCTTAGCGTAACCGAGCTATTGCGACCGCCTTAACCTTCAAAGCTCCTGATGTACTTAAACTACTGTTTGCTTCAAACAGAGGATAAAAATACGGCTCTACGGTATTTTCAGTGCGCTGTTTTGCAAACTGAAGATATGAAAAAGGTCCGCCGTGAACACCTAGATCAATGATACTGCCGTCAACGTCACGGTACCCTGCATTATCAAGCCCAGCGTTAATCCCTGGCGAGCCTGTATCGAGTACGTAATCAACTTCATCAATAAATTTAGGATCTAGCTCAATCAGATTGTCATCTAAGCTGCAATCTCCAACATTGTTAAAGCATAAGTTATTTGAAAAGACACTATAGAGTTCACTTTTAGAACTATCGAGGTTAAACACATTAGGCTGAATGTTATCGCTAATAATATTATTGATAAATTTCACTTCGGCAGAGAAATGAAGAGCCTCAGCATAATTTGGCGTAGCATCAAATAGTGCCGTAGCCTTAGAGTCAAAAACATTATTACTCACATTCCAAAAGCCTTCAGTAGAAGCACCAATCTGCATCATCCTAAAAGCACCTGGTGTTCCTGTCGCAGAATAAGGGTTTAGCCCTTGTACGACGATATTATTTGAAAAATCACCATCACCTTCAAGTGTCATCATCGAGTAATTGGAATTAGAAACAGACACTCCAGACTCTGCAGAAAGAGTTTGCGAAAAGCTATTACTCATAACACGAGAATAAGAGCCAACTAAAGAATTTGAAGAAATTGTTAACATGCTAGAATTATGTATAAATGAATTGCCAATAATATGGGCCTCAGCACCATAGGCCAAAAGTCTTAATGATACATAATTCAATTCGTTACCAGCAAAAATAAAACTATTTTTCGCCCCCATCTGATAAAAATATGAATTAAGACCTGAGAAGCTGTTACCAACAATGATCAAATCATCAATAACAAACTTATTACCATCGGCATCCGTTGTTTCATAAACCTGAAAGTCTATCTGAGAAAACTGATTTTCTAACAGTGCGACTGAGCTAATTGCACCATCAATTTCAAGTCTCGGTCTATTGGTGACGGATGCTCCTTCATAATAAAAAATCCCTTGCATAATAAAGTCTGTATCTGCGCCTTGAATTTTAATCGCAGGTATGTTGCTGCCCCCAGCAAAGTATACCCTTGGAGTCGCTGCTGCATTAATTGCTCTAATCGTTAGACTTTTATCAACAATTAAATCATCATTTGATAATGTATAAATCCCATCTTCTAGAATTAACACATCGCCACTAACAGCAGATGAAACAGCAGTTCTTAAGGTATTAGAACCAGGAGAAACGGAAACCTCTGCAGCAAAAACATTTTGTGAAAGTATCAACAGTGCAAATGAAAAGAAGCTTAAAATCTTTATTCCATATTTACTCATTTTTATCTCCCTCTTATAGATTTTTCTAAAATCAAGCTTACTAACCAACAAATAGAAAACTTCAACAGCAAGTGCCACACCTTAAAAACATAACACACCACTAACAATTATACACAAAACCACAACAAAACGAGTATTAATGACTGGGGTCTCTATCATAGACAGAGTTGTGAACAACACAGATAAGGTATTCTTATTATTCCCATTACTATTATCAAGCAGTTATGCTGACGCAATACCCCAGTTCTAAGGGAAGTGCATAGGCTATAAAGGTATTGATATCCAATGGGACGGTATTGAAGAAGTTGCAATGTTTGGCATTCATGAGTCGGTCCCCAAGCTAATAACTAGGGACTCAATCAATGGTGATTTATTACAAGAAGTGAATTGGTTATCTAATTGGGTTAACCCAAGTTTTTAAGTATTGAAGATAAGTCAGGCTGTAAGTACGACAAAGACAACCCCAGTATTACCGTAAGTGATAAATCTGCTATAACTGTTTGGAGCGACCCTTACCGTGAAGAGTATTCCAAAGAACCAAGAGATACGAGTTTAAATGCTGGCGTATACGGCACGATATTTATCGAAGAGTAAGACTTAATATCAAAATTTAGCTGAGTAGATACTCAGGCACAGCATAGTTGATTATAACCACCTACCTAAAGTAGGTGGTTTAACTGCCTATAAGCTAATCAAGCAGCCAGTTATTCATCAGAGTAAATATAGTCTGATAATCCTCTGACATGATCATAGGTTTATTATTTCTATTTTGCTCTGTTACGATATTAAGGACATCGTCTGAAGCAAAGTAACTCAATATAAAGTCATCCTCTCCATTATGCTCTGACACACTAACGACAATCTGCCCTTCATCATTAATACTCCAAGGGACAAAGTAAGTATCAACATCAGTAACTAATGCTTGATTATTTTGCAAGAAGCCTATTGAAAATGAGTTAGGGTCAATATTTATGCTACCTTCCTCTGCATTATCTTCTATAAAATGAAAAGACTTATTGAGAATATCCTCTTCGGTCCACATTTTTGTAATATTGCCATTCAATAATTTTTTTGTATACAAGCCTAATTCATCATCGGAAACAGATATTCCAAATTGATTTGATACATACAAAAAGTTTTTGTCTTCAATTTCACCATTTTCATGATGGATTTTTAAAATACTATTTTCAACAGAGTAAGGAAATACCATATTCTGCTTAGTTAAAAACTCTCCATCAAACAATAAATGTCCTTCAGGTTCTTGTGAACGAACTTCATCATTAAAAGAAGTATAGAATCGAAAATCATTTGAGTTTTTGGCAAGTAAAAAAGATTCAAGAGTGACTCGTTCAGGCTCTAAAATTCGATCAAATAAAACATTATGAGTATAACCATCAATAACTGACACTCTAGAATTTTTAGAAATATATTGCTCTCCAGTTAGCGCAAAATCTAACACTCCATCGCCATTGGCATCATATATATCAAGGTGAACGTTATACCATTGATGATCCCATGTATATAACTGGAGCTGCTTGCCTGTGACAACACTTTTTATACTTAATTTAATCTCTTCAGAAATAGTATCTATCCCTAAAAGCGCTATTTCATCGACGCCATCATTATCTATATCATGTATATTAATGACTTGTGATCCTAAGCCCCAAGTGGTTGGCCAAGTAATATTTTTTACTCTTCTATTTGGTAGTCTTCCATCATTAATTAATGCCTTATATCTGGCACTGCCAATATCATAACCTACGATCGCAATATCATTGATGCCGTCATTGGTCATGTCGTTAACAATAAAAGGCTTAGCTTTAAGAATGGTTGAGTTCCAAGTCAGTGTTCTTATTGTACCAACTTTAGTTGAGCCCTTCTTAATCACCAACTGATAGCGACCGTCATCAATACGTTGACCAAACTGTCCCCAGTCTTTGGTTCCATCGCCATCAATATCTTGTAATTGAAGTAACTCAATATTTTCCCAGTTTTTAACCCAATTGTATGTTGTTAATTTACCTGAAGGATTATTGCCATCATATATAAATAACTGACCATTATTACGTCGCTTGTGAAGCCCAAATAATGCAACTTCAGGAATCGTATCTCCAGTAAAATCTGTCATTGTTATAACACTTGGGTTAGTCCAATTATCAGACCATTTAAAAGTATTAACCTTGTTCTTATACTTTCCGTCTTTGACTTGTAATTGAGTTGTTCCATTTGCTTTATGGGACCCAACAATGGCGAATTCGCCGATACCATCAAGAGTTAGATCTTCTATTTCAATAAATTCAGGAGAGTATAAGCTGGGATTCCAAGTCCAAGTATTTACTATATTGCCAATCGCACTATTTAATAAAACAAATTGGTACTTTTCATTGTCAACATTAAAACCAAAGAGACCAACATCTCTAACACCATCTCCAGTTCTGTCCTTAACCCAATGGTATGTTCTTTCTGTAAAGTTTTCAGGAAAGTAATATTGTGTAATGAAGGTGCCATCAACTCCTGAAAAAATGTCAAACTTTAAAGAGTCATACTCACTACCGTATACAACCCAATCTGTTATTCCATCATTGTTAACATCTGCTAATAACTCTACTCCTTCAAATTCAGATGTTGCACTTACCATAAATGACAAGCTACTTAGCACAATAAAATAGATCG
>NZ_VKHR01000104.1 GCF_009663145.1 Shewanella sp. TC10
CTAAAGCAAAGCAAGTCGCTAGCGCTAAGCGACTAATTTTATGGTTAAACATTATCTGACCCCTGAAAATTTTTATAATTTAGCTAGGGCCTGTTGTTCTTTGCTGGTTAAGTTTTGTTCGRAATAAAAGCGTTKTAATCGAGGCGGATGAGTTGATGCCTAGTCATCTAAGCAAAATTCATCCAACAAAGAGTAAAACGCTTTTAGTCGAACCCTTTGGGCAGCGTTTRTTGGCCATTTTTACTGYGTTATCGACTTTTTATGTAGAATAACTACACCACAAAGTCTCWGCCTTGTATAAATGGCCAACAATTCGCTGCAAAAACAACCTTGAAAGATCAACAGGCCCTAATTGTTCTAGCTTTATTTGAAGCTGTAGAGTGAAAACTTCAGGGCGGATGCTATTKAGCCGACTTTGATGCGCAAGCCGAGCAACTAAACCAAGACTACCTAGTCATGGAAAAGGACTTGTTTGCACTGCGTGATAAAGCTGCACGTGATTCAGTCATCATTCGCGATATGCGTGGCGAAGAAGTTATTCTTAGACTTGATTCGGTATTAGACGTTAGCTACGTGAACCGCATGAACAGCTTTGATAAAGTGGTTCACTGGTTTGTTGGTTTAGGTCGATTTGTTAGCCATGACCCACGTGAAGCTAATACCGAAGGCGGGGTGTTCCCAGCCATCTTTGGTACGGTATTCATGGTAATGTTAATGGCCGTAATTGTGACGCCATTTGGGGTTGTTGCTGCGATTTACTTACACGAATATGCTAAGAAAGGCCCAATCACTAAGATGATCCGTATTGCGGTAATTAACTTAGCAGGTGTACCCTCAATTGTTTACGGTGTATTTGGCTTAGGCTTCTTTGTATACATGTTAGGTGGCTCGTTAGACCAACTGTTTTATCCTGAAGCATTACCATCGCCAACATTTGGTTCACCAGGTGTGATTTGGTCGGCACTGACCTTAGCTATTTTGACATTGCCAGTTGTGATTGTATCGACTGAGGAAGGCTTAAGCCGTATCCCAAGTGCAGTACGTCAAGGCAGTTTAGCGTTAGGTGCGACAAAATTTGAAACCTTATGGCGCATTATTATTCCAATGGCGAGTCCTGCAATTATGACAGGTCTTATTTTGGCTGTTGCTCGCGCAGCAGGTGAAGTAGCGCCATTGATGTTAGTGGGTGTGGTTAAACTAGCACCGACGTTACCAATTGATATGAACTTCCCGTTTATCCATTTAGAACGTAAGTTTATGCATTTAGGTTTCCATATTTACGACGTTGGCTTCCAAAGCCCTAACGTAGAAGCGGCTAGACCATTAGTTTATGCAACTTCATTCTTATTAGTATCTGTGATTGTGACACTTAACTTAACAGCTATTAGTGTACGTAATCACTTACGTGAAAAATTCCGTTCGCTAGAACATTAATTAGCGATATCCTGAGGAAAAAAGAAAAATGATTTCTATTGATCAAAGCGCTATTAAATCTGAAGTTGTCGATTTAGCTAACCTACCTGCACAGGATACTGCGCTAGAAATTCGTAACTTAGATTTACGTTATGGTGATAAACAAGCTCTATTCGATGTGAGCATGAAAATCCCGAAAAACCAAGTAACAGCATTTATTGGCCCAAGTGGTTGTGGTAAATCAACGCTTTTACGTTGTATTAATCGCATGAATGACTTAGTTGAAACTTGTCATATTGACGGTGAAATTTTACTTCATGGTCAGAACATTTATGACAAACAAGTAGATGTAGCAGCACTTCGCCGTAATGTTGGTATGGTGTTCCAGCGTCCAAACCCATTCCCAAAATCAATTTATGAGAATGTGGTTTACGGTCTACGCCTTCAAGGCGTGAGCAATCGTCGTGAATTAGATGAGGCCGCAGAACGTTCATTACGCGGTGCAGCAATTTGGGATGAAGTGAAAGACCGTTTGCACGATAACGCTTTTGGGTTATCTGGCGGTCAGCAGCAACGACTTGTTATTGCTCGTGCGATTGCTATTGAGCCAGAAGTATTATTACTTGATGAGCCAACATCAGCATTGGATCCAATTTCAACCTTAACGATTGAAGAACTAATTACGGATCTGAAATCAAAATATACTGTTGTAATCGTAACCCATAACATGCAACAGGCTGCACGTGTATCAGATCAAACAGCCTTTATGTACATGGGCGAGCTAATTGAGTACGCTGATACCAATACTATCTTTACGACACCGCAAAAGCGTAAGACAGAAGATTACATTACAGGTCGTTACGGCTAATTGTACTGGCATGAGTAGCCGATGGCTTCGGTCAATATTTTAAAGAATAAAGGTTGATACAGTAATGGAAAACAAAAGTTTAAATAAGCATATCTCAGGTCAGTTTAATGCTGAGCTAGAAGATATCCGTAACCGCGTGTTAGCAATGGGTGGCTTAGTTGAGCGTCAGCTAGAAGAGTCACTTGATGCATTAGCATCACTTGATGCTGAACTTGCGCAAAAAGTCATTGATGGCGACCACCGTGTAAATGGCATGGAAGTGTCAATTGATGAAGAATGCACTCGTATCATTGCAAAGCGTCAGCCTGCTGCAAGTGATTTACGTTTAATCATTACTATAGGCAAAACGATCACTGATTTAGAACGTATTGGTGATGCTTGTGTACGTATTGCAAAAGCCGCATTGGATAAGCGTTTAAACAATCAGCAGCCTTTATTAGTGAGCATTGAAAATATGGGCCGTCATGCAACGCGTACTTTACATGCAACACTTGATGCATTAGCGCGTATGGATGCTGATAATGCGCTTGAATTACATAAAGAAGATGCGAAATTAGATAAGGAATATGAAGGTATTATCCGCCAGCTTATGACTTATATGATGGAAGATCCTCGCTCTATTCCAGCGGTATTAGACGTGCTCTGGGCGGCTCGCGCTGTTGAGCGTGTTGGTGACCGTTGTAAAAACATCTGTGAATACATTATCTTCTTTGTGAAAGGTAAAGATGTTCGCCATACTTCTTATGAAGATATGGAAAAAGATTTAAACATGTAAACTGATTGGTTTGCATCTTAAAGCCTCTAATGAAAGTTAGGGGCTTTTTTGTTGGTTCAGCACTAATACTAAGCATTAAGTCACATACCCAAAGCAAAATACAGTTTGAATTGGACAAAATGACCTTGCTTGAACATTAAGAACGAGTCACTTTGTCGCACTCTGTTTTGTAAGTTATTAAAACCACGATATTTTTTTGAAATAGATCACAAATAAATTCTGGCACTTAAATTGCTATCTTTATATATCCAATTCCTACGGCAAGATATATGAGATGTAAGACCCTTCAATTAAATAACGTAAATAAACTCTCTGGTGAATTAAGTGGCGCTTTTGCCGACTTAGGAACCTTCCTTCCGCTTGTATTAGGGCTCATTGCTCTTAATCAATTCTCACCCCAAGGCATATTTTTAGGCTTTGGCTGCTTTGCACTGTTTACTGCTTTTTATTATCGAAGGCCGATTCCAACCCAGCCTATGAAAGTCATCAGTGCACTAGTTATCGCAGAAGGGTTAACCCCTGGAATGCTGCAAGCCTCGGCAATGTTAATGGGGGTTATCTTACTCATCTTGGCGTACAGCGGTGTTATCAAATGGATGGCTAAACAGTTATCACCTGCAATCAGTATTGGGATCCAATTAGCTATTGGTATTCAATTGATTTGGATGGGTGGTTTTATGATGAGTGAGACTTGGGGGATTGGCTTACTTGCTTTTACAGCGTTATTTCTAAGCCGTTTCATGCCAATGCAATATATTGTCATGCCTTTGGTTATTTTATTTGGCATTACTTGGCAATATTTAAGCCAAACTACACCTAGTTTTAATTTCGCACAGGCAGCACCTTGGCATTTGAGTTGGCCAGAAACTCATGAGTGGAGTTCGGCTGCTATTTTATTAGTGCTGCCGCAGTTAGCTTTAACGTTAACGAATGCGGTAATCGCAATATCGGCGATGGCGAAAGATACGTTTCCTGAAGACAGTGAKARWTACAATAATTATATGACCCCAACGGCAGCTGAAATGGCGGCATGATAATAACTCCCCTAAGCGTGTACAGATTTACTTGACC
>NZ_VKHR01000002.1 GCF_009663145.1 Shewanella sp. TC10
GMTGTTGCCCTGATGGACTTCCCTTTTGTGATTATATTTTTAGGGCTTGTCGCCTATATTGGCGGCCCTTTAGTATTTATTCCCATTGCAGTATGGGTAATTGTTGGCACCTTGGTTTACACCATAGGAAAACAACTGGCCATCGCCACAGAATCACTCGCATTATCAGATGCCGAAAGAACCAGAATGCTAATATTGGTACTTTCTGGGATGACGACAGCTAAAGCCCTATCTATTGAAGATCGACTGTCTGGTATCTACAACAAAATTAATCATAAAAGATTAGCTCAGCAGCAAAAGGTTGACTGGTTGTCAGCCAAGCTTCAAGAAGTCATTCAAGCGGCCTCACAAGGTACGACACTTCTATTGGTCATGCTAGGTTGTCTTGAAGTGCTAAATGGCACATTAACAACAGGTGGACTCGCTGCATGTTCGATTTTAGCTGGCAGAGCGATAGCACCGTTAAGCGCGATTATTAGTTTACGCTCTCGAATTGTTAGCGCCAAAACAGCAATGGCACATGTTGATGATTTAACCCAACTCCCCACTGAGGCCTTTAGCGCAGAAAAAGTTTACCAACAAAAATTGCCCCATGGTCCGATTCAATATGACAGTGTCGATAGCAATAATATTGGTACCCGCTTGAGTCAGTTTAGTGCAACCATTGAAGCTGATTCACTCGTGACATTACAATCTAACCCCCTAAGCCATGCCAGCCACTTATTAGGGCTTACTGCAGGGTTTAAACAAGCTTCATCAGGCAGCATTAAAATTGCCGGTGTAACACTTCAACATCATCAAGCCGACGAATTTAGGCAATCAGTGAGTTACGTCGCTCCTTGGCCAACTTTATTTTCAGGCAGCTTGCTTGAAAATATGACCATGTTTAGAGCCGAATATGAGCCTCAGGCAATGGCCATTGCCGATAAACTAGGCTTAACAGTTAAAATTGCTGAACTCCCTAATGGTTATCAAACCATTGTCGGCGACAATGACAGCCAAATGCTAAATAAAGGTGCCATTAAACTCATCGCAATCGTCAGAGCCATAGTGCAATCACCTTCGATTTTACTGCTTGATGAACCGATGATTTCGTTAGATGCCGATGCGCAAGGTAAATTATTGTCTCTTCTGCAAGAATACAAACAAAATATGACCATCATTTGTGCTTCCCATTATCCAGAAATGGCTAACATCAGTGACCAAGTCATTAGCGTTAATGGTCAAGCACAAGCTGAAGGCTCAGTTAACAATAATCAAGGCTTAGACACTGCGGAGGTCAACTCATGAATACCTCTGCCAACGAAATAAGAAACTTAACTGTCAGTCTATTTCAGCAATTAGGTCTTTATACTCAAGCCACAAATATCGCCAATGCTCAAGACACTGACTTAACGACATTGGGATTATCAAGACTGCTGAAAAAGCATCAAGTGGGCTACTCAGTCAAAAAGGCGGATGATAGTAGCCTGCATTTATCCATCCATCCTTTTATGGTGTTTCCTGACAATGGCACCGCTTTTATTGCTAAAAGGCAGGGGCATACTTTTGAAAAGCTGGATGATGACAACCAATGGCGCACAGTGGATTTAACTCAAATAGGGGGATCTGCATATACATTTGTCATTGAAACCCTGCCCAATAGTAAAAAATCAATCCAAGCATTTGCCGCTCAAATGAGCAAAAGAACAAAATGGTATCGACCGGTTTTTTGGTTAAGTTTACTCTCAAGTATCACCGGACTTGCAGTGCCATTTTTTACCATGGCTGTTTACGATCGCGTCATTGGCGGACAAGCTCCGTCGATATTACCGAGCATTGCTTTGGGTGGTGCATTAGCTATCGCCGTCATGGTCTCAACCCGCCTTGCCAGAGCGCAAATACTCGCACTCACCAGTAACCGATTTGCACGGGACCTATCTCAGCTCACCTTTTATCGCCTTTTACACATGCCATTAATGGTGTTGTCGCGGGTAGGAATTTCTAATCATATTGCCAGAATGCGTAATGCTGAAAAGGTAAGAATGCTCTTATCTGGCCCTGGCGGAGGTGGTTTAGTTGACTTACCTTTCACGCTTATTGCCCTGATTGCCATTATGTTGCTCAGTGGTTGGTTAGTACTCGTCCCCATTGGCATGTTGATCTTGTATTACTTGGTGATGAAACTACTGAGTCGATATGTACAAGCTGCATCACCGACTGTGGGTGGTGAGTATCAGAATGCCATGAGTGAATTGGCAAAAAACTTATTACAACTTAAAGCAGCCGGTGATACCCAAGCTTGGCAAACCAAGTTTATTCGCCTAAGTAGAGAAAACAGCCATCAAAACTTTTTATACGCAAAGCGAAATGGCCTTAATGCTGCGGTCGCTCATTCATTAAGTTTATTCACAGCCTTGATTACCGTGTTTAGCGGGATATTTTTAGTATTAGATCAAACCATTTCCCCAGGAGCTTTAATTGCTTGTGTGATGATGATTTGGCGAATTACTGGCCCAGCGCAATTGGCGTTTTCATCGAAACAAAAATTTACCATGATGGATATGGCGGTTAAGCAGTTTGATCGGTTTATGCAAGCCAATACAGAACAATCTGAGTTGCGTTTAGATATTCCTGACAAGCATAAAGCCCCAGCGATTTCATTTCAGCATTTAACTTTACGTTACAAAGCTGAGGGCGAGCCAGCACTGTCTGGGGTAAATGTGGATATTGAACCAGGTGAACTGGTTGCGATTATTGGTCCCAACGCCTGCGGTAAATCAACGCTATTACTTAGCGCGTTAGGTGTACTAGAAGCGCAAGCTGGCTTCGTCACTATAAATGGTAAGAACCTCAAACAATATGACACTGAAACCTTTAGGCAATGGGTTGGCTATAGCCCTTCTCAACCTGACATATTTCCAGGTTCATTAGCCGACAATATTCGAATCGCTAAACAAGACGCCAGTGAAAGTGAAATGAAACAAGCCCTTATTGCAGCCGGTGGCGAGAGCTTTTTTCAAAGTATCAATAATGACTTAAGCATCGATTTACTCGGTGAGAATAATGCCATGTTGTCAGCGATTGAAGGCAGTTACATCAACTTAGCAAGAGCGTTTATCAAGCAATCCCCATTACTTTTGCTGGATGAACCGATACCACATCGTAACCCTCAAGCTAAAGAAGCACTTATCAAAACCTTGTTAAACCTAAAAGGTAACAGCACCGTATTATTTACCAGTCATGACCAAGATTTAATAAAGCAGGCTGATACAGTCATCATTCTTGATAAGGGCGCAGTGGTATATGCCGGCCCTATCCCAGATCAAACGGCGCCAGCCAGTTCTCAGGAGCAAACCCCCAATGGATAATCGTCAATTAGCTAATCGAGTCTGGCCTGAGCATGAGTTCGCAGAGGCTATCGAAGCCCCAGCAGAACGTAAACTTATCCGAAACATCATTTTATTAATTACTGGTTCAATATTGGTGATGCTGATCTGGTCAATTTTTACTGATGTTGAAGAAATATCTAAATCAAAAGGTCAAGTTGTCCCTTTAGGTCATCGTCAAGTGATTCAAAGCCGAACGGGTGGCACCATAGCATCAGTTGTTGTTGAAGAAGGCGACGTGGTGAAAAAAGGCGATATATTAGCCAGTTTTGTTTCCATTGACAGTCAATCTGCCGAAGAAGAACTAGCCAGCAAACGCGCCAATTTATCAATGCGAATTGAACGTTATGAAGCTTACATTGAAACAAGAGAAGCGGATTTTAGTGAATTTGACTTTGAGTACCCTGAATTGGTCAAGTTACATCAAGCATCGCTCAATAGAATGAAAGATGAACGTCAAGCCATGGAGCAACTATCTGAATCTGATATTGCCAAAAACCAAGCTCAGCTTGATGGCTTAAAACAAGAGATCCCTCCTTTAAGTGATCAAATTAAAACGGCAAAGCAAACGTTAACAATGATGCTGTCAGTGACAGAAGAACAAGCCGTTTCAAAGTTACGTATTCTTGAATCTCAACAAAAACTTGATTCTTACATTCGTGAATTAAAAGCCATGGAAAGTAAGCAGAGAGTACTTGAAAAAAACCTTGTTAATCTGGAAAAACAACTTACACAAAAGCAGGCTTCGTTATTAAAAGAAGTGGGTGAAAAAAGAACCGATGCACAAGCAGAATTACTCGGCGTCATTGCGCGTTTAAAATCATCGAACTCGCTAGTATCCCAAAACACAGTAACAGCACCTGTTGACGGTATCATTCAATCGATACCAACTTCATCTACAGGAAGTGTGATTCAACCTGGTGGCACTGTGGCGGTCATTGTCCCTATGACGACCAGAGGATTGATGGAAATTAAATTGTCACCTCGAGATATCGGTTTTGTGCATGTTGATCAACCTGCTCGCATTAAAATCGACGCCTTCGACTACAGCCGTTATGGCGCGTTGGATGGCGTAGTAAAACGCATCTCTCCAAGTACTGATTCAGATGAAAAAGGCGGCGTCTTTTACAAAGTTCAAATTGCCATTGATAAACCCTACTTTCTTGATAATCCGGACGAGTTTGCACTTATCCCTGGCATGACAGGTGAAGCGGATATCGTCACAGGTGAAAAAAGTGTTTTCCAGTACTTATGGAAGCCTGTTTTTACCAATATCAATCAAGCATTCGGTGAGCGATAACCCAAGGAATTTAGTATGACTCAGGACAATGATAAAAAATCATCCCACTCAAAAACGGTTATTGGAAGTACTGATGCGAAAGAGAAATCAGTCGACAAAAGTGAGCAACATAAGCGTGATAAAAAGTCCCAAATCGCGCTAAAAAAAATAGAAAGCGAAGCGAAAAAACTTCAAGCCAAAGAGTCACGTGACAATGTAAAAGCAACGACTCTCACGAATCAAGATATCGTTGCAGGCAGAACGGTAACACATGCCCGTATCGCTGAGCAAAACAAAGAGAGTCAACAAGGTCAACTTGAAGAGCGAGATGCAACTGACTCAGCGCAAACCGATATAGCCTTAACGCAACAAAATGAATCTACCCAACCTAAATCAGAATTAGACCGTCAGCTTCAAGAGCAACCCAGTACTGCTACCACTCAAACAGTAAAAAATACCCTTATCGCCGAAACGGGTTCGACTGAAACGACAGGGATTAATCCTCATAGTCATTTTAGAAACGGTAATTTGAGCACTGAAGATATCAGTCAATTCAGAACGCCCACTATAGAACTTCCTGAACACTCTTTGCCTGCCAATTTCTATATCAGCTCAACCAGCCATAATATTCATAACACAGGTAATGCAAATACACTGGGCACTGGCACTGGCACTGACACTGGCACTGGCACTGGCACTGGCACTGGCACTGGCACTGGCACTGGCACTGGCACTGGCACTGGCACTGGCACTGGCACTGGCACTGGCACTGGCACTGGCACTGGCACTGGCACTGGCACTGGCACTGGCACTGGCACTGGCACTGGCACTGGCACTGGCACTGGCACTGGCACTGATAAAACGCCTACAAGCATTGCAAGTCAACAACAAATACCACAATTAAAAGAAGATAATGTTATTAGCAGTGCTTCAGGGAAAATGCATGCAAAAGGCTCTGATAGTGAACATATTTCTTGGTCAGTTGATACCACTCAAGGGCAATATGGCCATCTCGTCATCGATCCTGTCACAGGTCAATGGCAATACTTACTTGATAACAGCAACGCTCAAACCAATTCACTGTCTGAAGGCGAGCAGCAATCTGAACAATTCGTCATTACTGCAACTGATAATAATGGCCACCAAGTCTCTAGCAATATCGCTATCGAAATTGAAGGCAGTAATGATTTACCCACTATTTCAGGTACTCACAATGCGAGTATTAATACAGCAGGCACCATTGATAACGTCAGTGGGACATTAACAAGTTCAGATCCTGATCATCATGATCAAAGTGTATGGAACGTTGAGCAGCCCCATGGCAAGTTTGGTCAATTATCAATTAACCCTGATACAGGCGAATGGCAATATCACTTAGATAACCAATCAAGTTCGACCTTAGGACTTCATTCAGGGCAACAAGCAAGTGAACCTTTTACAGTAACTGCTACTGATAGTTCAGGAACGCCAGTTTCAAAAGAAGTCACTATTGTAGTTATTGGTAAAAATGAAGCCGCTGTCATTTCTGGCGTATCCACAGGCAGCATTACCGAAGATAAGAACCTAGTAGCGCAACATTTATCAGTGACGGGACAATTATCCGTTACTGACACTGATACAGGTGAAAATCATTTCCAAGCATCATCTTTACATGGCCAATTTGGTCATCTGGTTATTGACGAGTTTGGTCATTGGACTTATACAGCTAACAATACGCAAACCGCCATTCAAGAACTCAAAACTGGCGAGTTGCTTACTGACACCTTGTTAGTTCACTCAGTCGATGGTACTGAACAGAAAATATCTGTCACCATCAACGGCACTGATGATAAAGCGGTTATTGCTGGAACCAGCACAGCACAATTAACCGAAGATAAAGACCTGCATGGCGGGCTACTTCGTGTCGATGGTGCGCTCACGGTTACTGATGTTGATGCGGGACAAAATCAATTCCAAGCGAACGTTTTACAAGGTCAGTTCGGTTCGCTATCCATAAACGAACTAGGCCACTGGAGTTATACTGCTGACAATTCACAACAGGCTATTCAAGGCCTGAAAACGGGTGAATCATTAACTGACACGCTAGTCGTTCACAGCGTCGATGGCACTGAGCAAAAAATATCTGTCACTATCAACGGTACTGACGATAAGGCAGTCATTGCAGGAACCAGCACAGCACAAATAACCGAAGATAAAGACCTGCATCAAGGGCAACTTCATGTTGATGGCACACTTACTGTTACTGATGTAGATAATGGTCAAAATCAATTCCAAGCCATAGTACAGAAAGGTCAATTGGGTACGCTTTCCATAAACGATTTAGGCCACTGGACTTATACTGCAGACAATTCACAACAGGCTATTCAAGGCCTGAAAACGGGCGAGTCCCTCACTGATACACTAGTCGTTCACAGCGTCGATGGCACTGAACAGAAAATATCTGTCACCATCAACGGCACTGACGATAAGGCAGTCATTGCAGGGACATCAACAGCACAATTAACCGAAGATAAAGACCTCCATCAAGGGCAACTTCGTGTTGATGGTGCTCTCACGGTTACTGATGTGGATAATGGTCAAAACCAATTCCAAGCCAATGTGTTACAAGGTCAGTTCGGCACACTGTCGATCAATAACCTAGGCCACTGGAGCTATACGGCAGACAACTCCCAACAAGCTATTCAAGGCCTGAAAACGGGTGAATCATTAACTGACACGCTAGTCGTTCACAGCGTCGACGGCACTGAGCAAAAAATATCTGTCACCATTAACGGCACTGATGATAAAGCCGTTATTGCAGGAACCAGCACAGCACAATTAACCGAAGATAAAGACCTGCATCAAGGGCAACTTCATGTTGATGGCGCACTCACTGTGACTGATGTAGACAATGGTCAAAATCAATTCCAAGCCACAGTACAGCAAGGTCAATTTGGTACGCTTTCTTTAAACGAACTAGGCCACTGGACTTATACCGCTGACAATTCACAACAGGCTATTCAAGGCCTGAAAAGCGGTGATTCGCTTACTGATACGCTAGTCGTTCACAGCGTCGAYGGCACTGAGCAAAAAATATCTGTCACCATTAACGGCACTGATGATAAAGCCGTTATTGCAGGAACCAGCACAGCACAATTAACCGAAGATAAAGACCTGCATCAAGGGCAACTTCATGTTGATGGCGCACTCACTGTGACTGATGTAGACAATGGTCAAAATCAATTCCAAGCCACAGTACAGCAAGGTCAATTTGGTACGCTTTCTTTAAACGAACTAGGCCACTGGACTTATACCGCTGACAATTCACAACAGGCTATTCAAGGCCTGAAAAGCGGTGATTCGCTTACTGATACGCTAGTCGTTCACAGCGTCGATGGCACTGAGCAGAAAATTTCAGTCACTATCAACGGCACTGACGATAAGGCGGTTATTGGTGGTATAGCTACAGCACAATTAACTGAAGATAAAGACCTTCATCAAGGACAACTTCATGTTGACGGTGCGTTAACCGTTACTGATGTTGATAATGGTCAAAATCAATTCCAAGCCACAGTACAGCAAGGTCAATTTGGTACGCTTTCCATAAACGATTTAGGCCACTGGACTTATACTGCAGACAACTCCCATCAAGCTATTCAAAGTCTGAAAACTGGTGAATCACTCACCGATACTTTAGTCGTTCACTCCATTGATGGCACAGAACAAAAAATCTCTGCGACCATTAAAGGCACTGACGATAAGGCTATGATTGCTGGCACTTCAACAGCACAATTGACCGAAGATAAAGACCTGCACCAAGGTCAACTTCATGCTGATGGTGCGTTAACCGTTACTGATGTAGATAATGGTCAAAACCAATTCCAAGCCACAGTACAGCAAGGTCAATTTGGTACGCTTTCCTTAAATGAACTAGGCCACTGGACCTATACAGCTGATAATTCACAACAGGTTATTCAAGGCCTGAAAACAGGTGAGTCACTTACCGATACGCTAGTCGTACACAGTGTTGACGGCACTGAAAAAAAAATTACTGTATCCATTAATGGAACTGACGATAAGGCGGTTATTGGCGGTATAGCTACAGCTTATTTGACCGAAGATAAAGACCTTCATCAAGGACAACTTCATGTTGATGGTGCGTTAACCGTTACTGATGTAGATAATGGTCAAAATCAATTCCAAGCCACAGTACAGCAAGGTCAATTTGGTACGCTTTCCATAAACGATTTAGGCCACTGGACTTATACTGCAGACAACTCCCATCAAGCTATTCAAAGTCTGAAAACTGGTGAATCACTCACCGATACTTTAGTCGTTCACTCCATTGATGGCACAGAACAAAAAATCTCTGTGACCATTAAAGGCACTGACGATAAGGCTATGATTGCTGGCACTTCAACAGCACAATTGACCGAAGATAAAGACCTGCACCAAGGTCAACTTCATGCTGATGGTGCGTTAACCGTTACTGATGTAGATAATGGTCAAAACCAATTCCAAGCCACAGTACAGCAAGGTCAATTTGGTACGCTTTCCTTAAATGAACTAGGCCACTGGACCTATACAGCTGATAATTCACAACAGGTTATTCAAGGCCTGAAAACAGGTGAATCATTAACTGACACTTTAGTCGTTCATAGCGTCGATGGCACTGAACAAAAAATCACTGTATCCATTAATGGTACTGATGATAAGGCAGTCATTGCAGGAACCAGCACAGCACAATTAACTGAAGATAAAGACCTGCATCAAGGACAACTTCATGTCGATGGTACGCTCACTGTTACTGATGTAGATAATGGTCAAAACCAATTCCAAGCCACAGTACAGCAAGGTCAATTGGGTACGCTTTCCATAAACGATTTAGGCCACTGGACTTATACCGCTGACAACTCCCAACAAGCTATTCAAGGCTTGAAAACGGGTGAGTCATTAACGGATACCTTAATCGTTCACAGCGTTGATGGCACCGAGCAGAAAATCTCAGTAACCATTAATGGCACTGACGATAAGGCGGTTATTGCAGGAACCAGCACAGTACAATTAACCGAAGATAAAGACCTGCATCAAGGGCTACTTCATGTTGATGGCGCACTGACTGTGACTGATGTAGACAATGGTCAAAATCAATTCCAAGCCAATGTTTTACAAGGACAGTTTGGCACACTGTCGATCAATAACCTAGGCCACTGGACCTACACCGCTGATAATTCACAACTGGCTATACAAGGCCTGAAAACAGGTGAGTCACTTACCGATACGCTAGTTGTTCACAGCGTCGATGGTACTAAACAAAAAATCTCTGTCACCATCAACGGTACTAATGATAAAGCGGTGATTGGTGGTATAGCTACAGCACAATTAACTGAAGATAAAGACCTTCATCAAGGACAACTTCATGTTGACGGTTCACTGACTGTGACCGATGTAGACAATGGTCAAAATCAATTCCAAGCCATAGTACAGCAAGGTCAATTGGGTACGCTTTCCATAAACGATTTAGGCCACTGGACTTATACTGCAGACAACTCCCAACAGGCTATTCAAGGTCTGAAAACGGGTGAATCATTAACTGACACGCTAGTCGTTCACAGCGTCGACGGCACTGAGCAAAAAATATCGGTCACCATCAACGGCACTGACGATAAGGCCGTTATTGCAGGAACCAGCACAGCACAATTAACCGAAGACAAAGACCTGCATCAAGGACAACTGCATGTCGATGGTGCGTTAACCGTTACTGATGTAGATAATGGTCAAAACCAATTCCAAGCGAACGTTTTACAAGGTCAGTTCGGCACTCTGTCGATCAATAACCTAGGCCACTGGACCTACACAGCTGACAACTCACAACAGGCTATTCAAGGCCTGAAAACAGGTGAGTCACTTACCGATACGCTAGTTGTTCATTCTGTCGATGGCACTGAGCAAAAAATAACAGTCACCATCAACGGTACTGATGATAAAGCGGTGATTACAGGCACCGACTCAAGTGCGGTCACCGAAGAATCTCAGCTTCAAACCTCGGGCAAACTTACTGTTACCGATATAGATACGGGAGAAGCGCATTTCTCCAATACCGATATACAAGGCCTGTTAGGTACGTTGCACCTAACTGACAATGGTGCGTGGATTTACGATCTGGATAACACCAACCCTAAAGTACAAGCCATAGGACAAGGCGCCACCGCCACTGACACCATTACTGTTCGTTCAGCTGATGGCACGCCGCATCAAGTGACTATTACGGTCAATGGCACTAACGACAAAGCAGTTATTGGCGGAACAAGTTCAGGTACTGTAACTGAAGAGTCTCAACTTAGTACCTCGGGCACACTCACAGTAACCGATGGCGATACTGGCGAAGCACACTTTTCCAATACCGATGTTGTTGGCACGTTAGGAACGCTGCACTTAACTGACAACGGTGCTTGGACATACGATCTTGATAACTCAAGCTCTGCCGTTCAAGCTCTAGCAAATGGTCAGCAAGTAAAAGATATCATCACTGTTCAATCAGCCGATGGGACACCGCATCAAATTTCAATAGTGGTAAACGGTCAGAACGATGCCGCTGTCATTTCTGGCACAACGACAGGTGCGGTAACAGAAGATCGTATTTATGGCATGCAATGGTTAGTTGTAAATAGCCACATGAACGTTACTGATGCAGACACAGGAGAGGCTCATTTCGATCCTGTTTTACATGCGCACAATTACGCTGGTCTTGGCTATACATCCACGCTAGGTGCAGAGGTTATCGTAACTCCAGATGGCGACTGGCATTATCAATTAGATAATAATATTTCTCCCGTTCAATCTTTAGGTCAAGGGCAGTCCTACGTTGATAAAGTGACCGTGCATACTGTAGATGGAACCACACAAGAGCTACAAATTACCATAACTGGGACAAACGATAACCCAAGGGTTACGGGTTCAAGATTATTGCCTGCTGGTACTGAGGATCAAACTCTTCTTATCACGCAAAGTCAGTTGTTAGCTGGTGCGACTGATATTGATAAAAACGATGCTGGCACTTTGCACGTTGATGCTATAACCGCCGATCACGGCACGGTTACCCATAATACCGATGGTTCGTTTACCTTCCATCCAGACCAAGACTATAACGGTCAGGTTCAATTCACCTATGATATCAAAGACGCTCATGGCGGATCAGTACAAGCCACTGCATCGTCTACTCTTGCTGCTGCTGGAGATGCAGCTACCATCTCAGGTGTCGATACAGGTGATGTTCATGAAGGACACACTTTCACAGCATCAGACGGCAGTATGACTGGCGGCTATGTTGATGACCGCTCACCTGATCATCAGCACGGAAACATAGGGAAATTGTGGAACGATGATATCCATACCGATGGCCACCTATCGATAGTGGATGCTGATGCAGGTGAAAGCTATGCCCAAACAGGCACTTATTATGGCACTCATGGTCGTGTCATACTTCAAACTAACGGGGACTGGACCTACTATGCTTCCATCGGCCAAGATGCAACCGGCAGAGCTATTGACCATCTGGGTACAGGGGAATCACTAACCGATACTGTCACCGTTAAATCTGCAGATGGCACCACACACGATATCGTTGTCACCATTCATGGCGATAACGACCGTCCGTATTGTTCTGGTGAGGTGCAACTTAACAGCGGTAAAGAAGATCTTGCTCAAACCATCACTGCAACTGAACTATTAGCAAACACCATAGATGTAGATACAAACGACATAGGCAAACTGACGATTACGAATCTTCATGCCGATCATGGGTCTATTCTAGATAATCAGGACGGTACCTTCACTTTCACGCCAACCAAAGACTATAACGGTCAGGTTCACTTCACTTATGATGTACAAGATGCTCACGGCGGGGTTACGCATACCGGAGCGTCAACGACACTATTGGCACACAATGACCCTGCAACATTACCATCTGCACAGGCAGCAAACTCAGTAACCGAAGATAACTTACAGTCAGGAACGAACAACAACGAATTATGGTCAGGGTGGAAAAACCTTGATGTTCAAGATATTGACTCTCCATCAGAAGCTAAAGTCACTCAGATAGAAGTCAATGGTGTCAAACACACGGTTCCGACTGACTTCGCTATGAATTTGGCAAGTACCCACGGCACCTTTAACTTCACACACTCTACTGATGGCCACAATAAGTGGAGTTATAGTGCGGATAATAGTCATACAGAAATTCAACAATTGAGTAGTGGTGATTCGTTAACAGATACGATCACGTTAATTACAGCAGATGGAACTCGAATTCCATTAACAGCGACTATTCAAGGCACCGACGACCATGTCATTATCGATACACCAGATGCACTAACGGCCTCACTTGGTACTGCGGTAGAAGATAAAGTCACCACTATCTCTGGCACACTGCTTGCGCATGATGCAGATAGTAAAGACTCTGTCACCTTTGCTGCTAGTGATAACGCGGGCACCTATGGCACATTGCACGTTGATGCTAATGGCCAGTGGCATTATGACCTAGACCATGCAAAGGCCAATTTGCTACAACAAGGCGAAACCAAAGCAGAAGGCTTTGATATCACGGCTATATCTACTGATGGTTCAACCGCAACCAAGCATATTGAAGTGTTAGTTCAAGGTTCGAGCGACTCGGCAACAATATCGGTAACTTCTAATCCTGACGTACATGAAGATCAACCCGGAAGTTCAGTCGAGATCATATCAGGTAAACTTACTGCTTTAGATCCAGATCATGACCAATCAGCATTTTCACTTGATGTTGGTAAACGTCATGACCCATTCAACAGTGGTGTTCACGGTGGGCTACATATCTCCAAAGATGGTTCTTGGACTTATACTGTCAACAACAGTCAGATTCAGAACCTAGCCGCCGGACAAGTTGAGCATGTCCAATACAACGTGCATACGGTCGGTGGCGATTCTCATGTCATTGATATTAAGGTTGTCGGTACTAACGATGCTCCAACCATTTCTGCAACGACACTCGCACATGGCACTGAAGACACGCATTACCAAATGCAGGCCAATCAGTTTGGCTTTACCGATATCGACACTGGCGATACGCTACATTCCATAGCAATCACAGATTTACCACCTGCAACACAAGGTAAGTTCGTCTTAGATGGCCACGATATCACCTCAGGTCAGAGTATTGCTACTGCCGATATAGCTAAACTTCAGTTCGTTCCTGCACAAGATTTTAATGGCGATATTCAATTTAAATATACTGTTAACGATGGGCATGTTGACTCTACAGAGGCTAGCAACACACTTCATATTGATGCAGTTGGGGACGCAGCAGTAATCACAGGAACGACAACAGGCGATGTCGATGAAGGACATGGCACCTATCATGACAGGTCACCAAACTACGCACAGCCGGGGATGGCTAAATTAACCAATGATCCTTTATATGCTGATGGTAAGTTAGAGATTATTGACCCAGACACTGGCGAAGCCCAATTTGATACAAAAGGTGTGGGCTACTCGTACCATGGTACCTATGGTCAATTAATACTAAATGCAGATGGCAATTGGCATTATAAAGTGACCGTCGGTAGCAACCAACAAAACGTGGCCACACAGATCGATCAATTAGGTGATGGGCAAAAATTAACGGATACGATTACCGTTTATTCTAAAGATGGTACTGCACAAGACATTGTGATTACCATTCATGGCGATAACGACAAACCTTACATCAGCTCTGAAGTGTCACTTGCTACAGGTACCGAAGACACAGCTCTTACTTTTACAAAGGCTGATTTGCTTGCCAATACTGTCGATGTGGATGCAAATGACGCTGGTAAGCTTTCCATTGCTAATCTGTTAGTCGACCACGGCTCTGTGGTTGACAACAAAGATGGCACATATACCTTTACGCCAACCAAAGACTATAACGGCCTGGTCCACTTTAGCTATGACGTTCAAGACGCGCACCACGGTGTTACACATACGGGGGCGACAACTAGTTTAGCAGCTGTCGCTGACAATACACCCGCCACAATCTCAGGTGATAGTAGTGGCACAGTTGAAGAAGATCATCACTTGACCACCAGTGGTACCCTGACCGTTGTAGATCCCGACCAAGGTGACATTGGCTTTACCGCGACAACTGTTCATGGCATGTATGGTGATTTGAATATTGATGCGTCAGGGCACTGGACTTATACACTTAATAATCAAAACCCTGATGTTACAGCTTTGTTCGGTAATACTCAGCTTATTGATACGCTGACCGTAACGTCAGCGGATGGCACTCAACATGGTATGGATATCACCATTCATGGTGCGAATGAAGCCCCAAGTTTTACTGGAGGACGTCCTGCTAATGGTTGGGTTTATGATATACCTACAGATGATCACCATGGGCATGGACCGGATACCGGCTGGGTACTGACTAGAGATGCTAAAGATGCTGAAGGTGACACCTTACATTGGCGCTTGATATCGAGTAGTGGTGATAGTCATTTCGGCCATATTGACGTGTATTCTAACACCATGTGGTATCGGTTAGACCGCAATAACCCTGCAGTAATCGCGTTACATGAAGGTGACACTCTGCATGATAGCTTCCAAATAGAGATTACAGATGGGCACGGTGGTCGCACCATTCAAACATTCGAAATAACCGTTGGGGGTAAAGACAATTCCGCTCCCACTGCCGTAGGTATTAGCTATGTTACCCCTGACAATATCGTTAATCAGGATGAGTCTATGGCGCCAGTACATGTGACTGGACGCGTATTTGGTGACTTTAATACCGGTGACTTAGTATCAATTACCGTGGACGGACATCCAGAAAATTACCAAGCTGCGGTAAACGCCGATGGAACATATGATATTGAAGTTCCAGGAGTAATATTGGTCAATAATAACCACCAATCAGCCGTGCATGACATGACGATGCAAGTGGTTCTGCATAAAGCCGATGGTTCGACAGTAACAGGCGATCACACCTACCAAGTCGATACTGAAACGCCTATGCCTATTGTCACGGTAAATGATATTACCTCAGACAATGTCATTAACGCCGCAGAAGCAAAAAGCACAGTAGCTGTTACTGGACAAGTTTCAGGGGATTTCCATTATGGTGACAACGTTGAAGTCGTTGTTGATGGGCATCATCATAACGGACGAGTAGCTTTTGATGAACATGGAAATGGATACTTTAGTATCGATGTTCCGGGAGCTGAATTGACCGGTGCTGCTTCACTCACAGTTGAAGTCACAACTCAAGATGAAGCAGGAAACGAAGCGAGCAATGTACCTGTTGTTAAGCACTATGGCGCTGAAATTTCACCCCCAGCGGTCAATTTAGGGTTAGACCCAATATCTCACGACGGCGTTATTGATAACCAAGAAGCAACTCAAGATATAGAAATTACTGGTGTCGTTGCTAATGCTAACGAAAACGATATTGTAACTTTGAATCTGTCAAAGCCCGATGGCAGTCATTATAAAGGCCTGTTACTTCACGATGGTAGTTTCCATATTGATGTTCCCGCTTCGGTGCTAATAGCTAATGCGAATCATCATGTAATAGCAACTGTCGAAACCACTGATCAATGGGGTAACCCTGCCAGTTCATCACACACACAATCGTATGCACTGGATCAGACCCTTAACCCGTCATCTGCATTGGTCACAGCACCCGAAGTTTATCTATCGCTTGATCCTAACAGCGATAGTGGTACTAAAGATTATATCACTAACATCGAGGCATTAGTGCTAGACGGCTTCACCACCGAACTCAATGCTAAAGTTAACATTTATGATGAAAATCATAATCTTGTTGGACATGGTTTGGCTGATAGCAACGGTGACTTCAAAATTACAACAACGCTTCTTGCCGATGGTCAACATCAATTAACAGCCGTTGTAACTGGCCCTGGTGGTCGCCAAGCAACGTCGTTACCTATGGGTATAGAAGTAGACACCCAAGTTGATGGCTTAACAGCAAAAGTAACGGTTAAATCGGATACAGGAGAATCCCACCAAGATGGTATTACCCGGCAAGCCACACCTGTGATAGTGGGGATGACTGAGCCGAATTCTCAAGTGGTCATTCGGGACGAATATGGTCAACCACTAGGTTTTGCACGTGCTAACGGATTGGGTGAATACCACATTCAAACCACTGGACTTAGGGAAGGCGATCACAGGTTACAAATTGAAGCTCAAGATAGAGCGGGAAATCGACAATCTACAAGCCTTACCGTAGAAGTGGACAATACAGCCCCGACCATCCAAAAAGTTGATTTAAGTGGAGTAAGCAGTCATCACCCAACATTTGAAGGCCAGGTCAGCTTAGATACTGCGCAAGTAGATATCGTCATTAAACAAGGTGGCCACATTATAGAAACTCTGCATGCCGCTTTAGATGGTAAAGGTGGCTATAGTGTCGATGCAAGCAACCTACCGGATGGGGGATATACCGCGTATATTCAAGCTACTGACCATGCAGGCAACCAAACACCGTCGGCAAAAGCAGGTGTATTTGACCGATTTAGTGTAGACACTCAAGTATCTCCGCTAACGGTGACACTTACTCATGACACCGGAAACAACACTTCTGACTTAATCACTACCGATGGCGCATTAACGATTACGGGACAAGAACCCGGGGCAACGGTTGAATATTCCACTGACAGCGGGCAAACATGGTCATCAAGTTTTACGCCACAACAAGGGTCAAACACCATTAGTGTGAGGCAGACTGATACCGCAGGAAATGTGTCGGCTCCAGCATCATTAACGTTCACTCTTGATAACCAAGTCACAGCACCTTCTATTAATTTGAAATCATCAACTGACTCTGGATCTTCCGCAACCGACGACCTAACGAACATTCATACCCCGATCATTACCGGCAGTAGCGAAGCAAATGCTGCCATTTCTATTATTGATGAAACGGGCAAAGTCATTGCGACAGGAACAGCAAACAGTAGTGGTACTTATCAACTGACCACATCGAATATTGCTGAGGGCCAGCATACTTTCACTGTATCTTCTACAGATGCAGCTGGTAACCATAAAAGCGCGTCCTTATCTATCGAAGTTGACTACACGGCGCCAACAATTTCGAATCTGAATCTGCAAACAGTCACCACTCATCAACCTACATTCAATGGGACCGTTGCTCTAGATACCGTTAGCGTTGATATAGTGATCAAAGATGGAAGCACCATCATTGAAACCCTACACGCGACTCTAGATGGCAAAGGTGGCTACACCGTTGACGCTACTAATCTACCCGACAGTAGTTACACCGCTTATATTCAAGCCACAGACAAAGCAGGAAACCAAACTCCATCTGGACAAGCATGCATATTTGACCGATTTGATGTAGATACTCAAGCCAGCGCAGCTATCCAGCTTGACCCCATCACTGCAGACAATATTATTAACGCCCAAGAAAGCGCAACCGATATAGGAGTTTCAGGCCAAGTCAGTGGCGATGTGCATCAAGGGGATAATGTAAAATTAGTCGTCGGGCAACAAAGTTATAGTGCAACTGTTGACGCCAGCGGCCACTTTAACGTGAATATCGCAGGCTCTGAATTAGCATCAAACTCCTCGATAACAGCTAGCGTTATAGCCACCGACGACGCAGGAAATACAGCCAGTGCTTCGCAAGTGATACACTATAGCAGCGATACACACGTAGGCATGCCAACCATTACCTTTGAAAACCCAGGCAGTGACAACGCCTACAGCAAAGCCGAAATAGCTCAAGGTCATGCAGGTACCGTGACCGCAACGGTGCATGCTGCAGCTGATGCCCAAGTAGGCGAGCACCTGAGTATTAATGGCGTTGACCATGTACTCGATGCCAACAGTTTAGCCCATGGTATCAACCTTGAAGTTGCACCCAGTAGTATTGTCAGAGCGATCATGACCGATGAGCACGGTAACGTTAACTCTGCCCTCAATATTGCTGCAAGCGCGAAGCCTGAACCTATCGTCGTCACCGCCCCGCCTGGTAGCCACCATATTGGTGCCTCTTTGGGAGTACCGACCTTAATACCTACTCAAACACCTGTTCCTACAGCTCAACAAGGCTGGAAAATTTTAGTCAATGGCCACTATCAGACTAGCTATACCAGCCAATGGGGCACCCTGACCATAAACCCCAAAACAGGTCAGTTAAACTATCAAGAACACGCAAATACTCATACTGGTCCTCATGGCAGCGCTCAGAATGTTGGTGTGCATGAGGATAAGTTTGAGGTCGCGCTTCAAGGGTCACACCATGATGATGTCATCATGCATGTTCAAGTGAGTATATTAAGCCACGGCCCAGGACATAGTGGTAAACTCACTTTAGGCTCTGAAGTTCTTGATATGACGGTGACGCCAACCATTACTCATTCCGCACCACCGCCACCTCCTACAGCAGCCGATGCTAATGATGCTCCCCAAAATGACGCCATTGCTGACATCAGTGTAGATTTACACGATATATTGGTTGATGATGCCGCGGTTCACACTGGGCAAGACACACAATCATCAGATGATGCAACAGTTCAAGTTCAAACAGAAGCTGAGACGGAATCGACGTCACAACCATTATCACCAACGCCAGTGACTGCAGCTGCAGTAAGTACCCCGATTGATCACTATTTAAATATGGTAGGTATTTCACAGGCGGACATAGCACCGACAAATACAGCGGGTATCGACCCTCTCGATTTGCCAGGTGTTCCTGAAATGGCCATTGAGAATGTAGATGCAGATATGCTGGATGTGAGTCAAGGTGATGCTTTTGAAAACCCACTAGATGATGAGCACCATCAGCAACATAAGGATGAGTTATTAACTGATTTAAATGACCAACCAGATCAGAGTGATATTAATCAGGCTAATGACGATGATTTGCTGCATCAAGCATTAAATGACATGCACAATCAGGTCTAAAAAACTTAAGTCATAATAACTCTGTAATAGACTGAAAAGGCGCAGCATGATCCATCATGCTGCGCCTCTAAAACATCGTTTTTTGTAGCTATAATTACAACACTTTAGTGTAACTAATCACGCCGTAACCATGCCAATCATCGACATCTGACTCATATTCTTTACTGTAAAAATTAAAGCTCCAACTGACAGACCAAGTCGGAAAGGCCCAAATAACACCTAAGTTGGCTTGTGCTTGCTGATGCTCGATAGTTAACGACGAATCATAAGGTAAGTCACCTTCAATGGTTAAGTCATTGAAACGATAGCCCGCTTGCATACGTAAATACGCTTGCCAGCTACCATAACGATTTGCAGCCGAAGTATAATTGCCCATATGCCCTGCCTGACTAGACAATTGCCCAAAGGTTTCTGCTAAATCATCACCCCATCGTAAGGTTAAACCCACACTGGATTGAGAGCGAAAATTACCTGCCATCGTGTGGTTAAATACGCTGATATCCCACTCACTATTATCAAATGCTTGCCAACGATTTAGCAACGCATCGACTTCATAAGCCAATTGAAACGTTACTTGGTTTTCAATTTGGTAATCCCACCCCTTTGGCGTGGTGGAACCTGTAATTTTATGGACAACAGTTTGCAATTCTTCAGCAAAAGAAGCAGGTCCCATCACCCCAAGGGTTAACCAGTTTTTTTGCGCCAATGAAGAGCTGAATTGCCCTGTAAATGATTCTAATTCTAACAACCCTGCATAAGGTCGCTCATTTGGTTGGGGATAGTCATAGGCTATTTCAGTTGGCGTCCACATTCTGCTATACATCTTAGCGCCATGAAGACTTTGCTCACTCTGCTGAGGAAACATTAATGCTGATTGCAATTGAAAAAATGATCCAGCGTTTGAGAAATCTTGCTCCATAGAGGATTGCCAGCCGACAACAAAACCACTGGAATAATCACCATCTGCACCGATAATCACATCATTATCAAAACTAAAATAAATTTGTTCAGCACTCACTTTCAAAGGAACTGACACCAGTAAAACACTGGTCAATGTTGTGATTGGAACTGAGAAAGCATTTAAGTATTTCTGACTCAAGATAGCCTCCTAGTACTTGCAACTTTCGTTATCATTTCATGTATCTCAACTATCTAAGATTATAGCCAGTGTAACGATTAGCTAGCAGCACTCAAATAACTATCAAACATAGAATAAAAACAAGCATTTTTGGCAACCTAAACCCCACTCTAAATACACAATTACGTCGATAGCCACCATAAAGGAAACATGCAAAACATTAACACTTCGAAAGTATAAAAGTGTATCCAAGTAGCTCTTATAATCGCCTGTACTTAGCCACACACAAAACAAGATTAAACCTCAGCGGGCAAACAATTATGCTTGACTGTAGTTGGCAAAAAGCTCTTTTGACTCTAAAGGCCTAGAGAAAAAGTATCCTTGAATTAAGTCCACACCTTGTTGGGATAAATAACTGACTTGAGACTCAGTTTCAACTCCTTCAGCAATGACACTTAAGCCAGACTTTTTAGCAAAAGAGATAATTGCATCAAGCGTTTTCTCATTAAAGTTATCTTTAACCCCAATAGTATCAATGAAGGCTTTATCAATTTTTAAAGTACTGATCCCGAGGTTTTGCACGTAACTAAAACCACCGTAGCCCATGCCCGCATCATCAAGCTTTAAGTCCACATCAATAGCATAAAACTTATCTAACATTTTGCGCGCTTTCACTAAGTCAGTAATAGGTTGTCGCTCGGTAATTTCTAGTGAAATTCTGTGTTTTCCAAGCTTTCCGGATTCTTTTAGTGCCTTAATATATTGATAAAGTTTGTCATTTTCCAAATGCTCAGGAACAATATTAATACTGATAAACAATGGACTAACTTGCTGGCCTGTTATCTCCACCTCATCAACCATCACATTCAGCATCGAATAAGTCATATCAACAATTAAGCCTGCTGACTCAGCAAAAGGAATAAATTGATTAGGCGGGATTAACTCTCCGTTAGATTGACGCCAACGCATTAATACCTCAACCCCTACGATTTCATTCGTTTGAGAGTTAATCACAGGCTGATAAAACGGAATAAACTCTTTGTTCTTGATACCCTTTTTTATATTCGCCCGGGTTGAGCTTTGCGATTGTTTGCGATACCAAAATGCGACAGTAAACGCGAACGCAATTAAAAAGCTAATCAGCGCACGATATTCCCAGTTTAGCGATTGATATTGTTTAAGGTATTCTTCATTTCCAGTCAGGCTAAATTTAGCAATGTAGAATTCATTTTGCTGAACCACCTCTTCAATAATAACGTGCTCACCCTCGAACTCTTCAAAACCAAACTCCATCACAGGTACTGCAGATAAGTTATCTTTAAAGCCATCAATGGTAATGGTGTACTCTAAACAATTTTCACAATCCACCGGTATAAAGTATCTAGGATTCATAGGGACGATACTGGCCACATATTGCTTATCACCTTTATCGTGGGCTAAAAACAATTCATGTATATCTGAGTGAGGTTGGTTTATGACTGCGAGTTTTAGATCCGGTCCAATATTATGTCTTACCAATTTTTCAACCTGACGAGGAATCACCTGTGAACGGCAGATAATCTTTAGATCATCCATCACCCCAACCCAACGAATAAAGGTCGAGTTAAACACTGACATAGTAAGTAACTTTTGATTACTTTCAGAGCAGATATAGCTGTCATCCAGTTGCGGTAAAGCTTCAAGCTCTTGAGTGGTATCCTCAATGTACATGGTTAATTTATCAGATAAAATATGGGCGTCACGCTCAATCATAGTGTCAGCGATTTGATAATCTAACGCCTTTAAACCCATGTTTAAAATAAAAAAGCTAACAATGAATACCGCATAGCACTGTAATCTTTCCATTTGTTACCTAATCCTTTGGTATATTAAAAACGAATGAAACCTTATGGCCTTACCTATTCAAATTCTGAATCATACCCTTCGCAACTCGCTTGTCTTTTTATCTTGCTGATCGGATCAACAAAGGTCAATGTCTTAGCAATCAGTCGCAATGGTTTATCAAATTTATCTGCAGATTTCTCAGCCAGCACTGGGTAGTTAGTGTCGTTTTCTAATGGCATACCGAGTGACATCATATGCACTCTTAATTGATGCATCTTTCCCGTAATTGGACTTAACTCAAATAAACCCTTATCACCTTTTACAGCGATTAAACTGATTTCAGAATGAGTATTCGATTCACCTTCTGTTATTTTCATTAAAAAGCTCGGCGTTGAACGCACCATTCTATTTTTAACAGTCCAACGCACAGGTAAATTTAAGGTTCCAGCTTGATATTTAGCAAGTAATTCAGGAGTTAATTTAGCAATCGCTTGATACTGTTTTTTAATACTGTCAGTAGTGAATAACTCATGGTATGCATGCCTTGTTTCAGGGTTCACCGTCATCAACATCACCCCTGCTGTTGGCCTATCAAGACGGTGAGCAGGGGAAATCGTATCAATGCCAGTGGCAATTCTTAACCTATGTATTAAGCATTCATTAACGAAATTACCACTGGGTGTCACAGGTAAAAAGTGCGGTTTAAATACTAAAATACAATGATCGTCTTGATGCAGGATTTTTTGTTGAAACGGGATTTTAGTTTCAACTGCAACCTCGCGGTAATAATAGACTCGAGTAGCAGGTCGATATGCCGTTGTAGGCGTGACTAACTCACCATCAGCCCAATGCACCTTGCCTAAATCTACTCTTTGTTGCCAAACCGATGCAGGGATCTGAGTAAAATGTCCAATTAAGAATGCCAATACGGTTTCAGGGTGAACCGATTGTTGTGGAAGAACAACATAAGATGGTTGAGCGGCGCGGGCTGAAGTATCGACAGGCATAATTCCATATAAGCAAAAGACTACATTTTGATACAGTATAACCAACAACTTAAGGTCAACTAAAGCGAAACGGACGCAATAGTTAACCTAAGCACAAATTAAGGTAGAGTTTAAAAATTTAGTGCGTCAAACCGTCATTAAACATCTACATGGGACTTCAATAGTTGTAAAACAAAGTCCATCGTTTTATGACAATCAGGTTGTTCAACTAATAACAATTTATCTTTGTTATACATAGGCAAGACTTCAAGCCAACGCTGACTAACCCAAGTAGCGTCTTCTAGGTGAACCTGATTATATAAATCCAATAGATCAGGATTGACCTCGTAAAACTGCTCTAACGCTGCGCTGATGATCTCAAACTCTTCACCAATAGGTTCATTTTGCCAATTTTGACATGGCAATGTACGCGCTATCCAGCTTTGATCTCTGAGTTGAGCGCCTGAGAGTATTTTTACCCGCTGACGACCTTCCACCACAATGCTTAATGAATCATCATCTAACTGATGAAAGTCGATAATTTCACACTCTGTTGCGGTGTCATAGCAAGGCGGGACACAGTTACTTTTATTGGCAGCCAGAGCCAATCGGTAATGCCCTTTTAGGACATTAGCCACCATAATTAACTGGTTTGGTGTCACCATTCTCATCTCTTGTCGGCCACCAGGAAGCAATACAGCCTCTTGGATAAGTAACGCCATTTCTATCGTTTGCATAGCAACCTCCAGACCACAGCGCTTCTCGAATATTCCATTTATGAGGAGGCAAAAAACCTCTTAAGAATGCTGCAGAGATAGTAGCCTACCGCTACCAAGGACCAATAAAAATCAACACGTTGTCTTTTGAATTACAAGAATAAGTTTAGCAGCCAAGTTGGAGTTTTCCAGCTTTGAAAAAGCTAATACAACTTTATGATTAGACAAGAATACATCTTGTCGATTATCAAATTTGTAATTGCAGTCGGTTATTTATTAGACAGGCAAAGATACGAAATAGTTTCAGTAAGTGATCACTATTTGAGGTACGGGCACTATTTGAGTTAAGGCCGCTATTTGAGATACAAGCGTTGGGCCTATTAAAAAGAGAATGGCTAAAATAAAATTTATGCTAGGGCCTGTTGATCTTTCAAGGTTGTTTTTGCAGCGAATTGTCGGTCATTTATACAAGGCAGAGACTTTGTGGTGTAGTTATTCTACTCGAAGAGTCGATAACGCAGTAAAAATGGCCAACAAACGCTGCCCGAAGGGTTCGACTAAAAGCGTTTTACTCTTTGTTGAATGCATCTTTGATTATAAAAGGTGCTTAGATAACTAGGCATCAATTCATTCGCCTCGATTAAAACGCTTTTATTTTGAACAAAACTTAACCAGCAAAGAACAACAGGCCCTAGAGCTATGTTTAAAGAGACTCACTTTGTCAGTCTCTTTAAAAAATTATTCAGTTATATCTTGATGGAGTCTCTGCTATGAAAGTCGTTATCGACTAACAGTGTAAAGTGACTTATAAACGCTTTTTCATTTTCAAATAGCGTTATCGTACTTAACTCAAACTTTTTGAATGAACATTTATCAATAAAAATTTATGAGTAAATAAAGTCACTTGATCACTTTAAAGCCGCTCTATGCGATCCATTATCGACTGCTTTTCAACGATATCAGCAAATATCTCGCCTAGTTGCTCGCTGCGCTTCAATGACTCACGCCAATAAGCAATCCGGCTATCACTATCTAACTGTTTAAAGTCTTCTCTATCGGGAATTTTTTGATACGGGAGTGACTGAATAAACTCTGTCGTTGGGGCTAATATCAAGGCATTATGATAATGCTGATGCGCGCGGCGCCACTTCAAAGATTTATCAAACCAGCCTGGACTCATATAAGGATAAAAATGAGGATATAAACTCAACCCTTCAGGAGCTGAGGTTTGCATATCAAAATGGTAATCGGTTATGCCGCCATCATAATATGCTCCATCACTCACACCATTTATCTTTTTAACAGGTGATAACAATAAGGGAATAGAACCCGTTGCGAGCAATACTTGATTGATATTATCTCGGGTAAGTTGTGCATGCTCTGTCGGTAAATCACTTAGTTGTGAAAAAGGTGATTTCACTTGTTGGTGACTAAATACCACTCGTTCAAAATGCCAGCCTAAACTGCGACGACTCACCACGTTACTTAATGCTGTAGCAGCAAGTCCAATTGCCAGCTTCCCTTTAGAGCGACTAGCGTTTAAGTGTTTGGCTTTACACACCACAAAATGACTCTGTATAACTCGATTATGAACAATATCAAATCCACCATTGTCGCCTAACACGCCACTGATAATCCGCTCGACTTGCTCAGTCACTTCTTGACGATTGGGCACATGGTCATAGCGCTGGCCAATATACAAATCTTCAAATCGGCCATATGCAGCAAGAGGGTCCTGTTGAGCCAAACAGGCTAAACGCCAAGCTCCTGATGAAGCCCCCATGGTATACAAAGGGGTTTGTCTATTCGCAAAAAACTCACCAAATAAATACTTATCAAGCCCAGCGACACCAATCCATTTAGGCCCGCCAGATGCAGCAAATAACTGGCTGAACATAGAAGGTGTTAAACCATTTTGCTCTATTTGTTGGTAGGCAGTTTTACCCGCGAGTAATCGTAATGCAGTCACGTAGCTTCCTGTAAGTAAACTGGTCCATTGATATTAGCGCTCAATCAAGCCATTTCATCTTAACTAAGTTTGTCATAGGGTTAAACCGTCTAAACAATGATTCTTAGTAAGCCTCATTGGCAATTCCTGTGAGTAATAACAAGTTAATAGCGCCATCAAACTGAATAGGCGATAATAGTCATTCACTCAAACCCAGAGAAATCATCATGGTTGTCGACAGTCTTACTCACCACCAGCTATACCATGCGCTAAGCCCAAGGTTAGCTAAAGCCCTTAATCATTTAGCCGAAACTGATTTCACTCAAGCCGAAGTAGGCACATACCCGCTTGAAGGCAAAGACATTTTTGTCATCGTAAACGACTATCATACTAAGCCAAAGCACACAGAGCCTTTTGAAGTCCACCAGCAATATATCGATGTCCAGTATGTGGTAAGCGGTGAAGAAGAATTTGGTTATTTACCACTGGCAGAACAAACGCCACTGGCGCCATATCATCAAGAACATGACTTTACCGAATTTGATTATGAATCAAACAAAAATGATGCCGCTTTTATACCATTAAAAGCAGGCATGTTTGCCTTGTTCTTCCCAGGAGATATGCATATGCCTGGCACACTGGATACCCCGACTGCTGTCAGAAAAGTGGTTATAAAAGTAAAGGTATAACCCTAACCACAGACAGCAATAAGGCCACTTATCAGTGGCCTTATTTATCTCTACTGGAATAAATACTATTACTTGTTAGCCCTGCATCTGCTCTAACTCTCGGCCCTTAGTTTCATAGACATACTTAGCCACAAAACCAATCGAGATGACCGCAAAAATACAATAGAAACCGTACGCTCCTACTAAGCCCACTGAGGCTAACATGATTGGGAAAGTCATTGTGATGGCAAAGTTAGACCCCCACTGCACAAGCCCTGCCACAGCCAAGCCTGAACCACGGATTTGGTTAGGGAACATTTCTCCTAACATCACCCACATCACTGGCCCCCAAGACATGTTAAAGAAGAACACATAACCATTCGCTGCAATCAACGCAAGTGTCCCTAAATCACCTAAATCCAGATTACCACTTGCATCAACAGAGGCTGATGCGAAGGCAAACACCATTAAGGCTAATGTGACAGCCATACCAATAGAGCCCAACATTAAAAATGGCTTACGACCCACCTTATCAATCAAACTAATCGTGATGACACAGGCGGCAACACTCACCGCGCCACTAATGATATTAATCAGTAAAGCATCAGATTCTGAAAACCCAACGGCTTGCCATAATACGGCGCCATAATAGAACACCACGTTAATACCGACTAACTGCTGAAATGAAGCTAACCCAACACCAATCCAGACAATCTTTCGCACTTTACCTGAGTGCTTATCGATTAAATCGGATAGTTTAGGTTGGCTATCTGACTCTAAAGACTGCTTAATTTCAGTATACTTTTGGCTGCCAACTGCTTTGCCATAGAGTTTTTGTAGTACAGCTGTCGCTTGCTCTTTTCTGCCTCTTGTCACCAAAAACCTTGGACTTTCAGGGATAAAGAATAGTGCAACAAAGAAAATACTCGCGGGTATTAACTCAATCCAAAACATCCAGCGCCATGCTTCATAGCCTAACCAAAAGGTATCCGTAGATGAACCAGCTGTTTGCGCCAGAAAATAATTACTGACAAAAGCGGCGAATAAACCACTAATAATGGCAACCTGCTGAACAGTTGCTAGTGCACCGCGGTATCGAGCAGGTGCAACTTCAGCAATATAGGCTGGTGTCATAACAGAAGCTGCACCCACTGCTAAACCGCCTAAGATACGGTAAACGATAAATTCAATGGAACTGCCAGCAACGCCAGATCCCCATGCACTGACAATAAATAAAACTGCCGCAGAAATTAGTAATGCTCTGCGACCATATTTATCAGCTAATCGACCTGCAAAAAAAGCACCGACCGCGCAACCTAAAAGCATAGAGGCAACATTAAATCCAGTTCCCATGCTGTCTGATTCAAATGCTGTTCTTAACCCATCGACAGTGCCATTAATCACCCCACTGTCGAATCCAAATAAAAAACCACCAATCGTTGCAACGCAGCTAACAAGGATGACAAACAGTGTATTTTCTTGTTGTTCTTGTTGTTCTTGTTGTTCTTGTTCAAGATCCAATGGAACACTCCCCATATATTTAACGCATAAACTCCCCAAGTATCATCACCATACTAGAAATTATTGTTATCGGTAACATGCGGAAATGAGAATGTATTTTTGCGATAAAAAACAATTTATCAACTTAAATCTGCACAAAGCAAAAATGTGATCTTGATCGTTATTCTCAACCTGCTAATATAACCCCAAGAAATTAGTTATAACCAAAAGCTATATAGCATTTAATTAACAAACGAGTCGCTCACCATGAAAAATGCCACGCCACTAAGTCAGATCTATCTTGATGCTAATGCCACAACTCCAGTGCTTCCAGAAGCCGCAGCTGCAGCAATGAACAGTATGGAAGTGTTATTTGGCAATCCAAGTAGTAGCCATATTACTGGGCTTAAAGCGAAAGACTTAATGGAAACCACGCGTCAAAATGCCCAAAAAGTGATTGGCGCGGACACAGGTAAAGTCATTTTTACCAGTGGCGCCACCGAAGGTATTCAAACAGCCATTATCTCTGCTTTAGTTGAAGCGAAAAAACGAATTGAAGCAGACAAACTCAATGATGTGAGCACAAGTTATAGCTTGCTTTACGGTGCTACCGAACATAAAGCTGTGCCTGAGTCATTAAAGCATTGGAATCAAATATTAGGGATTAATGCCGAAATTAAAGCGATCCCAGTTGATCGTTTAGGCAATCTAGATAAACAATTTATCGCTGATGAAGCACCTAATGCTTTAATGATTTGCACTATGGCAGTTAATAACGAAACGGGTGTTTATCAAGACTTAGCAGAATTAGAGCAGGTGATCCGCAGCGCTAACAATGACATTTTCTGGATGGTAGATTGTGTTCAAGCACTAGGAAAAACCAAATTAAACCTCTCACAAACCAGCATTGACTACGCCCCTTTTAGTGGCCATAAACTCTACGCACCAAAAGGCATTGGTTTTGTATATATTCGCCAGTCAGCACCATTCACTTCAATCATTGCTGGCGGTGGCCAAGAAAGCGGGTTACGTTCAGGCACCGAAAACCTCCCAGGCATGGCCGCCATCAATGTGATTTTTGAAATGTTGTTGAATACCCAGCATAGTGCATTCGCTGATATCAAGACCCTAAGGGGTTATCAAACTCAGCTAGTTGATACGCTTAAAAGTGTTTTTCCAGCAGTGGTGTTTAATCACGATTTTAACAACAGCGTCCCGACCACCCTTAACTTTGCAATTGAAGGTTTTAGCAGCAAAGAAATCATGGATTTATTTGATGCCGCTAATATCCGCGTCAGTTCAGGCTCAGCTTGTTCATCAAAAGTCACTCGTAGCTTTGTATTAGACGCAATGGGGTTACCTGCATGGCAAAGTGAGGCAGCGATTCGAATGTCGTTCGGTCCAGCGATGACACAAGCTCAAGTCGATGAAGCTTGCCTGCGAATCAAGTCAGCGGCTAAAGCGTTAACTCACAGCTGCATGATATTAGATAATGGTGAAATTGATGATAAGCAGCCACTCAATGGGTTAGTTCAGCTACGCTCAGGTTCAAACTGCACTTGGGTTTACGCCGACCAGCAAAGCAAGCAAGCTTTCATTATCGATCCTTTGCCAGAGCTTAACGATCGTTTAGATACCCTACTGCAATGCCAGCAATTAGAGCTAATGGCCATTATCGATACCCATGGCCACGCCGATCACCAATCAGGCCGAACTTTCTTAGCCGATAAGCACCTACCTACTCAGCAAACTGATGCATTAGGTTGGCCACAAGCTTGTTTGCAGCATTCGCAACTTCAATACATTGAAATAGGTCATCAATGGCTAGTTAACGTCGCTACACCTGGTCACACCGGTGACAGCATGTCGCTATTGCTGTGCAGTCCATTCAAGGATAAAAACGATATCGAACAACAGTGTCAGTTTGCCTTTTGCGGCGACACCGTTTTAATGGGCAGCTTAGGTCGAACAAACTTTGATTCAAGTAGTGCAACTGACATGTTCTCAAGCCTTAAGCTGATACATAGCTTGATTGGTAGCAATACGCTTATATGTGCTAGCCATGATTATAATAATGAGTTTACAACTCATCTCAGCGCAGAATGTCAACGTAATCCACTTTTAAGAAATACCCTTAATGGACAGCTCGACGTAGACGGTTTTGAAAAGTTAAAAGCCGAGTTGGACAGCCATCTTTGCGATCAAACTGGCAGCGAAATTATGTGCGGAGCATTAACTGACAGCCAGTTAGCAGGGCAAGCTATTGTTGAATATAACCATCAGAGCTTGAACTATGCCTTAGCTAATGATGACGTCACATTAATTGATATCAGAGAACCTCACGAGTACGCACTGCAACACACTGAAGATTCCAGTGAAAACGTTCCGCTCACTCGCTTAGTGGACTTTATTCAACAACAGCAAGAGCAAAAGCATCGTAAATGGGTATTAGTCTGTCGCAGTGGAAGTCGCTCATTTGTAGCAGCTCAAGCTATGCAACGTTTAGGATTTGATAATGTTGCTCATCTTAAGGGCGGATACGCGTTGAGTAGTTAGTCGGTGTAAGGGTTAGCACTAATGGTATTCATCAAACCAATGAATGCCATTAAACCAGCCACTGGCGTAACCACATTCAATATGGTGTGTTTTTGTAAAGCCCTACCAAGCTTGAGTCCCAAAGCTTGTTTGCAGCTTTAGTCAGGTATTGATTTCTAGATTTGAATCAAAATCTAAATTTAGATCTTAGTGAAAGTCTAAATCAAAATCGTGGCACCTGATTTAGATCGTAAATTTCCAAACTCCGTTTGGGTTAAGGTCGTGGGTTTTCCACCCACGCCCGACCAAGAGGGTATCAACAGCAATACCCTCTTGGAGCACCCTGCCGCCCCTAACGAAAAATGCTGAAAAGCGCATGTTTTCAACGGGAATTGATCCAGCTTTAGACTTCGTTTGATTACTGCTTCGGCCTTATTCGAAAATGCTAACGCTTCCGATGGTGCATCCCTGCACCGCGAAAGCTAGCCTGACGTCCTGTCAGGCTCACGCTAATTTCATCAACGTCCTCAATTTAAATGGAGTCTTTTAAATGTAAGAACTACTAGCTTTGGCTCTTTAAATTATCACCAATGCAGTCAAATCGAAGAGACAATAAACCCAGTGTAGATACGTTCAAGACCTTCGAAAACATGGATGTTTTCGCAGAGCCCACATGGATGTGTTTACGGCGTGTCTTGGATGCATCTGCACATAAGCCTGCGGCAGGCAATAGATTAGATTGAAGTGATGGTCTTAAGTAATTGAGCCAATATAGATGAAGTACAAAACGGGTAACTCGTTTCTGCCCCAAAGCTTGTTAGCCTTTTATATATACCTGTATTTATATACAGTTATATATAAAAGGCTGTAATTGAGAGCATTTGCTTCTCGCTATGTAAAAGCAAAAATTCTCGGATTCACTAATCAAACAACCCTATATCATTGAAAAATTTGCGTTTTAGCCTAAAAGAAATTTACATAACGACCCAAGTTAATTCTCGGTTATCTCAATTCTCGGTTTTATCCAGTATTTAGTCGATTGATTTAAATTTTGATGGCTGTTAAGTTTTTAAAACTATTAATAAATTATGCTAAAAAGTGATTGAATTTTGGTAATTAGCCTAGGGGTGTTTATCGGAATTCTCGCTAATAAGCTGTTAGTTGCCTTAGGAGTCACAGTTGAATTTTGATGATTTGAATTCGATTATCGATACTGACAATGACCAAGAATTAAAGCTTACTTCTAACTATTGGGAAATCACTAAAAACTCCAATTCAGAATTAAAGCCTTGGTTATCTGAAGCTCAATTTAATCAGGTATTCTCAAATCTATTAGAGTATCAAAATAACGATACTGTGTTTGTATTTGAGTCTTTCGAGCGTATATTCAAAGATTCAGGTTTAACTAAAAGGTTAACTGAACAGCTGAATTTAAACTGGGCAAACTTTAATGCTTTTCAAAGTTCTACCGATATTCTTTATTTCTATATGGTTCCAAAAAGTTTAAATTGGGTTTTATATGCAAACAGAGACTTTTGGCAGTTTGCAAAAGGCAACTAACAAGTTACTCAAACGGACGCTAAACAGTTGGCTAGGGCTCGTTCCTCGCAATTTTAGCCAACAATTTCGCGCCGCTTAGTAAGGCGTTAGCTTACTAAATACATATATATGAAATGTTCGACTTTATTTGAAAATATAAAAAAGTATTGGCCTAATGAGCTTGTGATTGACGAAAACAATCCAGATCAATTAAATCAACTGTATTGGAGTGTTGAGGAAAAAATCGATCACGAAAAAGAGCATTGGCTTAGCGTTTCTGCATGGGCATTTCATCAAGCTATAGATGAATTTATAGATTCAGAAATAGCAAGTGGTAAAAGTGTTATACAAATGTCACAGATGCCAATGCAACTATTTAATAAACAAGTACTTTTCAATTTAGACGATGATGATTGGAAAGAAGAACGTTCTGAGTATGAGCAGTCGTAAGCTAACAAGAGACTATGGTTACTCTTACCCTTAAACTCTCTAAATCTTCTACATTGTTCTTGTCCAAATATTTGTTAGTGTTTATGAAGCCAACATCGGTAATAAAGTAACATGCCTAATGAGCTGGTTTATCAATGGCAACCTATTTCTCTGCTTATCCTTGTTGCACGATTAAACGCTAGCTTTTCCCTCGTAATCAGCAGTCATTGCTGCGCTGTCCGCGCTTAAAAACCACTTCAGGCTTTTTAGTTATTGGTCGCTTGGTGATTTCTTGTTAAAATCGCTGCAAATTTATAGGAGCGTTTCAAATGGCAATGTATGTAGTGGGTCACAAGATCCCAGATTCAGATTCAATCTGCGGTGCTATCGCACTAGCTTACTTAAAAAATCAAATCGATGAGCCTGCAATCGCAGCGCGTTTAGGCGAACTTTCACCTGAAACCGCCTATATCTTAGATAGATTCGGTTTCGACGCACCAGAGTTCAAAGAAAGCTATGCTGGCGAAGAAGTGTATATTGTTGATCATTCTGAATTAACGCAAGCACCAGATGATATCGCTGAAGCCACAATCGTAGGTATTGTTGATCATCACAAATTAGGTGACTTAACCACTTCTACACCACTAGAATGTTGGATCCGCCCTGTTGGTTGTTCAAACACTGTCATTAAAATGATGTACGACTTCTACCAAGTAGAAATCCCAGCAAACATCGCTGGCATCATGATGTGCGCAATTTTAAGTGACACAGTTATCTTCAAATCACCAACTTGCACCACTGCTGATATCCGCTGTGTTGAAGCATTAGCTGAAATCGCTGGCATCGAAGACTTTAAAGAAGTGGGCATGGAAATGTTCAAAGTGAAGTCTGCGGTAGATGGCACTCCTGCACGTGACCTTGTTATGCGTGACTTTAAAGACTTCAACATGAACGGTAACCTTGTCGGTATCGGTCAACTAGAAGTGATCGACCTAGCTGTATTTGATGATATTAAAGCTGAGTTAGAAGCTGATATTGCAGCACTTAAAGCGGAAGGTAATCGTCACAGCGTATTATTACTGCTTACCGATATCATGAAAGAAGGCTCTGAAATGCTCGTCGTTTCAGACAATGCTGACTTAACTGAACAAGCATACGGTAAAGCAACTGTTGATGGTCGAGTGTGGTTAGACGGTGTATTAAGCCGTAAGAAACAAGTCGTTCCTTCACTGCAAGATGTGTTTGCCTAAGCTGTTTCGGCAATATTAATCAACATCTTATAAAGCAAAAAGCTGAGTCCTTTGATTCAGCTTTTTCGTATTAAGATATTAAGCTTTTCTCTTCTTTCTACTTCTTACTCATTTTGTTTATCAAACTGTAAGAAGCTCAATCCAAGCTTCTGAATCTGCCACCATAAATTTATAGCTTTTATGATTATTCAGCTCAATTTTTATAGCATCAGCTGTCACAGGTAAAATACCACCGCCTGTACCCCAGCATTTTTCCACCTTTTCAATTTCATCAAGCGCTATTTCATAAGGTCCCATTTCAAATATCTTATTTGAGGCCTCAAAACATAAACGACTTTCTGTTAGCGATAATTTTCCATCACCACTGAAAGCACCATTTTGTGCAGTAGCAAATGTGGATTTGATAATTGTTTCATGACCAAAATCTATCGCGCTCATTCATTGTTCCTTATCATCTTGTGACAATATTAAGAATCTACAATTTGTCTTTATTAAACTAAATTCCATTTAGATACATTAATAACAGGCTTTCTAATGGCTACAATGAGAGTTTTTAATCGAATAAAAAAACAGCTACTTACTAACTTATATGTACTGACTAAATCACCATAATCAAGTAGTTTAATAACAAGATACTTAATGCTTTCTCAACACTATTTGTTAGTACTTTTTAACCTCTCAAATATAAGTATAGACAGCCATAGCTGAACAGCCATTGAACCAAGCAAATATGGACAAGAAAATGATGAAAAGCCCTCAATCAGTATATCCAAAACTCGCTGTAGCCTTCGCTATGATGACAAGCCTAAGCGCTTGTATTACCTTACCAAATACTCAGACTGAAGAGGTATCAGTGCTATGGTCTGAGCAAGGGAATATGGATGTTTGTGAACTAAAAGGCACTTTGATTGGATCTCAAGGCCATTGGTATGACTATCTATTTATTTCAAATAAAGATTTAACTCAAGGTGCTATTAACCAGCTACGCAATGAAGCCAGCGATATGGGCGCTAACACGGTTTTCCTTTATAAACCTAAAACCTTTGCCACGTCAGTGACATTTTTAGCTAACGCTTATGTGTGTCCTTGACTCACTTTAGATTAAAGCTTGAAATGGAGTCATTTCTACATGATAAAACTAATACTTAGATACTTAGATACTTAGATACTTAGATACTTAGTTACTTAGTTACTTAGTTACTTAGTTACTTAGAGCTATAGACTTTTACAACCAAATCTTTATAGACTAAAACAAATAATCTAATCAAGATTACAAATACTTAAACGGACTTAAGAATTTACTTTAAAAGGAATTTTATGAAACGCTTTTTATCTATTAGTTGTTCATTTGTACTGGGCATTATTTCAACTCTACTTTTTCAAAACCTGACAAATCCCCCACTAAAAATTAACTCAAAAAATCAAGAGTTAAGCTCGAGCCAAAATCAATACAAACAATTCGAGAGGTCAACTCAACAATTAACTCAAAAACAAATTAATCTAGAAAACAACGCAAAAGATTCAAGAATAAAAATGGAGTCATCTTCTACAACCGTTCTTGAATCAAAAGCTTCAGATATTGAAGATACAACGACTAAAAGCCATGAACTAAGAAATAATGAAAGCCACTCTAACATCAAGGCTACAGAACTTGCGCAGCAACCAGAGCAACTTGAAACCTACCTTACCAATGATGAGCTACAAGCCGTATTACCAGAAACATTCGCTAATTGGATTTTTGAATCAAAAAATCCCAAATTAGTGTCTACTTATCAGGATTTCTATAGCGAAACAATAGACTATGATTGGGCAATAGATATACAAACTCGAATTAGTGATTTCTTCAAGTTGCATCCTAATGTAGATAACCTCAAAGAGTTTAAAGTAACTTGTAAATCCAATACTTGTGAAATATGGGCGTTTACTCAAGATGCATCTGGGCTCATGCCAATTTTTAGAGACTTAGTCAGTGAGTCTTGGTTTCGAAGCAGCTTTAAACTTCCCGTAGAATATAGTGGACAGCAAGTAACAGCAGAGTTTGGAGAGAGTTCTTACATGTTATTGACAAGAAAAGTCGATAATTAACCATATGGTATTAAAAGGTAATTAACAATTTCTAAAGAGATACTAATTTCTAGCAGAGTGATATTACTTAATCATTTTATACCAATTTAGAACCTTCAGCATTTCTGGGAATTTTGTAGCCAAGACTTTATATGCCCAAAGTCGATATGATAGAGGTTAAGCTAACCTTGTTGCAGGGCTATTTAGATAGCCCTGCAACAAGGTGTTACTTTGCGGAAGTTACATAATAGATAACACGTCTACTTTAAAACCTTAAGAGAGCCTAAAAACAATTGCGAACTTCTTTTAGGAATATCACCCTCCCCAAAAAAAACGATTTGACTCACTAGGCTATCATCTAAGTGAATAAAACGTTGCGTGACATTTCGGCCCTCATAAATCAAATGATATTCATCGCCCAAATAATCCATCACATAAATATTATTCGATGAGATTAATTCAGCACCTTTTTTGATTAAGGAAGCTGGACCAGACTGCGCATGTAATATGCTTTCACCGCGAAATACACTGATTCCATACTCAACATTTTCCCTTCTTAATCGCACCATTTCAATTTGTAAATTTTCAACACTGATATTCTCAACTTTAGGCTTATCAGGGAACTTTACCACCACATTATCAGAGTCAAATTGATACTGAAGCCAATTCTGACCATCTACCTGTTCCTTCGTGTTGAAGTGTTTATATATAACCATTGCGATAATGCCAATTAAGGCAAATTTTATAATTTTTCCCACTCTAAATCCCTTTAGATTAGCTGATGTATAAACTTGAATCTAAGCTAACTTAACCAATTTGATAAAACAAATATTTGTGTGGGACCCATTACGATCAATTAGATTAATGACTTAGTAACTAATTGCTAAATGGGAGTATTTTTAAAGACGTTATACCCAAAGTCTAAAACCACCAAATATATTAATTAACTCAACACATTTGGCGGAAAAATCTTACGTATTAAATACCGACGCAGTTAGCATAATAAGTGACGGTGGCGGGCCAGTCTGAAAACACGCCCATAACACCGACTTCTTTTGTTAACACATCCAGTAATTCAAATGCATCACCTTCATTATCGACAGCATCAGTTATCGATTGATAATACCAACCGCCTGCGCCTTGGGTTAATAAACCAGAACGCTCTAACGTCCAAGTAATAATATTCAATCCAGCCGCTTTAGCTGCGACAGCATACTCTGAGGGAACTATTTGATTCTCGGCATCTAGCGTCACCAACACCCATAACGGCGGAGCAACAATCTTGACTCCTTCATTCGCAAGCTCATCCATAGTCGGTGACCAAGTCATGCTGTTTTGAGGATCAAAATCAGCAAGATCATAACGATCATCTAGATATACGGCTTGATCGGCAAAGTCTGGGGTATTCGAAATCCAATATTTCACATCATCTAAATTAAATGACTGCGGATACACCATTGCAGGACTGACATCTGCTGCCACATATTCATCTAACATTTTTTGGGCATAATCTTGCTGACTAAAACCATCAAATGGCATCACTACACTGGCGGACTTTAGTTCTGGTGTCATTTTGACTCCTGCCGCTTTAAACATAGTGATACTTTCAGCATGGGTCATTAGAGTACCGCTACCTGAGTATAAATCGGTGCGCCAGTTAGCCGTTCCAGCCATAAACTCTTCAACGGTTGTGGCATTCGGGTTCGCCCCATCCATTTTACCTTCAAGCATTTTAAACTCAGCCAAGGTGATATCGCTGGTGCAGCATTGCGCCGTCGCCATAACACCATTTGCTAAGTCTGCAGGGCTGAAAGGGACTGAACATTTTGCAGCAAGTTCTGGTATCGCTAAAATATTAGTTGTTGTCGCCAAATCACATTGCGAATGTCGGCAAACAAGCTCTTTGTCTTGGGTAAAAGTGACATCACACTCAACAATCCCTGCGCCTGAATCAATCGCAGCTTGATATGACTCTTTAGTATGCTCAGGAAACTGCATTGCCGCGCCGCGATGACCGATGGAAAAGTCATGTCGATACATAACATCACCTGCGCATTGAGCTAACTGCGCTTTAAGATCACTCTCTTGCATTTGCTCAACTAGAAAAGTCGGCCTAGGACCTACACTCACAACAACTGTTCGATTTAACAATGGACTAACTTCACCTGCTTCATTATTGTCATCGTCGTCATTACAACCTGAAATCAACAACAAACTCCCTACCATCCCTACTAGGGCAAGTTTGTTTATCCTTTTCATCAACATTTTTAGCTCCATTTAAATTTGAAACACTTACCACAAAGCAGTAAATGCTTTGTGTAAGTGATAAGGGGTAATGTAACCTTGCATAAGCTAAACAGAATATGTGACTATAAAAACAACAAAATATGACAATAATTAGTTATTACGAATATACGTTTTTCGTTATCGTATTTGGATAATTATGGTTAATCTCAACCGTAACTAACGACTCATTTTTAGGATGATAAATGATCACTCACGAGCCAACGCCTCATTACCTTGCCAACCCTGATAGATATAAAAACATGGCCTTTGAACGTTGTGGCCGAAGTGGTATTCGATTACCGAAGTTATCCTTAGGCTTGTGGCAAAACTTTGGGGCAGATGATTCGCAAAGTAATGCCCGCAGCATGCTGCAAACGGCTTTTGATGCTGGTATCACCCATTTTGATTTAGCCAATAACTACGGGCCACATTACGGTGCAGCCGAGTCAACATTTGGGGCTATTTATCAGCAAGACTTTAAGCAATATCGTGATGAGTTAATTATTTCTAGTAAAGCTGGTTATGACATGTGGCCAGGGCCATATGGTATGGGGGGGTCACGTAAATATTTAGTCGCAAGTTGCGATCAAAGCCTCAAACGTACTGGGCTTGAGTATTTTGATATTTTTTATCATCACTGTATGGATCCAGACACTCCCATAGAAGAAACCATGCAAGCATTAGATTATATCGTCCGTTCAGGACGTGCTTTGTATGTAGGAATCTCAAATTATCAGCCAGCACAAACTCAGCAAGCGGTAAAAATACTACGTGAATTAGGCACACCACTGCTGATCCATCAGCCACGGTATAATATGTTCGATCGCTGGATTGAAGATGGTTTAACCCAAGTGCTACAAGATGAAGGCGTTGGTTCAATTGTGTTCTCACCTTTAACTCAAGGGGTGTTAACTGATAAATATCTTAAAGGGATCCCGCAGGACTCGCGCGCAGCGCAGCATCACCAGATTTATTTAGCTGATAAAGACATCACCCCTGCAAGGCTAAACAAAGTGACCGCATTAAACGAATTAGCACAACGACGTCAGCAATCACTAGCGCAAATGGCCATCGCATGGACACTAAATAATAATGCTGTTACTAGCTGTTTAATTGGCGCCAGTCGCCCAGCCCAAATTACTGATTCAGTAAAAGCACTTAATCATCTTGAATTTAGCATCGATGAAATATCTCTTATTAATACCATCCTAAAGGAATAGGACTCAAACCATGAATAACGACACCAGCTTTCAGCAATACCTTAACACTACCTTGGCAAAAACAATGACAAAATGCGCGTTAATTGGGACACTTTTGATGACAATAATTAATCCGGTTGCCGCTGAGATAAACCCAACTCATCTAGATGATATCAAAGCAATAAAAATCAATAACAACCAGGTCATCACCGCAGGGCTGCCCACTAAAAGTGAATTTACTATGCTTGCAGATGCGGGGGTTGAAGTCGTGATCAATTTAATTCCCACCAATAACCCTAACTACTTGCAGCAAGAAGCAGACTTAGTCGAAAAGTCAGGCATGAAGTACGAAAATATTGAAGTGGATTGGCAACAGCCGACAATTGAAGACGTTGAGCAGTTTTTTACAGTGATGGAACGTCATAACGACAAATCGATATTGGTACATTGCGCGGCAAACTATCGCGCCTCAGCATTTTACTATTTGTACTTAGCTACCCAAGGTATCGATGTTTCTGGAGAAGTACTAGAAGATACATTATCGCCTTGGGGGAACTTACAACAAAGCTTTGCTAAATATCCACAATGGCAAGCACTCATTGAACAAGTAAAGATCAAATATGCAAATCAATAACCTAAGCGTTTAAAGGAAATTATCAGTGGCTTGCCTACACCTTAGCAGCTTGCACTTGAGTGACTTAAGCAGCCACGATGATGTCCATCAAGTTTAGCGGATAATGCTTTGCACGAACTGCAGCTTAAGCGCCTTTTATAGTTCTTTTCAAAAAACTCTGAAGTTCTATTTTCTAGGCTCTGGAACAATTCTTGGTTGAGTGCCGTTTGCCACTGATATTGAGCCATCAATCTCGATAAGTGGCGGTAACATGTTGTAGATTGATCTGACAAAAACTCTGGTGAAATTAATTTACTCTCAAATTGAGTCAGTGAGCCTGTTAAATAAAAAGTTATCCCTTGAACCAACTCCTTGGCTTGTAAAGGTGTTGCTGTTAACTCACCATTTTCAATAGCTAATTGCACCGCATCAGTTAACCATTGCCAAAACGAATTAATACGTTGTTTGAATAGTTTTACCTTTTCATCACTGGCTAACTTCCAAATCATTGCATTGACCGATACAGAACGTAAGGTAAAAAAGCTTCTGCTCCTTTTTATGGTTTCAAAAGTAAATAAAATAGGTAGCAGTAATCTTTCTTGCGCAGATAGTAGAGGGTTTTGTTCTACAAATAGCGGCATGTAATTTGAAGTCGCACTTCGTAAAAACAAACACACTAATACATCTTCTTTGCGTTCAAATAACTTATACAAAGTCCCCGTTGAGCAGCCGACATCTTTGGCTATTTGTGAGAATTTAAATGACACAATCCCTTGGGACTCAATCAAAAGCTCAGCGACATCTAGAATTTGGTCACAGCGAAGTTGAGTCAATGTTTCTGTAGGACATTTCATAATGCACACCTAATATTTGATTAACTCAATTATCATCCTTATTACTCTTTATAGGTATAAAATCGATAGATAATCGGGATTAAGTTCACGCTAGCTAGGCTTTTTGATTGGTCTTTGTGATTCAGTTCATATCTTATTTCAATAGTGATAATTAACCCCTGTTTATTCCCGTAAAAAAGAACTGATAACTCAGAAGCTCATGAACAATGTTCTTGACCCACTTCACGAATAAAATTGCCCCCCCAAAAAAAGCGTGATGCCATTCAAATTTGGACGGCATCAATTTGTTTATCTTAGTCGCATCAAAATGCGAGGAAAGATAAATGCACAACAGACGTAACTTTTTAAAATTAAGCGCAGGTGCCGCAATCGGCGGATTAACTGCAGCCATGCCAGCTAGCGCACAACAAAGTCAATGTGAAGAAATTAACTGGGATGAATCAGTTGATGTTCTTGTTGTTGGTTCTGGGTTTGCAGGACTATCGGCTGCTATTAATGCCAAAAAGCAGCAAATCGGTAGTGTACTTGTATTAGAAAAAATGCAGGTAATTGGTGGTAATTCTGCAATTAATGGCGGTTGGTTAGCGATTCCTCAAAATCCAATTCAATTAGCTCAAGGTATTAACGATGATTCTCCAGAAGAATTAGTTAAAGACCAAATTATCTCAGGCAGAGGCATGCAAAATGTCGATATGCTGAGAACCATCGCGAATCGTTCATTAGATTCTTATGACCTATGTATTGAAACCGGCGTTAAATTTCGCGAAGGATTTAACATCCAAGTGGGTGGTCATAATAAAGCGCGCGCTATCAGAACTCAGCATGGTACTGGCGGTGATATCACCACTAAATTATTCGAAGCAGGTAAAAAGGTAGGCGTGGAATATCGCTTACAACATTACATTGAAGACTTCATTATGAACGGCCAAGAGATCGTTGGTGTGAAGGTTAGACAGAATTATCGTTACCCAGATCTGAAAACTGGTAAAACAATCTATATCAAGGCCAACAAAGCCGTTATCCTCGCGCACGGTGGTTTTGCCCAGAATATGGAATTACGCCAAATGGTCGATCCATCACTGGATCCAACATTAGATTGCACCAATGCTCACGGCGCTACAGGTGAAGTAACCTTAACCGCAATGGCCAACGGCGCCCTACCTGTCCACATGAACTTAATCCAAACGGGTCATTGGGGTTCTCCTGATGAAGGCGGATTCGGCTGGTCGAATGCATTACTTTCGATCGGTTGGCACCAAGGTGCAGCTATTAGTGTGCTTAATGGCAAACGCTTTATGGATGAGCGCGCAGATCGCAAGACCTGCTCAGAAGCGATTATGAAAAATCGTTATGAAGACAACAGTCCAGCCTACCCAATTGTGCTGTTCAACTATGAAAACTACAAAGACGACGACCGCGTTGTTCGTTCATTACGTGACGAAATGGCTTGGAAATTGGACACATTGGATGATGTTGCCAAGAAGTTTGATATTTCTGCGACAGCCTTAAAAGACACAATTGCTGAATATAACCAGCATGTTGTAGACAGAAAGGATCCGTTATTCAACCGTAAGATGGACACTGCTGAGGTTTTAACAGGGCCATTTGTTGTTTCACGTATTTGGCCAAAAGTGCATTACTGCATGGGTGGATTAAAAACAGATTTAGGTGGCCGCGTGATTGATGGTCGCTCAATGAAACCGATTAGAAAAATGTATGCCATCGGTGAAGCTACTGGCGGCATTCATGGTGAAGCTCGCTTAAGTTCGACCTCATGTCTTGAGTGCTTAGCGATGGGCATTATCGTTTCTGAAACTATTAAATCTGATCTGTAGGCTGAACCACCATGAAAAAATTATTACTAGTCGCTTTTTTATCTACTGCGTTTTTAGCCACCGCAAATGCGGGCGAGCTTTATACCGTCAAAGGGAAAACACAAGGCAGAGTGAACCACGAGATGCTTTATCAAGATGGCTGTAATGCTTGCCATCAAGGTTCACCAAGAGCGAATACCACAGATGAGGCCTGCGTGGCATGTCATGGCACTGTTGAAACAATTGAAATTGATGAATCAATTTTAGCAGTACCAGAAGCACACCCACATAAGTCTTTGCATTATAACCAAGGCGCAAGCTGTTTAGCCTGTCATAGTGAGCATACGAAAAAAGCTCCTACCTGTGCTGACTGTCACCGTACTTGGTTCCATGAAATGTAACACAACAATAAAATAACGATGATTTTATAGGGAACGAGAATGAAGAAAACCGCCAAGTTTATGTTGTCGATGGTGGCCACAGCGATTGCTATGTCTTCTGCGCCAGTAATGGCTGAAGAAGAACAAGAAGATGGTATTAACATCGGAGGCGCAGTGCGTGTCAATTATGCGTATAGAGATTATGACGAATCTAATAAAGATAAATTAGGTGAGCTTGATTTCGATATGGCTGCAATTAAGTTTGATGGTAAAAAAGGTGACTGGGGTTTAGCTGCTGAATACCGCTTTACCGCAAACACCAATTACATCAAATATGGTTACGGCTATTATGATATTGACCCAAATTGGCAACTACAAGTCGGTATTAATAAAGTGCCTTTTGGCAACCCAGAGTTTATCTCTAACAGTTGGTGGTTTGGTTTACCTTACTACCTAGGTTTTGAAGATAATCACGATGTGGGTATTAAAGCCTCTTACGACAATAACGGCTGGAACACTGATTTCGCGTTCTACAAAAACCCAGTTTACAGTGCAACTGAAAACAAGCGTTATTCAGCGTCATTATTCAGCGGCGAAATTAACGGAACTGAATATCATAACGAAGAAACCAATGGGTTTAACTTTAGACAAACCTATACCTCTGAGTATGAAGGTGGTTCTACAACGTTTGGTGGTTCTGCTCAATATGGTCAAATCTATAACAGTGAAACAGGTAACATGGGCGACCGTTATGCTGTAGCACTACATTTAGATAGCACTTACAAAGGCTGGAACCTGCAACTGCAAGCGATGCAATACGAATATGACGCGGCAGATTCTGCTGATGACAATAAAATCGGTATTGCTGTAGTGAGTTGGCAATACGAAATCGCCTCTAAAGGCCAAGCGTATAGTGCCAATATAGCTAAAACCTTTGCAACTGACTTTGGTAGCGTTAAATGTTACAACGATTTCGGTTTAATGACCCCAGATGTTGCTGATGACAGTTATGACAACAGCATGCAAAACGTCACAGGTTGTGCGATTTCTGCTGGTGCAACTTACACCATGATTGACTTTATTTTAGGCAAAAACATGACGTTTTCTACCGCGAATAATGACCACGTAGGTTTACCTGAAATGGGTGATGATTGGGACAAACGCATTAACATCAACTTTGGTTACTACTTCTAATGACGTCGTAATCAACACCGTTACCAACGGTTAACGCAATACTCTCAGACAGGCAGGAACTGACTCCCTCATTTCTGTCTGTTTGATTGCTCACTTTATCAATCAAACATTGTCTTTATCAACTAAAGCCAATGCCATAAACCACTAAGCAGTAATCACTCCAACTATGAAAACACCTTCAGTTAAACTGCCTCTACTGGCCTGTATGGCGGTAGTTGCTCATTCTTCACATGCCATGGATGTCGAACTCGGTGGGTTCATAAAAATGAACGCTCGCTATGTGAGTGGTGATGTCGAATTTCAAGACTTGTGGACAGGTGGAGGTTCAATTTCTGAGCCCACTAAACGGACACAATTTAGTGCTCAAGAATCACGATTAAATCTCGCTATATCTTCCGAGGAGGTAAAAAGTTTCATTGAAATGGATTTTGTCGGTTCCTCTCAAGGTAACCCAGTTATTTCAAATTCATACAGCCCCCGTCTACGCCATGCTTTTATCGAATATCAAGATGTTATTGCTGGGCAAACTTGGTCAACGTTAGTCAATACCTCAGCCTTTGCTGAAACTGCCGATTTAGGTGGGCCATTAGTTGGACAGGCTATGGTGAGACAAGCTTTAATTCGTTACACCCATAACGATTGGCAATTTGCACTTGAAAATCCTTATACCTACGGTACAGATGCGGTCACTGAAAGTAACGACTCAAGCCAACAAGAGTGGATTGATACCCGCAACGACTATGTACCTGATCTCATCGTACGCTATAACAAAAAAGGCGAATGGGGCAACATATCTGCATCAGGCATTATTCGTTATCTCGACCCTGAGGATACCCAGCAATTGAGTAAAGGTATTTCTGTGGCTGGAAAGTTTAGAACCTTCGGCAAAGACGACCTTCGTCTACAACTACATTATGGTCATTTAGGGCGTTATGTTGGGACTGATGCCGCAAAAGATATTATTGATGGTGAATTAGAAACCACGCTGTCAGCTATGATGGCTTATCGCCATTTCTGGACTCACAGACTACGAAGTACCTTTTTTATAGGCCATACAACGACAGAAATTGAACGCACTCGTCGAAATCATTTTGGCGCAAATATTTTTACTAACCTTACTCCTGAGCTTTCAGTGGGTGTTGAAGTGGGTCAATATGCCATTAACGATAAATCACCGAGTTACAGCAATGGGGCAGTAGATACAGGGCACTCTCAATACGCCCAGCTCAGTATGCAATATTCATTTAGGTAATAAAGATGAAATTTAATATCTAATGCAGGATTAAAAATCCAACTTTATATAATCATTTGAATTAATGAACAAATAAAACTTATAAACATTGACCAACGACAACAAATTAAATGAATATTTGAACATATTCTCAATTAATTAAGATTAGCGATACTAGTCACGAATAAAATTGTCGTTGCAATATCTGCGTGATCTATTTCACCTTTAAATGACTAAGATGAACTTATAGTTAATGCATAGCAAAAATAAAGATTAATATCTCAAAGTTCCAAATAGGATAAACAATGAAACTTAAAATGATTTTTGGCATTGCAGCGCTTGCATCAACAGCTGCTGTTGCCCAAGGCCCACAATGTAATCACGCACAACTTCCTTACCAACAAACAACGCCTGTACCATTTGACAGCAGTGTTCATGCTCCACAAAACACTATGCCAATCCAGTGTAGTAACCCTGAAGTTGAAGCATATATTGCTGATTGGGAAGCAGGCAAGATTGATTTCAACACTATCCAAGCCAATGACAGCATCGCTAAAGATCAACGTTTCTGTAAAACTCTTGATAATGAGGGCAACGTACTTGAAGCTAAAAACTGTGAAGTTGCTAACTCTCCAGTAGGATACATCTGGAAAGACTTGGCTGATTCACCAGTGGTTATCGGTATTACTAACGGTGGCAAGTCAGATCATGAGCCTCATTTCCATGGCCAACCTGAGTGTTATTACGTGGTAAACGGTGGCAGTAAAACGTTAGCAGAAAACAAATTCCAACCATTGGAAAAAGGCCAATATTTCTATATCCCAGGCAATGCGATCCACAACACACCAATCCTTGAAGATAAAGGTCTTGGAGTAATGTACTGGTATCCAAATAATGCTAACTTTGACGGGTTCAAATACTACTGGCGCCGTGATGTGAAAAACCTTCGCGTTGCAGAAGAAGCCTTTGACCGCGTAGATGAAATCCGTAAGCGCGATCTAAACTTAGGACCGTACGGAACAAATGAAGCAATCTTTAAAAAATAAATAGCGACTGGCATTTATAATTTATCGATAGTTAAGTATTTAATAATCCCCATTTAAATATCATTTCCAAATATAAGTGATCTACTTTTATTATTAAAGTAGGTCACTTATTCATGTTTTAAAAATAAAAACGGCCACTTTCTTGTTCCAGAAGTTTAAAATAACTAGCCTAGTCTAGTCTTTGTTTAAATGTTCTGTAGCGAGCTGTATAAAAGACAAATGGCCAGAAACAAAAACGGCCACTTTCTTGTTCCAGAAGTTTAAAATAACTAGCCTAGTCTTTGTTTAAATGCTCTGTAGCTAGCTGTATAAAAGACAAATAGCCAGAAACAAAAACGGCTATTTTCTTGTTCCAGAAGTTTAAAATAACTAGCCTAGTCTTTGTTTAAATGTTCTGTAGCGAGCTGTATAAAAGGCTAATAGCCAGAAACAAAAACGGCCACTTTCTTGTTCCAGAAGTTTAAAATAACTAGCCTAGTCTTTGTTTAAATGCTCTGTAGCGAGCTGTATAAAAGACAAATAGCCATAAACAAAAACGGCCACTTTCTTGTTCCAGAAGAAAGTGGCCTAGTGTTATTTTTTAGCAATAAAAGGATGAAGTAATATTGCTAAACTAAACACTGATCTTGCTATTTTTACTTATCACTTCTTTTAAAAACGCCTGTCTTAAATAACGTCTTATCAATAAAGAAGCGTGTGATTCATTGCAAAGAAGTGTTCCAGACTTCATATACTAAACCACACTATGCACTGGATTTTTAGCATTAAAAGGATGAAGTAATAATGCTAAAAATCAGTACCTTGTTACACTCAATAAAACCAAAGGGTTATCATATATCCGCAATGCAGTGACAGATAACCCTATTACTATTTTTAGTATTGGTAATCAAACTGCAGAGTGAATTCTGTACCAGGCTCTTTTGCGTATACCACCACATCTTGCTGGTCATATTCGGTTGTTTCACCTAGGATATTCTTAACTTTAAATTTCACCCCAAAGCTTTCTGTTGGCAGGTAGCTATAAGTGAAATCTAAACTATGAAAAGGTTGCTCATAAACATCATCTAACCCGCCGCGTCCGCCATAAGCAATACGTTCACCAAACACGTTATATACCAGTGTCGCACTATGTGACTCATTAGCAGAATCATAGCTAAACTGCATGTTGGCAACCCACTCAGAGTGACCTGTCATACGGCGTTTATTATTAGTTGGGTCAATCTCACCATTCGCTAAGATTTCAATTTCTGAATCACTTAAGGTCAAGTTACCCGCGACAAAGAAGTCTTCCCAGAAGCCGCCTTCACTGCCGATAAAGCCAAGGTCATGTAAAAACTCGGTTTCGATACCGTAAATAACGCCTGATTCAGCATTGTAAAACTTAAGCTGACGGCCAGCTTCAGAAATACGTTGAATCGCTTCAATTGGGGCATCTACGTCTTTATAGAAGCCACCAACACTTAAGTTAGCACCATCTTCTGAGTAGTATTCCCAGCGTAAATCCAAGTTGTAAATATCTGAACTTTCAAGCTCTGGATTACCGAAGAAATCAAAACCTGTAACAGGGTCTTGGAAACGAACTGGCGCAACTTCACGTAAGTCAGGACGCACCAATGTTTTACTTGCACCGAATCGCCACTGACTTTGATCAGATGATTTCCAAGTTAACGACATTGATGGGAACCAACCATCTTCAGCGATAGCATAGTCTTCCATGTCATAACGACCACCTTCATCTGAGATTTCTCCATCAGGCGTTAGTGGTAATGTCACTCGGCGGAAATCTTCATAGCGAACACCAGCAACAAAGCGCCATACGTCATCAAAGTCGATATCAAGATTCACAAACCCTGCATCAATCATTTCTGCAGCAATGTAATCTTCGGTGTCTGTTGAAGCATCTTTAAGTTCTAAATCAAGTGTGTCATTGGCAATATTGTCATCAGAGAAAATATTATCAAAGTCAGTTGATAGAATGTCGCCATTAGGATCCGTTGGACTTAAGCCAACATCAAAACCTAAACGTGTTGCATAGCTTTCACGGGTGCGCTCAAAGTATTCGTAACCACCACTAATTTTTAGCACGTTCATGCCAAATTCAAACGGTAGGGTTAAATCGAACTTGTAATTTTCGGTATTATCATCAAGGCGACTATAAACATATTTAGGCGCATCTTGAGTATTCAAGTTACGGCTTGTCATGTTATTAGCATCATCAAACAATACGTTGTAAGTGTATGAAAGCTCATTAGGTGCATAACGCTTAGAGCTCGCATTTGAGTACATCCAATTTGCTTCTAAGTCCCAAAGGTATTCGAAGAAATGGTTACCCTGAATTTGGTTACTGATAAGGTTACGTTCTTCATATGATACGTCATACACTTGCAGAGCATTTGGCTCAGAAATCGTATCGATAGTTTCTTCAATTGCCACAGACACATCATCTGAAGTGTCGCGCAGGTATGTCGAAAAGGTCTGAATTTTATGGTCGTAACCGATTTCTAAACCTAGATTGAGCATGCCAGACATTTGCACAATCGAATCGGTACCCATAACATCTTTTGAGTTTTCGATTTGCACGTTGTCAGCGTCACCCGCTAATTCCACTTCCGTTTTGGTGTAATTTTCAGCTTGTTTCTTATATGAAACCGCCGACATTGCACCAAAAATAATGTCATCAGTAATATCCCAGCGATCGCCAATGGCGATGTTACCGCGAATACCTGGGTCAGTACTTTCAGTAAATACCGTCATGTCACGATACATGTCACTGGCTAAACCGCGGTTAATTTCCTGCGCCTCAGCAAAATCAATCGTACCATTTGAACCAGTCACAATATCAATTGGGCTGATACCGCCATACATGTTAGTGACATCATTAATGCTGTTAGGCATTGCGCGGGTGCCGTCATCTTGGCCCATCCAGTCGTCACCGCCACCGTTATAAGTGAAGGTATCGTCAGAATCGTTGGTGTTGTATCGGCCACCTAATGACACTTTAAAAAAGAAGTCAGCCGGAATAGATTTAGTACGAATATCAACATGACCACCACCAAAAGCTGCTGGCGTACTGGCTGTACTGGCTTTTTGTACTGATAGTGATTCAATAATAGAGGCTGGGAACATATCCAGCGGAACCACGTTACGAGTTGGATCTGGTGATGGCACAACTGCACCATTTAAAGAAGTACTTGAATAGCGTTCGCCCAAACCACGTACGTAAATAAACTTGCCATCTTTTAGTGTCAAACCGGTCACACGGCGCAGCGCTGCAGCGGCGTCACTGTCACCGGTGCGAGAAATTTGGTCTGCACCCATGATGTCAACAACCGTTGGTTGTTCACGACGTTCTTCAACTGCTGCTGATGCAGAAGTGCGCAAGCGACCCGTTACGGCAATCACTTCAATTGGGAAATCTTCACCTGGATCAACCTCAGGTGTTTCTTCCGAGTAAGCTGGTAGTGTTGTAAAAAGAGAGGCTGCAGAAATGGCAGTGACAACAGCTAGACTTAGCTTGTTAGCGATAAAACTCGGCTTGGTTTTCATAGCGTTTTTCAATCCTGTACACAGTTCAGGTTGCGCCTTCGTCTTGAGAAACTCTATTTACATGGCTTACACAGACGAGGCAGAAAGTATTGTCTTATTGACTCAATGTCACTTAATAAAACCCTGGAGTAAGGGTTTTAATTAATGCCAGCAAGCTAAGCTTGCTGGCATTATCAGGGCTGATTTACTTGATGAATGCCCAACCTTCACGCCAGTCAGTCTGGCCATCGAATGCACCGATATAATCAGTAGCGTCGAAGAAAGTATCAGTCGTGCTCATATCAAGACCTGTACCCAGTAACACAGTGTCAGTACCTGCTGGCATGCCATCTGTTAATGTAACTTCTTGAGCAGAGTTACCTGTTTGCGCTAAGAACCACGCTTCAGTATCAACCGCATCAGTTGTCGCATCATTATCTGAGCTGTACTTAAATGGCTCGTTACAATCGATTACTGAGTGAGAAATCATTAATGAACCATCATTAACATTGTCAACAAGACCGGCATACGTACCGTCTAGCTCTAGACACTCACCTGATTCAGTCTCCGAAGTTGAACCTTTACGACCTTGAATCAATAGGTTGTGAATTGATGCTGCTGTAGCTACACGAAGGATAATCCCTTCACCTTTGTCGCCACTGGCATTTTCAATATCAGTACCAGGAAGGATGGTCACGTTAGAGATAGTTGGGTTAGACACTGGCGTATCGTCAGTACCTTTATGGCTATCACCTTCAAAACCACGGTTTGCTTGGCCATCTTCATGAGTGATATACACATATTGTGCTTTACCCTGCCAGCCATTAGTCCAATCTAAGCTGTCATCGAAGTTGTCAGTTAAGTAAACGTATTTAAGGTTGACTGCACCGCCCCAGAACTCAACACCATCATCGCCATTGGCATGAACTTGGATATGGTCAACTTGCGTACCGCTACCCACTGCCGCAAATGAGATGCCGTTCATTTCTTGAGTATCGTTCACTTTAAAGCCAGCATACTTGACTACCACATAGCTAAGTTGACCGCTGTTATCAGCATTGTCGTTACCGCCGTAAGGGAAGTCGCCCACTTCAAAAGAAGCATCACAAGCATTTTTATCAGGACAAGTGTTTGTTTCGCCGTTACCAAGAAGTACTAAACCACCCCATTGGCCACGCTCACCTTCAGCACCCGCTATCACGTCTTGCTGTGAAGTCATCACGATTGGATGTTCAGCACTGCCTTGAGCCATGATTTTTGAGCCACGACTAATCGCGATGTAGCTGTTATCTGTTGCAAATAACTGTGTACCTGCTTGAATGGCTAAAGTTGCTGAATCAGTGTTATCACCGCCAACAACCACTGCACCGCCATCCACTTTGTACATCACGTTTTGACCAGCAAGCAGTGTTGTATTCGTGGTAATGTTACCTTCGATTGAACAGACTAAAGTCACGCTGTCATCTTTATAAAGGCCTGCAACCACATCTTCTGAAGTTGTGCCAACTGGGCAAGAAGTTAAAACAGGTAATTCAGTTGGCGCTGCATCTGCTTCGTCATGAATCGCTGTTGTCCATCCTTCAGTCCAATCAGTTGTACCGTCAAATGCACCGATATACTCAGCATCCATTAAACGGTCATCCATGTTAGCTAAATCAGCTGCGCCGCCAGTTAATGCCACTGAAGATGAGTTAGGCATGTAATCAGTTAGGTCTGATGCACCCGCTAGGTTACCTTCTTGTTCAAGGAACCATTGCTCAACGTCAAGAGCAAGTTCACGACCTTCATCAGCATCTGGTGATGCATTTTTAAACGGCTCAACACAGTCGATTAAGCTGTTTTGCATGTTTAAGTTGCCAGCTTCTGCAGTAATAACCGTGTTGTCATCATTCACTTCTAAACACTCGCCAGATGCAACATCACCTTTAACCAACATGTTGTATGCGTCTACTGCAGTGCCTTTACGGAATAAGATACCTTCAGCATCGTCGCCGCCACTGTTAGTGCCATTAGCCACTTGAATAGTAAAGTTAGCTAAAGTTGGACGAGATTGTGGCTCTGCATCAGCGCTGCTGTTGCTGTCGGCTTCAATACCACGGTTAGAACCGTTATCTTCTTGGCGGATATAAACGTGTTGTGCGCTACCTTGCCAACCGTTTGTCCAGTCTAAAGAATCATCAAAGTTTTCAGTTAACACAACGTGAGAAAGCGATACGTTACCGCCCCAGAATTCAACACCGTCATCGTTGTTTTTATGAATTTGAATATGGTCAACCGTGGTGCCCGCACCGACTGCTGCAAAGCTGATACCGTTCATTTCTTGAGTATCGTTGATTTTAAAACCACCGAACTCAACGCGAACATATTGGATAACACCTGAGTTATCTTCAGTGTCGTCACCACCGTAGCTGTGACTTCCTACTTCAAATGCTGCATCACAACTGGTTAAGTCAGGGCAAGAGTTAACAGGTGCATTACCTAAAACGACTAAACCACCCCATTGACCCGCTTGACCTTCTTGACCTAGTGCAGATTCAAGTGAAGTAAATACGATAGGCTCTTCAGCAGTACCTTCAGCCATAATTTTTGAATCACGGCTAATCGCTAGGTAAGACTCACTACCACCAACAATTTTAGTGCCAGGCATGATAGATAATTCAACTGAATCGGCTTTATCGCTACCAGCGATAACTGCGCCATCAAGCATCCAAACTACATCGTTACCAAGGATGATGCTGTCGCCATCTTGGCCGCCAACATTCACTGTCGATGCAGCAGTAGAAGGCGCTAATGTGCCTGACAATACCCAAACTTCTTTACCGTCGATTGCTGCAATAGTTGCACTCTTCTCAGCAAAACCACCGTATGCAGCTTCTTGATCGCTAATATCTGGTGTCGTCGGTGTATCTGGCGTTGAAGGGGTTTCAGTTTCTGAACCTGTATCAATATTGATGTCTCCACCACAAGCAGACAGTAGTAAAGTTGCAGAAAGTGCAGCTGAAACAGCGCTAAGTTTAAACATGTTTTTCAGTTCCATTGTCATCTCCGAGGACGGATGTAAGCGTGTTAAGTAATTTGAATGGACGACAAATTAACCTGCTTAAATGACAAAAAGACTGCGCAAACATGACACAAAAGTTTCCCAAATGTGAAGGAATTATTAAAACACTTTAAATACAACCACTTAAAAACAGAAAATCATATGAAAATATTGTCACATATTTAACAAAAAGTTTACCTAGGTAATAAAAAGTGCTTAGTACAAAAGAATATTAGGATACATTTCCACAAAAAAACGACGAAAATTCCATAAAAAAATCTGATAGAAAAGCGGATAATATTTCCTAACTAAAAAAACAAGCCTCATTCATTAAACCATTGAAAAAACACTAATTATATGAATAAGTCATATTTACTTACGCATTTTGCTGATTTGCTTTAAAATTCGCCAAATATCAGTCAAGCTTAATAAACAAAAATAGTGTGAACAGTATTGAGTATGACATTCTCGTGAACGCTATATTATAGAGGCTAAAGATTGAGCTTCTTTTGCGCCCTAGAATGGATTAGGGGAGCTAAAAATAACGATAAAAAACGAATTTGCGTTTCAATTTAGGGATTTAAAAGATGACCATTAACGCCACCTCTAAGACTTTATCTTCAATGACTATCGACTCAAAAAGTAACAAGGGTTTTACCCTAATTGAGTTAGTAGTAGTGATTATTATTCTTGGCATTTTAGCTGTCGTTGCTGCGCCAAAATTCATCAATTTACAAAGTGATGCCAAAATCTCCACCGTTCAAGGTGTTAAAGCAGCAATACAATCATCACTGGATTTAGCCTACTCTCGAGCAGCAATTGATGGGGTTGAGAAAGACGATCGCAGCGTAATTGACTACAACGGTGAAATCATTGAAATGAAGCTAGGCTATCCGGAAGCCTTTGGCGAAAATGCGGGTGGCGGACTCCCAGAAATGCTTGATATAGGCTCTGAAATTGACTTCTGTTTTGGTAGTGGAACCTGTACACCTAATGTTGAAGTGGGTTCGTCTAATGTTCGCTATGGTTATGATTTAGATGATGAAACGATAAACTGTCATGTTCGTTATATTGAACCAACTGGCACCAATGGTTCAGATACCACTTATACGTTAACTGTAGATATTTCAGGTTGTTAGCCACCGATGTGGTTTTATGTAGATAAAAAATAGGTTTAGCCGTTCAAGCTAAACCTATATTGTTAACTAGTCCTGCTAAACCACTGCTTTATTTAGCGTTTTCCATTGTACAGCCATTAACCCCAGTACAACTGCCACACCTATAAAACCAGTGCCAAATGGATTAAACAACACCCAAGGGACTGTGGTGATTGCAACCAGTCGCTCAACCGTTGAAAGAGGACGTAAAAGGTAACCTTCAATCGATATTGCAATAGCCACGATAATGCTAGCGGTCTGAATAATCGCAAAAGTAAATGCCATCATGCCTGCATCAGGGTTAAGCAAATCGGTATAGGCCATCATAATTGGGATTATGAACAAGCCGCCTGCTAGCTTAAACGCCTCAACTGATGACTTCATTGGGTTGGCATTTGCCACCCCTGCTCCAGCAAATGCAGCCAGCGCAATCGGCGGAGTCACATTTGAAGTTTGCGATAACCAAAACACAATTAAGTGCGCTGTCAGTAATGGTAAACCAAAGTCACCCAGCATTGGCACAGCCATAACAGCAAGTACAATGTAAGCAGCAGTCACAGGTAATCCCATGCCTAACACTAACGCCACAATACTGATTAACCCAAGCGCTACCAACATGTAACCGCCGGAAAAATCCATCACAAATTGAGTAAATTGCAGTCCAATACCTGTTTGCCCTACTACACCAACAATGATGCCCGCAGCGCCACAAGCAACTGAAATTGGCAACGCTAATAGCGCACCATTTTTCATGCCTTCAATAAACTTTTTAAGGCCAATTCGGCTATGTTTACGTAGCGCCGCAGTAACCAGAATCGCGGCGCAACCTGCGACACCAACCAATAAAGGCGAGTAAGCCATCATTAGTAGCACAGTAATAATCACTAACGGAATTAAATGATGTGCTCCTTGCTTCATCACTTCTATAACCGCTTCTGTTCGACTCGCGGCTTTAAGGTTTAGCTTACATGCCATTAAATGCACATAAAGTAAGGTACAGAAAAAATACAAAATAGCGGGTGCAATAGATGCCAGCATAATGTCGCTATATGGCACTCCGGTAAACTGTGCCATCACAAAGGCGCCAGCCCCCATAATCGGTGGCATAATTTGCCCGCCTGTCGATGCTGATGCTTCAATACCTGCCGATTGCTCTGGGGTATAACCCAGTTTTTTCATCATTGGAATCGTCACTGCGCCAGTGGTTACTGTGTTTGCAATTGCCGATCCTGAAATCGAACCAAGTCCAGCAGATGCCAATACGGCTGCTTTCGCTGGGCCGCCGCGATATTTACCAGCAATCGAAAAGGCTAGATCAATAAAGAACTTACCAGCGCCAGTGACCTCTAAAAAGGCACCAAATAATACGAAAATAAACACGGTAGTCGCTGCAATACCTAAGGCGGATCCAAACACACCATTAGCAGAATATATTTGAAATTGAATCAATTCTTGTAGCGAGTACGCTTTGGTTGCCATCGCGCCTGGTAATAAGTCGCCAAAGCCACTGTAAGCTAAAAAAATACCCGCAATCAATACCATTACCCAACCAACGGTACGTCTACAACCTTCTAATAATAAAAGTAATAATGCACTACCTGCGACTAAGTCGGCTGTGCCTAAACCATAAAGCAAATGGTCAATATCGTTGTAATCAAAGATCGACATCCGATAACCAGCAAACACGGTCACGCCACACAACGCAAGATCAAATACCCTGCCAAGCATATAGCCTTTTTTACGACGATTTTTAACTAGTGGATAATGTAAAAAAATCAGTATCAGCACCCAACACAAATGAACTGGACGGAAATAGGTTGCTGATATCGTTGAGGTAATACCTTGCCAGATTTGAAATGATGATAAGAGTACTGCGATAACTAGCGTCGTGTAGCCAATAATTTTAACGGTTCTTTCATAAGGAAGAGCGCTGGCAACACCTGCGTCAATATCGACCTGTTGCTCATTATCCCCACTCACATACTGCTCGGCTTTTTTGCCTTGTTCTTGGGTCATAGTTTTTCCTCTGTGCCAATGATTGAGTTAAGCCACAATCATTGACCTAAATATACAAAGGCAACCATAAGTTGCCTTTGTGTTTCTAACACTCACCATAAGATGGTAAATCTAGCTTAAGCTCGTCACTCAAAGATGACTTAATTAAGATTACTTAAGGCTATCTATATATTTTTGCGCACCTGGATGTAATGGCACACCTTGCAAGCGGTCAGCATTCTCAGGGGTTGTTGCTTCAGCAACCTTAACCACTTTTTGCACTTCTGACATATTTTCAAATGCTGCTTTAGTTAAATTAAACGCCATTTCATCGCTCATTTTGGCGCTAACAACAATGACATTCCACACACTTAACGTCGGCACTTCGCCTACATTGTTGTACACATCAGCAGGGATTGTGTAGCTACTGTAAGCAGCGTTCTGCTTAATAAACGCCGCACTTTCTTCAGCAGAAACAGGAATAATGTTCACTTTATGGGTTAACGCCACTTGAGTAACAGCGCCAACACCTTGACCGCCAACAATAAAGCCAGCATCAATTTGGCCATTGGCTAATGCATTAGTGGTTTCTGAATAGTTTAGGTACACCGCTGTGATGTCTTTTTTCACATCAATACCAATAGACTCAAGTAATGCAGCAGAGGTCACAGCTGTACCACTGGCAGGAGCGCCTAATGAAATACGTTTACCTTTAAGATCGGCAAGCGAGCTAATACCCGACTTTTCAAGGCTAATGGCATGTACAAGATTTGGATACAGTGCAAACAGTGTATTCACTGGCATGGCACTTCTAAACTTTCCTTCACCTTTATAAGCATCAAGCACAACATTGCCCATCGCAATACCTGCAATCATATCGCCGCGAACCACTTTAATGGTGTTTTCAACAGACGCAGCTGTCACTTCAGCTTTGACATTAACCTGTGGAACTTCATCAGACCACACCTTAGCTAACGCACCGCCAAATGGGTAATAAATACCACTTTGACCACCCGTACCTATTGAATAATTTTCGGCTTTAACCGCAGTTGGCAACACTAGTAACAAAGACAGTATCAACGCACGATAAAACATAGCCTTCCCCTTAATTTCAATCACGCCCTTATATTAGGATATGATTAAAAACCTTTGTTTATTAATAACTTTTTGTTAACAGTTACGATTTTTAATTAGCCATCGATAATCACTTATGAGGTTAGCAAAGTCAAGATGTAGAATAGTCGTAAGAATTTAGTCTTACCCATACCGATATCGCCAACAAAGAATGAAAGATTTTCATAAAATGCTAAAAATATAACTGTATCCGCAACCTATTTGAGCGAGCTTAATACATAGATACATTCAAAAAGGGATTGTTGTCATAAAAAAGCCCAATCTTAAGATTGGGCTTTTTAGAATACGATAAGCAATTTACGATTTACTTTTATACAGCCACAAATACATGGTCGGCAGTACCAACAGCGTCAGTGCTGTGGAACTAAACAGTCCGCCGATGATCACCACGGCTAATGGCTGCTGAATTTCGCTGCCGGCACCTGACGACAACAAAATGGGGATTAACCCTAGCGCAGAAGTGAGCGCGGTCATTAGCACAGGCCGCAATCGGCCAACTGTGCCTTCGTAGACACTCTCAATTAAGCTCTCACCACCTTCCACATTTCTAACATGTGCACGTCGCTGATTAATCGCATCCACCAGCACCACGCCATTTAACACCGCCACACCGAATAAGGTGATAAAACCGATAGAACTCGACACTGACAAATAGGTGCCTGTACTATATAAAGCAACCACCCCGCCAATTAACGCCAGTGGTACATTGGCCATAATTAAGCCTACCTGTTTGATTGAGCCGAATGAGAAATACAGCAGCAAGGCAATTAATACTATGGATACTGGCACCACTAGCATCAGCTTTTGCTGTGCGCGTTGTTGGTTCTCATATTGACCACCAACCACCACAGTGTAACCTGCTGGTAACTCTGCCTTTGGCACTATGGCATATATATCCTCAACCACAGATCCCATATCACGCCCTGAAACGTTGGCTTGTACTACAACGCGGCGCTGCACATCATCACGGCGAATATTCGGCGGCGCCATTTCTACCCCTACTTGTGCCACATCACCTAAACGAACTTGCGCGCCATTGGCACCACGTAAAATCAAATCTCTAAGTGCATCGGGTGAGCTGCGGTAAGTTTTAGCTAAACGCACATTGATATCGTAGCGGGCGTTACCGTCAATGACTTGTCCTGCGCTCACACCACCTATACCTTGACTCACAAGGCTCATCACTTGATCGACACTAATACCGTAACGCGCCAATTGCTCTCTTAATGGCCTAACGACCAATTGAGCCTCACCGCTGACTTGCTCAAGCGACACATCTACCGCGCCTTCAATTCCACTAACAAGCTCAGTAAGTTGCTGTCCCTTTTCAGACAAGACATTAAGATCTGGCCCAAAAACTTTAATCGCTAATTGGGCTTTCACTCCTGATAACAGTTCATCAACTCTGGTGGCAATCGGTTGTGAAAAGGTAAACAGCAAACCAGGAAACACACTCAGTTTATCTTCCATTAAATGCTGTAATTCATATCGGTTATCAGCACTTTGCCACTGCTCAACAGGTTTAAGGCCAATATAGATTTCAATGTTACTCACCGGCTCAGGGTCGCCGCCAAGTTCAGGTGCACCAATGCGGCTTAATGCATATTCCACCTCGGGGAATGCCATTAATATCGCTTCAATTTTTGGTGCTATATCTAGGGAGGTTTGCAAACTCGCAGTAGGTGCTAAAGTCACCCGCAAGTTAATAGTACCCTCTTCAAGTTCAGGGACAAACTCAGTGCCAAGTTTTGGCACTAACAACATACTAGCGATAAATAATGTTGCAGCAGTTCCCATCACAGCTGCAGGTTTATGCATTACCGCCAAAAGCAACCGCCGATACCCTTGTTCAATTGGGGTCAAGATTGGGCTTTGCTTGAGCGTGACACCGCGATTAAATAAGTAGACTGCCATTGCAGGAACCGCAATCAGTGCAACTAACAATGCCGATATCATCGCTAAAATAATACTTACCGCCATTGGCTGAAATAACTTGCCTTCAACCCCTTCTAGGGTGAATAGCGGCGCAAATACTACGATAATAATTGCGGTAGCAAAGAAGATAGGACTGCACACTTCTTTAGCCGCTCGCATAACTTTAGCCGCTGTTGGATCTGAACTGTTTTCCTCTTGAGTTAATTGTTTAAAAATATTCTCAACCATTACGACTGAGCCATCAACCAACATGCCAATAGCTACCGCTAGGCCACCAAGCGACATTAAATTAGCCGACAAACCAAAGTAAGACATGATCATTAACGCTAACCCAATCGATATCGGAATGGATAGCAGCACTAATAGCGTGGCACGTAAATTCACCAAGAATAAGGCCAGAATAATCACGATAAACACAAAGGCCATTAACAGTGCATCAATCACTGTGGTAACCGCTTGCGTAACTAAATCAGATTGGTCATAAAACACCTCAAATGAGACGCCTTTTGGTAGTGCTTGTTCAATTAAACTAACACGCTGATTGATGTCATCAATGGTGGCTTTGGTATTCGCGCCCATGCGTTTAAGTACGACGCCAGCAACGACTTCGCCCATGGCATTAACTTCGGTTTTGCCATTTACTGGATTTTGCTCTTTACGGGTAAAAGTAACCGCGCCTACACGGATTTCACGGCCATATTCCACCTTGGCAATATCAGTAACACGAATTGGCGTACCAGTGACTTCGGTTAATGGAATTTGCCCTATCGCCTTTAAGCCCGCTTGACCCGATGGCAATAAACCATAACCTCGTACAACCAGTTGCTCTTGACCTTGGGGCATAAACCAACCACCCGCATTGCGGTTATTGCTTTCAAGCGCCTCGGTGACTTGGGACATAGATAAGCCGTAGCTTAATAATTTATTCGGGTCGATTTTCACTTGATATTGGCGAACATCGCCACCAAATGACAACACCTCTGTCACCCCTTCGACCGGCATTAAAATCAGCTTCACTAAGTAATCATTGATACTACGAAGCTCTGCTGCATCAACGCCTGACTCTGGGGTTGCCCGTAAAATATACTGATAAATTTGCCCTAAACCAGATGTATTAGGACCAATTTCTGGTACGCCAACGCCATCTGGGATCATCTCTTTGGCTGCTTGTAACTGCTCAAACACCTGCTGACGAGCAAAATAAATATCGGTGCCTTCAGCAAACACCACAGTGACTATCGACAATCCAGTACGAGATAATGACCTTACCTCAGTGACTTCAGGTAAGGCGTACATAGCTGATTCCACAGGGTAACTGATCAGCTTTTCAACCTCTTCAGCAGCGAGTCCCTCAGCTTCAGTGTTCACTGTCACTTGCACATTGGTTACATCAGGAAATGCATCCAAGTTTAATTTGGGCAGCATAAATACGCTGGCGACACCAATAAATAACAATGCCAAGCCCACTAGCAACCGGTTTTTCACCGCTGCTTCAATTAATTTCTGTAGCATTAGTGGCTCCTAGTGGTTATGGATATCAAAACCTGCTTTCGCAAGTTCAGAGCCTAAGAGAAAAGCACCACTCACCACTACTCGGCTGTTGGCGGTTATTCCAGTGACCATATTCATCCCACGTTGGCTTTCAACTACCTCAACTTCAATCGCTTCAAAACCATCAGCATCTTGTATAAACACCTGCCAATGGCCATCAGCTCCGCGTGTTAAAGCTGCATCAGGTAATATCACTCCACCACTCAATGCACTTGGTAAGTACAACTCAGCAAATTGGCCTGCATGTAATCTATATTTGCTGTTATCAATGCTGACGAGCACTTGTTCAGTTCGGGTAACCAAATCAAGTTCATGAGAGCGGCCAATAATAGTGCCCTCAATAGATAAACCATCGACTTTGACTAAGGCTTTATCGCCTCTACTAATCCCCTCCGCTTGGTGGGCTGACAACTGAGCTTGAACCCACAAGTGTGATTCATCGGTAAGCTGCATTAACGGTGTTCCACCAGCGGATACCTGACCTAACATGGCAATATCCTGCTGCACACGACCATTAATTGGTGCTAATAATTGATAACTGCCAATGGATTCTGGCTGGCTAACTAAAGCGTTAATTTGCACGCGAGTCATTTTTAACGCTTCAAGATTCGCGCGGGTGAGCTCTGCTTGCACTTGCGCCTCTAAACGTTGGCTTTCACTCACCGTGTTTTGGCTCATACGCTTAATCCTGTCCCATTCAGCTGCCGCGTTAATATAATCGGCTTGCGCTTGCGCCACTGCCGCGCCACCTAAGGTCAGTAACACTTGTCCTTGATTGACTAATTGTCCAGGTACCACATAACGCTTTAATACTCTGACATCAAGTTGTGGGGCTAATGTCATGGTGCGATCGCGATCAACGATTAATGTGGCTGTGGCTACATCATCTAAATTAAATGTGCTGCTGGATAAATTGACGACTTCGATACCTGCAAGCTGTTGCTGCTGCGCAGTTAAAAATAAAGCTTCGCTATGCTGTTCATTGGGCTGTTCATTGAGTTCTGTATTAAGTTCTTTGCTAATTCCTTTATTAAGTAAATCGCTTCGTTTACTGCCAGGTTTGTAACTAGGGCTAGGTTCATCGACCACTGAATCGCTCTGGTCATTTGTTGCTATTTCATTGTGGGCATGTCCATGTTCCCCTTCATCGGCTTGAGCAGTCCACGCCGTGCTTGCTAAAGCTAACGATGTCATTAGGGCTACTGAAATAATCGCTAGCCTAATATGAGTTAGTGTTAAAAATTGAGTCTTCATAGTGTTACCTTTCAAGTCGCTACCCGCAGGCATTATTGCTGTTACAGTCACTGCAATAATGCGAATAACGACGGAATACTTTTATTGAAAAATGATTGGCGAATTGCTTAGATTCCGCTTAATTTTTGGAGCTAAATTTTAGAAGTAATGTTGAATAAAACCCCGCAACTACTGGACCTTTGAGCGCTATAAGTTTGATCGCTAAGTGTTTGTTCAATAAGTAATTGAACAATAGAAACTGGACCAATAAAAACTCGGTCACTAGCTGCTTTAGCAGAGGAAGTCATTGCACAGAAATGTACAATCAGCGCTGAGGCAAAAATCGATTTTTTCATCATTTATTCTCGTTTCGACATAGGTCAAAACTGTAAAATTAAGTGATGATTAACAAGCAAAACTTTTGGATTCTGTATAAGCAATATTTATGGCGATGACCGCTTGTACTAAACGCAAGTCATTACTGTTCGCTAGCTAATGCCCGAGCGCGAATGACTTATGAGCGAAAATTAGTGCCAAGCGCTACTGAAGGTATTAATGCGCAAACATGCACTGCAATACCAGCGACAAAAAGCTAAACAAGTTTTAAATTTGCAGAGTTAATCAGTTATAGAATTAACTGATTACGCAATGGGAGGGCGGTAACTTAGGCGAGAATCCGGTGGGATATAAGCTTGGATAAAAGTTTGAGGTGACTCAGAAATAATGGCAGCAGGCAGTAAATGAGCAACGACATCAATCGTTGCACTATAGCCACCATGGCATTGACAATCTAAACACAATTCATAGTTCTGAGTATCAGAAGATTCTAAGTGTTCGTGGCGTTCAATGTTTGAATTAGTATTAAATAAGTGGGCTAAATCATCGCCCTTATCACAGCTATCAGCAGGCGCTGAAACAACGAGGTGTGAATGGTTTATTTGCTCATTTTCACTGTCACCAAGATGCAATTGATGCTCACCCAAGTTAGTGCTGATAAATTGCAGCAACATAACGGCGACCATAAACCTAGCAAATTGCTTTATCGATGATAGAGACAAACAAATAAACCTTTAATGCTATGAACAAATAAAAATCACTAGCAACTATAAATTAAGAGCTAATCTATGCTAACTAGCTCTCATTCAATAAGACCCAAAGTTTAGCAAAAAGTTCTTTATCTACTAGCGGGAAATATCTTAATAACCTGTTAGATCACAGTTTATTAGTTAAAATCTAAAATACGCAGTGCTTGGCATAATCAGCTGCTTCATTGGCAGTCCAATCGCCACTTGGCTTATCTTTCATTTGTTTGCACCAAGCTTCACTTCCCACTTCTGGTGCGCAAGCACTCAACCCTAATATCAACGCTGCAGCTGCAAAAATAACAGTTAATTTAGCGGCTAAACGGCCAGTTTTTTTATTTAACATTGACTCATACTTCCTTGAAATAACATAACTAATTAAAATATTAATCGCTCATTTAAATCGAACTTAACACTTACTGCTGCAACCAGTTAATCGCTTGTTGCTTTTGTTCTAATGGGAACCAAGCTACTTCGCCTTGCATAAATGGTCCAAGTAAATTAACCGTATTCCCTACCCAGTCTGGCCCGCCGACAAAAACTAGCGCATCAAAATGTGGTAGTTGCACTTTATCACCACCAGATAATGAGCTGACATCCCAACCTTCTAACAAAACATCTGCTTCAATATATAAGCGGACTTTGCCACTGTCTTCACGATATTGTGTAATTAGCGGTTGTAGATGAGTTTGATAATCTTGAGTAGATAAACGGCCACTAACAAATAAACTAATAACACCTTCGGCGATATCTGGGATTTGGCACAACATAAAGCAACTCCAAGGGTAATGCGACTAACTGACAAAAGAATTTATCAGATTACAGCCTATATTCTTGCTGATAGTAACAAATCTTATCAGCTGTACTATAGAAAAGTTTGTTAAACTCAACACACTTATGCGCTAAAAATAGTTAAGTTAACTCTACAAATGATAAATATTACCAACCGTGTCAGCATTGAAGATAATGAAATTGAATGGCAATTCATCCGTTCAAGTGGTGCGGGCGGGCAGCATATTAATAAAGTCTCTACTGCGGCACAGATTATTTTTGATATCAGACAGTCTTCATTACCGGAGTTTTACCAGCAAAAGCTGTTGGCAAAAGCTGATCACCGCATAACCAAGAGCGGAAAAATTATCATCAAATGTCAACAAAGCCGCAGCCAAGACTTTAATCGTCAGCTCGCATTAGAACAGTTTATTGAACTGGTGAAAGGTGTCGGTATTGTGCAAAAAGCGCGTATTCCCACAAAGGCAACCAAGGGAAGCCAACGCCGCCGAGTTGATTCAAAAAAGAAACGCGGAGCGACCAAAGCATTGCGCAGCGGTAAAGGCGATTATTAAGGCAAGTCGATGTACTTACTGATTGAGTTATTTTATGAATCATGAAAATAATTCCCCGCTTGGTCATCATTAACGTGATAAATTACACTGACATAAGCTTATTAAACATAGATTAGATACAGCGTATTATCGGCAACTCAATTATTTAGCAAGGAACCTCAATGACGACTCAAGCCAAAATTTTATTAGTGAATGGCCCTAATTTAAATTTATTAGGTCGTCGTGAGCCTGGGCTATATGGTAGTGACAATTTAGACACTATCGTTAACAACGCTAAAGCCCAAGCAAGTGCTGCAGGTGTTGCCTTCGATCATATACAATCTAACGCTGAGTTTGAGCTTATCGATGCGATTCATGCAACCGATGCACAGTTTATTGTGATCAACCCTGCTGCGTTTACTCACACTAGCGTGGCACTGCGCGATGCTTTGCTTGGCGTGAATATTCCTTTTATTGAAGTCCATATCTCAAATGTTCATTCCCGCGAGCCATTTAGACATCACTCTTACCTTTCTGATAAAGCTGTTGGGGTGATTTGCGGATTAGGCATTCAAGGCTATGAGTTTGCAATGCAAGCAGCGATTAAGCATTTATCATCAGCTGAGTAACTTCAGCCAATACCCATCGATAAAGTAAACCTTCATGAGTAAATTAAAAGCAGATATCAGCATTATCCAGTCAGGCATCTTCAGTCAATGGGATTCTGACAGTAACGAGCTTCCTCGATTTTTAGAGGCGACGGTTCATGTGCCGGCCGTAATAGATATGGAGTTTGGCTTTGTAACTCGAATTAAAAAAGCCAAAAACCAAGTGCTTAAATACTGTATTTACCACCCTAATATTCCTGATGCCGATGGCAATGTTCGGCCACCATTTGATGGTGAAGTGTTTATCAAAGAAAACGATTGGAAGTTTTACTTAGGCGACTGTATTTGGTCGCCAGTGAGTAATAAAGTTGGTAACTGGCGAATGACACTAGAGCTAAATGGTAAAATTGTTGCCGATAAAACCTTTAAAGTCTTCTTACCATAGTAAGATTTGCGTTTCTAATCAGGCCCATATTTTGTGTTAAGCGGCACTTAACTTCCTCTGTACTCGCTTTTAATTAAGCTTTTACCCACAGCAGCAAATAAGCTTGATATAATTACCGCTTGTTTCTATTTCTTTACTGAGCAGCTACCTATGTCTTTGCAGTCTTCCCTTACCCAAGCCATTAACCAACGGGCTGAGTTTCTTACCCATGCAGAACTCAACAACACTGACTGTTTTCGACTTTTTCATGGCACTGTCGAAGGCGAGAACGGGCTCAATATTGATCGTTATGGTAACGCTTGGCTTATTCAAACATTTCATCAAACGTTAACTGAAGATCAGCTTGAAGACATCAGCTCAGTATTAACTAAGCTCAATGACTTACCGGTTATTTATAATGATCGCGCTAAGCGTAATTCTCGCATTGAGAATAACCTGCAAAGTGAGCATCATGAATTTGCTTGTTCTGAACAAGTTACCCATGAAAATGGTATTAAGTTCACATCGAAGTTGCGTCATGAAGGCCAAGACCCATTACTGTTTCTTGATATGCGTATCGGGCGTGAGTACGTTAGAGCCAATAGCCAAGATAAAAGCGTATTGAACTTGTTTTCATACACTTGTGGCATAGGTACCGCTGCTGCTATGGGTGGTGCCAACCGAGTAGTTAATGTGGATTTTTCATCTTTTGCACTGGCTGCTGGTAAGAAAAATGCTGAACTAAATGGTGTTTCTGAGGTTTGTGAGTTCATCCAAAGTGACGCTTTTCCTGCACTCAGACAACTAGCAGGCTTAAAAGTGGGTGGTCGTCGCGGACAAAAACTACCTAAATACCCTAAACTCCCTGCAACTCAGTTTGACTTAGTCTTTTTAGATCCACCTCGTTTTGCTAAAAGTCCATTTGGTACTGTCGACTTAATCAATGATTACCAAGGCTTGTTTAAACCTGCAATGTTAGCAACCAAAGACGGCGGTACTATTGTTTGCTGTAATAACGTTGCAAAAGTAGAACGTGAAGCCTGGTTGAATAGTTTGATTCGTTGTGTGGAAAAACAAGGTCGTCAGGTTTCCTCATTAGAATGGCTCCATTGCCATGAAGATTTTCCTTCTTTCGATGACAACCACCCACTTAAAATAGTGGCGTTAACCATATCCTGAACCTTACCCTAAACAAAATAAAAGCCACGCAATGTGGCTTTTTTATTGGGTGAATCCCCACACTTTAATAGTTATTATTCACTAGGTTTATCCCAAATATTCTTACCTGTTTTAAGATTATATATAAGATTAATCCCTGAAAGGGTCATGGTTAGTCCACAAAGGGCCCAAATATAATCACCATCTCGAAGGCCCAACACTAAGCTTAATATCCCTATGATAAAAACAAATAATTGACCAAACATTGTAAACATCCTTAATTAACGATCTTTAGACATTATAAGTAAAACTGCCCCCCAAATATTCGGTAAAACGATTAACGGCCTTGCTTTAACCAATTAAGCTTAGCGAGATATTTTTGTTGGCTATCATCCATTGAAGTTAGCTCAAGCGCTTGGTTTAACGCTTTTTCCGCTTTTAATGTTTTACCTTGTGCAGTCAAAGCTTTCGCTAACTCAAAATAAGCTTGATGGTAATAAGGGCTATTGTTGATGAACTTTTGAAAGTAAGTTTCTGCTGCGGAATAGTCTTTCAGTGAAAATGCTTCAATACCCATTGAATACCAACCATACGGGGTGTCATTTTCGAGGGATAATAACTGCTGGTATATCGTTTCAGCTTCATCAAGCTTCCCCTGAGATGTCAATAAGTAGCTATAGTTGCTCAGTAATGTCAAAGAGTTACTCTCAAACTGTAATCCATATTGATAATACTCATCTGCAATTTGCTGTTCGGCAACACGCCTATGCACTACTGCCATCATATTGATCAACGGCACATACTTAGGAGCCAAGGCCAGCCCTCTCTCAAGAAGTGCATAAGCATAGGTTAATTCGCCCGCCAATAAAGCATCAGCAGCAAGGTTACGATAAAACATTGCAATAAATTCATTCTCACTCACCACCCCACCAGTACGATCGTTGCTATCAGGGAAGTAGTCAATCACTGTAAATTCACTACCGTTTAAATACACGCCACCGGCATCTGTTTCATACAAAAATGTTCGAACATGATCAGAGGTTACAATAAGGTCATTAGAAATATGCGTTAATAATGGTGCCGAGTGAACGACTTGAAATACAGCCCTAACGTCTAAGTATTTTGCAACCCCATAGGTCATCATTGCCAATGCCATACAGTTACCAGAGCGTTGCTGCCAAGCCTGAGAAGTCGTGTAATTTAAGCCCTCATAATTAAAGTTAGTCATTTTATCTTCAATAAATCGGGCAACTTGATGCCTTTTCGACAAAAAGGCAATATCGTCACGGGCTATAAATTCATTAAGCTCTTGTTCTTGTTCTGGCAAAAGAGCCGACAAACTTTCAATTGAAGGCACTGTTGTTGGTGTTTCGGACTTGATGAAATAGCTCGCAGTTTCGGGCATTGGTAATAAAGCCGCTGAGGGTGTTGATGTAGTTGAGCTACAAGCACTCAATAAAGAGCAACTTAACATCCCAGCAGACAATATAAATTTTGAATTAAACTGAGGGCCTAGCAATGTACTTTTAAGTCGCAAGCTTTTAAGTAATGAGTTTTTAAGAAATGAGCTTTTAAGAAATGAGCTTTTAAGCAACTGCTTTATATATAACGAGCTAAATAGCTGTTTGTTGAAATATGGATTCAACAATTTTTTATTCGACATCCTTGGCATAACCTTCCCTTTATAACGACCACAACTTCACTCATCATTAGGTGAGCATTTAATCATTTAGATTAAGCTAACATGTTTTCTGCTTACATTTCCAGCACCAACCTCGCCACTAACATTTACCCTCAAGATAAATTCTTATTATCAACAACAATAAACATGACTCTTCTGATAGCACTTCGTATCAGTTTGAGCTGCCAAGCTCAATGAATAGAGTGTGAAGGTTTTTAGAGGTTCATTAACAAGGATTAATAGCTAAAGTTAGTAAATTAGAAGCTCAGTAAACAAAAAAGCTACCTAATAGGTAGCTTTACTATTCACTCAAACGTACTTTAAAAATGTCACCTTAAACCAAAGGTTCACTTTAATTTATGGCAGGATTTCCCGCGGCGCTGGTAACTGAGTATGAGCGAGATGAGTTTTCAGTGAAGGTCTTGCTAGCAATAGTATCCACATACATCCATTCACTTTTTACCTCATCTTGAGTAAATGTCAGTAATAGCAAGCCACGATCTTTAATATTGGTGTATCTAAGATTAGTAACAAGATCCACCAAAGCCGCTTCTGTTGCTGGAATTTGCTCGTCAGGTAAGCCTAAATAATATTCAAGACCTGGTGATGTCACTGAACTCGTTGCAAACTCAACCCCAACAGTATCCCCAGCGGCATCAGTTAAGTCACTCGCCCATGCATTATGAGTATCACCTGCGATAACAACCAAGTTATGTCCCATAGACTTAGCTGACGCGAAAATGACTTCACGTTCATAAGCATAGCCATCCCACGCATCTAAATTGTATGGAATAGCAGGTAATTGCAGTAACGCTAGCACTTCATCTGTCAGTTCAGCTTGGTTCTCTTGTAAATAGGCTAACTCTTCAGCGGTGAGTGTTGGGTCACCTGCTTGCGCTCTTGCTGCTAATTGCGCTAATCCACCTAAACGAGCAAAATCAGGAATACTCATTTGCTGCGTTGCAATCGCCGCAGGCAATAACATACTGCCCATAAGCACTTGTTGCCCTAATACTTGCCATTTTGCCGTTGATTGTAATAATGAGCTTTGCAGCCATAATAACTGTTCTTGTCCTAGCAAGGTTCGCTCTGTATTGGTGACATCAGCCATAAACTGCTGGCTATCAAATGCACCTATTGCAGGATCTGTATAAGTGGCATATTCCAGTTGTTTATCGCGGGCTAACACACGAGTATCCAGCATATGTAAATCAACTAAGTCCCCGTATGCAAAACTACGGTAGATTTCCTCATGGTTACCTTCTGTCCATGGTCTAATCGGCAACCATTCAAAGTAAGCTTGCAACGCCGCTTGCTTTCTTGTGTCGAAATCACCTTCGTCATCATTATGGTTTTCAGCGCCATCACGCCATGTATCGTTTGCGACTTCATGATCATCCCAAACAGTAATAAATGCGACGGCAGAATGCAGTTTTTGCAAACTTGAGTCAGTGCGATACTGGCCATAACGAGTACGGTAATCGGCCAATGTGAATAGCTCACCTTCGGGTAGCACTTGTCGATCATACTCTGCGGCTTTTTCACTGGCATATTCACCGCGAGCATATTCGTAAATGTAATCCCCAAGATGGATCACTGCATCTAAATCATCTTGTTGAGCAGCTAATTCATATACATTAAAATAACCGGCTGGATAATTAGCGCATGACATGACAGCAAATTTAGCCGCACTCACCGCGCCTTCAGGTAAGGTGCGCCCTTGTCCAACAACAGACACCTTATTCGATGTTTTAAAACGATAATAATAAATTGTGCCCGCTTCTAAACCAACGGCATCAACTTTAACAATAAAGTCTTTTTCTAGTGTCGTGACCATTTGTCCATCAGTCACTACTGAGTCAAAACTTTCATCTGTAGCCACTTCCCATGACACTTTCACTTCGTTATCTTGCGAATTTTCTGGTGTGGCTCTGGTCCATAAAATAATCGCATCGTGAGTAGGATCACCACTTGCTACACCATGAAGAAAGTCTGCTTTAACGCTCTTTTCATCGTCATCATCAAAAACGCAGCCCATTAATCCACATGAGACAACCACAGCTCCAACACCTTTTGAAGACATCGCTAAAAAATCACGTCTCGTCACTGACAACTTCATATCTATTCCTTTATTTTATTTGTTACTGATACGATTGCGATTAGAGCATCTAATCTAATTAGGTTATTGTGAGAGAATTTTGTGACATAGACGTGATCAAAGTGTGACGAATATAATTCGTTGTTCGATGTGTTTTATTACAGTTTTAAAAGCAAAAAAAGCTACCCGAAGGTAGCTTTTTAGAATCTAAAACTGAATTTAATCTTCAGTTGTAAGAGCAAGACTGTTGACTTCAATACCTAAACTGTAGGAAATATAACCTTCTTGAGTTTCAGGGATCTGGTCTGTTCTATCTGTGATAACCACTTTAGATAAACGACAACCTTGGTAAAACTCTGGAGCGAAGTTATATTCAAAAATATCGCTGGTTTGAACTTCATAAGGGTTTTCTGGATCTGCAGTGAAGTGTTGGTTCGCTAATAGTGTACGACCATTTTGACTTTCATCTTCACAGCCTACTAATTTAACTCCGATAACCCCTTTTTCAGCATAAGTTAAATATGTTTGGTCATTTGCAGTAAACTCATTGAATTTAAGAGTTTTACCAGCAATAGGACAAGCTGCATTGATTCCGTTCTGTCTCATGGTTAACTTAAGTTTACCCGCTTGACCTAGCGTTAAAAACTTATAGTTAGAAGTGCTGAAAATATTCGATACAGTTGAACGATCAGGGTTTGAACTGATTTTCTCGCCTTGAACCCACTCGATATTTGCAGCAGTCAAATCACAGCCAATTGATTGAGGGTCGACATCACCCACTAAACAACGCTTCAATGCACGTGTGTTTGCAGCATAGTAAGCCGAACATTCTAGCTCACGATCATTATCAGCAGTTTTAAAAGCTTGAACACCACGAATCAAAATACCGTAGCTATCCGGAAAACCACTGTCGCGTAAGATCAGCGGCGTATAAAAACGATCCGCAGTAAACGTAATCCAAGCTTTTTTAAAGCCTTCATCTAACGATTCACCTTCAACAGGGTCAATCGACAAGTTATGTTTCTCAGAACCAATTCGTACGATCAGATCACGAAATGCTTGTGCTTCACTACGAGCACCTAATCTTTCATAGTCATAATCGCGCTTTTGGTATTTTACAGAAATAGCGTATTCGGCACCTGGTACTGTTGGAATATACGTACGCATTCTCACCGTACCAAGCTTTTGCTCACCCGCACATTCATCAGTATCAAGTTCGGCAGCAAAACCTTCACCATCAATACCATAAGTTGTGGCGTACCCGATTTCCATTTGTGCATCACAAGCCATGTTACGAATGTCTTTAATAGCTGCACGACGCTCGTCGCCTTCTAGCGTTTTAACATGTGCCCATTCAGTTGGGAACATTTTCTTTAATGTCTTACGCGTCCATTGCACATCAAAGTACATTTTACCGTCTTCAGTATATAACGCTTTTAATTCACGTTTTAATGAATTTGGGTTTTCTTCTTGTAGCTCAGAGAAATCTAAATCATCAATGATTCCCCACGTACCATGGTTAAATTGTTCTTCATAACCATAAAAATATTGACCAGCAACAAGCTCTATATCATCAGCTTGAGCTGCTGATATTGCAGAGCAAGAAAGTGCTAGCAACATCGCTAGTTTAGGTGCAAATTTCATATAAAATCCTAGTGTTATAAGTTGTACAAAATATCTGACATCTTTTAACACTCAGTAATGCAGCCCACAGGTAGGCTCATGATAAGAGCTCTGTGCTGTCACTTTGCGTCCTCATTTTGCAATGAGTTTGCCGTTAGAGTATCCATTTTTATAGCACACGAATTTTAACACTAGCCATAACCCTATAACAAGTCAATTTTTTGACTATAACTAATTACGTAATACATTGAAATAAAATATAAAATATTAATAACACCAATAAACCGACACTTAAGGCTATTTAAATTTACTACTTATGAATGAGTATAAATAAGCAATATAAACTATCCTTTTGTTACTCAAACTGAGATATGACGCTCAATTTTTTTAAGTGAGCACCAATTGAATATCAATTTAGACTAATTGATATTGCAAATTACTGTTTAATATATAAATTACCCTTCTACATTAACCTAATGTATTCATTAATAAACTGGAAATAAAATAATTATGAAAATCAGCGCACGCAATTCACTTGTTGGGAAAATTCTTTCTATTGAAGAAGGTTCAGTTAATAACGAAGTCGTTATTGAACTGGCTGCAGGTGTAGAAATCACTTCAGTTGTAACTAAAAAATCTTGTGAGCAACTAGGTTTAGTGGTTGGTGGTAATGCATACGCCATCATTAAAGCAAGCAATGTAATGGTTGCTGTAGACTAACCTGTTAAATCGTTATTCTGATACAAGCTATTTCAATAGTTTGCTGAATGATATGGTTATCTGAATAAAGCGGAATTCGGATTAAGTTCTGATTCCGCTTTTTAGTACCCGAATCAATAAATCTCTCGGGCTTACATTTCTGAATTCAATTTGAACGTCTCAAGCAAATTGGAAGAGAATATACCTGCAAGAATTCACATCCAACCTAACCCTCAAGAAATTAACAACCCAGCCCCATCCCCTCTACACTGACAACTATTACACTAACATTCCTCTCAATCACTTTAATGCCATGTTAATTTGAGCTGATTTCAGCTTGTTAATCCTTCATTTGGTTTTAATCTCATTATATTTAGCTCCTTCATAATCTATAATCAGCATAACTAATTAATTTGAGTCATATATAAAAGGCATACCATGTGGTGATGCGTTACAGCAGTATGTAATTTTTGCTGCTATAAAGAGGAGTTTCATGAATACAGTCTATTCAATTGGAGAACTTGAATCGTTTCTTATTGCGATTTTAGTTTTATTCATCGGCCATAGCGTTAACCGTCACGTTGCCGTTCTCAGAAAGTACAATATTCCAGAACCTATTGTAGGTGGCTTGATTGTCGCAGGAATCATCACGATTCTGCATTTTAATAAGGTCAGCCTGCAATTTAGCTTATCGATGCAAAACACCTTGATGCTGATGTTTTTCAGTTCAGTAGGACTAGCGGCGAGTTATAAGCTACTGCTCAAAGGCGGCAGTAAAGTCTTTTTATTTTTAGGAATTGCTTCCCTCTACATCATTATTCAAAACGGTGTCGGTGTCGGCATGGCCTCAGCGCTCGGGTTAGAACCAATCATGGGACTGATTGCAGGCTCTATCACCCTCTCTGGTGGGCATGGTACAGGCGCAGCATGGGCACAAACATTCCAAGACTCTTATGGCATTAATACGCTTGAGTTTGCCATGGCTGCTGCCACATTTGGTCTTGTTATGGGTGGTATAATTGGCGGACCAGTCGCGCAGCGCTTAATTAATAAGAACAACTTAGTGTCATCTTATGGTGTCGGTGGTAATCATCACCAAGACCACCCTGACTTGGTCACCTATGACCAATTAGAAGAAGACAGAGTCACTGCAAAGCGTATTTTAGAAACCTTGTTTGCATTATTGCTTTGTGTTGCTGGTGCTAAGTGGTTTGGCGGCTTTGTGCAAGAGTCAGGATTAACTTGGCTTAAAATGCCAGACTTTGTGTATGCATTATTCTTAGGTGTTGTTATCACTAACATCACTGAGTTAACCCGTGGATTTAAAATCAATAAAGAAAGTGTTGATATATTAGGTACGGTGTCATTAGCCTTATTTCTATCTATGGCATTGATGAATCTAAAATTATGGGAAATTTTTGACCTTGCTATCCCATTACTAATCATCTTGCTTACTCAGGGGATTATCCTGGCGTTTTTTGCTTATTTCGTTACCTTTAGGTTGATGGGTAGCAATTACGATGCAGCCGTGATGGCAGGCGGCCATTGTGGTTTTGGTATGGGTGCAACCCCAACCGCCGTAATGAATATGGGGGCATTAGTATCAAGAACAGGCCCTTCTCCACAAGCCTTTATGGTCGTGCCAATTGTAGGCGCGTTCTTTATTGATATTGTTAATGCCATAATCTTGCAAGGCTATTTAAGCGTAATTGGCTAAACCTTCGTCTGTGATAAAAAACGCCACTCGATAGTGGCGTTTTTTATGGCATCAATTAATTCAACTACCTGTTATTGGAGTTAATTGACACTGAAGTTGCTGAGGATTATCGCAGCATGACAACAAAGCTGATACTGAAGGACTGTATACCTGTTGCCAAAACGCTTGGCTATGGAAATTATTAATCGGCATCCAAGTACTCAAAGGATACTGGTTAGCTAATTGATCCCCTCCCTTAACAGGTAATGCCATTCCTGAGGCGACTTGAATATTTCCAGGGAATGTTTGCCCCGTTTCAAGATCGACATTTACACAACTCCCTAAATTACCAATCCGATGACAAGTGGTACAGGTATTTCCTTCAGTTTCAATACTTGAAGACGTTGGCCACAGAGCAAAATCACCAATCGCATTATTATATGGTCCGAATGGATCAACCGGCACATGTTGCCAAACCTGCCCTATATACGGACTATACATAAACGGATCTGCATCATGACAAGCACCACAATTCTTGCTCACTGTATCAAGCGGCTTCCACCAAAAAGTCATTGCATCAACATGTCCTGGAGGAGGACTGACTTCATTAGGTGGTGGTACCCTTGAAGCATCAAATCCGGCACTCGTGCCAGAAGGGGATTCAGCATGAAACCAACAAGTATCACCTGTAGTGGTGCTATGCAAAATGACGTCAACTTCGTCATATAACGGACTATCATCGGGTCGAAGGTATTTTCGGCGACAAAAAGCAGATATTTGAGTGGTCTTATTTGATAAATCTAACACCTTAGAATAAGGAGTACACTGGCCAAAAGTACCTTTACCATAAGGCAATAATGCAGGACGGTCGCAAACCATATTTTGCGTATACTCTTGATACTGCGGTATTTTCCCATTAACTGTAATTGGCACATCAACCCCGTCATTACAGTCAAATGCTGGCACCTCTGCAACCAAGTTTGCGCACTGTTGGCCATACTCAATAATCGATTGGTTTGGCTCTACAATAACCACTTCATCAATCACTGTACTCTGCTTCTGCTGAGATGATGTACCCAAGCTATCACAGCCAATCAAGGCTAAAACACATATTGAGTGGCAAATATAAAATAACCAAACTGGTAAAAATCGTTTATATCCCTTCATGACAAGTGCTCCCTCGTTAAAGGCAGCGCTAACTCTCTGATTGCTTGATAATATCTAACATAGCCACTACAGCGACAAATATTGCGGCCAACCCCCTGCTCTATGGCATCATCCAGTTCATTCTCTGAAATGGGAGAAAGCTGTAACTTCTGCAATAACACCCAGGTGGCCATCAAAAATCCAGGAGTACAATAGCCACATTGAAAAGAGAAGTGCCTTAAAAAAGCTTGCTGAAGAGGTAACAACTCATCTCCTTGTTGTAATCCTTCTACAGTAAAAATTTCTAAGCCTGTCAAACTATCAACCGGAGTTGAACAAGATAAAGTCGTTTGCATTGCTGCGTTAGGGCCATTTCTAGTGGCAACTGTACATGCTCTACACTCTCCTATACCACAACAAAATTTGGTACCTGTTAACCCTAGTCGTTCATGTAGATAATCAACTAAAGCCATATCACCATCAGTAGAAGGCGCTTCAGTTTCCTCACCATTTAATACAAAAGAAATCCGTAAATTATCCATTAGATTGCCGTCCTTATTGCCGCTGGCGTTACAGGTAACTGTGTAAAACGATGTTGAGTTGCCATCGCTAATGCGTTGAGAATAGCTGGAGGAATTGGACACATTACCGCCTCTGCAATTCCCCGCGCTGTCGCTTCATTATCGGCAGGAGGCATAACCAGCAACTGTTGATTTAAAGGTACATTGCCCATTTTCATTAGTTTATATTTATCTAAATTCCAATTACCAGCACCTGGTCCTTCAGGGCTTAAAGGGCAGTCTTCAGACAGTACATAACCCATTGCCATTGCAACACCACCTTGAGATTGGCCACTCACCAATTGCGGGCAATGTTGCACACCAGCACTTAACGCTGTAATACAATCTTCAACAACAACATAACCAGTGCTAGGATCGACAGATACCGCAATTAATGCCCCACTAGGTGCGTAAGTGCTACGCCCATAACGTGAATTAACCTTTGGTAGTGTCGTCATATTAGTTCGAGTGACAGTCTGTAAAGCATTAGGCGAGGTGCCAAGGGCAATATAGTCCAAAGGCAGAGTGATTGGGTTTTGGCTTGATGAAGAAAAGCTAAAGTCAGCATTGACGAACTCGCCAACAAAGCTGGCATGAACGGCAGCACTATTGGGTAGTTGTTGACTAAAAATCACTTCAACAATCTGGTTCCATTCAATAGCGGGAAACCCTTCAAGGCTGATACTTCCTTGGGAGAAAGCTAACAGTTTATAGTCCACTTGTGTTTGCCAAAGCTGCTGTAAGGCAGGGATAACAGAGCTTAGCAGTAGACTTAGCCCCGCATATGATACGGCATGATATTGGTAAAAAGCCCCAAGACAAGCACTTGATGAACCCGATAACTGTGCCACTTGTTTCGCAGGTTCATCTTGAACATCTGATGGTTCGCAAGAAGGGTAAGCATCTATCTTAGTTAAGCCAAGATTATTAAAAAATCCAGCATCACCCATCATAATGTTACTGGCATTTTTCCCTAACCAAACTGACGGTGCTAAGCCAAGCGCCGTGGCTGCGCCATTGCCCATATCAATATAGGGAGTGCGAACAGTAATGCTGCCATCAGGGTTAATCATTACAGCGCCAAACATACCATCACCACCGGTACCATACGCTTCGTTTGCTAACGCTAACCCCACACCATATTTAAGTCCTTGAGTGGCAAACTGTTGCTTTGTTGCCTCACGGTTAGTCCACAATGGTTGAGCTTCTAGTGCATCAAGAATTTGGGGTAATTGCAAATCTTGCTGAATAGGTGCACCTGTTACCGTTGTGCTCTGATTATCGAGTAAGTTTAAACGACGGATAGTGAAAGGGTCTCGACCTGTATCTTCTGCCGCCTGATCCAATAAGGTTTCTAGAGCAATAAAGGCTTGTGGTCCACCAAATCCACGTTGCGACCCACCAATTAAATCAGGTGTATCTTGAGCTTCACCATAAGCGATGATTTGCGGGATATTATATGCATTACAGACACTTAGCGCTGCAAGTTCAGCGACATAAGGGCTTAAGTTTTTTCTTCCTCCCCCATTTAATGTAAAACTGGCAGTAACAGCCTGAATAAGACCATTGTCATCAATACATAAGTTTTCTGTAAATTCAGTATGATGACGTTTTAATCCTACTTGAAATTGCTCAAATCTGTCTTGTGCCCAGCGCAGTGGATATCCATTAGCATAGGGTGCTGCCATGGCTAAATACATGGTAAAGTAAGAGCTATCACGCCCACCAAATCCTCCTCCTGGATAGCAAGCAATCAAATCTACTTCACTGACATTATAAGTACATTTAGCATTACGGAAAATTTCTGCTGCTCCAGATATATCTCCTGTGGGTGATTGAGTACCGAGTAATAAGTGCAGACGAGACGATTGCTTATCATACCAAGCTAAGCCAGCCTCAGGCTCCATGAACATAGGATCCATAACTTGAGTGACATAATTCGCTGAATATTGCTGCCAGACTCCAGAAGCAGTGTTTACCTCAATGGCAGAATTAATGTTGCTCTTTACTAAAGGACTGTGACTTTTATAGTAAGCAGGCTCATCATGTACCACATTGAAGGGATTATTATTCAATGAGCCTTTTACATATTCGTAAGAGTTACCATAAATACTCGGCTTAAGTGGAGTAACCGTATCACCATAAATAACAGTATCTTGGTTAAATTGCAGGATTTTTTTAGCACGGCGATAAACATCAAAATTTGCAAAAATGAGCAAAGCTACAGGCTGGCCGTAATAATCAGCAACATGCCTGCTCTTACTCTTACTCTTACTCTTACTCTTACTCTTACTCTTACTCTTAATCTTGTCCCTATTCTTGGCACACACAAAAAATGGCTTTTTCATATCACAGCTAATATCCACTTTATCTTCAACCAGTTTTTGCGCATCAATAATGGTAATGGGTTGTAATTCGGCTGGGAGCATTGAAAGTTGATAATCCATTACAATCGTATTAATCCGATTGGTTCTTAGGGCATACATTACCCTTTCTTCAGCTTGATATGGCCAGCCATATTCCGCTAAATCGCGAGCACGAAAATCACGGGCATATATTTTTTGCCCCATGACTTTTGGCTTACCATCGATACGCCACTGGGCAACACCGGGCTCAGGTGCCCATGCCGGCTCAGGGGCAGTATCGGTTAAAGGTGGGGATTCTGCAGCAAGCAAAGAAATGGGTAGGCTAGAGATACTAAAACTAATGGCTGCACCACCAGCAATTGTTTTGATAAAACTTCGGCGACTAATAGGGTACTGATTAACTGTATTCATCCATGATTTCCTGCATCCTGTGTTGCTTACAATTTAAGCAGGCAATAGGTAGTTCATCAATGTCTTAAGTAAATAAAAATCCTTTAGTACTATGACAATATGAATATGTCTTCTTAAGGCAACGCATTTGTCACGATAAAAAATCCATTTGCATTATTTTCTCCCATAAAAAAACCAGTCAGAGACTGGCTTTTATGAATAATCAAAACTGAATTTTTCTGATTTAATCGTGCGCGTGAGCTTCTTCACCATGCTCTTTACCCGCACAATGACCACATTGATTAATTTCAAAACCAGCTTCTGTTTCAGTTAAACGCCCATTGCTGATGAATAAGTCAACTAGCTGTGCTCCAGTCATATCGCTAGCACGGCAGGTATGAAACTGAGCATTTTCGCCAAACTCTTGCGCCATAAGAGCAAGCCATTGTTGATGTGGCTGTGGCGTATTCTGCGCTTTCATCAACTTAATAACATTACGACCATGAATTGAGTCAGACATTTAACGATTCCTTATATTGAAAAAACCATTTTACGACAAAGCGCACATCCACTCATTGCGATAGCTCATGGTTTAACAATAATTAATCTACAATTTAAGTTCCCACTCAAGATTCGGTATAGTGTCTTTAAGATTTCAACAGCGTATTTGTAGGCATAATGGCGAAGCAGATTTCTCAAGAAACCCAAAACGAAGCAATGAAACTGGCGAAAGCCACTCAAAAACCATCGCAAACCAAAGAGCAAACTAAGCTAATTGCTCAAGGTATTGAAAAAGGCATTGCGGAGTATAAAAAGCAGCAAAAGGCAAAAGCCCGCAGCAGAGATAAACAACGTAAGCAAGACTTAAAAGCTAAATCACGCCAAGAAACGAGTGAAATAGAATTTATCGCTGAAGCACCAACCTCTTCGCCTAAGTTCCCTTGGATATTACTGGTAGCCAGCTGGGTTGGATTTTTAATCTACGCCTTGTTAAATGGCAACTTAAACTTGTAAACTCACTCTCAAAAAATAAAAAGTGACTCCCATTAAAACAAAAGTCAGCATTTGCTGACTTTTTTGTTTTAATTACTAGTTAATCATAAGCTACATTGTTAACGTCACATCTGAAGTGATTTTAGTTGAGCAAGCCAATACATAACCTGCAGCTATTTCATCTTCAGTCAGTGTCATTGTACTACTTGACTCCGTCGTCCCTGATGTGACTTGGCATTTACATGCGCCACACACACCGCTTCGACAAGCTGCAATAATTGGCAATCCTTCAGACTCTATGCCATCCAATAACGTTTGCTCAGTAGATAGTGAAATGGATTTATCTGCTATTTTCAGCATGAATTGACGACGGTCATCACTACTTGAATCACTAACAAGCTTGTCTGACTTTATCGCCCCGGTGAAGCTCTCTTGATGGAAGTTTTCCATTTCAAATCCACTAGCTTCAATCAATGACTTAACCGCAACCATATAAGGTTCAGGGCCACAAACAAACACAGTACGCTCCATAAAATCAGGAACAAGTTTATCGATATCTAAACGCCCTAAAATACGACTATCATTCGCCGTATGGTTAACACCTTCAACAAGCTCAGGAGCAACTTCAAGTAAGTAATGTAAATTGAATTTAGCACTACGATGCGCCATAGAGCTCAAACCATCTGCAAAAATAATATCGTCCTGACTACGTGCACTGTGTACAAAAGCAATATCGCTACCGACTCTGGCATCTAACAACCAGCGAGACATAGAGTACATTGGGGTAATGCCACTGCCAGCACTTAAAAATAAATACTTTTCCGCCGGAATATCTACAAGATTAAACGTCCCATCTGGCCCCATAATAGTGACCACATCTCCCTCGTTGACATTATCTGCCACAAAGTTTGATACCTTGCCACCCGCAATCCGCTTGACCGTCACTACGATTGAGTAAGGACGAGAAGGTGAAGAAGACATGGTGTAACTGCGATAAACCATCTCACCATCAATCTCGAGCTTAAAGGTAATAAATTGACCGGGTTTATAGTTAAATTTAACCGGTGTTAGTCCTTGAAAACGAAAACTGACCACATCATGAGTTTCATTCCACTTCTCAACACAGCGAAGCTTAATATCACCACGCTGCCAATCATCTGCACTTAACAGTGAAGCATCATCATTCAATGTTGTAGCCTTTACTTGAGTAGTTTTAGCTTGAGTAACGTTAACTTCAGCTTCAACTTTGACTTTAGCTTCTGCAGCCTGCTTAGCAGTGCTTGCCAACGCACTCGACATTGAGAAACCAGCAGTAGGCTGCTTCTGTGCTGCTTTGTCGTCATCTTTAGTTGACTGCACTGCTGACAACGCAGCTGAAAATGAAAATCCTGATGAGCTCATAGGGCACCTGTTACTGGGAAATGATGGAAGTAGAAACGGTAAAATAACAGTCATAAAAATGGTGATATAAGCCTATTACTTATATCACCATTAGCAGCGTATTAAGCCGCTTTGATCATCGCTTTAAGATCAGATTCAACATCTGTGGTGTTACGTAAACCGAATTGGTCTTCTAACACTTTAGCGAGATTTTCAGTTAAGAACGCAGGCGGTGTAGGACCTGTACGGATATTTTTCACACCAAGTGAAAGTAACGTCAGTAGTACCACAATCGCTTTTTGCTCAAACCAAGATAAAACAAGGCTTAACGGTAGCTCATTGATGTCACACTCAAAGATATCTTTCAGTGCTAACGCTAATTGAATCGCAGAATATGCATCATTACATTGGCCCACATCTAACAAACGAGGAATACCATTGATATCGCCAAACTCAAGTTTGTTGAATTTGTATTTGCCGCAACCTAAGGTCAAGATAATAGTGTCATCAGGCACTGATTTAGCTAAGTCAGTAAAGTAGCTACGTTCAGATTTATCACCGTCACAACCACCAATTAAGAAGAAGTGCTTAATTGAACCATTCTTCACATTTTCAACCACTGTTGGTGCGGCTTCCATTAAGGCATTACGGGCAAAACCAATGGTGATCTTGTGCGGAATTTCGTCGTAAGTGAAACCTTCGAGCTCAAGCGCTTTTTCAATCACTTCACTGAAGTCTTCGCCTTCAACGTGAGTGACACCAGGCCAACCGACGATACTGCGTGTGAAAATACGATCTGAATATTCACCCACATTTGGGTCGATAATACAGTTAGATGTCATCACAACTGCGCCAGGGAAAGTGCCGAATTCACGTTGCTGATTCTGCCATGCACTACCGTAGTTACCCACAAGGTGCGGGTACTTTTTAAATTCTGGATAAGCTAATGCAGGTAGCATTTCGCCATGGGTAAATACGTTAATGCCCTTACCTTCAGTCTGTTGCAAGATAAGCTCAAGATCTTTCATGTCATGACCAGACACTAAAATCGCTTTACCTTTAACTGACTTGGTGTTCACTTCAGTCGGCTCAGGATGACCAAATGCACTGGTTTCACCAGCATCAAGCATCGCCATTACGCGGTAGTTAAGTTGACCAATTTCCATTGCGGTGCCAAATAATTTATCACCATCAACTGAATCTTCACCCAGGAAAGACATGATTTGATGGAACTCACCAGCAACATCAGCATCCGTTTGATCTAACACTCGCGCATGCTCCATATAAGCTGCTACGCCTTTAAGACCATATAAACAAAGTAAACGAAGACCAAGAATGTCTTCATGCACATCACCACGATTTGGTAATGCCATTGGCGCTTGATCTAACATTTCAGGTTTTGATGCAGCAAGGTTCAGTTCGCCTTGGGCAATAACGGCTTCAGGCTCTACGCCTTTGTCTGCACACGCTTGCTCGTAAGCCGCTTTTAATTCGTTACGGTAATCTTGTGCCTGATAGGCATAATCCATTAAACGTTCATCATCGAAGTTCACGTTAGTTAACGTGGCGAAGAAAGCTTTTGGCACAAAAGTATCAATTTCAGCATTAATAATATCGAACTCACGCGCTTTAACTGCATATGCAGATACGCCTTGCAGCATATAAATAAGTAGATCTTGTAGGTCTGAAGTCGATGCTAGCTTGCCACACATGCCTTGTGAATAACTACAACCGTTTCCTGCTGGGGTTCTTACTGTTTGCTCACATTGAATACAAAACATTGCCTATCTCCTGATGATGAACTTTAATCATGCATATAACTTACATGTTTAAGGTCAGTTTACGCTCATCACCAAAAAGCTAAACCGCTTTTTACGATCTTTATCTGATAATTAGAAGCAGATCACTTTCAGCAAATGCTAATGTAATAAGGTTTTTTAATAAAATGATGCTTATTCATAAGCTTAAATAATAACCACTTTATTAAAATGGTTAATCACAAAATGCCACAAAAAAGCCAACCCTAAGGTTGGCTTAAAAGATTAACACCACGCAGCTAATTAGCGATTAATACACTAAAACGACGTTGTAGGCTTTCAGGATCTTGTCTACCAAACTTAAGCAATAAATCATCTTTGCCATCTGTATTAATGTCTATTGCTGACAGCATTGCGCCTTCTACTGGAATTGTCATTTGCCAATCCTCTGCGCGCTTTTTAAAAGGCACAGTACCCGCTTGACCGTAATATATATTCAGCTCTTCATTATCATCGGATAACAGTAACTCTTTAAAACCGTCGCCATTTATGTCGGCTAAAGCCACCACAGGCTCGCCACTTTGACCAGATGTTAAACTAAAGCTGAGTTCCACTTCTTTGCTCACATTAGCTTTGTCAGCAAATACACTGGCGTCATTCATTTTAAAAACATGCACGTCTTGATCAATACTGCCAGAAAGTAACGCACTGACAATTTGAGTCACTCCAATATCAAATCCAGCCACAATCACTTCATCGACATTATCATTATCAAGATCTTCAAAGCGCAGCCCAGTTAAGGTGCCATCTGCTTTAATGATGGTGTTGGCTTCACGGGGAAAAGCTAATTTACCATTGTTGTTAATACCTAAGTAAATTTCATAATCATTCACTCTATCGAGTACCCCTGAACTTTTGGTGTACCTCACCACAAGGTCGCTAATGTCATCGCCATTCACATCGCCAATGCGCTCTACTTTTCGATACAACAAATCACTTTGATCTAAGTTTTCGCCATAGGCATCACGCTTGTTCCACCAGTCCACGCCACTTATCGGCTGGCTCACTGAAATAAACTCAGCAATCGACGAAAACTGACCATCTTCAAGCTGATGGTAAACTTCTAATGATCCCTCACCTACTTTGATAATATCGTCGCGGTTATCAAAGTTCATATCACTATGATAAAGCTTGGCATGGCTGTATTCTGCGCCGTTATTTTTAAGCTCTACGACAGGCAATAATGGTAACGATTGCTGAATGAATTCCCCATCAGCACTGCCTAAAAGCACCGTTGTTTCTCTAAAGTCACTGATCAAAATATCTGCAATATCATCATTGTTTATATCGACGACAAAATTGCCTCGAGAAATAAAGTCAGCTTGAGTCGTCACTGAAATAGACTGAATGTCGGCCACTTTCTTTAGCATCCCTACTTGGTTAGGCATACTTTCAGATTGTACTTGCTGCTCACTGTCTTTGGAGGCTGAGTACTGCAGTAAAGAGTCAGCAGTGACAAAAAATAATTGCTGGGTTGCAGAGGTATTGGTTGATTCTAATTCGTTAATATCAAAACTATAAATATCTTTAGATAGCGATAATTTATCGAGTAGGACTAATTTTTCATTATCAAAGCCGTAAATAGCTAACCAACGATCATGGTTATCGTCAACGCCAACGGCAATTAACTCATGACCTTGTTGCTCAAGAATATTGGCACTGACAATCCCTTGAGTCAGCTCAAAATCAGCATCAATATGATGTGTGGTGAATTGCGGAGTAAATGAGGTTTCTGCAGCGCTGGCCTGAAAATTAACGGCCAATAAAAGCCCTGTGCAACTTGCTAAAAAAGTATTCAAACTGGCTCGATTAAATAAATTCATCCTGAAATCGTATCCTTAGATTCTTATATTAGGTCAACATTATTGATTGCTTATGTAGTTAAGATAACGGGAATTGATGAAAGTTCACACGATATAATTGTTACGATTTAAGTATGTACAACTCTATATAAGAATATAAGTAGAATACCTTCCTTGTTAGCTAATCAATATTGTTGAAATTTATAGGCTAACTAAGGGTAAAAACTAGGATATGAGCTTGAACATCTAATACGAGTCATGTTCTATCTGCTCATCAGAAGGATTTAATGGCTAATTGAATGAATTTATTCCAGGTAAAAATGCTTCTTTATTTACAGATATGTTCCAATTCAATTTACGAATAAAGGCAGTCTCGCTCACGATTTGGATTCTTTCAGCAAACAAACGACGACTTAAAGGATTAAAGCGTAGCTCTTTAGCTTTAAAATTTCCCTGTTCCATTATGGCACTGACATTTTGTAATATCAGTTCACCTTGAAACCAATAGGCTTTTTCAAAGAAATACTCTTGATTCGCGATGAAAAGACTACCTTTCAAATAGTGATTAATTTTAGCCATTTCTGACTTTTGAAAAAGAAATAACCCCAAGTTTGCAGTCAGATCAACCGTCCTCAATTGTTTTTCGGCTTGTAAAATATAAAACACAGCCGCACCTGTTTCAGTCGATACAAATTGACGTATTGAGATATTGTCAGCTTCAATACCAACTTGATTAATACCTCGAATACTAGCATCTACAGATTGGCTAAAAGTGAGTGATACTAGAAATAAAACCTGCGCAAGATTGCGCAGGTTTATGTTTGAGATTATAACTCTCTGCAATCGATAACCTCATCCGAACGCATACAACTCATCAATACATCATCAATGGTTGATGTTGGCGATTCTTCAAAATCAGCATCGTTATAGGCAGAGTAACCTTTAATGTAAAGCTCGTAACTTTGACCGTTATCATCTTGTCCCCAAGTTAACCAAGTTAGTTTGCCGTAATTAAGACTGCCATCAGAATTTAGTACATCATCCGTACCACAGATTGCGTCATCTGCTACTTTTGATAATACCTCTGACCATTGATCCCCTGTCGCACAATCTTGATATGCGTTAATGGTGAAATCATTACGATCAATTCCCGTCTCTAAACTATAAAAAGCCTGTAAATTAACGGTGTAAGTTAAATCACCATCAATAACAACTAAAGGATCTGCTGAACCATCTGCTGCTGATAAATGCGTATTCAGATCCTGCAAGTACACCTCCAGCTCTTCAACTTCTTCTGGTGCTAACCCCATTGACGCGAGATCAAGCATTAAACCAATTTCGGCTGCGTCAGTTAACGCTTTTTTAGCTAATGCTAAATATTGTGGCTCTGCTCGTAAGCGTCCAACAGTCTCATCATTAAGAAAATCATTAGAGCTAATATTAATTAGACTATATTCTGTATCCATATCCATTTGGATATATTCAATATTAAATTCAAAGTCTTGATAAGATGTTTTAATCAGATCTATTTTAGCTTGATGTTGTTGAGGTATAACGTATTCATCAGAACCGTATTGATATGCTGATAAAGTACTTAGCTTACTCGCTAGCACTAAGGCTGCAGCACGTATACTGTGTGCATCATTGTAAGTAATATTTGCACTACCACTCTTGTCATACATTGCGACATAATTCTCATCAGCAAAACTAGCCGCTAATTTGTCACTCGCTTCAACCAACCTCTCTGCCATGCTATAGAATAAAGCCGCAATATCATCAGTCGTCCCTTGCTGCTCTTCAATAAAGTTAGCTTGAGCCGAATTGATAACCGAGTCGATTACTTTAGGTAGCATCTCAGTGTATTTAAATTCTGTTTGTTCTATGTCTAAACGTTCTGCAACAATAGGCTCATTAACAACTTCAGCAATAGCGATAAGCGCAGTTAAGGTCTCAATATCCGCATTATTGCTATCATCGCCTTTCTCTAAAATAGCGTGATATTCAGCTAATTTAGATTGATAGTTAGCCTTTTCAATTTCAGGTAAAATAGCTCGCACATCATCAACAATAGTCTGTACTGCAGCGCTATGGTAGCCCTTTGATTGACCTACATTATTATCTAAATGCTCTTTTGCATCATCCAGAGATACAGCCACTAAGCCCGTTGACTCTTCTAACTGCTCAATAAATTCATCGTCATCCAAAGACAATAAATTATCTGGTAATACACCGCCATCAAACCCCGTCACATCGATGCCGTTATCAGGATCACCGTTCACATTTACAGTTTGCAGTAATGATGCGATTTTAACGCCTTTTTCTGATGTTTCTGCAATATCATATGGAGTCACTATGCTATCAGCTTCAGTTAATTGGCTCGTTGTCCCTATATCGAAGCCACCTAACTTGAAATTACATGAAGAGTTTTCGATAAATGTAAACTCACCATTGGCATCAGTTAGGCCACTATCATCACCACAACGAAACTCTAGTCCTGCAACTTCACTATCAATGAATGTGGCAGTAATAAATTTCGGTTCTTCTACTTTATTATCGTCATCACTGCCACAGGCTGATAATAATGTCATCGCTGATATCACTGAAAGGGCTGTTATTGTTTTTTTCATTTCAAGCTCGCTGTTAGTTTAATTTATTCAAAAGAATTTCAAATAAACTAAAACCTTATAGCAATGAAATAACAAAGTGAACTCAAAACAGTACCATGTAACCAATTGATTCATTTGAATAAACATCAAACAAAATACATAAAAATGTAATAAAATATAAGAAATAATTAATCGAATAATATGACTTAAGCACAATAAAAATGCTAAGGGTGGTAATCGTTTCTGTGGGAATTAAAACTGAATATGTGAAATAAAAAGACAATTAGGAGCAGAAAAAGTTTACTAACTATAGGCTCAACGACAACTCTGTATAAGCTTCTCTAACAGCTACAGCAGTGTACTTTCGTTCCAGCCGTCTGACGATAAAATGTCCTCTTGCCATGTCTTGAAAGTGATCGATAAATAAGGTGTTAATGATCGCGCCACCCGCCGCGCCGATCGCAGGTACAGCTTGAGCTGCCATCTTTTGGGTAACTTGCACACCAAAACGCTCGGCAATCACTGCTACAAGCTTCACCATTGCTGGGCCAGCTTCTTTACTGATCCCCTTTGCTGCTACATATTCAGCCGCTTCAGCAATAGAATTAGCAATTACGGTTCGCACCGCAAAGTAGCCTTTTTCCGCTTGGTCGTCAGCTGAAGATTCACCGCCTAGCGCAAATACCTCCAAACACGCTAATTGGGTTTGTAGATCATTGATCTGTTCACCTTCACTGCGTGCAACATCCGCAATAGAACGCAGCATTATTGTGGTTGAAATGGGTAACTCAATAGCCAATGCCGACAAGCCAAAAAAACCACCAACACCACCAACACCACCACTGACCGCGACACCCAATTTATGCCAGCGATCAGATGACTGCTCTTTAGGGTCATCTTTCATGGTAAATAAAGCAGCATCAGAAGCTTTCATTAATGCCGCTTGTGTCACTTTACCAATGCCTTCATTCAGTGATTTTGGCAACATAGCAAAACCTTTCTCGATTGGCGTGCCAATAAAGTCAGTGATTTTTGCAGCAAGCCCTGGGTTTTCAAGTAATCGCTTAGCTTGGGTCAGTTGCAATATATCCGTTTCAGATAGACTCAAATTAACTCCCAATGGACTCAAATGCAGGGTAACTGAGTGCAAAACTAAGCACCCAGCAGCCTCTTAGCTAATGGTAACTTTTTCAATCACGATAGCCTCTTTTGGCACATCATCATGGCCAGCTATCGTTGCAGTTTTCACTTTTTCAATTTCTTTAACGACTTCAATACCTGCAACCACTTTGCCAAATACCGCATAACCCCAACCATTGTTGGTGGTCGCAGTGTGATCTAAAAAGGTATTGTCACCGACGTTAATAAAAAACTGCCCAGTGGCCGAATGAGGTGCATCAGTTCTCGCCATGGCAATGGTACCTAATACATTACTTAAGCCACGGTTGGCTTCATTAACAATCGGATCCCTTGTCGGTTTTTCTTTCATTTTGGCAGTAAAGCCGCCACCTTGGATCATAAAACCTTTGATCACTCGATGGAAAATCGTGTGCTCATAAAAGCCCTCTTCGCAATACTGTAAAAAGTTCTTTGAACTGACAGGCGCTTTTTCCATATCAAGTTCAATGCAAATATCGCCAACATTAGTGCTAAAGGTAATCATATTTTTTATCTATATCCAAAGTAATGGCAGAAAAGGTTAATCCTGCTTATAGCCAGTATTATAGCGTTATTTGTCCAGCCAAGGCATGCTTGGCTCAGCAACAACTATTGTTTTTGATTAAACAAATCGATTGCTGTGCGAGTCATCGCTCTCACACCCGTTTTAATCGTTAATGGATAATCTGGGGCAAACAAGCTTGAGTGTAAAGACGGCAGTGCTTCACCTGAATCAAGGCTTGCTTGATATGCTGCAGGCTCAACAGCGCCTAGCCAAAATAAAGTAATTGGCACATTTTGCTCGGTACGGCCATATAAACCAAAGTCTTCACCCGCCATCACTGGTGGTGCAATCACTACATTTTGTTTACCTAACTCAGTTTCAATACTGGCTTGCACTTTGGCTGCAAGCTGTGGCTCATTATAAGTCGATGGAATGGTTTCATCGTCATGCACATAAACCTCTGGCATTAACTCGTCAGGTAAACCTGCGCTTATCGCAATGCCTTTAGTGATACGTTTAATGGCTGCAATTTGTTGTTCACGCACCTCAGGATTATAAGAACGTAACGTTAACTGCAGCTTTACTTCATTGGAAATAATATTGTGTTTTGAGCCGCCATGAATGGAGCCCACTGTGACAACATTAGGTTCAAGCGGAGATACCTCACGACTCGGAATGGTTTGCAGTGCTAACACCGTTCTTGCTGCCAACACCACAGGATCAATGGTTAAATGCGGGTAAGCACCATGGCCACTTTTGCCTTTAATGCTAATATCCACCGAATCAACATTAGCTAAAGCGTAACCGCTGACCACACCCACTTTACCAGCAGGAATACCTGCACTCACATGTAAACCAATCACGCTATCAGGTGTTGGGAACTTGCTAAACAAGCCTTGTTTAAGCATGGCTTTAGCGCCACCGCCAACTTCTTCTGCAGGTTGTGCCACCATCATCAAGGTGCCCTTCCAATCAGATTTATGTTTCATCAATTGCTCTGCAGCGCCAATAAAGCTGGTCATATGGATATCATGGCCACAGCCATGCATTATCCCGACGGTATTATTATGCTCATCCACTGTCGTCACTTTCGATGCGTATGACTTTCCGGTTTGCTCGATAATCGGCAGGCCATCGATATCGGCGCGGATCATCACTACAGGGCCTGTGCCATTTTTATATATGCCCACCACACCATAGCCACCAAAATTGTCAGTAACCTCAAAACCAAGATTCTTTAACTCTTTTGCCATTCGAGCACTGGTATTTTTCTCTTGATACGACAATTCAGGGTATTGATGTAAGTGAGTATAAAGCGCCTCAAGTTTGGGCATTGACTTCATCACTGATGAATCAAGATTTTCAGCTTGGGCAGAGACACTAATAAGCGAGCTCGAACCCATCATAGTCGCCATGACAAGTGAAATGGATAACGCTTTCGGTATTACAGCAAAACCTGCTGATAATTTCATAATATCTTCCTTGTTTACTAGGGTCTGTTGCTCTTTGCTGGTTAAGGTATCACTTAAAAAACAATATGCAGTCAAAGGGTAAGCACCTGAGTAATAATATTTATTAAGCTGTGTTAATAACCTAGCATAGTAGCTGGCAATTGTGGCTGGCAATTTTATAATGTGTGCTAAAACTTGCACTCGCTCAAAAAGGAAAACATTGGTGAAAATGGAAACAGGTCGATTAGTTCGCTGGAATGGCAATAAAGGTTTTGGGTTTATAGAACCTGATGATGGTGGCAAAGACGTGTTTATTCATATCTCAACCCTTAAACATATGGCAAGAAAGCCCATTGTTGGCGATCAAATTGACTTTACCCAAGAGCAGCAAGCTGACGGCAAAGTAAAAGCCATCAATGCGAATATTGCAGGTGTGGATATTAAGGTTAAGCCAAATAATCCCAACCGAACTAATGACAACCGAAAATCGTCACAACATAGGCCAGCTAAACGTAAAGGCCCGATAAAAATGCAAAAGGCCACCACGGCTTCAGGTACCATGAGTCGGATCATTATTATTTTGATTGTACTCGCCATCGGTCGATTTGCTTATCAAGCTTACTATGACATCACTAATGCATCTGGGGCTGGTGAATCTGGAGCAGATACATCTGTAGCAGATACAAAAGTCCAAGAGCCAAGGAAATAAAAGTGACAATAATCATCGAAACAGAGCGCCTGATTATTCGCGAGTTTAACCTTAATGATGCAAAAGCAGTTTTACACTTTAATACCGAAGAAGTGAATCGCTATACTGGTGATGCAGGCATGTGTAATAGCATCGATGATGCGAAAAACATTATTCAGAACATCTGGTTAGCAGAATATCAGAAATATGGTTTTGCTCGTTGGGCTGTAACATTAAAAGCAACCAAACAAGTTATAGGCTTTTGTGGGTTTAAATATGATTTACGTATTAATGCAGTAGATATAGGCTATCGCTTACACCAAGATTTTTGGGGAAAAGGAATTGCGACAGAGGCCAATAAAGCTTGTCTGGATTATGCCAAACAACATATGGATTTAGATATTATTTACGGCGAAGTCGTCAACCTTAACCTTGGCTCAGTGAATATCATTGAAAAATTGGGTATGAGCTTTATCAGAGAATATCAAGAGGATGGTTTTACTCTTTTACGCTATGCGCTTTCTCTAAAAGGTAATCCATTACCAACTGAGTAATGTTAAAAACGAAAAGAGCTCAGACATGGTTAAGTCGAGCTCTTATGGATACGTGATTAAGCATGACTGCTATTTAGTCTCGCTAAAAGTACGCAGCCCAACCTATGAGAAAACCTTGTGAAGCAGTATCGTAAGCAAAATTGTCTTCATTATCGTAATCAACCCATGTGGATTTATAGCCCATATTTAAATCAGACCAGCTGTTGATTTGATAACGAACACCAGTCAAAACCGACGAGGTGAAGTCAGTATCAGCACCTAAACCAACATCTGCACTAAAATAAAAAAGCCAATCCTTATTAATAGGATTCATCCATCGAACACCAATGACATAGTCAATCCAGTCATCTTCTAAGTTAATCTCACTGAAAATGGCATTATTGTCTTTGCGGTATAACTGCATATCAATATCGTTATCCCACCAGCGCAGTCCAAACGTATAATCTAGAGTGTTATCACCATAAACATAACGCTTAAACCCCTTGGCTTCTAATACGCCTTGACGGATATCGATATCACCTTTCAGCACTATATTATTGGTGTTATCTAAAATGTTATTGGTTTCACCATTAAGCTTCATGAAACTATAATCAATGTAATAACCCCATTGGTTTTCATGAACACCTTCAAAATGCACCATGGCAGTCATTTCAAGGGTATCCATAATAAACTGCGGATCAACATCAACCTCAAGGTTCTGATCGTTGACCGTGGTGTCACCACGGATATTTAGCGCTAAACCATAAATTTCTACACTGTGCTTCCATGATGCTTCTGTTGTCGAAAAATCATCATCTGCTAACACGTTTAATGAGATAAACCCAATAGCGGTAGACAACAAACTACCGCAAACAACTAGCCACTTTCTAAGCTTCATAAAACCTTCCTTGTTAACATGTAGACCTATATAAGCCTGAAAGTATGCATATATAGGCCTTTAAAGCAGACATTAAAAACGATAGCGACAACTTCTAATTACCTACGCCACCATTATTGACAGAGCCAGTATCCGCAGTCATTGGTGGCCACTTTTTAAACGTCTCTAGATGTTTTTGCACCGCAGCTTGCGCTGGACCAAATGCCCACATTTTTTGTCCCATCCACTTGAGGTACATGCCAGATTCTTCAGCTGCTCGCTCATAAGGATCACGTCGAAGGTTAAATAACAGCGGTGCATTCAGCTCTTCTTTGGCCCCTGACCATCCATTATTTTGCACCACAAAATGGGCCTTCCAATCGCCCACTCTCACAGCCTGCAAGCGGTCACGTTCGTAATAAAAAATCTCTTTACGCTGTGACGGTTCATCTTTGGTCAGCATATCCAGTTGATTGTAACCATCTAAATGGGCTTTAAAGCCTTTATAACCCGTCAACATTTTCTGCTTTAGATCGCTAGGTCCACCAGCTGCGGCCACCAAAGTCGGTAAAAAATCCATACCATCAAACATGCCATTTTTAACTTGCCCCGGTTTAATCTTTTTAGGCCAGCTAATTAACATTGGCGCTCTAACTCCGCCTTCCCAAGTGGTACCCTTCTCACCATGAAACGGCGTCATACCGCCATCAGGCCATGTCATAATTTCAGGACCATTATCAGCAGTAAATACAATGATGGTGTTATCAGCAATGCCTAGCTCTTCCATTTTAGCCAGCATTTCACCCACGTGATCATCTAAATCTTTCATGACGACTTCTTGTAATCCCCAACCATTTTTGCCAAGCATTTTTTCGTACTTAGGCGATAAATGAGTCCAAACATGACCTCGAGATGGGCAATACCAAGTAAAAAAAGGCTTATCTGCTTTCACAGCCCTTTCGATAAAGTCGATGGCGTGCTTATTTACTTCATCATCAAGTGTGCGCATTCGCTCAATCGATAACGGTCCATCATCTTTAATAGACTGCTTACCTTTCCCTGTTGATTTAGCATAGATGACGTTTCGTGGAGCAAATGATTGAAAAGCGGGATCAGTTGGCCAATCAGGATCTTCAGTGTATTCCATAGCATTCAAGTGATACAACCAGCCCCAATACTCATCAAAGCCATGCATCGTGGGTAAGAACTCATCGCGATCACCTAAGTGATTTTTACCAAATTGTCCTGTCATATAGCCCATTGACTTTAATATCTCTGGCAGTGTCGGGGTATTTTTATTCAGCCCTACAGGCCCGCCAGGTAAGCCCACTGTATGCATTCCCGTTCTCACCGGAAGCTGGCCTGTCATAAAAGCAGAACGTCCAGCAGTACAAGATGGCTGAGCATAATAGTCAGTCATTAAAATGCCTTTTTCAGCAATACTGTCGATATTAGGTGTATCACTACTCATCACGCCATTGTGATAGGCGCTTAAGTTTGAGATACCAATATCATCAGTAAAAATGACAAATATATTTGGCTTATCCGTTGCCGCGAATACACTGCTACTTACCAAAGTGAATAGCGTTAATATTCCCCATGAAACAATCCTTTTCATATAGTCACCTTTTAATGTAAACATCAATTCGATTATTAATACTTCAAGCTATGATTTATAAGCAAATAGCTCACTAGACTTACGATATAACTTAAACGTCTTCTAACACTGTTTTTCTTATCATTTGAATACCCACTACACCAAAGCCAATTTCCAGCAGTAGATACACAACCAACAACCAATGGGGCATACCATCAATAAGTAAACTCAAACTGCGGCCAGCTGCTAAGCCAAGCATAAACACGACCAAACTGTATAAAGCTGCAAGCCTAATCGATGCATTAAAAGCACCTGCCACCCAAAAAATCACCAAGGCTAAATAAAGCCCCATTACCGCGCGAAAAATATGAGTTACATTGAGAGGATCAGCATTGATATCGAATAAGAATGACAGCGAGGTAGATGGAGAAAAACCATAAGATAGTGCTATAGGAAGGAGCCCAATAGCCGCCACGATTAAAAAAATCTGTTGTGCTTTCATATTTAATTAATTCCCTGAATTTTACTGTTCTTGTCCTTGAACTCATCTAATAGATGACACATTCATTTTTTATAGCGACCACAAATTTAAAACTCGGCTGCCTTAAAGCTCTGCTATGTAGCTTCAGACATATTTAAAGACCATACAGTCTTAAGACAATGTAATTTTTGAGGTTATATATTCAGTCTAGGCAAGATCTTCTTTTATTCAAATTGAGTCGCGACATTTACAAAAATTAAATGAATTGCCCTTTCTATCCACGAGTGAACATTTTAATAAGTGAAACCAACATTCATGACAGACAAAAACGCAAATCTTCCAGTGCTCGGCAATTTTTACCCGCTAAAAATGTAAGAAAGTTAAACTAACTTTGTGAAATTTATGATAAACCGTGCTAGCAGTCTGATGATAAAACGCATATATTTGAAAGTGTTTCAGATCTTCTTTTAGGGATAAAATCATGATGCAAACGTGGCGTTGGCTTTTCTCAGTGGCTTTACTCATTTCAATCCATTGCACATCCTTTAATGCGATTGCAGCAGATGACATTAATCTTAAAAAAGTAGCAGAAGCCGAAAAGCGCAGTGAAGCGATTGCCGAAGCACAAGGCGGATTGATACTCGCCCGAGATGGAGAAACGCCACTTTCAACCTTAATCGCCATTAGCCAAGCGGTTGAGCAAGATGACTGGCAAGCGGCTGCTGAATTTGTTGACTTACGTTATTTACCAAACGGCATTAATCCAGAAGACGGCCCTGAATTACTGCGTAAGCTATCCATTTTATGGAACAAGCAAAACATCATCGACTTGTCACAAATCAGTGATCAGCCAACGGGACATTTAAACGATAAGCTTCCAAGCTACCGAGATTTACTTGGGGTGCTTGAAACTAACACTGGCCCCATTCCTGTTTACATGCAGCATGTCCCAGATGGAAAAGGCGGTAAAATATGGAAAATTTCCAATGCTACTGTCGCTAAAATTCCAGAACTTTGGGATGAATACGGCTATAGTCCGCAAATTGAAACCTTAGCTAACTTTCTGCCTCAATTTTCCGCCTTTCATATGGAAAACTGGCAATTACTGATATTCAGTTTAAGTATCTTATTTGGCTGGATTGGTACCGGTCTTATCAGTCTTGCTGCCATGAGTATTGCCAAACACTTCGAACCTAAAATTGCTGGGCTCACCCGATTTTGTGGCCGCAGTCTGCGCTGGTTCTTATACTTATCATTACTACAATATGTTGCTTTAGCACTCGGTCTATCTGTACGTGCCAGAGTCTGGTTTGATAACAGCACGCTACTCTACCTTGCCAATACCATTTTGATTCTGGGTGTAGTTGAGCTTTATTCAGCCTACAAATCTAAACAGCTACATGACCAAGATAAAAGTTACAGTGTGGCACTATTAAGACCTATGGTAGCCATTCTTAAAATGGTCATTGTGGTGATAATCGCGCTAATGTGGTTTGAAAGCTCAGGCTACAATATGGCGACAATCCTAACCGGTTTAGGTGTTGGTAGTTTAGCCATTGCCTTAGCCGCGCAAAAACCACTAGAGAATGTGTTTGGCGCATTGACACTCTATGCAGCAAGGCCAATTAAACCCGGTGACTTTTGCCGCTTTGGCACTACCTTAGGTGTGGTTGAAGAAATCGGTTTACGCTCAACCCGTATTCGTAAGCTTGACCGCACCGTAGTGCATATTCCTAACTCGGTTTTTTCATCCCAGGAACTAGAAAACTTTTCAGTGATCGATCGCCGCCGCTATAAGCATGATTTGCGTATAAGCCTCGATACTTCCAAAGAGCAGTTACAAATGCTGCTGATGGAACTACGTAAATTACTGCTATCGCATCCACGAGTATTAGAAGTGGCTCAGCGAGCACGATTTTTAGCGATTGAGCGCGATGCTTTTGTGGTCAACGTCAATGCTTACATTGATACGGGTGATATCAATGAATATTTTGGTATTGCCGAAGATTTGAATTTTCACTTATTGAACATTATGAAAACACTGGATATCCATATTGCACCAGTAGGGCAAAATGTGGTGCTTAATAATGCGGTGCCTGCTGATCTTGAAGTGCAGCAAAGAGCAGAGCAAACCATTCGCCAGCTAATCGAAGAAGAAGAGCTACCGTTTCCAAATTACAGTGAAGACACCCGAGAAGGGTTTAAAGATAGTGTGGCTTATCCACCAGTCGGTAGTGTGACTAAGCCTAAGGATGTACTGAAATCCCCTGAAGAATTAGAAGTGGATAACGAAATTGTCGCTAAATCTTAATGATAAAGCAGCCTTGATGGAAAGATAGCCCCAAATAGAACTCAAAAAGCCAAGCAAACGCTTGGCTTTTTTATAACTACAATCCAGCTTTTAATTCATTAATGGATGTTCAGGAGGCAACTGTTTACTGATCCACAACACCAATTTATGCTTTCTATTAGGGCCATCATCTTTATCTTCCGCAAGTGCTTGTATCAAGCCATCTTGTACCAATAAACGATAAATACATTCCACTTTGTCCTTTGGCGAAATGCCTACACCAAAATCTTTAAAACCTCTTTTTTTCGCATATCCTTCACCAATTTCCATGGCGAGTTTCAGTAACTTGCTATCATTTTTGCCTGGCTTCATATCCAAACTCCAGTCGGTTTCAATACCTTAAAATTACGCTATTTTATTCAAAGTTCAATGCATAACCGCTAAGTCTTGAGAAGTATTTCACTTATTCTGTGGTTAAACATACAATTTGCCCTGTGTTTATTAAATTGAATAGTATTTATTGAATAGTATTTATTAAATTGAATAGTACCTATTGAATAGTGTTTAGCTAAATTCAACGCCAATACCGATTATAGAGAGATTATTTTCATCGAATGAATATTGAAACTGACTTTAATTCAAGCGTTAACTCAAGTGTGCTCAACACCATAAAACAACAAACGGGTGCGACAACAATTACTCAAATAGAGCTGATTCAATCGCTTTGGAGCGGTTACGGCGAATTGTTCAGAGCTCACTTGTCAGGTTCGGAATATGACAGCGTGATTGTTAAACACATCAAGCTACCTATTATGGAATCACAAGGTAGTACCACAACACAATCGCACCCTAAAGGATGGAATACAGCCCTTTCTCATCAGCGCAAGATAAAGTCTTACCAAGTAGAGTTTCATTGGTATCAAGATTACGCCAACCAATGTAGCCCAGATAATCGGGTGCCTAAATGCTTTTATCTTGAGCAAGATGGAGATGACTGCTTATTGATTCTTGAGGACTTAGTCACTGTTGGCTTTAATAAAGTGCTCACTCAGGCTGATGATATCGCCATTAGAGCCTGCCTTAAGTGGCTAGGGAATTTTCATGGTCAATTTCTATTTCAAAATCCTGATTTTCAGCACCTAGATTCAACTAAACAAGATAAAGAAGTAAGTAACCACTTACACTTAAAGCTATGGCAGAAAGGAACCTACTGGCATTTAGATACCCGCCCAGATGAATTAGCAGCATTAACCGACCCGAAGCTAAAAGCAGCAGCCCGTCACATCGATACAGCGCTCAGTAGCACCCCATTTCAAACCTTAGTCCATGGCGATGCTAAGCTGGCTAACTTCTGTTTCTCTAATGATCACCAACAAGCAGCAGCGGTGGACTTTCAATATGTTGGTCAAGGTTGTGGCATGAAGGATGTCGCACTATTACTCAGCAGTGTGCTTAAATTTTCAGAAAATGAATCGCAAATTACACAATGGCTTGATGACTACTTTCGCGAGTTAGTGATTAGCACCAAGCATCATCAGCCCCACATTTGTACAGATAAGTTAGTGCAAACATGGCGACCTCTCTATTCCATCGCTTGGGCCGACTTTCAGCGGTTTGTAAAAGGATGGAGCCCCAATCATTTTAAGATTAACCCATACACCGAAGCGTTAACTGCTAAAGCACTGGCTCAGCTTAAGTGATAACAGCAGACGTCATGCAATAATAAAAAGCTACATACAACAGCAAGGGAGTATCCCTTTTTTATCAACGATATAAACAGCAGTAAACTTGCAACCACAGATCATTCTCTAGCTCTTTCCTATATCCTTATCCAGTTTGTTTTTTACTCAATTTTACACTTTAAGTGGTTACAATCTAACCACAACTTGGTATAAGTAAATACTAATGAAACGCAATCGCGATTAGCTGTTACCGAATGCATGAAGCATAACACTGGGTTTTCAATGGAATGTGATAATGAAAAACGAGATTTTTTTCTTTGGTGAATGGCAGGTTGATCCCAATAGCAACAGCGTAAACCTTGGCAAAAAAACCAAACAGCTTGAACCCAAAGCTATGGATGTATTGGTTTTATTATGTCAACGCAGCGGTGAAGTCTTAAGTAGCGACGATATCGTCAATCACTGCTGGCCTGATAGTGATATTGGCGACAATCCACTACATAAAATCATCAATCAATTACGCCGCGCCCTTGACGATAAAGCCACTTCCCCCTGTTATATCGAAACCATTCGCAAACGCGGTTATCGCACCATTGCCGATGTAAACTTCCCTATTGGCCACGAAACCGTTGCAGATAACCAGCTGTGGAAATCTGGCTCGCCCTTTCCAGGCCTACAGGCTTACTCAGAAGATTTTTATGAAGTCTTTTTTGGCCGCAGTAAACAAATTAGCGTGCTACTTGAGCGTATTAGTCAGCAAGTTAAATTCGGTCGAGGTTTTTGTTTATTACTTGGCCCCAGTGGCAGTGGTAAATCCTCATTAATCAACGCAGGGATTATTCCTAACCTTACCATAGGTTCAGGATATAACGGGGTGCATGTAGTTGCATACAGCAGCCTAGACTTTGCCGATGTCGCTAAATCACAACTCTTTATCGAACTCGCAGGAGCTATGCTTGATTGGGAAGTTAACGACCAACCAGTGTTTGAAGGTGACAGTGCTGATTCACTATCCCACCGACTCATCACAGAACCGCAAGTGATTGTTAATCAATGCAAACAGGCCATTAAAGCTAATCGTCAACTTCACACTCACTTTGCTTTATTTATCGATCGTCTAGAAGTGTTATTGTCTTCACCGCTTTTTACCAATGAACAACGATCTGCTTTTGTTGGCATACTCGAACAACTCGCTAATTCTGGCTGTATTATTGTGTTAAGTGCTTGTCGTAATGAGTTTTATCCCTTGCTTGTTGGCTACCCAAGTTTAATGATAGGAAAGGGGCAAGGAGCTCATTTTGATTTATCGCCGCCTACTCGCAGTGAATTACTACAAATGATCCGGCTACCAGCTGTGGCAGCTAATTTAACTTGGACCAGCGACCCTGAGACAGCAACACCTTTAGATGAAATTCTTTGCGCAGAAGCCGCCAGTAACCCTGATGCACTCCCTATGCTGCAGTACATGCTGCAAGCACTGTATTTAAAGCGCAGTAAAGACAACCAGTTACTCTTTAGTGTTTATCAAGAATTAGGGGGAATTGAAGGGGCAATCGGCAAAAATGCTGAAGATGCTATTGCAGAGTTAACATCCCAGCAAAAAGCCAGTCTCCCGCATGTTTTTTCACTGCTAGTGACGCTAAGGGAAGACGAGTCATCAGTCACTAGTCGCACCGCTCGCTGGGCACAGCTTCACACCAAAGAAGAGCGCACCCTGACACAGGCGATGATTAATAGTCGCTTATTCGTGTCCAATCTGCAAAACGGCGAACCCTGCTTCAGCATTGCTCACGAAGCGCTACTGCGCCGCTGGCCAAGAGCCACATCATGGATTGCCGAACATAATCAAAGTATTCGTATAAAAAGCCGGTTACAGCACCAGTCCAGCCGCTGGCTACAAGAAAACAAACATCATGCTTATTTACTTGCCGACGGAAAACCACTGAAAGAAGCGCAAGCGCTTAAAGCTAATCCATTATTTGATTTAGAGCCACAAGAAGTCGACCTCATTAATGCCTCCAGTAAACATGAACGAATTAAACGCTGGCAAAAAACCTTCACCGTCTCATTGCTGTTTTTACTCACTATCACCTCAATTTTAGCCAGTGTCCGCAGTTTTGAAGCAGAGAAGATGGCGCTAGAAAAAAGACAAGCAGCCGAAAACCTACTTGGCTTTATGGTGGGAGATTTTGCCGACAAAATGCGTGGCATTGGTAGAATGGATTTACTCGATGGGATTAATAAAAAAGCGCTGGAATACTATAGCGAAGCATCAAGCCTTAAAGATACCAGTTTAAGCTTTGAGTCCCGTTTTCAACAAGGACAAACATTAGAAGCGATGGGAGAAGTGGCTTATTCACGAGGGAAAATAACCGAAACCAAAGAAGCGTTATTAGCCGCTAGAGAAAAGCTCAGCGCATTGTTAATTGAGCAACCTGAACATTTTGAACTACTTAAAACTCTAGGGGCTAATGCGTTTTGGTTAGGGCAATTGGATTATGACCAAAGTGATTGGACTGCCTCAAAAGTCTGGTTTGAACAATACCTAAATTACAGTCAAAAAATGTATGACCTAGCGCCAGAAAATACAGAAGCGCTGATGGAACTGTCATACGCATATAATTCATTGGGTTCTATTTATATCGAAGAGCAGGATTTCATTTCTGCTTTGAAATATTTTGAACATTCTCTTAAATTGAAAAAGCAAACTCTAGCTAAAAATCCTAATAATATTCAACTTATTGCAGATATTGCAGACACTCGTTCCTGGCAAGCTAATGCAATCATTTCTCAAGGTGATATACACTCTGCAATATCAATACATGAAGAGCTTCAGTCCGAATTATTAAAAAGTAACTTAGAGTTAACTCCCTATGCATTAGATAGATTATTCGCCAGTTATAAAATTCACTCTGAATTACTGCGATTACAAAACCATAAACAACAAGCCTTTGAAGTCATACAGCTAAGTTTAAACGCTATTAATAAAGCTATAAGCCAAGATCCAAATAATGAACAGTGGCAAATATATAGATTTAACTCATTATTTCGATTATTAGAATTAGTTGATGAAGAAACTCATCACAAAATTAAACATGATGTTGAAGAACTTGCTGAAATGCTCAGTTCAAACAGCCAATTAAGTATTTCTAATAATAACAGATACATTTGGGCTATTTACCATCTCTCATCAGCTAGACATTTTTACTTATTACAAAAGTTCGAAGATAGCTATCAATATGCCTCAATCGCAACTGACCTATTTCAAGAAATATCTAATACATATCAGAAAGATGTCAGCTATAAAGCCTTACTATCTTCAAGCCAGTTATTAGTAAATACAACAGCTGAAATCATTGAGTACGATAAATTAGACCCATCTCCATGTGAGCAATCTATAAAAAGGCTTGCTCCATTAATCGAAAATAATAAAAGTCCTGAAATAGTAATACCCTACTTGAAAGCCTTGCATTGCCTTAGATTAGCCCCTGAGGACAAAAATCTTACTAGCATCGTAACAAATGCTGGTATCAATTTTATGAACGTTCACTAACTCAATGGAGTCCCTATGTTGAATACCACCGGCAAAGCCACATTCATAACAGTTACAGTCACACTAGACAAAAATGAAGTTCCGTCATTCACCTACAGTAACGAAACTGGCAATGTCGAAGTTTCTGAAGAAAGTACTATTACCTATATTCTTGATGATAATACTAATAAAGGATTGAAATTTACTGGTGCCGCATTTAATACACCATTCGACGGTATTGTTGATGCAGTTACGGTGAGTAGTGATGGAAAAATTGTCCAGTTAATAGATCTGGATAAGGTGGTTGGTAAAACTACATTTCAATTTATTTTATCGAATACAGACAACACTTTGATGCTAATCAGTAAAGACCCTCAGGTAATAAACATTAAAGTCTAATAAATACAACACCTTAACAAGGAAGGTTAGCGAAAGGTTATCGCCAACAGAGTTCGATAGAGTATTAACTAGAAAACGCAGCTAATGCGATGAAATTAATACACTAGTAAGGATACTCGTTATGTTAGAACTCACTTCCACTGCTGAGAATCAATTAACCCAAATTTCTCAAGTGAATATGGACATGTTCATTGGCGACACTAAAACGGGCAATATCTATTGCCAATTTGAGGCCAATGAACATCCTCCGAGTACTAACCCTTTAAAACTTGAACCACAGTTTTTATCAAACAATTTAGCCAATCACACAATCAGTAATCAAACTACCGCCAATATCAGTGCTAATAAGGCTGATAGCAATCAAGCCAATACAGATGTAACCGTTGCAGAGACTAAACTCGGTGGTAACGCTCTCAGTTCATTATCAAGCTTAGTTGAGCACATAATGGAAGCGATGATTGTTGTCGATGAGTTTGGCAATATTCAAATGGCAAATCGACACGCTGTATCTTTGCTGCTTGATTGCGATAAAAGCTCAGCAAACTCTTTAATTGGCCAGCGCTGGCAGTCTTACTTGTGTGAGCCGCAAAAGTCGCACTATCAACAAATGATCCTCGAATCTAGATTAGAGCCAAGACCGCTGAATCACCTACCTAATGAAACGACACTTAACATGTCAAATGGCCAAACCATTGATGTTGAAATGTCTGTGACTCATTTCCCAATGTCTGAGCCTTTATTTGGCATCATCATCAGAGATTTAAGTAAGTATCGCGCTGAGTATCAACAGTTGTATAAGTGGGCATCGACCGACTGCTTAACTAACTTATCTAATCGTCGTGTATTTGATGCCGACTTAAAGCACCAATGGAAAACATGCATTGAGCAAGGTGACCCTATCAGTGTGCTGATTATCGATATCGACCATTTTAAAACTTTTAATGATAACCATGGCCATGTGATGGGCGATCGCTGTTTACAAAAAATTGCTGCTGCGATTCAAGCTTCTTTACCCAACGAAAATTGCACAGCTGCTAGGTACGGTGGTGAAGAATTTGCCTTGGTCATGCCAAATTGCGACACATCAGAAGCACAAGCCACGGCTCAACTTATTCAACAAAATATTAATGCTTTGACTTATATGGATATAGGGTTAGATATTTCGGTTTCTGTCAGTGTGAGTCAGGGGCATGCCAGTGAGGTCAATGGCCAGTTCAGAACGGCCAATGCCCTACTTTGCGCCGCTGATACTGCTCTGTATCGTGCAAAAGCGGATGGCAGAAACCGTATTAATACTTGCTGTTAGTCTGCAATAGTTCATTCACAACGAAGAAAGCTGGCTTGGTTTTGAATCAAGCTAGCTTTATTAATCAGCTTCAATCACAAATTAATCACCTGTTGGTATTTACCGCTATTATCTAAGCCACACATCTCATCATAAGCCGTTTGGTATTCAAGGTGAGCGATAGAGTAATCGTGACTTTTCAGTAAGGCTTTGGCTTCAACGATTGAATGAACACACTCGCCAGCCCCTGCGCCATTTAATCCTGCGAAGTTATTATTGGCATCAGTAAGGCCCACCAAATAATGGGTGGCATCTGCAACACCAATGATTGTTGCAATACTTCCCGATTGATTCATATTATCCATATCTAAGCACCTTATAGCTGATTCTTTGATTGCTGATAAAATGTACTACGATGGATATTGTTAAACGGTTCAACACCCACAATCATTTATAGTTAACTCATGGAAAAAAATAATAGATATATCGGCATAATTGGTTCACATTAAGTGTATAAACTTAATTTAAATAAACAGGTTAATAAGAGGGCGTCATGGATTGGTATATCAAAGTACTAAAGAATTACATTAACTTTAAAGATCGCGCTCGTCGTAAAGAATACTGGTTCTTTGTTTTATTCAATGTTATTGCTGGGATTATATTAGGGATCGTGGACAACATGACTGGCACCTTGAACCAAGAAACGGGTTACGGTCTATTAAGCGGCATATATTCACTATTAGTCTTTTTGCCTGCGCTAGGTGTCAGTGTGCGTCGCTTACATGATACCGATAGAAGCGGATGGTGGATATTAATCGCATTTATTCCAATTATTGGGGCACTGATTTTATTGTACTTCTTTGTCTCAGATAGTCAGGAAGAGACCAACCGTTTTGGGCCTAACCCCAAAGGAAATGAAGTAGAAATTTAAACCTTATTAATCGATAACGCCGTGATGAGAACATGAATACAGCCTTCTCATCACGGCTTTTTTATGTTGAAATTCGCGTCTGGCGAAATTTAACGCAACTAACTTACTCGCTATAAAACTGTGATCTACACCTCTTGAGTCATCCCATCATATCCCGCATGCTAACTGCCCTTTTTGAGGAATGAATCCTGTTATTAACAGGCATTTTCAAAAAGATCCGTTCGGATGAAGGTAGCAGGAGAGTGGGGAGTAACCCCACACCGACGAGGCAACTTTATCTGCCGCTAATTTTAGCAAGCAGTTAAAGCACTCTTTCAGGTGCCACTTAGTGGTGAGGACTGTTACTGGACGAGCCTCTGGAGAGACTGTAAGCAAACGCTGTTCGTTGGCATTTGTTAATACAGCGCCGAAGGCGAAAGTGAGGCTGACTTGTCAGTCACGCGAAACGCTCAGGCAAAAGGACAGAGGAGAGGATGACTGTATTCATTTACGGTCACTGTCGTATATTGCTGTGCCTGACATTTGTACTGAACCCCTTCAGTTCGTTTGATGTGTGCCACCTCTTTCTTCAGTACCGCTGATCAGCCATATCTTTTCCTCCTCCATATTAATTTAGTTGTTTAATATTCGAGGAATATCATGAATTTTCACACCCTTTTAGCCGATATCAATGGCATTGTTTGGGGTCCTATCACCCTATGCTTACTTGTTGGTACAGGTCTTTATCTCACTATTCGCCTTAAACTTTTGCAAGTTTTCCAGCTGCCTTTTGCCCTTAGTTTGTTATTTAAACCCGCTACAGGTAAAGGCGACTTATCGTCATTTGCCGCACTTTGTACTGCACTTTCGGCAACCATAGGTACAGGTAATATTGTTGGGGTTGCAACCGCCATTAAAATTGGTGGCCCAGGAGCATTATTTTGGATGTGGCTAGCAGCCTTCTTTGGCATGGCGACTAAATATGCTGAGTGTATGTTGGCGGTAAAATATCGCACCACGGATGCCAAAGGGAATATTGCTGGCGGGCCAATGTATTACATTGAACGTGGTTTAGGCCTTAAATGGTTAGCCAAAATCTTTGCTGTATTTGGTGTAGGCGTGGCCTTTTTTGGCATTGGTACCTTTGCCCAAGTAAACGCTATTAGCGATGCCATGACCATCGCCTTTAATGTGCCAACTTGGGTCACAGCGTTAATCCTCACAACTATGGTTGCTGCGGTAACGCTAGGCGGGGTAAAACGTATTGCAAACGTTGCCCAAAAGTTAGTACCTACTATGGCCCTAGGTTATGTACTGGCGTGTATTTGGATTCTATTTAGCTTTTCAGAGCAAATCATTCCCGCTCTCGAATTAGTCATTCATTCAGCATTTACCCCTATTTCTGCTGTGGGCGGATTTTTAGGTGCGACCGTTGCCCAAGCGATTCAAATTGGTATTGCCCGCGGGGTGTTTTCAAATGAATCGGGTCTAGGCAGCGCGCCAATTGCGGCTGCAGCAGCTAAAACCAATGAGCCAGTGGAGCAAGGACTTGTGAGCATGACAGGTACTTTCTTCGACACTATTTTAATTTGTACCATGACAGGCTTAGTGTTGATCATTACTGGCGTGTGGAATGGTGATACTGCTGGCGCAGCAATGACCAGCGCCGCATTCGCCTCAGGCGGCTCAGTAATTGTCGGTCAATACATTGTGACTATTGCGCTAGTGTGTTTTGCCTTTACCACCATTTTAGGTTGGCACTATTATGGCGAACGTTGCTGGAATTATCTGACTAATCAGCGCTTAGGTGACAAAGGAATTAAGATTTACCAACTGACATTTTTAAGTTTAATTGCTGTGGGCGCCTTTATTCAGCTTGATTTAATTTGGATGCTGGCGGATACCGTCAACGGCCTGATGGCAATTCCTAACTTAATTGCGCTTATTGGCTTAAGACATGTGATTTTAACGGAAACAAATCACTACTTTGAAAAGAAAAAGCGTCAAATTTCCCAAGCTCAAACAAGCTAACAACTAAACCTATACAAACAGTTTATTTGTCTTCATGACCAATGTGCAATATCGGCTGACTATTGCTGATATTGCTCATCTTTGGTGTATTTATCCACTATGCCTTGAATAATGCCATCGCTTTTAAGCTGAGCGATGGCAAGATTGATTTGCGGCATCATCTCACTATGTTCTTTTCTAAGCCGCATCACTAGCACCCCGCTTGAATGAACCGCAGCAAGCGCTATAGGCATCTTGAGTTGTTTTGCCCAATATAATGCTGGTAAATCTCCTGAGATAGCCGCTTTAACGCGATCTTTATGTAAGGCTTTAATTAATTGCTTCTCTGAAGCAAAGTCCACCCGAGTAAACATATCATCATCATGATAAAGGTAACCACGTACCGTGCCGATAGATTCGCCAGTTATCTTATCAATATCTGCCCATTGGCTTTGGTTTTGCTCGAGTGTGATGATATTTTCTTGAATCGATAATATAGGTGATGACCGAATGAACTCTTTGCCCATCTCACCTTCAGGAAACCAACTGGGGCTGACAAAATCAAAATCTAACAAGCCGGTTTTTAATGCTTGGTTGGTTCGTCTTGGTGGGTAGTTATGCTTTTCAATTTTAATTTTAGCTGTCGATAAAATTAGCGGAACCAGCTCCCCTAAAATACCCGAGTTTTCTGCTGCATCAGGAATATAATAAGGCACCCAACTACTTGAGCCATTGACGTTATATTTCAGTACTGTAGCCATTGAAGCGAAGGAGTAAAACAATAAAAATGCCATTGCGGCAATTAATTTGATTTTGTTCAAATAATTATCCCCTACACAGTACACTGGCAAAAATAAATTAATCATTTTTTAATTTATCAATAATTTACATTAAAACAATTTATTAACATAGTTAAGCTATTATTCGTCTATCAATGTAAAAACATCATTCTTTAATACGACAAATTCATTTTATAAATTCTATTAGCTCGCCGTTATATCAGTTAACTCCTTCAGCGTTAGCGCTCACAAGCTTTAGCGCCTAAATACTTTAGCGCCCACAAACTTTAACACTCAAAAACTTTAGTAAAAGCTAAACCAATCAATTGCACTTTAAACTGCTAGTAATTTAAGTCATAGTGAAAAATCTGACTACAGACTCGAATAATGGATATCGACAAGCTTGAAATCGCCCAATATAAGCCAGACTCAACAAGGTGAGACCTCAACTAATCAAAAGCTAATGACGCCCAAATTAGGCTTTTATTTGCCTGTCATTATTATTGCGGGGTTACTACTGGCCTTCCCCCATAAGACCCTGGCTGTGTTTAGTAACTTCACCCAGTTTTTTTTAGAAAATTTTGACTCACAATTTATTCAGCTTTCATCACTATTGCTGTTAATGGCAATAGTGGTTGCGATTAGCCCCATAGGAAAAATAATTATTGGTGGCCATGAAGCTAAAACTGAATTCAGTTTTGCGAGTTGGATTGCCATGTTATTTACCGCTGGCATGGGATCAGGGCTGATATTTTGGGGAGTGGCTGAACCGGTTTATCATTTCGTTAATCCTCCTGCCTTTTTACAAGATGACTTTTCATCAGTATCTGGCGCGTTAGCGATTACCTACTTTCACTGGGGGTTACATGCTTGGGCTATATACGCCATGGCAGGATTGGTCATGGCTTGGTTTGCTTACAATCGTAATCGCAGCCTGCGCATCAGTGCCAGTTTTAGTGCTGAAAAGCCCAAATGGTTAAGCATGTTAGATTTACTGGCGGTTATCGCTATTGTGTTTGGCATGGCTGGCACATTTGCAAATACAGTGGCTTTGATTCAAACAGGCGTTGAGCAATCAACAGGTCTTAATATTGGTAGCCAATCATTCAGAATTGGGTTGATTGTAATTATTGCAATGCTTTTCACCTTGTCTTCAATTGCTGGGCTCAATCAAGGCATTAAACGTTTAAGTCAGTTCAACAGCTTATTTATGATTGTCATGCTTGTGGCAGTTATTTTGTTGGTTGATCCATTTAATAGTTTGAGTTTAATGGCCCAATCAACGCTCGAATATATCAAGTTATTACCTTCCGTCTCGTTTGGTGCGGGAGAACCAGCAAAATGGAGCCAAGGTTGGAGTGTGATTTATCTAATATGGTGGATTGCATGGGCGCCATTTGTCGGCCCTTTTATCGCCAGAATTAGCAAAGGTAGAAGCATCAGACAATTTTTAAGTTGCACGATATTACTGCCAACTCTTGCATCTATTTTATGGTTTTCAGGCTTTGCTGGTAGTGTGTTAACCCAACCTTTTGCCAGTGAAGTGATGGCTGCAGTGAATCAAGAATACACCTTAGGTTTGTTTAGCTTTTTTGCTCAATTACCTTTAGGTATGTTGTTCTCAATCGCTGCACTATTACTGCTAGTTACCTTTATTATCACCAGCGCCGATTCATCAATTTACATCACCAGTATGCTTACGGGCAGCGAAAGCCAAGTCGCCAAACTGCTTTGGAGTGCTGTATTGGTGGCCATTACCATCGCCTTGGTTACCATTAATGATGTGGATTTGAACAAACAAATTGCCATTGTTGGCGCAATCCCATTTACCTTAGTGATGTGTTTTCAAATCGTATTTTGGTTAAAGGATGTATTAATCACCAACAAACATAAGGCCTAAAACTAAAAAAGCCTGATGAGTACATCAGGCTTTCATTTATATCAGTTTACTTAAGCTGTTATTTCGCTTCAGTCACGATATCTAAATTCAGTTTTACATCAAGTGAAAGACGGGCAAGTTTCTTGTTCAAAATTAATCGCACCTTATGTAAGTCCGGCAGTAACTGATGTGATTTTTTAGGGTTAACATTAATATTAACCATTAACTCTGGGCCTACTTTAGCAATACCCGTCAGTTTCAATTCTTGCGGGCTTGAACCATTCGCTTCTGTGACACTTTCATGTACCAAAGAACAAATTTCCTGACTAGGTTTCATCATCAGTAATTCTCTGAACGCGCCAGTTAACATAATCAATGGCACTTTAATAAAGTAGGCGCCGATAAGCAGCATCATCACTGAGTCAGCGTATACTGCATAAGCATGCCAAGGGGTATACGTTAAGATCAAGCCAGTAATTAAACCTGCGCATACAGCGCCACTTACAACGGTATCCATTTTCCACAATTTGATTTCGGCAATAAATAATCCTGAGCGTTTAGGCTCGTTTTGCTTAACTAAAAACCACCATACAGCGAGACAGCCGAACAAGTTAACAAAACCAAATACGGCAGCAAATGACATATCGATTTCTCTACCACCACTTAAAAAGACATTAAGCGCTGAGGACAAACTAAAGCCTAATAACATGAGAATGACGGCCGCTTTAATGGCGACAACAATAGGCTCAATAATGGCTTTACCGAAGGCAAACTGAGAACGAGAAGAACCACGCATATAATTTGAAGCAGCTAGCGATAACATGGTGAGAAGTAAACCAATTAACGAGTAACCACCGTCAAATAATATGACAATAGAACCACTCATTAACCCTACTACTACCCCCATAACAGCAAATGTTAAAGCTGCCAGAGCGGAAACAATAAGTAATTGTTTATCTTCTATTTTATTTTGTTCACACATTCATTATCACCAGTAAAAACCTGAGATAATTATTGCTGTACTCGGCTGTTTTCTCAACAGCTCATCGGCTTACTGGAGTGCTACGATAGAGTGAATTAGATTTAATTGATTATTAACAACAACTTAAAATAAATTTCAGCGTCAACTTTATTGACACTGAGCGAGTTGGAGTTATTTTAACGATTCAATTAAAACTTAAATAGGTAATCACTGATCTGATCGCAAAGCCAAGATACAGGCTCAGGGATCGCACTGCCTGGCATGGAGAACATGCAATAGTCTTCATGGGTTAACCCATAAGTATGTTTGATGACAGCGAGCTTTTCACTGCGCAAATGTGGCCGAATGAGCGGTTCGGGTAATACGCCCCATGCCTTTTCTGACACTATGGTATTAAGCATGTATTCAAAGCTAGAAAAGCCAATATGCCTTAATGAGAACGGCTGCAATTCAGGATTATCTTTATCATTTAGATAAACCATTACCGCTTGCATAGATTCACGTAATTGACTATCTGATACGCGCTTAAGACTCGCTAACGGATGATGACTTTCACATACTGACATCATCCGAATTCGGCCCAGTGGCAAGTAATCGGTATTAGCATCATCGACACGTTCAAAGTCCACGCCGAAGGCAAAGTCTACCTGACCTGTATTAACCAGATTAGCTAAATCACCACTGGAGGCTAAAACGGTATTCACCGTAGTCGCATCAAAATGATTATTGAGTGACAAAATAAATGTTTGCCATACTTCATCAGGAAATGAGTCATCTCTAGCAAGCCAAATTTCGGAGCGAAATTTATCAATGGTTTGCTCGCAGGTCTGCTTAATTCGCTCGCAAGTCGCCACTACGCTTTCACAATCTTTGTAGATTGACTTACCCACTTCCGACAAGACTAAGCTATTACCAGAACGCGTAAACAGTTTGGCTTCTAAACTCGCCTCAAGCGCCTTAATCGCCATGCTCAATTGGGTGCGATTACTGTTGAGCTGCTTGGCTGCTGCGGTAACAGACCCCGCATCAGCAATGGCACAAAAAATTTCTAACTGCTTAAGGTTCATAGTTCACAGCTCATAGTTCACAGCTCATAGTTTATAGCTCACAGCTCACAGCTCACAGCTCACAGCTCACAGTTCATAGTTTATAACTCATAGCTCATAGCTCATAGCTCATAGCTCATAGCTCATAGCTCATAGCTCATAGCTCATAGCTCATAGCTCATAGCTCATAGTTTATAGTTTATAACTCACAGCTAATAGCTCAGCCAAATGCTATCAATTAATCCTGTTCGGTTACTGCTGGCGGAGTGCATGTTGTGCCTTGGCAAACTCATTATATTGCTCTAACAAGCTAAGTTGCTCACTACTAGTAAGTTGGTCACGGGTAACAGACTTTAACTGCGACTTTTCATCTAAAACGTTAGTCTGCGCGGCTAATGCTTGTAAATCTATTTTTAACTGGCCTTGGCTATCATACTGACTAGCAAAGGTGCCCATGTTAATCATATCCACTTGCCAATCTGTTAATTTTCCAATGACGTAATTGCCATATTGAAACGCTTCGTATTCATTAAGAAGTGTTAAAAAGTCACTGAAACCAAAACCTGTTAATTGCTTTTGCGCGGTAAACGCGGCTAGATAACCTTGCGACACAGCATCAGATTGTCCGGTCATTGCCCACTGAAACTGATAAGAGTGGCGGGTTTCATGGATTAAAAATGCCAATGAGGCAAACGCCTCTTCTTCGGCTAATTTATCAGGGTTCAAGTACACAATACCATTACCACCAGCCTCAACATCAAAGTCAAAATACACCATTTTTTTGGGATAACTGTGATTATCAATAATGAGTTTAGGCGCCTCAGTGCCAAAGCTTCTCACTTCTAAGGCAAACACTTTTTTAAGCCAAGGGATTTGCTGCTCAATAGTCATTTCTGGCCATTGCTGAATGGCATTGGTCAGCGCTTTATCTTCTGCGATTAAGTCTAATAAACGATCGCCATCTTTTATTGTTAATGCATAAGCTGACACTAAGAAATCGTGAGCTTCAGGCTGCAATGCAAATGCATCTGGTGCTTGTCGCTGCAAAGTTTCATTTGCATAAAATCCATCGGCTATGCTTGGAAGTGTTAACCCCATGGCCATTGATAAAAACGCTCCGGCAGCGAAAGTCTGAAAACGAAATGTCATGAAGCGAGTATCCTTTTAATGAGGTTTATTTTTGTTGTTATCTCACACTATTATCGCAGCACTTTATCACTTCTTTCGCTTACCTTCACGCAAAGCTGAGCTAGAATAAAAGCTTAGCATTTCATTCTACTCGCGCGTAAACACACGACGACATTGGCAGACTATGAGTCAAAAACCAGATCGAATCACAGCAATGCAGCAGATAATCAGCCAAGTTAAGGCCGAGTTTCCGCTACAAGAGCCAGAAACCTTTGTATGCGGGCCAGAAGGTCAATGCCAAGGTTGCCCTAAAAAACTATTAGAATTAGTCGACAGTGAAATCAGCTATTGGGAGGCAGCAATAGATAATAATGAAATACCCCAATTAGGTGATATCAGCCGCTTTGCGAAGTTGTGTAAAAACGTTAAACGAGGTTTGGATAGAAACGGGGTTATTGAAAAATATCGTCAATATAAAACCTAAAACTGTTGAACTAAACCACAATACAATAATCATAACAGCTTACCACTATCAATCATTAATAGCGCCACTTCAACCGAGTTACCTCCAAGGACTCAGCTTGATTAATCCGCTTTAAGCCTTTATGGTTATTGTTAGTACAATAGTAGTAATATCCACACCTTAAGTGAGGTAACAATGGACAAGTCCAAAATATTAGTGATTGATGATGACCCAGTTTGCACCAGTATGCTGCTCGCTATTCTTGGTGATGACTACTTGGTTATGACCGCTAATTCTGGCGACGGTGCAATTGAACTATTGTCTTCTGTAGAACCTGATTTAATCTTCCTTGATATCACCATGCCGGATGTAAACGGTTACCAAGTGATAAAATACGTCAAGAAGCATAGCCTGAACCAGCAAGTGCCGATTGTTGTGGTCAGTTCATTGGTTGAAGAATCGGATCAAAATTTCGCGTTAAAGCTCGGTGCTGACGATTACTTAACCAAACCAATTTTGCCGAATAATGTCCAGAAAATGGTAGATAAATACCTTTAATCGCTTGAGTAGTCATCGATTAAAACATTAATAGTTAACATCAATAGCAAACACTGATTTTGAGTTCACACCGATGGTTATGCCATCAACATAATGCCTGCAACTGCAGGCATTATTTGATCTTATTCATATGAAAACTTCACATTGTCGTAAATGTTCAATCCTGAATAAGCACTATTGGCTATGATTAACCTGTACTTACATGACAGGTCACACGCAATGCCTATAAATTTTAAAGCCTTAAAATCTGGTCAAGCAATTCCTTTGACGACCACATTAACCATAACCTTGATCAAACAAGCTGATTTGATTGATATCATTCAGATGTTCGATAACCCAAATGTGACTCAATATCTATTTTTTGCCCCAGCGCCAGTTGAAGTTTATCAAGATTTCTTTACCCCGATTATCGACAATACCCAGTCAGCAATTGAAGCAGAAAAATGGCCGGATAATCCAACCATCATCATCAGAGATCATAATGGCCGCTTTATGGGCATGGCTGGATTACCTGCAGTGATGTTTTTAGAAGGTAATTATGAAGTCGGTTATCAATTGCCTGAATACGCTTGGGGACAAGGTATTGCTAGCGCTGCTTGCCAGCTGCTGACCCACCTTGCTTTCACTGAACTTGACGCACATAAAATCACCGCAGATTGTTATCGCAGTAATATAGGATCATACAAGACCATGGAGAAGTGTGGCTTTGTACTAGAAGGAACCCAACAAGATTACTTTAAACTGGGCAACAAGTTTGACGATCGTGTCTTTTATGGGATCACCAAAACGCAGTTTCAAGCCATGTCATCATGTGATTAGAGTTTATTCGGCAGTATTTTGGCAGCAATGAATGAATAGCCATTAACAACAAAAATGCCGAACAATCAGATTGTTCGGCATTTCTTTTCACCATCAAGTTAATGAGTATTTAAACCAATAACTAAACGGGTTTACTTCGCACCTGGCTCAGCAAATTGATTCATCCACTTTTCAACTTCGTTGTACCAATAAATTGAATTGTTTGGCTTCATGATCCAATGGTTTTCATCAGGGAAGTAAATCATCCGCGATTCGATCCCTTTAGTTTGCAAGGTGCGGAATAACTCAAACCCTTGACCCACTGGCACGCGGTAATCTAATTGACCGTGTACCACTAGCGTTGGGGTGTCAAAGTTTTCAGCGCCATAATGTGGAGAGATCGATTTGTAAATCTCAGGGTTATCCCAGTAATCGCCAAAGCGAGTGCTGTGGACTGAGAAATCAGCGGCCATTTGCGAGTACATGTTATACACAGCAGCGTGGATAAATAGCGCATTAAACGGCTGATCTTTTTGACCTAGAATAATCGAGGATAAGTAGCCACCGTAGCTTGCGCCGCCAGCCACTAAACGCTCGTTATCAATCCAGTCTTTAGCTTTAAACCAATCGGTTGCTTTAAACACATCCTCTAATGACTTGTTTTTCCAATCTGGGTTAATACTATCAGTATAGTCTTGTCCAAAACTGTTAGACCCATGGAAGTTAGGCCATGCAGTTACATATCCCCAAGAGGCAAACGTTTGCGCATTCCAGCGGTAATGGAAACCGTCAGAAATCGCACTGTGTGGGCCACCGTGAATAAGCATCATTAACGGATATTTTTTGCTTTTATCAAATCCTGGCGGGTAATGTACCCACATTTGCACATCTTCATCGTTGTAACCTTTATAAGTTACTGACTCATAAGTGCCCATGTCGACGTCTGCTAAAACATCATCGTTAAAGCTATCTAAACGAGTGGTTTTGCCATTCTTAGGATTAACTTTCACTAAACGTGCTGGGTACAAAAAGCTATCATTTGCCGCAACGATAGTGCCGTCATTAGCAATCGCGGGTGCGCCAAAGTTGGTGGCTTTAGTGATTGGTTTTACTTTGCCATTTTTAGCACTGATATGGAAAATACGGCGGGTTGCAGCATCATCAATAGCGGCATAAAAACCTTTGTTATCTGCAGTCCAGCTAAAGCGAGCCACAGAGCGATCCCAGTCAGTTGTGATCACTTTTTCAGAACGCTTTTTCACATCTAACAATACTAGGTTCGCCGTGTCAGCGTAAAAACCATGAATAAGCTGACGAGTAAACGCTAAGGTTTTACCATCAGGGCTAAAGGTTGGATTGGTATCTGGCGCTTCATTGTTAGCCGTTAAGTTTTCCACTTTACCACTGCCAATTGTTGCCATAAAAATATCAATTTTAGGGTCAACTTGGTTATCCCAGCCATTACTATTAAAGGCAATTAACTTACCGTCTGGCGAAATATCGTAGTTGCCACTACTTTGCGATGAACGTGGTAACTGCTTGTTTAATGGCTGAGTAATAGCCGCAATGTCACCGCCTTTAACAGGAATACTAAATACGTGTGCTTCACGGTCTTCGTCAATCCAATGATCAAAGCTTGAGAATGGTAATGCATTCCATTGGTGTGCAGAGACTTTAGTATCTTTGTTGGCTTTTAATTGAGCCGACATTTCGTCCCAGTTTTTATTTGGGAACACGTTACTAATAAAGTAAATATTGTCACCAACCCACTTAATGCCTTTAACGCCACCAGGCACTTCAGTTAAGCGCTGCGCCTCACCTGCTTTGTCCATTGGTAATAAATACACTTGGCCAGCTTCGTCTTTATCGCGCTTGCTAACAAAGGCTAATGTCTTACCGTCAGGTGAAAAAGTCGGTTCGCTCGCTCTCAGCCCTTTAGCTGTTAAAGGGCGTTGGCCTTTACCGTCTTTATCAAACAACCATAGTTGAATCGCACCTTTGTCTTCTGGCACATCGTATTGGGTTACAGGCGCAATGATAAACTCACCGTTTGGTGAAATAATTGGATTGCCTATTCGGCTTAGCTTCCACAACACATCCACTGATAATGTGGTATCTTGCGCTGCTTTTTGAACTGATTGAGTTAATTTGACTTGCTCTGCAGCCATTGATGCTGCGGGCATCAACAAGCACATAAGCACTATCCCGACTTTCTTCACGAGAGGTCTCCTTGATCTAGTTATTGTTATTTTTCTTCCGCTGCCATCATTAGTAAATTGCGGCAGTAAGTAAAGCTAGCGATGAATGTTAATCGAATTAACACCGAGAGAACGGGACAACCATCACCCTTGTTACATCAACATAAATCCATTGTCATGGTTAACAATTAAATAAAGCTTAAGCTGTGTGATTGAATAGTGATTAGTGGATAAAAAACATTAAGTATGCATACAAAATCAATAGCTAACCTTCTATAAAAACGCAATATAAAAAATGCCGTTCACCTTAAGTGAACGGCATTTGTATATTTCAGATTTTTTAAAGCTGATGGTTTAATCTATTTGTAAACGAAGTGCTTAATTTGAATAAGCAATCTAGATCTATCGTGCTCGAATTACTCAACTATTTCAGCAAAATCGATCATCAAGTTCTCACCTTCAGCAAGTGGCGTTTGCTTTGTTTGCTCTGCGGGATCAGCAATCATGATTTCATCATAATATTCAGGATCGTCGTTCACAGCGCTACAGCTAAATGCTAGCGTATAGTCACCTGCAGGTAAAAAGTTAAAGCTGTAGCTGTATAAATCTGTACTGTCGTCCAGTTGCAACATTTTAGATGCATAAGGCGCGACCACATCTTCTGGTACATTATTATCGACGTCAGGATCGAATTCATCACCAAGTACCGAAGTTTCATCGACTAAGCCAGCGTATAAATACACTACATTGCCAGTATCTGCTTCACAGGTTTCCCCAGCCATAAATAAGTTTGCATCAACAGAGCCGAAAATTGAGCCTACAGATTGATTATCGACAATAGTGACACCGTGAGGCTTGAGGTTATAACTCGATTCATTGGCAGTGCTAACGAGTGATTTTCTTAAATTAAAATCAATCGTATAAGCCTGAGTTGCCTCAACAGAAACGGTGAATCCACCAAGTCTTAGCTTATTACTCGGTGTTTTAAGCGGTAAAATTGAACCATCTTCTTCAACAACATTACAGTCTTCTGTGGAGCCATTTTGATTTTGTGGACAGCCTTGGGTATTAATTATCAGTTCTTGATAATCACCTACAGGTAACTCGACTTCAGAAAGAATTAATAAGCTGTCACCATTTTGATAATCTAATAAATTGATTTGCTGAGGAGTTTCATTACCCTCTTCATCAACCAATGGCAGTTCGATGTCATCTTCACCATTGCGTTTTAATGTAATTGATTGATAAGTCACATTGACTTCTAATGCGCTATCTACTGGAGCATCAGCTATAGAAAATGACACTTTAGCAGTCGTAGGTTCAGAGTCAGAACTGTCACTACCACAGCCTATTAGTGCTGCACTGATACAGCATGCAATTGTGGTCTTTAAAAATAAATTCATAGCTGAATCCTTTAATGATGAGTGTTACATAACCCATTAATTATACCTGTTAAAGAATGCTTGAAATGGAGATGTTTGATAATAGTGGAGCTATGATTAACAGTGAAATCATAAGCGATTAAAAAATATCAATTTTTACAATCGTATCGACTAAAATAAATTGACGAATCAATCGATGAAAGCTTGATATAACAAAAAACGCGCCCAACAATTACCAACAGCTGTTACAGCCACGTGAACAGCAGGGGGGGGGTAAGTTGCAACTAAAACCCGTCTTTTACTTAAAAACGTTCACATAGTTGACAGCTAAATGCATCAAAAATCACCGCAAATAGAATGTTGAATAACTAGGCTGATTGCACTCTTTAAAGTTCTAGCTTTGCCCTCAATTCATTTAATGCAGCGACTGAAAAACCTTGGTCATAAAAATAGATGATTTTCCCCTCAGTATTTAGCAATACCACCCGAGTATTATTCGGGTTTTCATTACCGGTAAAGGCTTGCACTTGTTCGCCATCTTCATAAATGGTTACCACGCCTTTCCATAATGGTTTTGGAATGCCCGCACGCATGCCATTATCGATTAAAGTACTGAACATTCTAGGAAACATGCCTTGAATCGTCGGCAACTCATACACCGCAACTTGGGTTTGAGTCATGTCCAAACCAATCAGCCAACGGTCAATATCAAATTGTGAGTCTTGCTTGTAGCCAATTAACAACAGGGTCACTTGGCCACTCACATCCTCAGGAAAGCTCATCGTAGTTTGCGCTAAACTCTCACCAGACACCGACGGAAACACCTGTCCCGTTACCTGCTGATTTGGGTAAGTGGTACTGCATGCACTCAGCAGCAATACCACCACTAACATCAATATGGCACGCATTTTAAAATCCTTTAATTATTTCATTCATTAAATCAATAATTAACCATACGTAACGGGAGATAATAAAGATTGAAATCTTAAGATTATTTTTAAATGCGTTTTATAAATAGCATGCTGATGAATGGTAAAGCCATAACCAACAGCGCTACTCTTCTGCTGCGATTTGAGGTTCAAGCTTATTCAGCTCAGCATCAAATATATTGGTTAATAGCACTTCACCCTGTTGATTGACCCTGAACTCACCATATTTTGCAGCTTCATAGACACTGGCGTGACCTTCTTGAAAGAAAAACGCATTGACCGCAAATTTAATCCTGCCGTCTCTGACTCGATACTGTAAGCGCATTTCATCTGCTGCTAGCTCCTGCCCATCATATAAGGCTTTATAAGTCGCGATATTGCGTGAATCGAAACTCACCACCACGTAGCCGTCACGATTAAGCAGTTTGATGGGCAAAGCCAACAACGCGGTGAAAGTGAAGCCACCGTGCCGATTTCTGTAACAAATGGCGCGGCCATAAGTCAGCGGGTAATAGTCAACGGGTAAAAATGCAATAAACACCGAAAACATCATGGTCATCGACATTGCCACCCTATCAGCCACAATCACTCCAGTATTATCTATTTATAACGTACCTATCGAGTCCATAAATTCGCTAAAGCTAATGTATTGATTGATATTTATTCAGCTAACGCTTTGGTATCAAAATGATACAAAGATCATAAAAACGAACAAATTATTGCCAATTTGTTTGTCTTACCAAATACATTTGGCTATTTTGCCAAATGACAAAATAACTTTTACAAGATCAAATTTTTTCATTAGTCGATCTTGAAGGACATTGAAATGACAGAACAAGAACAGTTAAGACTTGATGCCCGCTCTGGTGTTCTCAAAGCGTTAGCTCACCCTACTCGTTTATGGATTTTAGAGCAGCTACAACAGCAAGAACGTTGTGTTTGCGACTTAACCGATGGGGTTAATGCCGATATTTCTACCGTATCAAAACACCTATCTGTTCTAAAGCAAGCAGGGATAATCAGTAGTCGACGAGAAGGCAAAAATATCATTTACCGCCTCGAAACTCCCTGCCTGCTGAAAATGTTTGACTGTGTAGAAACTGTCATTGAAAAAAACGCTAAAAAACAAGCTGCGCTGCTAAAAGCTTAACGCACCAGTTCAGTAACAATCAGCGCAGTAAACAATCAGCTCAACAAACCATGATTAATACTCCGGTTAATTAACTCAATTCGGTGATTAACCTGTTCCTAAGATAAGCAGTAGAGGAATTAAAGATGAAAATTGAAATACTAGGAAGTGGCTGTAAAAAATGTACCAACTTAGCCAATGAAGTCACCGCAATTGCATCGCGTTTAGGTGTTGATGCTGAAGTAGAGAAAGTTACCGACATGGCCATCATTTTAGATTATGGGGTGATGTCTACCCCTGCCATTGTGATTAATGGAAAAGTAATGACTGCTGGCACAGTGCCTTCAACGACTGAAATCGAACAACTCCTCACTCAAGCCAATTAGCTATTCAGTTGCATTTAATAGGATAAGTCATGAATATTCGCACCACATTCTCCAAATGGTTTCTACCACTCGCCGTTTTTTGTAGCTTTGCAGTTATGCAAATTCAACTACAAGCTCAAGCAACTGATCTCGCCATCGCACCACCCGCTGTCGAAATGGCAGATCAGCAAGTACTTAAAGTTTACTACTTCCACGGTAATGTCCGCTGCACTTCATGTGAACTCATCGAAAAATATACCACCCAAGCAATCAATACGGGCTTTGCAGATCAAATTGCACAAGGTGATGTTGAACTGACCACAGTAAACCTTGAAGCCAGAGGAAACAGCCACTTCATTGAAGACTTTCAACTAATCACTCGCTCAGTCGTTATCGCTATCGAGGAACATGGCGAAACAATGCAATATCGCCGCTTAGATCGCGTTTGGGAGTTAGTGACCGACAAGCAAGACTTTCAAAACTACTTATATCAACAAATTGGTGAACTAACCGACACTCGCCAAACAAGCCGTGATAACACCAACGGATCATTACCCCATGGTTGAGTGGATGTTGGTATTAAGCAGTGCACTGTGGTTTGGGGTGTTAACCTCCATTTCACCGTGCCCACTGGCCACCAATATTGCTGCAGTCTCTTTTCTTAGTAAGCAAGTGGAAAAGCCAACACAGTCAATGTTAATGGGCGCATCCTACAGTGCTGGGCGAATGTTAAGTTACATAGTTTTAGCGGCATTGCTGCTACACAGTGCGATGTCTGCGCCGCAGATATCAAACTTTTTGCAGACCCAAATGAACATGGTATTAGGTCCGGTATTGTTATTTGTAGGGGCTTGTTTACTTGGCTGGGTAAGCCTACCCACATCTAACTGGTCGATATCAAATCAATTGCAGCAGCGCTTAGCAAAACGTGGGCAGATCGGGGCATTTAGCTTAGGCGGTATTTTTGCACTGTCATTTTGCCCAACCTCTGCTGCACTATTTTTTGCTTCTCTATTACCTTTGGCCATGGCGCAGCAATCTAGTTTTTGGCTTCCTGCCGCCTATGGAATAGGGACTGCTTTACCAGTGCTTATTATTGCGCTCTTGCTACAACTGGGCACAGTAAAAGTCGCGTCGCTATTTCAACAAATGACCGTAATCGAAAAAGTCTCTCGACGTTTATCTGGGGCTATTTTCATCGCTGCAGGGTGTTATTACTGCTGGTATTACTTAATTCCGTTAATGAGGTAGCCAATGTTTGCTTGGTTCTCAGTATTTGCCGATTGGCTTGTATACGACATTTTAGCGTTATCAAATCAAACTCAGCTTGGTCAAGCCGTTCACTTTTTTGTGGAAGACACCACCAAGATATTTGCTTTACTTGTAGTGATGATTTACGCCATTGGTTGGCTTAGAGCATCCCTTGATGTTGAGCGAGTAAGGGGTTACTTATCGGGTAAACCTAAGGTAGTGGGTTATGGTCTTGGCGCTGGGTTTGGCGCAATTACGCCGTTTTGCTCTTGTTCGAGTATCCCAGTGTTTTTGGGCTTTACTTCGGCTGGGATCCCGATTGGGATCACCATGGCGTTTTTACTGACATCACCACTGATCAATGAAGTCGCCATCCTATTATTGTTCAGTTTATTGGGACTCAAAGTCACCTTAATTTATGCCTTTACTGGTATCGCCATTGGTATCTTAGGCGGTGCATTACTCGATTTATTAAAAGCTGAACGTTGGCTGCAACCCTTAGCAGCAAAAGCCTATGCCATGGGTCAGGCCTCAGCTGAGCAAAAAACTGCATCTGACACTGCATCTGAAACAGACGAGCCTCCTGCAAAGGTCACTTGGCAACAACGCCATCAATTTGCCAAATCTGAAACGGGTGAAATTTTTGGCCGAGTGTGGAAATGGGTCATTATTGGCGTAGGTTTAGGGGCTGCTTTACACGGATTTGTTCCAGCAGGTTGGTTAGAGGCTAATTTAGGCGACGGTCAATGGTGGTCAGTACCAGCCGCTGTCATCATGGGCATTCCACTTTATGCCAATGCAACTGGAGTGATCCCTGTGCTTGAAAGCTTACTCATTCAAGGGGTACCTTTAGGCACTACACTGGCATTTTGCATGAGCACCGTTGCTGCCAGTTTCCCTGAATTTATTATGCTTAAACAAGTAATGCAGTGGCGACTTCTGGCACTTATTTTCAGTCTTTTATTGGTGTCATTTACCATTATGGGCTGGGTGCTGAATTTAGTTTAACGCTAGGGCCTGTTGATCTTTGCTGGTTAAGTTTTGTTCGAAATAAAAGCGTTTTAATCGAGGCGAATGAATTGATGCCTAGTGATCTAAGCAAAGTTCATTCAACAAAGAGTAAAACGCTTTTAGTCGACCCCTTCGGGCAGCGTTTGTTGGTCATTTTTACTGTGTTATCAACTTTTTATGTAGAATAATTACACCACAAAGTCTCTGCCTTGTACAAATGACCAACAATTCGCTGCAAAAACAACCTCGAAAGATCAACAGGCCCTAGAATTTTGGCCTAGATATTTTTCATTCACCCTCTTTGAGGTTAAATGGTAATATAAGCTTAATATTTGACTCAATTGAAATGAAGGTAACGCAATGAACCCTATTATTGCTCTATTAAAAGAACACAGTGTCAGTGAAGATAAAATCAGTGAAGTGTTCCAAGCATTAACGCAAAACCCTATGATGGCGATGAACATCATCGGTCAATTGGGTATCCCTGCAGAAAAACTGCAGCAGTTAATGGCAATGGTAATGCAAAATCCAGGGCTTATTAAAGAAGCTGTATTGGAATTAGGTTTAGACTTCTCAAAAGTTGAAGCGGCTAAAGCGCAAATGCAGCCTTAATCAACTTCTCGCTCTTTTGAGTAAGTACTCTGCAAGACCTTTAAAACGGCCAATCTATGATTGGCCGTTTTAGTATTGTTTTTTCAGCTGCTTTCGATATTGGCTCGGGGTGATATTTTTACATCGTTTAAAGCTATGACTGAAATTAGCCCCATCACTAAAGCCTAACTGCAAAGCTATTTCTTCAAGCGGTATGGGTTTCAATACTTACCAAGCTGCCTTATTTAAAAAATAATCACACTAGCACCATTATTTAAAACAAAACCACACTAGCACCATTATCAATATGTCATCTGCAAGCAGTGATTATGTTGTGCCTGAGTTAGCAAGCTACTCCGCCAGTAAATTTGCAGTAAAAGGGCTCAGTGAAGCACTTGAGCTGGAACTTGCTCAATTTGGAGTTCGGGTATGCGAGGTGCTGCCGCCATTTATCGCTACTAAAATGCTTAATACACAACAAAAACCGCTACAGTGATGACAAAACAAGGTCGGCATTTAACCGCTGAAGAAGTGATTACTGTGATTCAAAAGCAAGTTAATCAACCTAGAACCCATAGAACAGTCGGGTGGCTTTATAGTATGTTACATTGCTTAAGTAGTGTTTCACCTCCTGTTATCAACCGCTTGTTTATGAAGGTGTTAAGTCGTTAATTGGTTCAAACTGAAATTTATAAAAAGGAATGAATAAATGAGTCAAAGCGCCGCATCGATAAGATTACAAGCGCCAAAGTTAGAAGCTAAACAACGCATGGCAGCCAAACTGCTGACCTTAGCGCCATTACATAAATTGCCTCCCAAAATATTTAGACATGTTTATAGCACAATGGACACATTATTGGGTTTAAGTAAGATTGAAATGGCGAAGGTTGTCGATTCAAGTATCCCTGTGACCACACATACTGACAAAGCGAGCTCAATCAAAATTCGTGCATATTATCCTGTTTTCGAGCAAAAAAATGGCGCTGACTTAGCTATCACTGCGCAAAAAACACTGGTGTACTTTCATGGTGGAGGCTGTGTGATTGGTAGCTTAAATACCCATGATCGTTTTTGTCGTTACTTAGCTAAACATGGCAACATGAATGTTATTGCTATCGATTATCGCTTAGCACCTGAGTATAAATTCCCTACCCCCATTTGTGATGCCATTGACGCATGGAACTATATTAACGACCACCATCAAGAGTTACATATTCAAGCTGAACATATTGGAGTCGGTGGTGATAGCGCAGGAGCATACCTTGCTTGTATTATCGGCTTAAAGCAGCTGCAATCAGCGTTACCCTCTATTGCTATAGCAAAACCTGCATTCCAGTTTTTAATCTATCCGATGCTTGATTTACAAGGCTTAACTGAGTCCTATCGTAGCTTCAATAAACAACTGCTACTCACTCGAACCTTAGTGGATTATTTTAGAGGACATTACCTCAACTCATTGAATGAAACCCCACTCCCTTTAGCTAGCCCTTTGTTAACAGATGACATTAGTGACTCACCAAATACCTATATTTTAACCTTAGGTTACGATCCTTTAAGAGATGATGGGATTGCATACGCAAACCGTCTCAAAAAAATGGGTATTAGCACTCATCATCAGCATTTTGACGACTGTATGCATGGTTTTATCTCCATCACTAAAACCAGTGCCCGTGCTATGCAAGCCACCCATGAGATTGCCATGGCTTTGAATAGATTCAACTCGCTATAGTTACTGAGTAGATAGGGAAGTGGCTAAATGGGTGAGTGATTAGGTGAGTAAGTAAGTGAATGAGTGCATTTGATTCGAGTTGGACTGTATTTCAATAATATTCTGCTCAATTGATCAAATCATCCAACTCGATCACACTATTGTCATACAATAATATTGTAGTATTTTGAACTAGGTAGTATCTTGAGGTAGGTACTAATGACATGCTCCATAAGGAAAGCTCAATGAAGACACTCCAACTTAGTTTATTGACAGCTACCATCATTGCCAGCTCTGCAGCTGCGGCAGCTCAAACTGATATCACAAGCAAATTTAGCCTAGATCCTACCAAAGCACCTGCACAAAATTTTGATTTAACTAACTGGAAAATCACCCTTCCAGAGTTAACTGAAAGCGGAAAGCGTAAAGGTAAGGCGCTAGAAATTGATAAATATCAGTTAGGTAACACTAAAACTCCTTATGAGCACCCAAAGTGGTTTTACACTAACAAAGAAACTGGCGCATTGGTTTTCGTCGCTCCTAATGAAGCACCAACTACCCCAAACAGTAAAAATACTCGTAGTGAATTACGTGCAATGTTGGCCGACCATTATGGCGAGCCAAAAAACAATTTCGTTGTTGCCTCTCACCCAGATGCGAAAGAATATGGTGCTATTGGAGGCCAGTTAAAAGCGACGCTTACCGTTGACCAAGTCAGTACCAGTGGGAATGATAAAAAGAATGGCGCTTTTGCAGTGGTTATCGGTCAAATTCATGGTTCTGATAATGAGCCATTAAAAATCTCATACCGTAAACTACCTGGCCACGAATTTGGTTCTTTATCATGGAACTATGAGTTAAACCCAGTACCAGAACTTCAAGACGCAAAGGATGAGAATGGCAAGAAACTACGTCAAGATATCCGTCACAATGTATTTGGCCAATACAACCTTCGTGAAGGTGCACCTGAGCCCACAGATGGCATTAAACTTGGTGAAGTGTTTGCTTACCAAGTCGATGTAAAAGATGACACGATGCACTTAAGTTTCACTAAAAATCCTGGTGCTGAAAATGAGGAAGTGAAAGTGTTTAGCGTTGACCTTGCCAAAGGAAATTACCAAGGGCATGAAGTAGACCAAGGCTACGGTAAAGACTGGATGTATTTCAAGGCCGGGGCTTATAACCAATGTAATACCAAGAAAGACAGCTCTGATTGTCAGTGGCGCGGGATGGAAGCAGGCGATTACACCCAAGCCACCTTCTATCAATTGGAATTAAATCAATAATCGAGCCTGATTAAGAGTTTAACTTCCAAAAAACATCATAAAAACGGCCAATCAATGATTGGCCGTTTTTATATCTCACATTACTTTAACCAGCAATAGGTTTGTGGCCTGAAGGCAAGGTTTCTGCGCTTTTAATTAACATATAAATACTCGTGGTAATTAAGCACACGCCTAAGTAAATAATAAGTCCGTTGCCAGCTTCGGTAAAAGTAGTGGCTAACAATGGTCCAAGTACCGAACCTACGCTGTAGCACAGCAGCATCATTTCTGTTGCCGACACCATTTTCTCAACGGGTAAGTTGTCGCAAGCTAAGGTAATTGCAATTGGATACAGCGCAAAAGTGCTCGCCCCTAATACTAGGAAGCTTAACCCCATCATCGCTAATGTCGAAGACTCCAACACGCCCATGACAGCAAGACAACCTAACAGACAAAAAATCGCCATTAGTAAGCTTTTACTCATGCGAGTCGACATCGCACTGGCTATCGGCTGCACTAGCATGCCACCAAGAATGATACTCGCCATCAAAATCCCAGTATGCTCTGCGAACGCACTCGTATGGGAAATATAAGATGGCATTAGCCCATATATCGGCCCTAATAATAAACCTGACACCATACAGCCAATAATCGCAGGACGACTAATATGGCGAATTTCTTTTCGGTTAATCGATTGTTGGTCGTGACTAATCGGCTGACCTGAGCGGATCAATACAGGCGCCAGAGTCGCTAAAAATAGCAGCCCTAGTACATACAGATACGGTTGTACGCCTTCTGTGCCAAACACTGAAATAGCCAGTTGACCAACCGCACTGCCACCATAAAGAGCTGCCATATATAGCCCCAAACGTTTCGCACGCTGCTTTGGACAATTTGCCATTAACAGCCATGACTCCACAACAACAAACACCCCTGCCACGGCCATACCGGCTATGAACCTTGCTATTAGCCAAGTCACTTGATGAGGTGCAACCAACATCATCACAACAGTTAACCCAACCAAGGTTAAAAAAGTGATGAAAGCACGTCTATGTCCAAGACGTTTAATCACGCCTTGAATACACGTCGCGCCTAACAGCAAACCAAAGTAAAACACACTCGCCAGCCAAGGCGTCAGCGACTTAGCAATACCGAAATGCGCTAATGATAAAGGAATAAGGCTCATTAAAAAGCCCGATGCAACAGCGAAAAAAGTTAAACCAACTACAGGAGTGACAATGTTATTTTCAACATTGCCATGGATGATTATCGTCAATTTCGTACTACTTAATGTAAAATTTTGAAGGGTTAAATCATTCTTGGCGGCTAAAGGGTTAGAATACCCTAAGACTATTTTCGGCGAATGTATTCCTGAAGTGAAAATAAGTAAAGATAAATTTTATTCTGATGCTAAATTGTGCAAATAAATATCAAATATTGCTGTTTAGATCATATTATTGCTCAGTAAGCGTTCATAAACTACAAGCGAACTGAGCAACATCATCCATCTAAAATGCCAAGAATAAAAAATGGGTAGATGATAAAAGACACCATATACCCTAAGTAAACCATTCATTATGAGCAGCTGAGACTATATCAACACCCAAGTGAAACTTTTAATGGTTTATGGACTTTTAATGTCGATAATAACTTTTAATCAAAGACACTCATTAATCTCGCTTTAAGCTCAGGTTTATTAAGGTTCGACCAATAAATATGATGCTTTCAAGATAAAGACCACTTCCTGAATCAATCGCGTTATCGAGTGTTTTCCCCTTCTCAGTGTATTGTGACCAGTGATAGCAAATAAAAGCACTAAACAAATAAGCACCAAGCCAATACCAAGGTCCATGAGAGGAATCGAATATCATCATCCATGTTATTTCGGTCACAATTAAACTAAGTAAAATACCAAAGAGTATGGCAATGAAGGATTGAAACAAAGCAGGAAATTTTGCTGATAACAGTAAAATAATACCCAGCATGAATGCTATAAATATCAAACCATCACACAAAGGCAGAAGAATTTCTTGAGGTAGAATATAACTGAGTAACAAGGTCGGCCCTGTTGTCATCAATGTATACCCAATAAAGCTATATAGGGGCTTTTTAGACTTAACCCCTAATAGCACACCTAATATAATCATGCCTATATACACCCCCATGACCCAAAGCACCCCAGCTTTAAATAAGTCATGTTGCGGCATAAAAGTAATCACAGCATAAATACAGTTAATTCCCCACAATAACACTAAGCCTAAGACAATATTAAATGCCCATGAACTTAACTCGCGGTCTTTATAAAATAGCCATCGAAAATACTCAATTACGCCTCTATCTTGCATAGTGCCACCATCATCAAATCTGAATAAACAATCATAGAGCAGTAGTTTACTTAAGCTTAAATACAGCAAAAGCTTACTCACAGGGAAAAATCAGACCTAAAGAATATTTCTGGCGGAATTTTTACAAAAAGCGACATGAAGCAGATGATATTCACCATTGAATAAAACGCTCAAAATCTAGAATGAAATGATTTATCTCATCATGATACAAACTCTCACAAAAACAGCGTGTTAACGATTGATATTTGTACATTATTTACAAAAGTTGCAATCATTTCCTGTTAAAATCCACCCCCGCTTCAATATTAAAAATAATATTTTATATCATAGTGTTACAGGATGAGAATGCTTAAAATAACTAAAAACAATGTGCTTAAATATTTACCTATTTGCATCGTTACCGCTTTTGCCACTTCAGCTCAAGCAAACAACCACAGTTTTGATGCTCGAGCACTTGCCATGGGTGGTGTTGGTGTAAGCACTGCAGATTACCTCACAGCCCCCTTTCATAACCCTGCATTAGCGGCCAATTTTAAAGATACTGACAATGTCGGTTTATTAATCCCATCACTGGGAGCACACGTTAATGATCCAAGCGATCTTATTGAGAATGTTGAAGATTTTTCTGATGTATATGATGATTTCAAGTTCTTGGAGAATCCCACTGAAGCCGACGCCCAAGTGGTGATTGATCAGCTCAAAAAGGTGCAAGGTAATTATGCACAAGTACAAGTAGGTACCCAGTTAGCTGTAGCCATTCCAACTAACCTTGTTGCGGTTAATTTATTTGTTCAAGCCTACGCAGACGCTCTCGTCTTTGCTGATATTACAGATGAAGATCTCGACCCAAGCAATATCATCAACCAAGATCTTAGCTCTCAAGCACTGACAATGGGTGTCATCGTATCTGAAGTAGGTGTTAGTTTAGCCAACTCCCATCAATATGAATCAGGTACCTTATTTTACGGCGCTTCACCTAAGTACCAAACCGTGAATACCATCAATTATATTACCGACATTGAAAACTTCGAATTTGATGATTGGGATGACGATCGTTACCAAAATGATGATAGTAACTTCAACTTAGATGTGGGTATCGCATTTCAACACAAGGATGGTTATGGCTTCGGCTTGGTGGGTAAAAACCTAATCAAAAATACTTACGACACTGAAATCATTGAAGGCGTATTAGGAAAGTACGAGCTCAGCCCTACTTATACTGTTAGTGCCAATTACCAAAACAGCTACTTAGTTGCCGCGCTAGATATTCAGCTTAATGAGTCTGAAGGTTACAGCGAGATCCGTGGAACGTCGAACCTGTTTGATGCAACGCAAGATAACCAACAAATTGCTGCTATTGGTATCGAATTTTTCCCAGATAGCTGGGTAAAGTTACGAACGGGTTATCAAATGGATTTAACTAACAATACTGACGACAGTATTACTGCGGGTATCGGGCTGTCGACCTTCAGCTTATTCCACTTCGACTTATCTGCAAGCTACAGCGACGAGAAGAATATGGGCTTTGCGATTCAAACTGGATTTACTTTCTAGTTCGATTACATAGTTCGTTCAAAAATAAGCTGATATTGCATCAGCTTATTTTTATCACAGCAAGCTTAAGCAAGAGTTAGTAGCAAGCAGTTATTGTGTCAGTCGCTCACATGTTGAGTGGTATTGATTAAGCTCAATTAACCCCTTAAGGATCAGGCCATGATAGCGAGCTCTGACTAATTGATAATCCATCTCTGGGGCGAAATAATAAGTGACTTCTTCAGCACCTGATTGCTCAACAGGAATTAAGGTCATTTCTCCCCATGGTTCAATCGTGGCTGTTATCGCAGCTTTTACATATAACTGATATGGCTCAACATCGTCTGAGGCTTGTCTGACTAACGCAAACTGGCTACGACCTTGCAGTAACAGCTGGCGCATTTGAATGGCTAAAGTATCGACATCTCTAAGCGGAATATGAGCAGACTTATAACGCTCTATATCGCCATCAATATCCACCTCGGACTCAAGGCCGTCCTCACTTAAAGACACTTTCATATCTCTGGCACGAAAACCGGTCACCAGTTGATGAAAATTATCGGTAACCCACTCATCGCGGGTATTAGACCAAGACAGTTCAGCCCGCTGATCGTATTGCGTGCCTATCCCTAAAATACTGGCTTTACTAGTAGAAGTAACAACAGCAGATTGGCCTTGCCAATTTTCCGTTCGATTCATGGTACCCGTGTGGATCCCACTCAAATAAATATCATAGTGAGAAGTACGGCTACACTGACTTTCTACAGCTTCATCCTGTTCAGATGCATTGGTGCAAAGTGGAAACAAGATAGCCACCAGCACTAATTTTACTGCTATTGTCAGTTTTAATACGCTCATTACTTCTCTGCTATTTCTATTACGTTCAAACACAATTTGAGTGATTTAGATTAAAAAACTTCATTCACATTAAGGTAGAAGTTAGTTTCGTTTTCGCCGACACCAACATCAAATCGTAAGTTGATATTGTCTTTAATTTTAAAGCGAAAGCCGGTGCCGTAAGATGCCAATAACTCATCTGTTAAGTCACTCACTGAAGGAGCGACACTGCCCACAGCGCCCCAAAATACCATGCCATAACGTTGGAAAATCGGTAAACGATACTCAACTTGGCCCATCATCATTTGCTCGTCACGGTAACGGCCTTTAATAAAACCGCGCATTGCGCTAGAGCCACCTAAGTCAGGTAACAAATTCCACGGCACATCGCCATTAGTAAAATGACCTTGCACTTGCCAAGCGATAAGACCAGGTGCATTACTTAAAATAGATGTAGAGCTTAAATCGATGTAGTTGGCAAGCTCAACATTGTAAGTTGAAAACGAAGAATACTCACTGTTTTGATATACGCCTGCATCAATTTGAAACAACCAACCTTTGGTGGCATTTAAACGATAATCGCGAGAATCATAAATACTGGTAACGACCACACCTGAGCTGAAGTTGCTCGGCAATAAGTTGTTCTCGTCAACCGGCTCACCCGTTTCAACTAACTCCAGTTTTTCAGCACTAGAATAAGTAAAATCCGCTCCAATACCTAAAAAGTAATTGTCAGCAATTTCTGTCATCCAACGAGGTTTAAAGCTATAAGCTTGCTCTTCATATTCATGGTGGTTGGCATCGATATTGCCATCTTCAATGCCTTGGCCATAGTAGACTGCAGCTTCATTGTATAGCTCTAAATCCAGTAACAGCCTTTGTTTGCCACCGTTGAAAAACGTCATGTTTTCAACTTCAATACCATAGGAGTTATTCATCGACACAAAAGAGTTCAGCACCAATGAAGAAGGCTGTTCTTCAGCAGTTGCGCCATCAGTTTTGTATAAACCCACCATCAGCAACCCAACGCCAAACTTTTTCTCAGGAGTGTAATACGCGGTTGGTAGATAGCTCATATCAATGGCTTTACTATCATCAAATTCACCATCAGCGCCGAACACCGACAATATATCATCGACCCAAGTCGGCTCCATATCTTCAGGGGTTTCAAACAAAGGCTCAACAGCGACAGCTGAACTTGAAAATGCCAACAAAGTGGAGAGTAAAATCCGTTTCATAAATGCTCTGATCCAGTAATGGAGGAAATGGTCTATATCGGTTGATAACTTGCGATGCGCATTCTACCACTACAATTGTTTTCAACAATTAAATTTATTTTAACCAAGGTATTAAATTGAGACGAATAAGTTGAGACGAATAAGTTGAGACGAATAAGTTGAGACGAATAAGTTGAGACGAATAAGTTGAGACGAATAAGTTGAGACGAATAAGTTGAGACAGATGAGTTGAGACGAATGAATTGAAAAGAAGGCTATAAATATAGATTTAAATTAATTTCAAGCGGATAAAAGCATTGCCAGTGCTTTAATCAGTAAATTGAAATTTAATCAGTAAATTGACATTTAATAACTAAATTTCCCCTAATAAAATCAGTAAATTGCCCCTAATAAAATCAGTAAATCATTGGCCTAAATCGCTTTTATTATAGCATTTTATAAAAGCGATATTTATCAAACCACATGCTTTATACCCATGTTACCTCAACATGCTTTGTTAACTTAAGCGAGCATAACAAAACGACTGACCAAGAAGGCTTTACCTTCTATCGTCCCTGAGACGACGACCCTAATTGCTCCACGGGGGCCCGAAATAATCTCCGCTTTTACTTTATGAGCGAGTTGATTTTCAATCACCTGCTCCCCATTGCCCACTAATTTCACTCTTGGATTGGGTAATAACTTAATCGCGAGATTATCGATATCAAATTCACTGTCGATGTGAATATCAAACTCAACCTTGCCATTATCTCCCTCAGCAACTGCCGGTAAGGTAAGCTCTACACCTTTCGGGAGGCTATTTTTGTGTTCATGAGAATGGCTGTGTGAATGACCGTGTGAGTGATCATCACAAGCCACAGAATAAAACGATAACAAACATAATAGAAAGGCTAATGTAGGTTTCATAATTCACTTCTTTAATAAAAAAGAGCAGTGTATGCCACTGCTCTATATTGCACTGTTTTATAGATAATCAGTACTTGTAACGCTTACTTCACGTTGACATAGACTGGGTTAGAGTAAAACCATACATCGCGATAAATCAGCTTATTAGCACGATCTTGGATTTGATGATCCGTTTCGTCTTCCTCTTTAACCATTGACTCCCACTTTTGTGGTTCACCATCAACAGTTAGACCTTCTTCATTGTAATCAAGTGCAGTTCCACGAAGACGGAAGTACTGATTCCCTTCTGCTGTGAACGTGTAAGACATGGCATAGTAGCCTTCTTCATCAAGCTGCCAATCTTGCTCGGTAAAACTGTTAATCACGCTAGCATCACTATTATCCGTGCTGTCATAGTTTTCAGAAAATGGATCAACAATACCCGTTATTGAACCTGCAATTAAATCAACATGATGCACACCTGGGTTAATTGCACTGCCGAAGATACCGTCACCGACAGTGATTTCTTGGTTGGTATATTCTGGGCTTTGGAAACGAATATCCACGGTGACCGTGTCACCTTTCGAGACAGCTAAGTCTTGCTGGCCCATGTATGCCGTTTGGCCATTGGCACTAATTGTGAATTCTAATGCGTTGATCAACTCACCTGTTACGCCAAACATTTCACCAGAGCGAAGCGCTTCAAGCACTGCTAACTCATCTTCACCTTCAGTGACATAGGCATAATTTTTAGAGTACTCACCAGGGAAGTAACCGCTGGTATATTCTCCACCATCACTGATTTTAAAGTGGTAATCAGAATTGGATACATTCCAAATTTGACGCCCTTCACTCAAAAGCGCATCCCACCAGCCGCCAACATGTGCAACCATAGGATCTGCACCGCCAAATAACCCAGCGCTGCCACCTTCATAATCACCACGAGCATAAGGGTGGAATTGTCCCCCGACCATGCCTTCCATTAAGAAGAAAATATCTGGGGCACTATTATTTAAGTCACGTACATCAGCCAGCGAATAGGTATTAGCATATCGACGAGGGTGATTCAACATGCCGTAGCTGGTTGTAGGGTAGTTTTCTTGCAGCCAAGTTAACGCTTTAGCGGCATCAGCTTCGGTGTTATAGCGCTCAATACCTTGCTCAGTCCAGCGGGCAACATCTTGAGGATCGAAATGCTCTAAACCGTTTTCATTACTGAACTTATATTCAAATAACTTCACAGCTTCGATAATGTCATCTTGCTCTTCTGGCGTACCGATAATACCAATGTTGTAATGTTCAAAGCCTGGGAAGTCCCACTCAAATGTAGTGGTAATGATCTTGTCTTGATAATAACGATTTTGCAGCGAACGAATTTCTGGAAGCTCATACTGCTGCAAGCGATCAGCATAAAGTACTTCACCAATATCGTTATCCTGGTGGTCGTTACCACGCACTCTCATGTGATTTGAAAAAAACACGTAGTCGATATCGAACTCATCAAATGCATGATAAAGAATGTTCACCATGGTATCGCGAGCGTCATTAGAAACAGCACTATGAACATGTAGATCGCCCACAAGCCACTGGCCATTTCTTTCTTCAACAACAGTTTCATCGTCAGAGTCTGATGAGCAACCCGCTAAAAGAGCCATTGATACGCACAATGCGCTAAGTTTCATTTTCACTTGAGTTTTCCTATTACGGCTAAAAGTCGGGCAAGGCTAATTCTCAAATATGAAAGATTTGCTTAGAATTTATTAAGCATTAATGACACAAGGATATTTCAACATACTGATAATAAACAATATATATTTACGCACATTGATTACCACCATTGTTTGCATTTTGGCACAATCAAGCTAACCGACTAGCTACAAAAAACTCACAAGATACAGCATAGATTTAAGATAACTAAAACCCATCGTTTAGAAGTATTACAGATAAACTAACTTACTATTTTGACTTGATTTTTACCATCATGCTTAGCAATATAAAGCGCTCTATCGGCACTTTTTACCAATGATTCTATTGTGTCTTGGTAAGTGGGTGAGAGCTCAAACTTACCCGCGACAGTGCCTGCAACACCAATACTCGCAGTCAAAAGCAGCTCACTGTTTAACGTAGAGAACGAGATATTTTCGACGGTTTCTCTGATATGCTCAGCTTGCATAATTGCGCCATCCCGTGAGGTATTGGGTAAAAAAACAATAAACTCTTCTCCTCCCCAACGTGCCGCAATATCACCTTCACGACAACTATCGGCAATGGCTTTTGCTACCAGCTTGAGGACTTCATCACCAATATTGTGACCGTAGGTATCATTAACTTGTTTAAAGTAATCAATGTCGATGAGCGCTATTGAAACATTGTGCTGGTCCTCAATAATATCTTGCCACTTAGACTCAGTGAGTTCTTTAAATCCGCGGCGATTATTAAGCTCAGTCAATGGATCAGTGCGAGCGTACTTTTCGGCAATCAGTTTATCAATCTGCGCCATTCTGAACTGTCTTGCTAGAATCGATGCCAGTAAAATCGCTTCAAAAGCCATCCCTACTTCGATCGCTTTAAAGGTGTAATCGTTATATGGCACTAACACACCAGCAACAGCCAAAGTCGAAATAGTAATACATACTGCGGCGGTCACTGACGACAAAACAAATATCACCGCAAAAGGCTTTTGGGCTTGCAGTGCTTTAACGCCCATTGCAATAAATAACATTACAAAGCAGGTGTTCAATATAAACGCCAAGATCATCGAAAAGAATAAATGATTAAATACAAAACCAACAAACATACCTAAAGGAATGTACAGAGTGGTGCGCAGTACAAACCTATCTAGCTTAGGCGCGTAATCCTTAGTGTGTAATAGCGCACGAGCAAAATGTAGACCAGCCACGCTATAGGTGATCATTAAAAAGATATCGAGCCAATCTTGAAAATATGCTCCAAAATCATAGGTGATAATAGTGTGTAGCTGCCCGGTATAGGACAAGCTATTTAGCACAAAACCCAGTAGGTACAGGCCGTAAAGTCCATATTCCCGCTGACGAATAAACCCAAACAACACCAAATTATAAAGTGCCAACGCCAACATAATCCCGTATAGCGCACCATATTGATATCCACTAGCAATATCTCGATGTATTGCTTGTTCAACTGAGCTAAATTGTACCGGCAGAGCCATCGGCCCCTTGGTTTCTACTCGCATTATCACTTCAGTCTGACCAGTTAAGTACTCATGCTCAAAAGCATAAAAACGATATTGCATCGGTCTTGACTCAAAAGGATATCCATCGCCACCAGCGATGTGCTTAACCATTTTCCCATCTTGAATAAGCCAAGTATCAATGTAATCAATCCAAGGAGTTTCGACAGATAAACGATAATGTTGAGCCAATGGGGAGCGATTGTTAATGGTGAATTTCATCCAAACAGGTGCAACATCAATCCCTAACGAAATTGAGTTACTTGTGCCATGTAACAATTTATTGGATGCAAAGACTTTTAGCGCGGCTTCGAGCGATAACTTATTATCTTGCTCTCTGAAGTATTCAGTGTGTTTTCCTAAGCTACCTTGGGTGAATTTTGGAATATCAATGGTCTCAGCAAAAAGTGAACCACTAACAAACAGAAAGAGCATTGCAAAAATAGATGAGATCGCTAATTTCAGGCGCGAAAAAATACCGCAGCCAGATCCCCTGTAAGACTTACTATTTGCTCTGGTTCGCTTAAACATAAAAAAACAAATGCTAAATTATTGTTATATTTTCAATGGTAACACCGAACCAATAAATCTTCGATAGATGCATGTTTTAATTGAAGAACAGGCCGTTCGCAATAACTCCACTTAAAATTTAAACGCAATATTATTACGGACTTCCCGTTTTTCAAGGCTGATAGTTGCACGTATAAAACACTACTTTTAACTTACCAAACAGCACAATAACGACAAAAGCCTTACCCTTACCAACAAAACATGTCATCAAAGTGATTTTCACCGCAAAATTAATTCCCACTTTTATTGATCTAGATCAGCTAAAACCCCCTGCTAATTGTCAGCTTTGTGCGCAAGCCCACACAACAAGTAAATAACAATCATTATCATTTGCGTTATCAACATTGAAACCATACCATCCCAGTAAACCTAACAAGCTCAACATAAAACCAACAAGTACCACACTAACCTTGACAAAAGTTGACAATATGAAGCATTCAATTTTAGCAGCGGCAGTGCTCAGTGCACTCACCTTCTCGACCCAAGCTGAAACAACAGCGACCCAAGATGAAATCGAAAAAATTGAGGTAAGAGGCGTCCGTCAAAAACTTCAGCAAGATGGCAGATTGAAAGATGTCATCCAAAAAACTGAAGTGTTAGATGAGTTAATGATCCAAAACAAGAATGCACTTAGCTTAACGGATGCTATTAACAATGAGCCCGGCGTTAATGTATCCAATGAGTGCTCAATGTGTGGTGTTAAGCGTATTATGCTCAATGGTATGAAAGGCGAACACACCACTATCCTAGTAGATGGTCTACCAACCCATACTATGATCTCTGGTTACTATGCAGTCGACGCTATCTCAACAACTGGTGTTGATCGCATTGAAATTGCTCGTGGCGCAGGTGCTTCACTGATTGCACCAGAAGCAATCGGCGGCACTGTCAATATTGTCACTAAGCAAGCGTACGAAAGTGAAGTTTCGGTTGATATCGCTAAAGGATCGCACGATTTTACTGCAATGAAAGGTATGGCAACGGGTATTTCTGAAGACGGTAAAACCGGTATTACCTTGATTGGTCAATATGATAAACAAGATCAAGAAGACCATGACGATAATGGTGTGAGTGAAGCACCTTTTCAAGAAAACTACACTATCAGTTCTCTAGTCAGCCACGATTTAAATGATTCAAACAATGTCCATCTTCGTATTGCTAAAGTACGTAGCGAAGTGTTTGGCGGCCCAGTAATTGGCGATAATGTGGGTTCGATTTCAGAAGCCATTAGCAGCTACGATGGCATTGAATCTGACAGCTTGTTCGTCGGTGATGATGTCCGAAACGAATACATTGGTAAAGCGTGGGAAACCACTGAGTGGATTGAAACCAATCGTGACGAAGCTTACATCAAGCTACTTAGTGAGTTATCAGATTACACCACATCTGAATTTGCAGTCAGCTATGCCAAACATAAGCAAGACTCATTTTATGAAGGCATAGATTACCGCGCAGAAGACACCATGTACTATGCTCGTGCTAAGTTCGATACAGAACTTAACGACAGCCACTTTTTAACTTACGGCGCCGATGTCCGTACTGAAGAAATGCGTTCACATACTGATGCACTGCATGAAGTTGAAGCCTATGTCAGTGACTCATTCGATTATGACGTTGCAGGCATATTCATCCAAGATACATGGACGCCAACTGATGATATAGAAATTGCGATGGCGCTTCGTGTTGATAAAGTCACTGCTGATTTCGTTGATGAGAAAAAGCCTGGCACTGAAATCGATGAAACCTTTGTCGCACCTCGCGTCGATATGCGTTATTTCCATAGCGACACATGGACTTCTCGCCTGTCTGCAGGTCGCGGTTACCGCGCACCACTATCTTTCTTTGAAACTGACCACGGTATTCTAGATTCTGAAAAAGGTTACTTAATTGAAGTCGATTCTTTAGAAGAATCAATTTCAGCTAACTATGCTTTAAGCTATGATGCAGGCACCTTAACGGGCACTTTCTCAATCGCTCACTCAAACGTGCAAAACCTAGCATCGCTTGAGGAAAATGAAGACGGTGTACCTGTTCTGTCACAACTTGATGAAGATGCATCAGTGACCACAGTAGATTTAGTCGCAGGTTACAGCCTGACAGATGAGTTAACCGTAAACGGTAGTCTTGAATATTTTGATTACAACGATGTGTTCCGCTCATCTTATTCTATTGCACCTGTAGAAACGCGTGCAGGTATTGAACTTGAATATAAAACCGATGACTTAACAGTATATTGGAACACGACTTGGTTCGGCGAGCGTGACTTAACCGAATATGGCTATGAAGGCTACGACATCAAAGGTGACCCTAGCTCACTTAAAAGCCAAGATGCACCAGCCTTTACCGTTTCGGAAATTAAAGTGCAGTACAGCCTGACCAATAACATCAAAGTCTATGGCGGCTTATCTAATATCTTTGACTACACCCAAATAGAAGAAGGTGAATCACCACTGTTTTATGATGCAGATGGCGGCTACGATGTGGCTTACATCTATGGTCCACTTCACGGTCGTGAATTCTATGTTGGCATTGAAGGCAAACTTTAACTGCCTAGTGCTACTGGCAACCCTTGTTGTCAGTGGCATTGCTAGTGCAGAATCAAACAGCGCAGAGCTTTCTGTGGCGCAAATCAAATTAAAGGATTTGCGCACCAGTCAATCCTCGGTGAGTTACCATGCTGAAAAACCTACCGTGTTGATGTACTTTCAGCCAGATTGCAGTTGGTGCAAAAAGCAGGGCAAAATTATCACCGAGTTATTAGGCGAATGTGGCAATAGCGTGCACTTTACTCTAGTCGGCGATAAAGGCTCTAAAAGCCAACTCAAACGCGAATTACGTCATTTTTCCGCCGATATACCCTCTAAGCAAAGCAATAAAATGTTTGTACGTAAAAGCGGTGGCGTGAAAGGCTTCCCAACCACTTTAGTACTTGATACCCAAGGACATGTATTGGCTAAACGCCGTGGTTTTACTGATGAAGCAATGCTGCGCAAGTTAACCAACGAGCTCAGTGAAGGACAATGCGCATTGCAATGACATGACATTGAATAGGTATGAAGTTAGTTACAAAAAATTCACTATTTTTGTGAGATTGTTAGCTTAGTCCAATATCTAAGATACCTTAGAAGATGCAGTCCATTAACGCCAAACTAGAATACTGTCGCGCATAAGTTAATGAACATAAAAATTTAATTTTGTTCATAATTATCTGAATTCAGTATTGGCTCACGCAGTCCAATATTCAGGTAAAAAAGCACAGAGGCGACCAAGCCTAAAATACCAAAGCTTGCTAAGACAAATACACTCAAGAACTCTACTATTGGAGGGATGGTAGCATCCATAATTCATTCCTTTAAAAGCAATATTCAAAACATCGTGACCAATAAACGATGATTGCTAGTACTCACTTTCTGGCAGACTCATTCGTTTAACTTGGCATGATTATGTCTAAACTCAATAGGTAAAGATGTGTACGATTAAAATGTAAATGTGTGCTTTAAAGCAGTGGTTGTGAAACGTAGATTTTTGCAGTTAAAGGCAGGGGAAACTTATCACCGAGTTTTTAGGCAAATGTGGCAATAGCGTGCACTTTACTCTAGTCGGCGATAAAGGCTCTAAAAGCCAACTCAAATGCGAATTACCTCATTTTTCCGCCGATATACCCTCTAAGCAAAGCGACGCGGTTTTACCTCTGAAACCATGTTACGCAGATTAACCAGCTAGCTCAGCCAAGGTGAATATGCATTACAATAAATAAACTTACATCACCTTAAATACTATCTATCCCTACCTTTACTATGTCATTCATTAATATTCGCTCAAGTGAAATGATTTCTAGCTTCACTAGGTCTCATTAAAAAAGACAATGTATCAAATGGCTGAACTCATTCGCTAGCGATGCAATAACGAGGGGTTACCTTCAAGGGACTTGAAATGAAAGCACTGATAAGACTAATACTGCCACTTTTATTGGCTTTTACTATGCTAGGCTGCACCAGCTTAGGCAATCAACCTGTTTATAATGAGGGTGGTTATGCTGTCACAGGCTATGATGTTGTAGCTTATTTTACTGAAAATAAAGCCGTTAAAGGCAGCGCAGAGTTTCAAGCTGAATATCAAGGTTCACAATGGTTATTTGCCAGCAAAGAACATTTAGCCAAATTTGAGCAATCCCCTGAGCGTTATGCCCCGCAATACGGCGGTTATTGTGCCTATGCCATGAGCAGCGGCTTTGTCGTCAGCAGTGACCCACTCGCTTTTACCGTATTTGATGACAAGCTTTATTTAAACTACAGCTTGAGCGTAAGAGAAAACTGGTTAGAAAATAGAGACCAATTTATTGAAGAAGCCGATGGATATTGGCTTAAGAAGACCAGTCAGTAGCTTGAGAAAAAGTAGCTTTAGAAAAATGACCAAAACTTGATAGTTCATATATAAAAGGGTGGTTGAATATTTCTATTCAACCACCCTTTTACTGAGTCGATATCGCTGAACTGCTATTAACTGCAACTTATTTAAAAATAATCCTATGCAAGTGCGCAGACCCTAATAAGCCAGTTTTATAAAAATATATCGTCAGAAAATGCTAGCGAATAAATGAATAGCTACTTAACCCAGCGCAATATTTCATTAGATTGCATTAACGCATACTGCCTTTTAGTTAAACTGCCTGCTGGTTCAAACATTAACAATTCCGCAGGTCTCGCTTGGTATTTGGCAATAAACTGATCACCCTCTGGCGTGCCTATTCTCGCAATCAAAAACGATACATCTTCGCCCAAGGTCGCACGCGCCGCATTCATTTGCTCAGTCTGGCTGTTACTTACCGCAAGATTAGGATCATAAACAAATACTAATACGGGTTTACCAGAACCGATATCCTCATGAGTAGTTTTAAAGCCTTTTGGCAATACACTGAATACCACTGCAATTAAAATCACAATCGAAGCAATGACTCCTAGCGCAACCAAAGGCTTACGAGACTTAGCTGTGGCGGCTGAATGATTAGTATCCTTGATAACAAATCCCTCTTCACTGGTAAAAATACGATAAAAGTTAATTGTAATAAATGTATCTGAGAATTAGCTTAAAAGAGAAGTAATATTCTCAGTTGAAACGTCATACTCAACCTAAGCACTCTTTAGTAACAATTTTGCCATTAAAGAGAGCTAATTTGGGAGGTGCCATTCGTAATATAAATGGCCTTAAATTTTTTAGCTAAATGTTATTGCATAACCATCTGAAAATATTAACCAATATTGAACCGCAAAAACATAAATTAAAATTCAGTCACTACAAGCAAAGTTTTAGTCAACTCAATAAAAAACCACTTGAAGCTTCTATGCCTCAAGTGGTTGTATGGTTGCGTATCAATAATTGAATATGAAGGGAATTACTGTAAACGGAATGTTTGAGCAATTAATCCCCAATCCGAAAGCAATACATCTCTGATCCGTTCACCATCTTGCTCACTACTACATGCCCACAAATCAGCACATGTCATGCCTGCTATATTAGTCCCTGTGCCTTTTTTAGTATCCGGTCTTTGATTATTCAATACTGCAATTCTTTTATTAAATAAGCCTTCAAATGATTCAGTAGTGACTGTAATTGTTTCCATTTCATTTTTAGGGAATTTAATTTGATCGTTTCCATTTTCATTTAATAATACCAGGTTATCTTTTTCAACCATGGCAAATAAATTATCTAATGGTAGGTCTTTAGATTTAGGGTGGCTGTATAGAAGTTCCGCATAATCTATTGCCACTGAGTTATCAGACTCATAAGCTAATGAAAGTAGCTCATCAGCAGCTTTTAAATCTTTATCAACAAAGCTTCCTGTTAGGTAAATTTTACCCAATAACAAAGATGAAGGAGAAAAGCCTCTGTTTGACGCATATTGTAAGAAATCGATCCCCTCCTCTATATCTTCAAGTTCAGGATCTTGCAGATAAATGACTCCAGCCTTATGCTTTGCTGACATTACGCCATATTTACCTGCTCGTCGAAACCATTTTAAAGCTTTTTTATTATTTTTCTCAGTACCATAACCTGCATAATAAAACTCACCCAATGTTGCCATCGCTTCTGAATGGCCTCGCTTCGTCAATAGTCGGTAAGCTTTAAAGTATTCTTTGCAATTATCGGTGTGGCATTCTTTTAATTGATTATCGCTTGCTAGCACATTAAAAGTAAGCATAGGTAAACAAGCTAGAATTGCAGTTATCACCTTTGTACAAGATTTAATATTCATGATTATAAATTCCTTTTTTAACCTTTGAATAGATACTCTTATCTATCTAATAAATCCTGTCCATAGTACAAAACGACTATATTACACAATTTATAAAACTGATATCTTCGCCCCCATAATCACTCACAAAAAAACACCATCATCAATAACGAATCTACTTTCACACCTAAATGCCTTTGTTCACTCCACGAAAACATCAACAAGCCTAATATCAGTAGAGCTTATCGGCTTTTATTGCCCCAAAACCACCATACGATCAAGATAATCAAGCTGATACCGATTAAATTTATCCACATATTAGCCTCCTAATGTTTTTGCGCTGTTGAATTGGGCGAATAAAAACGTAAGCGATTAGCATTGGTGACAACTGTAATTGATGACAACGACATCGCAGCGCCCGCTATGATTGGACTGAGTAACCAGCCTGTTATCGGGAATAGCACCCCTGCGGCAATTGGGATCCCTATGGAGTTATAAATAAAGGCTCCCCAAAGGTTTTGCTTAATATTCTTTATCGTAGCCTCACTGATTTGAATCACATCTGAAATGCCATGAAGTGAGTTGCGCATTAAGGTGATATCGGCACTTTCGATAGCCACATCAGTCCCACCACCAATGGCAAAACCCACATCAGACTGTGCCAATGCTGGCGCATCATTAATACCATCGCCAACCATCGCAACCACCCTGCCCTGGGCCTGGAATTGCTTGATCCAGTCAAGTTTCGCCTCTGGCATCAGCTCAGCATAATATTCATCAACCTTGGTTTTTTCCGCCACGGCTTTCGCTGTATGAGTATTGTCACCTGTTAACATGACCACTTTTATTCCATGACGATGAAAACGAGCAATAGCATCAACAGCATCTTCGCGGATAGGATCGCTAATACCAAAGATGGCTTTTAGCTGTTTATCCACAGCCACGTAAACGACTGTGTTAGCGGATTTTTCCCATTTCAATGCAAGCTCATCGGCTTGCTCTATCGCAACTCCAAATTGCTTTAGTAACTTTGCATTACCAAGAAGAATTAAACTGTTGGAGTATTTAGCCTTAACTCCCATCCCAGTCAAAGATTCAAAGTCACTCACTAGCAGTTTACTTGTTGCATTGTTACTTAACTCAGATGAATGTTGCTTCGCGTAATTCATTAATGCATGGGCAAGAGGATGATTTGCGCCTTTTTCTATCGCCCCAACCATGTCGAGTAAATTATCTTCATTAGAAAAAGTCTGATAATGAGTAACTTGTGGCTTACCTTGGGTAATTGTTCCGGTTTTATCTAGCAGCACGGTATCGATTTCACTTGCTCGCTGCAGTGCTTCACCATTTCTTATTAAGCCACCAAACTCAGCCGCTTTACCTACACCAATCATGGTTGAAATAGGAGTGGCTAGTCCTAATGCACAAGGACAAGCAATAATAAGCACTGAAGTCGCCGCCACAATCATATGAATAAGCGTTGGTTGAGGGCCAAAGTTATACCAAGCTAAAGCGGTAACGACAGATATAATCATTACAGTTGGGACAAATATCGCTGACACCTTATCGGCTAGATGACTAATTGGCGGCTTAGAGCTTTGAGCATTAGACACCATACTAATGATCTGTGACAACACAGTATCTGCTCCTACTTTTTGCACCTCAAAAGTAAAGCTACCTTGGCCATTAATCGTGCCTGCAGAAACTGTATCACCCACTTGTTTTTCTACAGATATAGGCTCTCCTGTGAGCATAGACTCATCAATGGTTGTTTTCCCTTCAATAACGACCCCATCAACAGGAATTTTCTCTCCAGCACGAACTCGAATACGATCACCAATGACCACTTGCTCAACTGGGATAGACTGTTCACCATCCGCCCTGATCACTACCGCGGTTTTAACTTTTAAATCCAGTAACCTCTTAATCGCTTCAGAGGTTCTCCCCCGCGCTTTCAGCTCTAATGCTTGACCAAGATTAATCAGCCCAATAATCATAGCGGTGGCTTCAAAATATAAATGCTTCGCACTCTCTGGGAGCCATTGATGCCCTAGAACAACAACCATTGAATATATCCAAGCCGTGCCTGTACCTATTGCAATTAGGGTGTCCATATTGGCATTTCTATGTACCAAAGCCTTCCAAGCACCAGTAAAGAAATGTCGCCCAGCAAACCAAAGAATAAGGAAAGTCATTCCCCCCACTCCGAGCCAAACCACTTGCTCAAGTGCAGTATTTACATGCATTGGCCCACCTAATAGGCCATAAATCATTAACGGAACACCTAACCCAAGCCCTACAATGCTTTGATTAATTTTACGTTTATATTCTTTCCGCTCTCGCTGTTCCTTCTCCTCGTGAGCATTATCTTGATTAAGAATTTCAGTGGCGTCATAACCCGCCTCTTGAATAACTGTAATTAGATTTTCAGCGGGTTGCTGACTGTTTATCGTTGCAGTTCTATTAGCAAAATTAATGTTAATCGCATCACTAGCCACTAAGGTTTTGAGCGCTGTTTCAATTGAATTTACACAACTTGCACAAGTCACCCCAATGAGAGCAAGGGAAACCATTTTTGCTTGAGATGGTTCAGTTGGTTTTAACGCTTTCGGAGTGACTAATTGCTCAGGAGTAGGCGCTGAATCATAATTAGCTGATGCTAATTCGGTGTTTGCGCTTAATGTAGCAGCGCCGCTATAACCCAATGATGCCAATACCGTTTCTATTTCTTGTGCCGATACAGCCGACTTAACAAAGACTTGTTGCAAGCTAATATCGACAGTAACTTCTGCATGACTATCAAGTGCCACTAATTCGTTAGTTATTTTGGTTACACACTTTTGGCAAGACACATTCGCCGTTGTCGTTTGGTATGCTTTAACCTTAGATAAGGCAGCTTGATAACCAGCACCGGATATCACCTCAATTGCCAGCTCTGCGGTCAAAGTTGTTGTCAGTTCGGCCCTATCTTTAGCACCATTTACATTGACCACGATATTAGCATCATGGTTTTTTAGCGCAGTCGTCATTTTGGCAACGCACTTACCGCAAGATAATCCATTGAGTTGCAGAGAAAATTGATTAGTTGTCATTAGGTTTCTCCTTAGTGAAATTAACTTGATGTTTATCAGACCAGTCTTCAATGAGGCAGCAAATAGACTTACCATTTGGCGTCTTGTCGGGCTCAAGTTGCCACTGTGCATAAGTCTCTTCCATTAACACTAAGTGTTGTTGGTATTGCTCGATTTTATGCTTTGTCTCAACGATTTTGTTATTCAGCATTTCCCTGACTGTAGGACAAGGTGATTTACCATTGCTTGAAGAATCAATAATTTCTTCAATTTGCTTCAAACTAAATCCAATATTGCGAGCATGAGTAATAAACATCAGCTTATCAGCCGCCGCTTGGTCATAAATTTTGTATCCATTGCTTGGATCTCTACTCGCGTTAATGAGCCCTTTTCGAGTATAAAAGCGCACAGTTTCAGGAGTCACTCCAACTAAATTTGCAATTTCTGTCGTCAGCATTTTTATTCTCCTTCACGCTTAAATAACTCTAAATAAGTCGTATCTATACAAACCGTTTAATTCACAATCAGATTAATATTGTTGAATCTCATTTCATCTTAAAACCTATGTGTAGCACACAGGTCAAATTATTTTTTGATATTTACTAAATAAACCACATTGAGGAATGATTCCCCTGTAAAAAGAGGTCAATAAATTATGAATTAAGAAAATAAATAAAAAATAACTCGCCAGCAAACTCATAATTTAAATCAAAAAATTAATAAAACCTGAGTCGACGCTAGCACTTCCTTCTCCTAGAAAACTCAACATGAACAACGCTCATGTTGCTGCGGAAATTTAATCAATTTTCATCAAGTAATGAAACACGTATAAATCAAACACAGTTTAGAAATACTTGAAACGACTTATTGGGCGTTATCAGAAGGCAGCAAAATGCTAAAAGAAATAGCCAATATTCAGCTTTGATTACACAAGATGGGATACCAGAACATCATGAATAACGAATTTACTTTTACGATTAAAAACATCTGTCTCAATGAGAACTACCAGCCGTCAGACAGTACCCGTATTACCACTAACTTTGCTAATTTGGCTAGAGGCGAAAGCCGCCAACAGAACTTACGTAATGCGTTAAAGATGATTGATAATAGTTTTAATGCGTTAGCTTATTGGGACAATCCAAAAGCTGATCGTTACTCAGTTGAACTTGAAATTGTCTCTGTTGATATGGAAATTGAAAACAGTGGCCAGACGTTTCCTTCCATTGAAGTATTAAAAACCCATATTATTGATCATCAAACTAACGAGCGTATTGAAGGCATAGTCGGCAATAACTTCTCATCTTATGTGCGAGATTATGACTTTAGCGTATTACTGTATGAGCATAATAAAGGCCAAAGCCAATTTAGCATTCCTGATACCTTCGGTGACTTACACGGCAAACTGTTCAAGTATTTTGTTAATTCAGACACCTATAAACAGCACTTTAAAAAAACACCCGTAATATGCCTGAGTGTCTCAGATAACAAAACCTATCAGCGCACGGGCAATCAACATCCATTATTGGGATATGAGTACCAACCAAATGAGTCGTCGTTAACCGAGCAATATTTCAAAAAAATGGGTCTACAAGTGCGCTATTTTATGCCGCCTAAAAGTGTGGCGCCTTTAGCATTCTATTTCTTTGGAGACTTACTCAATGATTACAGCAACCTTGAGTTAATCAGCACCATCAGCACCATGGAGACGTTTCAAAAGATATACCGTCCTGAAATTTATAACGCTAATGCAGTCGCTGGTAACTGTTATCAACCTAACTTGAGTAATCAAGATCACTCATTAACTCAAATTGTTTATGACCGAGATGAGCGCAGTAAATTAGCCATTAAACAGGGTAAGTTTGCTGAGGAGTACTTCATCAAACCGTATCAAGCCATTTTAGAGCAATGGTCTGCTAGGGCCTGTTGATCTTCGCTGGTTAAGTTTTGTTCGAAATAAAAGCGTTTTAATCGAGGCGGATGAATTGATGCCTAGTCATCTAAGCAAAGTTCATTCAACAAAGAGTAAAACGCTTTTAGTCGAACCCTTCGGGCAGAGTTTGTTGGTCATTTTTACTGCGTTATCGACTTTTTATGTAGAATAACTACACCACAAAGTCTCTGCCTTGTACAAATGACCAACAATTCGCTGCAAAAACAACCTCGAAAGATCAACAGGCCCTAACCACTCACTTTAATCAGCAGCGCTAATAGCAAGTGCATAAATATCAAGCACATGAATAAAAAAGCGCAATCAAAACACTTTTAGCAAAACGGACAGCAGCACTTATGACGACAAATACAGTGAAACCATTACTGCCAACTTCAACGGCTGGTAGCTTACCTAAACCTTCATGGCTGGCAGAACCTGAAGCGCTTTGGTCACCGTGGAAATTACAGGGTAAAGAGTTGATTGACGGTAAGCACGATGCGCTGCGTTTATCACTGCATGAGCAACAACAAGCTGGCATTGATATCGTCAGCGATGGTGAGCAGACTCGCCAACACTTTGTTACCACCTTTATTGAGCACCTAACGGGTGTGGATTTTGAAAAGCGTAAAACCATTAAAATTCGTGACCGTTATGACGCCAGCGTTCCAACAGTAGTCGGTGCGGTTTCTCGGCCAAAGTCTGTGTTTGTTGAAGACGCAAAAATACTGCGAAAACAAACTAATCAACCCATCAAATGGGCACTACCCGGCCCTATGACCATGATTGACACTCTTTATGATGCCCATTATCAAAGCCGTGAAAAACTGGCTTGGGAGTTTGCCAAAATTCTTAACCAAGAAGCCAAAGAATTAGAGGCTGCAGGCGTTGATATTATTCAATTTGATGAGCCTGCATTTAATGTATTTTTTGACGAAGTAAATGAATGGGGGATCGCTTGTTTAGAGCGAGCCATTGAAGGGCTTAAATGTGAAACAGCGGTGCATATTTGCTATGGCTACGGCATTAAAGCCAACACTGATTGGAAAAAGACCTTAGGTACTGAGTGGCGTCAATATGAGCAAGCTTTCCCTAAGTTACAACAATCTAATATCGATATTATTTCGCTTGAATGTCACAACTCCCATGTGCCCATCGAACTACTTGAGTTAATTCGTGGTAAAAAAGTGATGGTGGGCGCTATTGATGTCGCCACTAACAGCATTGAAACACCAGAAGAAGTCGCCAACACCTTACGTGAAGCCCTTAAATACGTGGATGCTGACAAACTGTACCCATGCACTAATTGCGGCATGGCACCGTTATCCCGTGATGTCGCACGAGGGAAGTTACAAGCATTAACAGCAGGAGCTGACATTGTTCGACAAGAGCTCTTGATGAGGGAACGATAAAAGCATAAACCCAGTGTTAGAAAGGTTAATGGCAAGTGCTCAACCGGAGCACTTGTCCAATCCTCCTAAAGTGAAACACCATAGTGAGAAGCTAAACAGACAGCTAACTAGGAAGTTACATAGAATGCCTGAATAGCAAGCTATATAAACATGCTATAGAAAAGGTTGTATCAACATACGTAACCCCGTAAAGAGTAATACCAAAGCAAAGATCTTCTTCAATTTAGCAGCATCCAGTTTTGCCCCGAGCGATGCACCAACCGGCGCAAATAATACTGTCAAAGGGACAATACACATAAAGCCGAATAGGTTAACTAACTCCGTACACACTCAGAACAGCAATGAATTTTACATTTTGGCGCAAGATAAATCGCTGTAGAGAAAGGCTTCTTACCAGGACTTTATGTTTCTAGCCTTAATCATTTCAGCGTGGCGGAGTAATGCGTCGTTCTCTGCGACATATACAAAAATACAATAGCAATAATGAGATAGCTTGAAAGAGTTTGCTCTGTCCTCATTTATTCCCAACTTATTCTTTTTTAAAATTTCGTCCCCTTTAATCAATGAATCAAGACATAGATATAAAATTTGTTAGGAAAGGAAAATGCCGCAATATTTTGCGTTGCCACTCACCTTGTGACAGTTACTCATTTGATGCTGCAAAGACACAAATTTGTAAGAGTGTTTGATATGCACACTGTGAACAGATGCTAAAACAATTGTTAAGAAATAGTAATGACCAAAAACAAAAAAATGGTAGACTGACAGTAAGTATTCTTTTTTGTAAGTAAGCAACTCAAATGTCATTGAGCTCTTTTAAGAAGTTATTTTCCCTGAAAATAAAAGGATTTTTTTAATGTCAGCGATTTCACACTCTTCTTTTAGAAATCCTCAATTTGATGTATTTTTTATCTTACTATTGCCTATATTTGCTATTGCAGTTGCAGCTATAGCTAACGCCTCCTCAATTTTGTATAACCTTATATTTTCATTAAATATATTTTTCTTAGGTTATCATCACGTCATTTCAACCTATACAAGGCTAGGCATATCACAATTAAGTGATTCAGAAACGCGATTTTTGACCTTAGTTTTACCATTCATTGTAATAGCTTTTGTTTTTACATGTATTTATATTAACTCTGCATGGCTAATATCAACTATATACCTACATTGGCAATGGTGGCATTACACACGGCAAAGCGAAGGCGTGTCAAAAGCCATACGATATAAAATCCAAAGCAGTGAAGGCGGCAATGAACTATTTAATCGAATAGTATTTTATGCAGTACCTATAGCTGCTTTCTCATTCATGTCAGCAAGGAATCCAAATACGTTCTTATTTATGGAGGTAAGAACTCTTCCAATATCTATGTCTGTTGCTATCGCATTAGTTTGTATGGCAATTATTCTTCAGTGTATATGGCTCTATAACCAAATTGGAGCTCTTCGTAGCGGTAAATTAAAACCAAGACATTTTGGGTATTTACTAAGCCACCAAACAATATACTGGGTAGCTTATGCTTTATTCATCGATATTAATGTTGGTTGGCTTGCTATCAACATATGGCATAACTCTCAATATATTTCTTTTGTATGGCATTACAACTCACAGAAATTTCGAAAAGGATTTGATAAACACCACCCTGTTATTTCTTGGTTAAGCCAGCAAGGATATCTAAGAGTTTTTTGTTATTTCTCCGTTTCTATTCTCGTTACTTATTTCTTTTACTCTGGGATAGATTGGTCTATCAAGCAGCTTTCTCCTTACACATCATTACCTTTAATTGTCATTGCTTACCAAAGTATTAATTTCCATCACTATATCGTAGATACATGTATCTGGAAGCTTAGAAAAAAGTCCATACGTGAAAACATATAGGCTAATAATTGATTATTACAAATACGCCTAAGATGATTGAATCCCTTTCTGGAATAAGAGCTCTAGCAATTATACTAGTTTTGTTTCGTCATGGAGTTAAAGGAGCTTTAGAAAAGTTCAATATTAATATCGACTCTCCTTTTGTGATTTTCATGATTAATGGTTGGAGCGGTGTAGATTTGTTTTTTGTATTAAGCGGTTTTTTAATTGGTTACCATTTGCACAACCGATGGCCTAGCAAATCTTCAAACTTCGAGAACTTCATAAGAAGCTACGTCTATAAGCGGTGTATTAGAATTCTGCCAGTATACTATGCTTCTATTGGCATCGTACTGTTACTGCCTGCAAGTATATATAGTATAAATAGCCATAATATTACCTATGATCTAGCTATTCACAGCGTATTTTTACAAGATTACTTAGGCTCTAACTTTATTGTATCCCTGTGGAGCCTGGCTTCTGAAATTAAGTTTTATATTTTGGCCCCCTTCATCATTTATTGCTTTTTAAAAGTTAACAATAAACTCCTGTTGATAATAGCTTTAACCATTATTTGTTTAATACTTTACAGCCAATATATAGCTCTTACTGAAGAGCTCGACTTCATTTCATATAGCCACTTTTTTTGGGAGTTCAGAGCACCATTTCATTACGCTTTTTTGGGGCTTTTTATAGGTATAATACTGGCTACCTTCTATACCAGAGGTGGAATTCCCTTATGGATAAAAAATGAAGGAAATATCGTCGTTCTTTTTTCTCTAGCATCACTTATCTTTATATTATCCTCGCAAAGCTATGCTAGTGATAATGCTAACTGGACTCTTACTATCTTCATAATTGCAATATCTATCGCCTTATATAGCTTATTAATCCTCGGAGCTATCTACTCTAAAAGCGTAATCAATAAAATTCTAAGCTCAAAAATAAGTCACTTCATCTCAAAGATTTCATATCCACTTTACGCTATTCATATGGTCGTTATCCCCTGTAGTCTTAAGTTTTCGAACTCAATATTGCAATTCATAGTAATTTATATTTTATCGAGTGTATTAAGTGCATATATTTTACACATTTGTATTGAAAATCCTTTGATGAAACTCAAGAAAAATTTTTAAATGATCGGGCTATATCCTAAATAGTAACTGTCATATGCGTAGTGGTTCTTAAACAGTCTTTGACTTTATTAAGTAAACAACTAGCAGTGATAAAGCAGATGTTTTTATCAAAATCACTACACTAAAACACATAGCTCGAAAGCCTATTGTGGCTGATGAAATTAGTTTTATAAGGGAGTTGCAATCTGACGGTAAAATGAAGTGGTATGATTCTGTGAGATGTTTATTCAGCCCTAACTTTCTAACTTACTTTTGAAGACAGAAAGTCATGGTGCTTCGCCCACGCCAGACGAAAGAGAAGCATTTAACTAGCAGATCCATTTGAGATAGCTTGAAAGGTTTACTCTGACCCACCTATTTTTCGAAAACCTCTTTCTTTAACTAACTAGCCGAGCACACCCCTGACACTTGGCGCTCCGTCGATAAAAGCTATTAGCGACGCAATACCGCTATCCAGCGGCCAAGATTGAGTAAGCTGGCCAGCGAGCCAGCCACGTAGGTTAGCGCCGCTGCCTTGAGGATCTTCTCCGCATGTTTTAGGTCACCGTCGTGCAGGTAGTTACCCTCTTTTAATATGGGAAGCGCCTTGCCATAACTGGCGTCGAACTCCACCGGCAAGGTCACCAAATGCACAACAGTGCTCAGCCCCATCGACAGCACGCCGATTAATATGGTCAATGCGCCAGCCTGCGGTATACGGGTAAGCATTAAGACCACTGGCGCCGCGAACATCATTATGCCTGCAATACGCTCACCGACCATAGCGGCTTTAGCCAACTTCTGTCGCATCAAAAACAAAGACTCGCCACGAGAATCCTGCAGAGCATGCCCAACCTCGTGGGCAGCGACAGTCACAGCAGTCAGGGAATGACCGGAATAGTTATCTGGCGAAAGGCGAACAGTCTTAGCGGTGGGATCATAATGATCACCGTCAGGCGTCTCTTCAACCTTAACGTCATTTAGGCCAAAACGATCTAGAATATGGCGAGCAAATTCACCTCCGCTACCTTGCTGACGGTAGCGATCAGCAGGCTGTTGAAACTTGCTCATGATGTGCTTAACCCACAAGCCTGGCAAGAAAACACAGCCCGCAATGACAATAATTAGAATGATCCATAGCATGCGAACCAGTATGCCATAAACCTTGGTATAACTCTCAAGGCTTTTACTCAAAGCCGTTATCCGTTACGCGAAACCTTTAACCATGAATGTGTGTAGTTGAGGATGATTTTATTAACGGTTTAAATTGACTGCTATTTTCTACAAATTCAATCAATAATAATAGCTTTATCAATCTATAACTGTTTATTATGGTAGTTATTTTTATCAAGTTATGAATGGATGCTGTTGATAAATGATACTCAAAACTAAAACCCTGCAAAATACGGTTTCACCACAAGCTATTGCTGGTCAAAAGCAAGAGCAAAACGTGGCCTTCTTTTTACGCCGAGCCTTTAAAGACAACCCCGAAATTCTGGTCATCAATGATCTCAAATTCACTTTTAATGATGAAACTGCCCAAATCGATCACTTGATCATATACCCCTATGGCTTTGTGCTCGTTGAATCAAAAAGTATTAAAGGCAATGTGAAGGTTAATAAACAAGGTGAATGGACTCGAAGCTTTAATCAAAAATGGTCAGGCATGCCATCACCGATTAAACAAGTAGAGCAGCAACAGATCTTGTTGACAGAACTACTCACCCATCATAAAGGTGAAATACTTGGGAAAATGTTTGGAATACAGCAAGGTATTAAAGGTCGTTGTTGGGAGCATCTATGCGTAGTATCTAGTACCGCAGTCATTGATCGTAAAACCATGCCCAAAGCCGTATCAGAACAATTAGTCAAAACTGAGTTCTTAGTCGATAAGCTTCTTAAAATGATGAAGCTAGGAAATAAGCTTTTGCGCAAAGTGAATGTCTATGACACCCGACCTTACTTTAACCAGCAAGAACTCGACTCCATAGGTAACTTCTTACTCAGTCAGCATATTGATATCAGTAACCACATTAATAGCAATAAACAAACCACATCAAGTCCAACAGCTGAAGTAGTCACCCCAATACCACAGCCTCAAGTTCCAAATGTCTATCAAGAGGCTCAACCCATTCCTCAAGTAAAACTAAGCTGTAAACATTGTGGTGAATCAACAAACTACATCCCAATGTACGGTAAGTTCGGTTATTACATTAATTGTAATCAATGCACTAAAAATACGCCCATGAAGCAAGCCTGCCCCATGTGCCACAGCAAAAATACCAAAGTACAAAAGCGCAAAGAGACTTACACCTTGAATTGCCAAGATTGTAGTTATAGTCAGCAGATTATCTAAGGAATAGACATTGAACAACATGGAAAAAGGCAAACTTGTTCGCTGGAACGCCGACAAAGGCTTTGGTTTTATCAAACCTGATTCAACAGCTAATAAAGATATATTTATTCATATATCGATACTCAAACACATGGCAAGAAAACCAGTCGTTGGCGACCAAATCAACTACTTTTCAGAGACTCAAAGCGATGGCAAAGTCAAAGCCATAAAAGCCAATATTGAAGGTGTCGCAGTCATCTCTAGCCGCAAATCCAATAGTGCTTATCACCGACAAGACAATAACAAATCAAAAAGCGGCATGCTTATTCCTCTCTTAGTCATATTAGCCCTCGGTATATTTGGATTTCAGAAGTATAAAGAAATGACCGCAACGCCAGTACTGACAAACCAAGACGTTGAGCAAATGCAGTTTAAGCCAGTACAGAATTTCCGTTGTGAGGCAGGCAAAACCCACTGTAGCCATATGCGGTCATGTGATGAGGCAATGTATTACAACAAGTACTGCCCTGACACTAAAATGGACGGTGATAGAGATGGAATACCCTGTGAAAGACAGTGGTGTAACTAATGCTTAAAGGTCAGGATAAAGTTTACTCTGACCCTTTTATTACAAAAATAAGGATATTTAACGGTGAGAAACCTACTGACTATTTCACTATCTCTAATGCTGGTAGCATGTGCTGCCCCCAACAGAACCGATACTGATGAATTCTTTGTTGTCGCTTCAGGTAGTGTCAATGTAGATAAAGTCCCGTATTTTCTTGATTGCTTAACAGATGGTTTTAACAAATCTCACTGGGGACTTACCAATTTTGAGGTTCGCCAATCAACACGAGCATCTGGTTACCGTGTTGAAACATATACAGGCACATTAAACTACCTATTAGTTAGTGCTGACGTCTTCAGTGACGGTAAAGTAGTGCTGCATGAAAGTAACTCTGCAGCATTGATTAATACCAATGGTGAGAAAGAAACCTTTAAAAACTGTTTAGTACAGTTAGCAGAAAGTGTTTAAATCAACTGAGTGTTAAATGAACCTATCTAAATT
>NZ_VKHR01000054.1 GCF_009663145.1 Shewanella sp. TC10
ATAAGTAAGCGATAAAGATAATAAAACGAGGCGTAAAGCCCCGTTATACAGATTTGTACTAAGCGTTGATCTGCTTTTTAAATGCAGGTGCTGGTTTAAAACTAGGCTGATTGAACCCTGGGATTTCGATGTTCTCACCGGTTTGAGGATTACGCCCATTTTTAGCTAAGTGATAACGAAGTTCAAAGGTGCCGAATTGAGGTAAGTAAACCTTTTCGCCTTCAGCTAATGCTTTGTGAAGCTGAAAGAGGATCTGTTCTAATTGAGGCTTGGCTTGAGATTGTGTAATGCCAATGTCAGATGCCATGGTTTGTACAAGTTGCTTCTTATTCATAAAAATACTGCGATAAATAATTTAAAATTTTTTTGCGGGGGACGTTTATATCAGTTCTGTTGCACCATTCCTAGTTTTCTTAAAGCCAATTAATCTCTTAGTGGTCATCAGCTAGTTTAGTTGGTCTAAATTTATCCGTCTTTCGTAGTAACTTGTTAGTGGAAACCACTGTCTGTAACACAAGGTAGCTAAATTTTTGCCATACTAAATTAATGAATTCGAAGTAGGAGGGAGTGAATGAAAGCATTATGTTGTTTGCGTACTTATATACGTACTGGTTTCGCATTTACCTTTTTGTTGTCAGTTCTGTTGAGTTCGCCTGCCAAAGCCTCTCCTGAAAATAGTGCTACCTACAAAACTTTAGCCCAGCATGTGCTGTTGATTTCATTGGCTGAACCTTCGGTAAAGTGGCAAGATTATCTCGCTATTTTACAAGGGACAAGTGAAGCTGAAAAACTAGAATATATAGATAGAATTCAAGTTGATGTTGCCGGCTTTTGGCATCAACGACGAGTGGTATTACCCTATGATGGTTTGGCCGAAAATGCTTCAGTAAAACGTAAAACCTTTGCACTTGAGCCCAGCGTTGATGACTATTTAAGCGTGTTGAATCATATTAGGCGGTTAATGTGGCTAAACGCTCGACACGAGTGGACAAGTATCCAGCCTGGTGGTTTTTTACGACCTGGTGATAGCCACAAAACTATCAGCGAAATCTCGCAGCGTTTATGGCTTTTAGGGGATTTATCCTCTCGCTCAGAAACCCAACACATTTTTGATGACACAATCGCTATGGCTGTTGCGCGTTTTCAGACTCGCCACGGTTTAAAAGCGGATTCGGTTATTGGACCTAAAACCTTGTATTGGCTTAACCAAACACCTAAAGAGCGGGCTGAGCTACTTGCTTCAAACTTTGTCGATAAAACCAGTTATAAAAGTGATTTAGGTTCTCGATATTTATTGGTGAACATACCAGCCTTTGAAATGGTGTTAGTAAATGACGATCAAGTAGCATTGACCTCTAAAGTTATTGTCGGTCGTTCATATCGCAGAACGCCTGTGATGAAAGGGCAGATATCAAACATTGTGATAAACCCGACTTGGACGGTACCAAAAAAGTTAATGCGCCGAGATATATTACCTAAAGTCGCTGAAAACGGCAGCTATATAACCGATCGTCAGTTCGATGTATTTGATTTAACTGGCAGTAAAGTCAGCAAAACAGCACAAGAGTGGCAAGATGTTGTCACAACAGGCCCGTTTCCTTACCGCTTAGTTCAGCGCCCTGGAGAGATAAATGCGTTAGGGCGTTATAAGTTTCATTTTAAAAATGACTTGAATATCTACTTACATGACACACCAGATAAAGATTTGTTTGCGGAAGATAACCGCGCACTTTCATCTGGGTGTGTGCGCATTGAAAAAGTTCAAGAGCTTGCGGAGTGGTTTGCTACCAATGTCGTCATCGATAAGCGTACTTGGCAACGGATGCAAACTGATGGCAGTAAAACCCAGTGGTTTTCTTTATCGCAAACGGTTCCAATCCATTTAGTTTACTGGAACGCATGGGTTGATGAAGACAATTTAGCTCAGTATCGCAATGATATTTATCATTTGAATAACATTGATCAAACAATAGTGGCGAATAATTCATCATCTTTGTGACGTTACGCTTTTCTATAAGTGATTGACCTGATTACAACTTGCTAAGATGTACAAAAATTAAGCTGATTTTGTCGGCTTGATCGCTTGCTATTGCCTTTCTTTCCGTTTAACTTCACTTTCAGTTGTGTAAAAAACACACAGGTTTATATAATTAGAAAGTGGTGAGTTAATGTCTTTAGTTTGTCCTGCCCGTAGGCAAGTTTTGTTAGGTTTAAGTGGTGTTGCAGTCGCGTCAGTGTTTTCAACCCCCGCTCAAGCAAGTCGTTCAACCCAAGGTATTCGAGAGTTGAGTTTTTATAATCGTCACACTGGCGAGCGCGAACAAGGACAGTTCTGGGCTGAAGGTGAATACAACAAAGATACATTATCTTTATTCAGTCATGTTTTACGTGATCATAGGCAGAATCAAGCTGCGCCTATGGATAACCGTCTGTATGAGTTTGTTTATAATTTACAGCAAACATTAGGCAACACTGACGAAGTACATGTTATTTCTGGCTATCGGTCTCCGAAAACCAACAATATGTTAGCGTCCAAAAGTAATGGTGTTGCTAAAAAAAGCTATCATATGAAAGGCATGGCGATGGATCTTGCTATACCAGGTGTTGAGCTCAAAACCCTACGTGATGCTGCTCGTTCGTTAGAACTGGGTGGTGTAGGCTATTACCCTCGTTCTGGTTTTATTCATGTCGATTGCGGCCCAGTAAGAAGTTGGTAAAATTTCATTTCTGTCATTAACCTTCATCGGTGAACATTAACGCTTCATCAAGTGTTTCACGGGTTTGATTAAGTTATAAAGCTTAACTTGTTCAGTGACAGAGAGCTTAGTGAGTGATTGGTATGAAATAACTGCTAATCGCTTGTTGAGGTCAAGAAGCTGTGTTAAAATCCGCGCGCTTTGTTTAATTGAGTTATTTATTATTCAAGATATTATTCAAGCACGAGTTGTTATTGGTCGAAAATAACAACATCAATTTATTTTTTTTATTAAGTGAGAAACACATGTCTTACACTATTCAAGCTGAAATCCGTACTGAAATCGGGAAAGGTTCGAGCCGCCGCCTACGTCATGCGAATTTAGTTCCTGCTGTAATCTACGGTCCAGGTAAAGAGCCAATCTCAATCAAAATGGCTCAAAAAGATATCGTAAACATTCAATTGAATGACGATTTCTACACTACTGATTTAACTCTAGTTATCGATGGTAAAGAAGTTAAAGTACGTGTTCAAGCTATCCAACGTCACGCTTACAAGACGTTAGTTGAACATATTGACTTCAAATTTGCTTAATCGTTAATTTGAATGAAAAAAGCGCCTTTCGGCGCTTTTTTTATGTCTGATTATTGAGGCTAATTTTAATGGTTGGTTTTTTCTGGCTTTAAAGGCTTAAATACACTTTTTGTGACTTTAATTTCTAATCAACATTGAAGCTGTAATAGATATCTAATGATTGATTCAATGTTCCTGATACGGTTTCTAGATAAAGTTGCGATAAGATGTAATAGCGAACTGTCATCTCATAACCTGGATTAAACACCCCAATACCGTACTTGACCATTAAATCCTCGCCAATGTAGCCACTAATGGCCACACGGCCTTCATCGTTTGCATCAAGCTGTACGTTTGAAAAGCCAAACTTTTCAATTAACCCTGTTGCTGTCGAACCAATATTATTCATTGCTCCGCCACCAAATTGAGAGCCTAAGGTGAGAGCCGCGCCCATCATCAAGGCACTGTTTTGTTCATTACTGCCACTACTAAAACCTGCTCCAGTGACGATGTAAGATAAAATTTCAGCTTGCTCTTTTGCTGGGCTTGAGAATAGGGTAACAATAGGCCGCATGGCCGTACCTGTTACTCTGACACCCGCAGTTAGATCTTCATCTTTGATTTCTCGCACTGCTTCAATGTTCAAGTTTGGCACTTCGGTTGGGCCAGAGAACTGCACTTCACCCGTACTGATGGTGAGGGTTTGCCCCATGAACTTATATGTTCCTCGGCTCACTCTGATATCACCAAACAGCAGTGGTGGTTTAAAGGCTTGTTGCTGAAGTAACAATGTTCCGTTCAGCTTACCGCTTAAGCCCATTCCATCAATGGAGACTTCAGGGCCAACATTAATACTTAAATCCGACACGATTGCATAGGGGCTGACCTTTTGTTCTTGCTCCGAAATTGAATCGTTAAATACCACATCAGAGGAGACTGCCACACCACCTTCAGCTAGCTGAACGACGGTTATCTCACCCGTTGGAATACCGACATCCCCTTTGACTGCAAGTTGATTTTTATCGAATGTTACGTTTATATCCGGTGAGATATTCAAAATGGCAATCGGTGGCTGAATAAAGGCAAGCTTGTCACCTTTGACATTGATATCGCCACTGAACTGACCTTTTGGCCATGACAAAGAACCATCGATTTGTGCTTGACCTTGTCCCATAGTAAGACTGCCATCGAGCTCACCTTTTTGGCCCTTTAACTGCATTGCTAAGTTAATATCTTCAATCAATGTCGGGTTATCGGTAGAGGCTATAGCGCCTTTCTTTAATTCAATACTGCCTTGTCCGAGCGGGTTACTCAAACTCCCGACTAGCTGTAAATCAGCAGAGAAAAGCCCCTCTAAGGTTTCAAGTTTAGGAAAGAATCCACGCAGTGTGCCTACATTAAACTCACCGACATTTATAAAGCCTGATAAGTCTCTGCCTGGATCGGTGGATATTGAGATTTCACTATCGATATCAGCAATACCATTAGCTTCAACTAGCACACTACTTTTAAACTTATCTTCATCAATAAGTGCATTGAGTTTGATTAAGTCGTATTGAACACTGATGCGATCGCTCTCTGTTCGACTTAATTCAATGTTGCCATCAGCAAGGTTTAACTCAATATTGGCTTGTAACTTTTCTGTTTCAGACCAAGTGGCAACACCATTAAGGTCTGATAAACCAGTCCAGGATAGTCTTTGTGGCAACAGAGGTTTTAATAAAAGCCCTGGTTGACCATGGGCGTAGATATTGATATTTCCTTGATGACCAAATTGTCCGGTTTCTTTTAGACATAGTTGGCTGTGGGGGTGACTAATACAAAACGGGTTAACAGTCCCAATGCTATTGAGTTGATCCCAGCTTATTTCAACAGGGTGATCTGTTTGCCAAGTGCCTAATAAGTTGGTCACAGTTAAACTATTGACTTTAGTGTCAAATAACTGCTTTTGCTGATCAAACTCATTATCTATAACGGTATGAACCGCTAATTCGCCTTGAGTACTAAGCTCAAGGTGTTGCTGATTAAGGTTACCATTGGCACTTAACACTAGCTGTGATAAATCGACTTGTTGCCAAGTGAATTTATCATTAGTCATATTTAGTTTGAACTGATGTTGATTTAGCGGCAAATAATTGGCCGTAAGGTTTAAAAGCTCAACTTCCATATCAACATACTTAAAATCAACCACACGAGCACTGACATCGACTATTGGCTGCTGTTCATCGCCTGTGACATCAATTTTTGCATAGATTTCACCTTTAGCATCTGGCAACCATTGGCTGATATCGGGGACCGTAAGTTCGGCGTCGACATCCCAAAAAGCGTTGGCTTGGCCATTAACAATCAGCTCTGCTCCCAGGGCACTGGCATGAAGATCATGTGCATTAATTGCCAGTAAATGATTAAACTCGATATTGCCACTGACGGTGAGTGGAAAATCATTTAACGAACCATTGAGATCTGCGTCAGCAACATTGATTTCCCAGCTATCATCACCAATGGTACCTTTGGTAGCAAGCTTGCCATTAATGTCACTGGCAAGATTGGTTAGCTGGTATAAATAGCTGACTTTTTCTAGCTGTAGGTTTTCAGTTTCTAGCTCTGCTTGCCAGCTCAAGTCATCGGCAAAACTGACTAAACCATTGCCTTTGATATTGCCTGCTTCAGATTCAACTTTAATATGTGAAACAGTAAGTTGTTCTTGGCCATAACTAATATTGGTATCAACATCTAACAGTGGATGAAATGGGCTTAATAGCTCGGCTGTAAAAATCACTGATTGATTATCGATGTCACCTTTACTGGTGAGCTTATCGACTTTGGCGAAGTACTCAGGTTTATTAAGAGGCCATTTAAGATCAGCCTTGGCGACTTCTAACTGATAACTCATTTCAGGCTTACTGAGTGCAATGAGCGCTTCAAAGTCGATATTGATATCACCAGCAGCGGATGCTTTTACTGCTAAGTCATCAAAACCATTTTCTGCCTGTATCAACAGTGTTTGGTTGGTTAAATGGGGAATTTCAGCGACGTTATGCAGATTAAACTCTGCATCAATCGTCATAGGGTAATCGTCGTTTAAACTGATGTCGCCAATAAGCTGTGCGTCACCATATTGATGAGTGACTTGTAATTGTTGAACATCAATAAAGTACTCAACATAACTGCCTTTTAAGGCAATATGGTCAAACTTATCTTCACGCTCGCCTAATAGCATTACGCTATCGGTAGTTATCAGTTCATCGACATAGATGGGGAAGGTCATGTAAACCGCTGGCAAGTTTGCCATTGCCCATTCATCCAGTTCTTTTGTGCCGGTATTAGCTTGTGTGTCTGTACTGGCTTGAACGTCAGATCCATCTTCTGAATCGCCAAGCGGAATATCAACAAGTAAGTCTTTACTATGTAGGTAACTGACTCGTAGACCACTTTTATTCCACAGCGCCTTACCTTGCAGACGTGATGCGTTGTAGCGCATATCATTGACGCTAACTTTAACGTTACTTAAATCCAGCTCATTTAGACCTATTATCACAGGTAAAATGAGAGGTGATGGGGCTTCATCTATTTCTTCAATTTCAGCTGTATCTGCTGTTTCACTCTCATTTTTATTGTCACTATTATTGTCAGTGTCTGCAGTGAGTGGTTTATCTTTTAATTCATCAATTGGGTCATCATCAAACTCATCGGTGGCGACGCGGACTTTTACATCGCTGGCAATCAGGGTGTCGACACAAATTTGTTTATTGAATAAACAAGTTGGCACCCAAGAGAGCGATAAATTTTCAACTTCAACAGCCACTCCGTTCATCGACCAACTGGCATAATCAAATTCTAATTTTCGGTTAATCGTCCCAGAGCGAAAGTCGAGTTCAAGGTTGGGCACAAATTGGTTGGCGAGTAGCACACTAATTCGGGCACCAATGGGAGTACCGATTAGCACTGCGACTATGATAAGAATCAGCAATGGAATGTAGATTAATACTCTGGTGGAAAGCTTAAAAGCGCCCCAACATTGCATTAAAGTCGACTTTGGCGGTTTAGCCGGAGGGATATGACCGTTAGTCGAGTGGGTATTATTTTGTTGTGGGGGTGATTGTTCTGTCATTACAATTCAGTCCCCATGGTTAAGTGAATACGCCAAGAACGATCGATTGTTTCCGTTTCTTTCAAGCCGACACCGACATCAAGTTTAATCGGGCCAATAGGGGATATCCAATGGATACCACTACCTACAGATACCACAGGTTCAAACTGCTCAGTATCAAATGCGTTACCCGCATCAACAAAGGTGGCTACACGCCAAGTATCATTTAAGTAATATTGATATTCAAAACTGCCGACTATCAAGTAACGTCCACCGACCACCTGGCGGGAGATCCCACCTTCGGAGTTAACATACTCAATGTAGGGACCGAGCTCTTGATAACCATAACCACGAATGGATTGATCACCACCAGTAAAATAGCGAAGTGATGGCGAAATTTGATCTATTTGGTCGCTATCAGCAATGTTGGCCCCTAAATCTAAGCGGCTAACAAATCGGTGACGGTCGAAGAAGGTATCAATCCATTTAAACTTAGCTTCTAACTTAGTTAAACGGATCTCTGAACCTAAATTAGGGTCGCCATATTCAACGCTGTATATTTGTCTAAAGCCTGATTTAGGGTCAAGGGTGTTATCGCCACGAGTTGTTTTGCCAATACCGAAACCAGCTAAAATAAATTGGGGGTCGTAATCGATATCTGATTGATTATAAAATTCTTGGTTAAATTCTAGGGAGTAACCAAATAGCCAACCACTGTCTAATCTTTGTTGCCTAATCACCCCTAATAAACGTTTTTCAGATTCAAGCTGCCCTGTGTAATCAAAGTTACGGTCATCTTCGTTATAGTCTTGGGTTACCCCGTATTTATCACGTAACAACCCGATACGGAGTTTAAGTTGATCGTCTAAAGGGTGAGACAAAGGAATGGTGTAAGTGGTTAGGAACTTAGGTCTATCAGTTGACCATTCCACGGTGGTTTCTTGAGTGTGACCATAGCTATTGATTTGTGGCATACGCCAAGTAAGCCTAACCCGAGGATCAACAGTGTTTTCGGCATTAGTCCCAATATCGGCGCCTAAACCGACTTCAAAAGAGTGGGTCGGACGCGGGGCTAAATCAACTTTAATCGGTACTTCAGTGTCCGACATCCCATCGACTTGAGGCAGTACTTTGATGCTACTGAAATAGCCTGTGTCGATTAAGTTGCGGTTAAGACGATTTAATCGTGAGGTGGAATATTTGGCATTCGGCTTAAAGGGGATAAGTTTCTCTAATAACTCGTCATTCACCGTTTGTCCTGAAAACTCAACCTCTCCGATTAAGTAACGATTCCCAGACTCAAAGTCGATATGAATTTTAGCAGTATTAAGATCGCGGTTAACTTCTATTTCAGAGCGAGCAAAAGTCGCATCAAAGTAACCCCTAGCTAATGCTAAGGTCACCAGTTGAGATTTCAAGTCTGAATATACGCCATGATTCAAGGTGTCACCAGGCTTAATGGTCAGCTGATTGAGCCAGCGATTAAAACTGTTGTCATCTATCATTTCATCACTGAATTTAATGTCGATCCATTCAATAATGGTAGGCTCACCTTCATCAATGGTGACATTCAGTGTCCAAGGCCCTTTTTCAGCTTCAGTGACTTCAATGTCTACTTTGGCATGGTAATGCCCCATAGATTCTAATGCCGCAGTGACACTGTCTTCGACGGTAAATAAGAATGCGCGGCGCTGGACTGCTGAGGTTGGACTGTCACCTAAATGAGCACGAATATTCTTGGTCAATCTTTCAGAAGCGCCGGTCAATTTGATATTTAGCCAATCATCTTTTGCCCAAGCGAAATTTGATGCCAACGAAACGAAGGCAACGCACACTACAAGGCAAAATTTAAACGATTTGGATAACAATGAATGAATGCTTATCAACGACTGATGACTTTAACCTATTGTCGCCAGAATAGTGCAAACAGGCAAGGTTATGATTGAAATTACCGCCTGAAATGGTTACAAAGATACAAACCGATCAAGGACTTGCTTAAAATGAAAACAATATCGCTCGCTTTTGCTGTTTCAATGACATTATTCTCTGGTTTGTCTTTTGCTAATAGTGACAAACCATTTGCTATCGCCATACATGGTGGCGCTGGCACAATCAAACAATCTAGCTTTACCCCTGAACAAGAAAAAGCTTATCGCGCTAAGTTAAAAGAAGCCGTAGATGCGGGTTATGTGGTGCTTGAAAAAGGCGGTTCTAGTTTAAAAGCGGTGACAACTGCGATTAATGTACTGGAAAATTCACCGTATTTTAATGCAGGTATAGGCGCTGTATATACCCATAATGAAGAGCATGAAATGGATGCTTCAATCATGGATGGTAACACCATGAATGCGGGCGCCGTTGCCGGTGTAAAGCACATTAAAAACCCAATTGATTTAGCACGACTGGTTATGGATGAGTCAGTTCATGTGATGCTATACGGACAAGGCGCTGAAGAGTTTGCCTTGACTCAAGGTGTGCCATTGGTTGCCAATGAAACCTTTAACACTCAAAAGCGTTATGAAGGACTGCAGCGAGCAAAAGCGAAAATGGCTGAAGCTAAAAGCAGTGCGGATTATCAAGCAGCGCATCAACAATTAGATACAGAGTATAAAGTGGGTACGGTAGGCGCTGTAGCACTTGATAAACAAGGTAATATTAGCGCAGGAACCTCTACAGGTGGCATGACTAATAAGCGTTATGGCCGTATTGGTGATGCGCCTGTTATTGGCGCTGGCACCTATGCTGAAAATGGCGTGTGTGCAGTCTCTGCAACAGGTCATGGTGAGTACTTCATTCGTTATCAAGTCGCAGGCGATATTTGCGCTAAGGTGAAATACCAACAGAAATCAATCATTCAAGCCGCTGATGAAGTCATTAACCAACGTTTAATTACCGCTGGTGGCACAGGTGGAGTTATTGCTATTGACCATCGCGGTAATATTGCCACGCCATTCAATACCGAAGGCATGTATCGTGCGACACGTAAAAGTGGGGAACCTGCCCAAGTGATGATTTGGCGAGATAAGTAACTCTTGTTGGAGCTAGCCACGAAATCAGCTAGCACTTGCGAAAATGTTAAAGCATCAGTTATCTGATGCTTTTTTATTGTTCATAAATCATTGTCGGGGCAATGAGGCAAGTGATTAGATAAGAGTGAATAAAGCGAATATCACAATCTGTTAATTCAATCATCGCTTTATTAGGATTTTGACTACACTGAATAAGAAGACCAAAAATAATACTAGGGTCATGTTGTTAGCGCAGATGAAGTTCTTAAGGGGTAAATTATGGATTCAATAAAAATTTCTGAATATATGGACCGTCAACCAGTGCTATTAAAAGCCAATATGTCATTGGCAACAGCGGTTGAGCATCTATTAACCAAGAATAAGGCTGGGGCAGCAGTGGTTGATAATGACGGTTCCTTGGTGGGTTTTTTGTCTCAGCAAGATTGTTTGTCAGTTATGCTTAAAAGTAGCTATCACTGTGATATGACTGAAACCGTCAAAGATTGCATGAAAACTGATGTACTGACAGCAACACCCGATGGCAGTATTTTACAGTTAGCTGAACAAATGCTTGGGGCAAAACCGAAAATTTATCCTGTGGTAGAAGGGAATAAAGTTATCGGCACGATTAATCGAACCGATGTGCTAAAAGCAATGAATATCTATATGCAGCAGTGTTATTTAACCCCAGCTTAAGTTTTATGGCTTCAAGATAAGCTTAAGTTTACGCCTTTGTTTACTTCAAACTAATACCATTCAGTCTAGTTCCTTGCTAGGATCGCAGTTTTTGAAATACTTGCTAGGAATTAGATTTGAATTCGGACCAACACCCGCTCTCTAAAGCATACCTAAACTCTTGTTATCAAACCGATGCGGCTAGAATCCGTCGTCGTTTGTATCAATTAAATAAAGAGCCTCAGTCTGAAAAGAAAGATCAAAACTTAGCCAAGTTAACCGAACAAGCCACCAAGGCTTATGAGAAGGCGCAGCTAAGGCTGAAAAACCGCCCTCAAGTCACTTATCCAGATGCCTTACCAGTATCGCAAAAACGTGATGATATCGCTGAGGCTATTGCTAATAATCAAGTGGTTATCGTGGCTGGTGAAACCGGCTCGGGTAAAACCACTCAATTACCAAAGATTTGTTTAGAGTTAGGCTTAGGCACCCGTGGCTTAATTGGACACACTCAGCCTAGGCGTCTTGCTGCCCGCAGCGTCGCTAATCGCGTTGCAGAAGAAATCAATAGCCCGTTAGGCGAGGTGGTTGGTTTTAAGGTGCGTTTTGCTGATTCTATCAGTCAAGATAGCTACGTTAAGTTAATGACTGACGGTATTTTGCTGGCCGAGTTGACCTCAGATAAATTCTTAAATCAGTATGACGCTATCATCATTGATGAAGCCCATGAGCGTAGCCTAAACATTGATTTTATTTTAGGTTACCTTAAGCAAGTGCTTAAGAAGCGCCCTGATTTAAAAGTCATCATTACCTCTGCAACTATTGATGTTGATCGATTTTCAAAACACTTTAATAATGCGCCTGTAATTGAAGTCTCCGGCCGTACTTTCCCTGTCGAAACTCGCTACCGTCCATTGGTACGCGACACAGATGCTGACTTAGATGTTAGCGACGGTATTTTTTCTGCGGTTGATGAGCTCATTGCAGAAGGTCCCGGCGATATTTTGATTTTCATGAACGGTGAGCGAGAAATTCGTGATACCGCTGAAATGTTACGTAAACAAAAATATCGTGATACTGAAATTTTGCCTTTGTATGCGCGTCTATCCTATGGCGAGCAGTCAAAAGTGTTTAAAAGCCATATCGGCCGCAGAATCGTGCTGGCAACTAACGTTGCTGAAACATCATTGACGGTACCTGGCATTCGTTATGTTATTGACCCTGGTACTGCGCGTATTAGCCGCTATAGTTATCGTACTAAAGTGCAGCGTTTACCGATTGAGCCAATTTCACAAGCCAGTGCGAACCAGCGTCAAGGTCGTTGTGGTCGTGTTGGTCCTGGTATCTGTATTCGCCTATATGATGAAACAGATTTTATTCAGCGTCCTGAGTTTACCGATCCTGAAATCCTTCGTACTAACTTAGCCTCTGTTATTTTGCAGATGTTAGCGATTGGTTTGGGCGACATTGCGGGTTTCCCGTTTATTCAGCCGCCAGAGCAAAAACATATTCGCGATGGTTTCCTATTGCTTGAAGAGTTACAAGCGGTCAAACAGAAACGTAAAGAGTTAGTCCTCACAAATTTAGGCCGTAACTTAGCCAAAATTCCGTTAGATCCACGCCTAGCTCGAATGGTGCTTGAAGCAAAAGATATGAGCTGTTTACATGAGGTGATGGTGATTGCCTCTGGTTTATCTATTCAAGATCCTCGTGAACGACCGATTGAAAAGAAACAAGCTGCTGATGAATGCCATCGCCGTTATGCCGATAAAGATTCGGACTTTGTCAGTTGGGTTAATCTTTGGAATTATTTAAAAGATCAGAAAAGCGAGCTGTCAGCTAGCCAATTCAGAAAGCAATGTCGTGATGAGTATTTAGCTTATTTGCGGGTGCGTGAATGGCAAGATTTATATACTCAAATTAAGCAAGCTGTACACGACTTAAAATGGCGTTTAAATGATACCGCAGCAAGCTATGACAATTTACATAAAGCCTTGTTATCAGGTCTGTTAAGCCATATTGGTTTTAAAGATGCAAATAACGAGTACTTAGGTGCACGTAACCGTAAATTCTTTGTGTTTCCTGGCTCGCCATTGGCGAAGAAAGGGCCTAAATGGATTATGGCGGCGGAGCTAACTGAAACTTCACGCTTGTTTGCCCGTTGCTGCGCCAAAATTCAACCTGAGTGGTTAGAACCATTAGCGGCGCATTTGATTAAAAAGAATCATCTAGAACCGCACTTTGAAGCCAAGCCTGCCAGTGTTATCGCGTTTGAAAACCAAGTGCTGTATGGATTAACTGTGGTGAATCGCCGTCGTGTGCAATACGGGCCAATTGATCCGGTTGAATCACGTGAAATTTTTATTCGCAGTGCATTGGCTGAAGGCCAGTTACAGACTAAAGAACCTTTCTTTATTAAAAACCAGCAACTGTTGAATGATATTGAAACGCTAGAGCATAAGTCACGTCGCCGCGATATTTTGGTGGATGAACAAGTCTTAGTCGATTTTTACGAGCCGATAGTGCCGCAAGGTATTTATAACGCGCCACTGTTTTTTAAATGGTGGAAAGAAGCGCGTAAACAGCAGCCTGAGTTATTGGACTTCAATCAAGAGCTGTTAATGCAGCGCAGTGCTGATCATATCTCAGCACTAGATTTCCCGGAAGTGTGGCATAAGGCTAATTTAGGGCTGAAAGTGAGTTATCACTTTGAACCAGCTGCACAAGATGACGGTGTATCAATTCACATTCCTGTGGCTTTGATTAACCAAATCGACACTGATGATTTTGATTGGTTAGTGCCAGGGCTAAGAGAAGAAAAGGTCGTTGCGCTAATTAAGTCATTACCGAAAAACTTACGCCGTAATTTTGTACCAGCCCCTGATTACGCCCGCGCTTGTGTGCAAGCGATGGAGCCGTTTTCAATGCCGCTGCTTGATGCAATGTGTAAGCAGTTACTTCGTATGACAGGTACTCGTATCAGTGGTGATGATTTCGATTTAACTCAGTTAAGCGCTCACTTAGCAATTAACTTTAAAATCGAAGATGATAAACATCGTCTTGTAGATCAAGGGCGTGATTTAGATACTCTTAAAGATAAATTACAAGGCGTTGTGGCAAAAGCAATTCGTAACGTGGCGGAAGATGGTATTGAGAAAAAGCAAATCACCACTTGGTCATTTGGTGATTTACCTAAGCAATATCAAAAGCGCAAAGGCAACTACGAAGTTAAAGCCTATCCAGCATTAATTGATGAGAAGGACCAAGTATCGATTAAGTTGTTTGATGATGAATTTGAAGCTGAGCGTCAACATCGTATTGGTTTACGTCGATTATTACTGATTAATATTCCGTCTCCGGTGAAACACTTACAAAAGGCGTTACCGAATAAAGCTAAGCTTGCGATGTATTTCAATCCATTTGGGCAAGTTCAACTCTTAATTGATGACATTATTTCGGCTTCTGTTCAGCAATTGTTGGATGAGAAAAAGTTAGATGTCCGTAATGAAGCGCAATTTGAGCAAGCTAAAGATTGGGTAAGACAGGAACTGAATACTTACGCTGAACAAATTTCGTTGCAAGTAGAGCAAGTGTTGACGATTTACCAACGTATTAAAAAGCGTTTAAAAGGTAAAATTAGTTTAGATATTGCTTTTGCAATGAGTGATATTAATAACCAACTCGATAAACTGGTGTTTAAAGGTTTTGTTGAGCATTGTGGCTGGAGTCGATTAGCTGATGTGGGTCGTTATTTAAAAGCCATCGAAAACCGCTTAGATAAATTACCTGTTGATCCAACCCGCGACAGATTGCATATGCAAAGCATTGCGAAAGTGAGCGACTTACTCGCATCTCAACTCGCTAAGGTGCCTAAAATGCAACCTGTACCTGAGTCTCTAGTTGAAGCTCGCTGGATGATAGAAGAGTATCGCGTATCTTGTTTTGCTCAAGTGTTAGGTACGGCATATCCCATCTCTGAAAAAAGAATTGTGATGCACATAAATCAAGTTTAACCAGTCAGTGATTTATCACCTAAATGACAATTAAGCGAGTAATAGTCTGGACGATATTATTCGCTTTTTATTATCTGAAACAAAAAGACCTGTTGTTAGTAGATTGTGTGGTGAGATGGTTGAATGTGACATAAATATGCTGTTTTCGTGATCCTTTTTGTAAGACTTACAGTTTTACCCTGCTAAAAAGCACTATAAAACGAGTTATTTACAAAAATCACATACATTTCTGAAAGTTTTTTGTAATTATTGGTGGGATTGAAACTATATGCTTGGTATAATCAAAACCAAGAAGTAATGATGGCTACTGCTTCTCTGTAAAGGAAAATGTCACCCCCTATATAATAGACATTCCTTACCCCCTACAAAACGACCTTAGGTTGATAGGAGTTACTATGGAAGTTCATGAATACGAAAATGCTTATTATCAAGTAAAAGATGACGTTCTAGAGTCACTACCTACTGAAGAAGAATAAGTAGATTGAACTAATACTATTAGCTCTTTCTCAAGCATAAAAAAAGCAGCCTTAGCTGCTTTTTTTATGCTTCAAATTTGGTGGTTATTCACAGTGATTAGTCTGAGGTGTGATTGTTGAACGCATCGTGAGACAAGGGCTACATGAGTAGATACTTCAATAAAAATCACATCTTAACGCTTTTTGCCGTCACAAATCGCGATGTTCAAGCGAGCTGATGCTATAAATCAATTCGACCTTTCTCTGTTAACACTTCAACAATCGTCCAACGTTTACCATTTTTGACGAGTTTAATCGTGCGATCGTCCACCCAAGGGCTACCGCCTCGTAATCCTTCAACCTTGACCTTTACATCAACTTCATCGGTAAACTTACGAAAGAAATCAATATCGATATCATCAATACTCATTTCAACGTCAGTCATAGAAAGGCCCAATACATGGCGTTGTACAGCTGATGCAATATGGTAATGGGACATAATATCCTGCAGTTCAGGACTTACGAACACCTTGGCTTTCTCTACATCTCGATCGACATAAATGGCAGTAAAGAAGCCTATGGAAACTTGTTCAGGGCTTAATGCTTTTTCTAGGCGTCCCTGCTGACTTTCTTCTGCTGGACTGCAAGCTGTCATAATTAACACACTAAAGATGGCAAAAATTTTATGCATAATAGTTAGATTTTTTATGGTGATAAGTCAGTATCTCTATTTCATTGCATAGACACAAGTTTCGAAGAGTTATTTGCAGTTTTTGTATAAAGATCTTGACTGTAAATGGGACTCGTGGCATATCTTAATATATAGTCTAAAATTAGTGTTATTAACTATTCCGAGCTTGCTTCTAGAGTTTGGTGGATAACTTTGGGTTATCCACAAAATCTGTGGACAACTTTGTTGAATACTATTAGCCTTGTCTATAAGTTAATGATAATTAATGTTTTATAGTGCTGGTTAAAAAGTGACACCCCTTATTTGTCTTGTGTAAATTTCTATTTTTATCTCAATATTTATGCTTTTTTCTTGTGTATATCCCTTGCAATTCACTCAAAACTACTTTCTTAAAATCCATTATTAATACAGTTTAATAAGGTGATCTTAGTCTCAGCTTATAAGAATGACTTTTTGTCGAATGACTCCAACCAGATATGCAGCTATATAAAGAATTTATATTGAGTTAAGCCAACAGATAAACATAAAAAAAGCACTTTCGCATACCAGCGAAAGTGCTTTTTAATTTCCCAAAGTTTAGGAAAGAAAGCTTAATTAAGACTGTTCGTTTTGAGCCGCTTGAATCGCAGTTAACGCAATTGTGTAAACAATATCATCAACTAAAGCGCCGCGTGATAAATCGTTAACAGGCTTACGCATACCTTGCAGCATTGGGCCAATACTAATGAGGTCAGCACTTCGTTGAACCGCTTTGTATGTAGTATTACCTGTATTTAAGTCAGGGAATACAAATACAGTCGCTTTACCAGCTACAGGGCTGTCAGGTGCTTTAGAGCGAGCGACGTTTTCCATTACCGCTGCATCGTATTGCAAAGGACCGTCGATGACTAAATCAGGACGCTTCTCTTTAGCGATTCGAGTTGCTTCACGTACTTTATCAACATCAGAACCCGTACCAGATGTACCCGTAGAGTAACTGATCATCGCCACACGTGGCTCAATACCAAATGCCGCTGCAGATTCAGCTGATTGAATTGCAATATCAGCCAGTTGTTCTGGGTTTGGATCTGGGTTAATTGCACAATCTCCGTAAACCAGTACTTGATCAGGCATCAACATAAAGAAGATAGAAGATACTAAGCTTGAACCTGGTGCTGTCTTAATTAACTGTAGTGGAGGACGAATCGTATTAGCTGTAGTGTTAACTGCGCCAGATACAATGCCGTCGACTTCGTCTTTAGCTAACATCATGGTACCTAATACCATGTTGTCTTCCAGTTGCTCTTTTGCAACGACTTCAGTTAGGCCTTTATGACGACGTAAATCTAGCATGCCTTCAACATAGCGACCACGAGCTTGCAGTGGGTCAATAATTTGTACGCCTTCACCTAAAACAACATCTTGTGATGCTGCAATACGCTGGATTTCTTCAACATTACCCAGAAGGACACAACGAGCAATACCACGGTCAGCACAAATAGAAGCCGCTTTAATGGTTCTTGGCTCTTCACCTTCAGGCAATACAATGGTTTTCTTGGCAGCGCGAGCAAGCTCAGTCAGTTTGTATCTGAAAGCGGGTGGTGATAAACGGTGCTCACGAGGCGAGTTTTGCGTCACGCTTTCAATCCAGCTTTGGTCAATATGACTTGCGACAAACTCTTGAACGCTATCAATTCGAACTGAGTCATCTACTGGGACTTCATGGTCAAAACGTTGAATGTTTAATGACGTTTGCCAAGTGTTACTATCGATTAAGAATACAGGCAAGCCTGTTTCAAAAGCCCGTTCACATAACGCCATGATTTCAGGCTCGGGCTCGTAACCACCAGTCAGCAATAAGGCACCAATTTTTACCCCGTTCATTGCAGCAAGACAGGCAGAAACAATCACGTCAGAGCGATCGCCTGAAGTCACTAGCAAAGAATTAGTGCGAATATGAGTGACCATATTCGGAATACTACGTGCACAGAAGGTCACTTTACGCAGACGACGAGTATTCATTTCACCAGCATTGATGATTTTAGCGTTGAGATGCTTAGCTAAATCAGATGCGCGTGGTGAGACTAAATCAAGGTTATAAGGCACACTACCTAGTATACGCAGCGGACTTTTACCTGGAAGTTGGAACATCGCAGAGGTATCGTTGCTAGATATTTCTGCATGATCAAATACTTCTGATAAATCAGGGCGAGCACGACCTTCATCGTCAACAGGTGCGCCAATCTTATTGATGATTGAACCAATAAGACGTTTGTTTTTATGGCCGCCCCAAGAGTTGTAAGCGATTTCTAGACGGTTCATTAGCCCGTTAGGCGAATCGTTACCTGGCGTTGCGATGAAAATCACATCAGCATCAAGTGCTTTAGCGATTTCAAAGTTGATGTCGTCAGAGAATGGGTGTGTGCGAGTTGGCACTAAACCTTCGATAACAATCGTTTCGGTATTTGCGGCACATTCGCTAGCGCGAGCAATAATTTGCTCCATTAACACGTCAATTTGCTCAGAACGAATCAGGTTTTCAGCATGTTCCATTGAAAATGGTTCAAGCGGGTTAACAGTCGGTGAATGACTTAAAATTGTCGTTGAACGCTCAGGGCCGTTATCACCATTGCGAATTTGTGCAATCGGTTTGAAGAACTGTACTTTAACGCCTTTGCGCTCAAGCGCGCGTACCATCCCAAGACTCAGTGAGGTTAAACCTACACCTGTTCCAATTGGGATTAACATAATATTACGAGACATAGAGACCTCTATAAATAGCGTAAGTAAAGCCCGCTATGCAGGCTTTACGTATGGGCAATGGTGATTAAGCTTTGATTAACTTAATTGCATCTTCAGCGATAACCCACTCTTCATTCGTTGGGATAACCATCGCCACAGTGCTGCCTTCTTCGGTAATCACGCCGTCTTTACCAAAACGTGCAGCTAGGTTTTTCTCTTCATTAACATTGAAGTTAAAGATAGCCAGCATTTCTAGTACTTTTGCTCGGATGATGTCTGAGTTCTCGCCGATACCGCCAGTGAATACCACCGCGTCCAAACGTCCTAACGGGACAGTGTAAGAGGCGATATATTTTGCTAAACGGTAGCAGAAGATTTCTAATGCTAGACTTGCACCTTTATGGCCGTCTTTATAACCGTCTTCAATACCGCGGCAGTCATTGGTTAGCTCAGAAATACCTAATAATCCGCTTTGCTTATTGAGTAAGTTATTCACTTCATCAATGGTGTAACCAAGTTGATTAACTAAGTGGTAGATGATTGAAGGGTCCATGTCACCACAACGTGTACCCATAACCAAACCTTCAAGTGGTGTTAAACCCATTGAAGTGTCGACACTTTTACCGCCTTTAACAGCAGTCACAGACGCGCCATTACCTAAGTGAGCCACAATAACGTTAGTATCAGCGACGTCTTGATTAAGTACTTTGGCAGCTTCTCGGCTCACAAATAAATGGCTAGTACCGTGCATACCGTAGCGACGGATACCGTGCTCGCGGTATAGCTTGTAAGGTAGGGCGTATATGTAAGCATGCTCAGGCATGGTTTGGTGGAATGCAGTATCAAATACAGCAACCTGTGGCAGAGAAGGGAATGATGCCATTGCCGCACGAATACCGATTAAATGTGCAGGGTTATGAAGTGGTGCGAGTGAAGCACAATCTTCAATACCTTTAATCACGTCTTCATTAATGATCACTGAACGAGAGTATTTCTCACCACCATGAACGATACGATGACCAATTGCTTGGATTTGTGCCGCTAATTCTGGCTGGTCAGCAAGAATATTGTTAACTATGTATTCAACAGCTTCACGGTGAGCGGTAAATGCGCCTAACTTGGCTTCATTTTTTGCGCCGTTAACTTTCCATTTGATGCGTGAATCTTCTAAACCGAAGCATTCAGCAAGTCCTGATATGTGATCATCACCTGAAACAGCATCAATTACAGCGAATTTTAAAGAAGAGCTACCGCAGTTGAGTACTAGTACGAGTTTTTCTGACATGTTGAGACCTTTTAGTCTGATCGTGCAAAATTTAAATTGACGTGAAATGTGTTATTTCAACTATCAATCATAGTTAATTAATTACTAAACAACCGATAAATTTACCGTAAATTTGGGGCTAATTATCGCTGTGTGCTATGGTGCATATATACTTCAAATCTTATAGGGCGTAACGTTGAGCGTAAAAGTCTTCAAAATCATAGGTGATGGTCGGCGTTACATGAAAGCTTGGCCTATGGTTCGACAACTTGGGTTTTATTTCCCTGAATACCGTGTTGTTAGGGCAACCCATTTAGGCATTATGTTTATGCCGCTTTTCGCAATCTTGGCTGCTATTAGCCAAGTGTATGTCAATGGCTGGGCGTTTCTGCCTCAAGCTATTGCGATACTGTTATTCTTTATCAGTTTGCCAATTCAAGGCCTGTTATGGTTAGGCTTACGCGCTAAACACCCATTACCAATAACACTGTTTGATTGGACTAATCAGCTCACCACTAAAATGAGTTCCATGGGCATAACATGCCAACCCTTAGGGGCTAAAGCGTGTTATTTAGATATGGCACTTATATTAAAAATGGCGTTTGAGCGTTTAGATAAAAGTTATTGGGAACAGCTTTAATTGCCGTTTCCGTTAATTTATCTTTCCGTTAATTTATCAATAGTCAGCTTTTATGCCGCGTTCAGTGAATACAGCCTTGATGGCTTCCATGGTTTCTTTACTAGGTGGTTTGGTATCAGTGAGTGAGTATGTTTCACCAAACGCTTCCCATTTGTGAGTTCCCAATTGGTGATAAGGTAGTAACTCTACCTTTTCAACATTGTTCATTGGTTCAATAAAGTCCGCTAATGCTTCAGCTGAAGCAAGATCTTCAGTGAAACCATCTACAACCACATATCTCACCCATGTCTTTTGGTTACGCTTTGCCAAGTATTTGGCAAATTGAAGAGTACGTTGATTACTGACCTTAGTTAAATCAATGTGCTTTGCATCATCCATTTGTTTAATGTCGAGTAACACTAAATCAGTATTGTCGAGTAATTCGTCAATGACTGGCGTGTATTTACGTACGAAACCATTGGTATCTAGACAGGTATGTAGATCATTTTCTTTGCAGGCTTTAAATAACTCAGAGACAAACTCAGCCTGAAGAATGGCTTCTCCGCCGGTTGCTGTGACCCCACCAGATTGCAAGAAAGGTTTATAACTGATGATTTGGCTCATTAGCTCATCAACAGTGACTTCCTTACCGCCGTCTAAATCCCAAGTATCGCGGTTGTGGCAATATTGGCATTTCATTAAACAGCCTTGCATAAACGCGACATAGCGAATGCCAGGGCCGTCAACAGTGCCAAAGGACTCAATAGAGTGGATACGACCTGTGGTCATGGGCTCTCCAAACAAGCAAAAAAAAAAGGTTGTACTAACTAAATGCTATGGACGACATAACTGAATATTAGTACAACCAATTTTAAGAAGTATTACAAGCCTTTAGTGAAAGTACGAGTAATTACATCTTGTTGCTGTTCAGGTGTTAATGCATTGAAACGGACAGCGTAACCAGATACACGGATGGTTAATTGTGGGTACTTTTCAGGGTTCACAATTGCATCTTCAAGCATTTCACGGTTCATGACGTTCACGTTTAAGTGCTGACCACCTTCGCTGTTAGCGTTACTCATGAAGTAACCATCCATTAGCGATGCAAGGTTAGCGCGGCGACCTGTCTCATCTTTACCTAACGCGTTTGGCACGATAGAGAAAGTGTAAGAGATACCGTCTTGTGCGTGAGCAAAAGGCAGTTTCGCAACAGATGTAAGTGATGCAATCGCACCATTCTCATCACGACCATGCATTGGGTTAGCACCTGGGGCAAATGGCGCGCCAGCTGGACGACCATCAGGAGTTGTACCTGTTTTCTTACCATAAACAACGTTAGAAGTGATGGTTAAGATTGACTGTGTTGGAACTGCATTGCGGTACATTTTCTTAGTACGGATCTTAGCCATGAAACGCTCAACTAAGTCACAAGCAATGTCATCTACACGTGGATCATTGTTACCAAATTTCGGGTAGTCACCAGAAATATCAAAGTCGATTGCGATACCGTCTTCATCACGGATAGGCTTAACCGTACCGAATTTAATTGCTGATAATGAATCGGCAGCAATTGAAAGACCCGCAATACCACATGCCATTGTACGACGAACATCACGGTCATGAAGTGCCATTAGTGCAGCTTCATAAGAGTATTTATCATGCATGTAATGGATAGAGTTAAGTGCTGTCACGTATTGTGTCGCTAACCAATCCATTAAGCCGTCTAAACGACCCATAACATCATCAAAATCTAACACTTCTGAGGTGATAGCGTCTGCTTTTGGAGCAACTTGAATTTTCAGTTTCTCATCCACGCCGCCGTTGATTGCGTAAAGCATGGTTTTAGCTAAGTTAGCGCGAGCACCAAAGAACTGCATGTGTTTACCCACGATCATTGGGCTAACACAACAAGCAATTGCGTAATCGTCAGATTCGAAGTCAGGACGCATTAAGTCATCGTTTTCGTACTGGATTGAACTCGTGTCGATAGAGACTTTTGCACAGAAGTTTTTGAAACCTTGTGGCAATGCATTTGACCATAAAACAGTAATGTTTGGTTCAGGGCTTGGGCCCATGTTGTATAAAGTGTGTAAGAAACGGAAGCTGTTCTTAGTCACTAAAGTACGACCATCTAAACCCATACCAGCAACTGATTCAGTTGCCCAAATTGGGTCGCCAGAGAACAACTCATCGTATTCTGGTGTACGTAAGAAACGAACCATACGTAGTTTCATTACGAAATGGTCAACCATTTCTTGTGCTTGTTCTTCTGTTAAGTCGCCATTTGCGATGTCACGTTCGATGAAGATATCAAGGAATGATGAAGTACGACCTAGTGACATTGCAGCGCCGTTTTGGCTTTTAACTGCAGCAAGGTAACCGAAGTAAGTCCACTGAATCGCTTCTTTTGCGTTGGTTGCAGGAAGAGAAATGTCACAGCCGTATTTAGCGGCCATTTTCTTCATCTGACCTAAAGCACGATGTTGCTCAGCAATTTCTTCGCGAAGTTGCATTACATTTGATAAGTCTTCACCCGCTTCAAAACCTGCTTGCAGAGAAGAGAACTGAGCGAACTTGTCTTTCATTAGGTAGTCTACGCCGTAAAGCGCGATGCGACGGTAGTCACCAATGATACGACCACGGCCATATGCATCAGGTAAACCGGTTAAGATACCAGACTTACGACAAGCCATAATTTCAGGCGTGTAAATATCAAATACACCTTGGTTATGGGTTTTGCGTAACTCAGAGTAAGTGTACTTAACATCTTCATCTAATACGCGGTCGTATGCTTTACAAGAACCTTCAACCATGCGGATACCACCATTTGGTAGCATTGCACGTTTAAGTGGCGCATCAGTTTGTAAACCAACAATGGTTTCTAAATCTTTATTGATGTAGCCAGCATCATGAGAGGTAATGGTTGAAACCATTTTTGTATCGAAATCAACAGGAGCGTGAGTGCTGTTCTCTTGCTTAATACCTTCCATCACTTTGTCCCAAAGTGTTTCAGTAGCTTGAGTGGCACCCGCTAGAAAAGACTCATCACCTTCATAAGGTGTGTAGTTTTTCTGAATAAAGTCACGAACATTAACTTCAGTTTTCCAATCGCCAGCTTCAAAACCTTGCCAAGCGTTTGCAAATAACTCTGTTTTATCGGTCATGGTAATTACCTTCTCGTTAATTGACTGTTGATGCGCCACACGATGGTAGTTGATAACTGTTACAACCAAGTTGGCGTATCAAAAAATTGAGACCCTTAATAATGGATAATGACTAAGGCATCTAATCTGTGTGCTAACCCACTAATATTTTTACTGAGTTAGCTAAAATTCTTATAAATCCAAATTGGTAAGACCAATTTACCTAAAAGATATTAGCATAGGTTTTATGCAACTTCACTTAATTAAATCAAAATCGAATAAGATATGGACAAAAATGTTATCTTGCTAACACTTTTTGAGCAAAAAGTTTTCTATTCAATCATTAGTGACTACTCTTGCGGCTTGTTGTTGGCTAGCTTTGTGTTGCTTTCTTATCAGGCCCTAGCTTTGCTATACTGTTTTATAGCATCTTTTAGATAAGCTGATCGTTTATTAGTGAAAACTTAGTCTTTCAAATAGCCTTAACAGGCAAGTTCATAGGAAAAATCTTGGTATTACCAATTTATTTGTATGATTAAATGTTGGCTTGAAATGCTGGGTTAATTATTGTTGAAATAAGTGACATTGAATGGCGAAGTTAGTCCTATTTTGAGTAAAAAGATTTGAGGTTTTTTATGCAGAAATTAACCGGTGAAGAACGCCAGAATTCGGCGAATTCAACGACCGAGTTAACCAATAAGTCACCAGTACCGACGACTTATGAGCAAGCTGAAAAGTTTGGTTTAGCCAAAGTGGCAAAAAGTCCTTGGCAATCTTTTATCTTATCGATCTTTGCTGGTGCGTTTATTGCCATCGCATTTGTGTTTTATGTCACTGTGACCACAGGCAGCACGAGTGGTTGGGGAATGACACGCTTTATTGGTGGTATTGCATTCAGCCTAGGACTTATTTTAGTGGTTATTTGCGGTGCAGAGCTATTTACCAGCACTGTGCTCACTTCAATTCCTTGGGCGCAAAAACAGATTAAAACAGCAACGCAACTACAATGCTGGGCAAGGGTTTATAGTGGTAACTTACTCGGTGCACTTATTATGGTGTTGCTGATTATGTCTTCACGAATGTTTGAGTTAAACGGCGGGCAGTGGGGACTTAATGCGCTTAATATTGCCCAGCATAAAATTCATCATACTTGGGGTCAGGCATTCACCTTAGGTATTTTATGTAACATGTTAGTGTGCCTAGCGGTCTGGATGACGTTTGCAACCAAAGACTTGTTAACCAAATCATTATTAATGATATTACCTGTGGCTATGTTTGTAAGTAGTGGTTTTGAGCATAGTATTGCGAATATGTTTATGGTGCCTTTGGGAGTGGCTATCCATAGCTTTGCTCCTGAAAGTTTCTACCTTGCTTTAAACATTAACCCGCAGCAATATGCAGATTTAACCTTAGTCAATTTTGTGTTTAACAATCTCATTCCGGTGACATTGGGCAATATTGTTGGTGGTGGTGTGTTTGTTGGATTAGGGTTTTGGCTTGTTGAGCAAGGTAAGTTAACCATTGGTTCAGAAGGTGCCAGTAATGCATCATTAGTGACCAAAGCTGAGCAAAAAGATTGATTATAAAATAACAACGTAAGCTAATAGAATACATATAAAAAGCCCAGAAAACTCTGGGCTTTTTATTATTAATACCAACCTGATAGTCTACTTAGTATGACTTTTCAACTCTGTAAAGTACTCGTCCCAGCTAATATGTGCTCGGTCTGCAGCTTGTGCAAAGTGACTTGGGTTATTTGCCTTTCCTTCTTGGATCCCTTGATAAATTCCCGCAATCACTGTGCCAATAAAGTCACCTAATTCAGCAATCCTATCTTGCTGATATTCTTTAACCGTCATAGGTTTGTATGTCAATTCGGTGTCAAAGGCCTGGTTCATATAATCAGCCAATTGATATTGAGTGAGTGCTTCACCATGGAGATTATAAGTTTGGCTATTGTGCTTATCATTAGTCAACATACATGCATAAGCGAAGCCCAGCTCACTTCTTGTGGTGTAGCCACATTTACCATCATTAGCACAATTAGCAATAAACCCTAATTTTTTATAGCTGTCGATGTATTCAATATCCGGCTCTATATAAATTCCATTGCGGCCGATAACCCAATCTAAGCCACTATCTCTGACATCTTGTTCTGTTTGGCGATTACTTTGAATAACAGGGGAGAAGGCGGTATTTTCCTCTGCGCCTTGAACACTGGTATAGACAATCTTTCTAACACCGGCTTTTTTAGCCGCCTCAATAACATTGCGGTGTTGATTTATCCGTTTATCAGGCGCATCCATACCCGACACTAACAACAAAACATCAACTGATTGCAAAGATTGCTCTAATTGTAATGGTTCGTTGTAATCACCAGGGCGAACCTCAACGTTTAAGTGCTTTGCATTTTCAGGAGTCCGCGCTAAAGCAATGATGTTTTCTTTAGGGGTTATTTTTAATAGTGCTTTGACAATGGCGCTGCCGAGTTGTCCACTTGCTGCTGTAATAGCGATATTCATTCATTGACTCCTAAAGGTCTACATATTGACTTAGAACTAACTTACAAAGGCTGACTTATCAGTATCTACTAAAATTGATAATTAATTCTTCACTGCACTTTTGACCGTGCTTTTAAGGTTATGCATAAACGATTTAAAGTGAGGCATAAACTCCACAAATAATGGGTGCTTACGGTTTTCCATCATTACAGGCCCTAATAGCCTAATTGCAACAGCAACTTTAGTCGCTAATGATGGTTCAAGCCCACTTCCTTTTTGCAAATTGTTGACCACGTTAAAAAGGTCTTCTCTATCTTGTAATTCAAAATCTAATGTTTTGCCAGTTTGTTGTTCTGGTAAGTTAATTTCTTCAACTGTAATGCGGTAGCTATGACCTTTACGGATAATTGTATTCATAATTATTACCTTAAATTTAATGATTTATATACGTCGGAGTTAATTTGTTGCTAACTCTTTAGTAGCGCTTCCACTTTAGGCTTGATGGTCAATGACACCGTTATCATCATAATTAGGGCAACAGGTAATGCTGCAATTAAGGTATTGAACCAAGCGAAAATAATTCCCTCGCTTGTAAGTCCAATGTTATTGATAGTGGTAGATAGTGCCATTCCTGATTCCATAACCAACGCCATACTAATGCCTACAAGTAAGTTTCTCGTTTTCTCTGCTGAATTTGGCATTAGCTTTTCAGATAATTTGGTCAGTATAACCATCATTAGAAAGCCGATAGGCATAACAGTCATGGCCGCTAGCAGGAAAGAGCTTAACCAGTCGTTAAAAAAACTATCGGTATAGCCGAGATTTATAAAAGTCATCACACCTGTTAATGTGCCTCCCATTAACGTCATCATGCCTAGCACTGTGAGTACTTTGATATACATCGGCGTTTTTGGAGTCGCAGCTGAGTTTGTCTCATTTTTTGAATTAATCTCTTGTGGTTGAATTATCTGTGAACTCATGTGAGCCTCCTGTGTTGAATTTAGCGTTAAAGTAGTTGATAATGTCAACTATAGTCTTTTGGTTGATAATGTCAATCATTTTTAATTGATAATATCAACTAGTTTTAAGTTGATAATGTCAGCTAGTTTTTTGGAGGGTGTTATGCAAGAACGTAAATCTTTAGACCGTCTGTTTCCGCTTGTGCACAGCTTGAAGCGTCAATTACATAATAGAATTGAGCAACTGAATTTAGACATCGCGCCAATGCACGTGCGCGTTTTAAAAATTATTAACAAGAAAGTTCCGTGCACAGCAATAGATATTGCTAACTTCTTAAATCGGGATAAATCTCAAGTCACTCGCCTGCTGAATACTTTAATCACGCAAGAGCTAATCGTGAAAGAACCTAACCCTGAAGATAAACGCAGCCAATGTTTACGCTTAACCGACAAAAGCCAGCAGATTATGGGGGAAATAGCTCAAATTGATAAAAAAATACATGAGCAGATGACTGATGGAATAACAGAAGAGGAGCTTATTTTGTTCGAAAATATAGCTGCAAAAATGGCCAAGAATTTGTCATCAAATTCATGAACCAAGCTATGACCAAAAAACTTTCAGCTAATTCTTGAGTTACTCTATGAGTTTAGTTATTTTCAATTAAGTTATCAGAAACGAAGGGTTTATTTTTGATAACTATCCATAAAATAGCGCCGAGTAAGCCGACGCTGAGTTGAATTAAGCCCAAGTTGTTAATTAAAGATGCTTGGCTTAATGAGACTAAAACCATGCCCAAGGCTCCACACATCATACTACTGAATTGGATCAAGGCTACTGCTGAGCCGGTGTCTTGGGTTTGTTGCTCTAGCATTAAATTAGTACCAGGCACTCTCATGGTGATAATAGCGACAGTGGCAGGGGCTGCGATAAGAGCAAAAGTTAATGCTGACATATGACCGATATTGAGGGTTAAAACACCTGCAATAGTAAGTAAAATAAAACACAGGGTAATGATTCTTTTTACAGTGATATAGCGCGACAAATGCATATAGATCATTGGACCGAATGCAGCGCACATTGCGTTAAAGGCAAATGCATAGCTAAATTGCTGCTCAGTGAGGCCAAAGTCATTAATATAGATGTAAGATCCCGATGCAAGAAACCCCATTAGTGCCATTGATGTCATCGAAAAAACCACTAACAAAATGGCAAACCTCGGGTTTTTAATTATCACTGCCAGTCGTCCCCAAGAGCGAAGTATTGAGCCAACATATTTCTTCTCTAAGGTTTCCTGATAACACAGGGCTAATATTGCCGCAAAAGTACCGTATATGGCGAGCACCACGAACATCATCCGCCATGAGGCTATTTGTAGCAAAAAAGCGCCAATCACTGGCGCAACCATGGGAGCGATAATGACTAAAGACATGATGGTGGCCATGATCTTTTCACGCTCTCGACCAGTAAAACTGTCTTTAACAATGGCTGTGGCAACCACTGTGACGGCACTGGCTGCAAATGCCTGCATGATCCTTACACCAATAAGTTGTTCAATATTGCCAGAGAGCGCACAACCAATGCTCGCGAAGATGTAACCACTGATACCTATGAGTAAAATGGGTTTTCTGCCAAACTTTTCACTTAGTGGCCCCCAAAAAAGTAGACCAAAAGCATAAGTGACAAAGTAGCTACTGAGGGTTAAGTTCACCATAGATTGATTGGTATTGAGCACTTCAACCATTGTTGGTAAAGCGGGTAAATACAAATCAATCGTCAATGGCGGAAATGCGCTAATAATGACCAGAAAAAATAGCATACCGGTTCGACCCAGTATCGGTTGTGGATTTTTCAATTTGATACTCTTAAGTTGAACTGCACTGATTACTTACTCTGACTCATTCTCTATAGGTTTATCGCTGTTAACTATATTCGCAACTATATCAGCTACCTATATCCGCTACTTATGTCTGTTATTTATTGACCTGGCATTGTTTTAATAATGCAGTAAAAAACTCACTGCCTTTACGCTCTGCAAAGGCGATGTTTCGCTCCGGAATTGATTCTGGCTCATCATATTCAGCAAGTGCGGCTTCCATACTGGCTTCGCGAATAATATGAATCGTCGGATAAGGGGAGCGATTAGTATAATTGGCAGGGCTGTCTTGAGGTTCGCCTTCAAAACAATAGTCGGGGTGAAAGCTGGCTAGTTGATAAACCCCTTCATAATCATTATCAACTAATTTGTCGTTGGCTAAATCTACAATATCTAGGTAACTGTAAAAGCCCTCAAAGCCACGTGGCATGATAAAAAGGGTGGTTTCAACTTCAGGGTGCTTGTCTAAATATTGGCACTCAGTAATGAAATCTTTCATCACTTGCTTAACCTTGGTGTGTTCACTGCAATAATAACGAATGCTGTTACGCTCAACTTCTCGGCGGGCAAAAGGGCAAATGTTATATTTCATGATCACTTTACTGACCCAGTTTTCCGTCTCTAAATGGTATTCGTTTAACGCTGACATCTGAATTCCTACTGCTTAATTGACACGACTAGTTAGGTAATACCATAGGGATAATGGATAGCACTAATAATAACGCCATTGAGATATTAAATATTCTTTGTTGGCGTTGATTTTTGAGTAATTTTTTTAAGCCAACACCAAAGCTCAGCCATATTGAGGCGCAAGGTAATGCCACAAAGAAAAACACTACTGCTATGGTAATGACTTGTGGGGCTAAAGACTGGTCAATACTCGTAAAAGTCGCAATGGCACCAACGGCCATAATCCAACCTTTTGGATTCACCCACTGAAATGCCGCTGCTTGTAAAAAGTTAAATGGTTTAGATGTTTTTTTGCCTTCCAAATTACTTGAACTATTCGCAATTAGCCAAGAAAGATAGAGCAGATAGAGAATGCCTGCCACTTTTATGACTTGATGAGCCACTGGGTAGGCTTGAAACACGGCACTTAGGCCTAATCCAATGGCGAGCACCATGCTAGGAAAGCCGACAATGATCCCTAATAAATGAGGGATACTGCGCTTTACACCAAAATTCACCCCTGAAGTCATCAACATGATGTTGTTAGGGCCAGGGGTAATACCTGCAGAAAAGGCAAATAATGCGATGGTTATAATGAGTTCCATAAACCTTGTCATTTTAGTGTAGAGATTGCTTTAAGAAGAGTATTTTAGCGACTATCGGTGCATGAACAAATAAAAAATTGATATAAGTTAATATTGCCAAGATACACTTGTGTATAAATAGTTGGAGCCGCTTTTGTTATTTGTTCTCAAGTGTTTAAAATATAATTAAAACATTCTCAAATCTTGTTATTAAAATTGAGTCAGGTTAGGTTAGGGTTCATATGTTAAATTATTATAGATGTTACAGCTCGCGCTTTTAAACTATTGCGCTTGATTATTGTTCTTGAATATTGCTCTTGAATAATGTGCTTATTTTCGCAGTACTTGCCAGTTTCTGATTATAGGATTAACGGATAAATGATAAATAAACAGTGGTGTGTATGGGTTAGTTTAGTGGCCGTATTACTCAGCGGGTGTGCAAGTAATGAGACCAGCGTGGATCCAGTTCCGACTCGTATCACTATGGTAACCTCTGGTGACTTAAGCTTGATTTCATCGAGTTCAAAGAGCTTTGGATGGCACCCAACGATGTTTACTATCCATAGTGCTAATAAGCTTGATGATGCTGAACTCGTTAGGCATATGCGTTTATCGATTACTAAAATAATGGAAGCAAAAGGCTATCATTATGTTGAGGCCAATGAATCTCCTAGTATGTTGGTGGGATTTGGTATGGCGTTAGAGTCAGAGATGAGTGATAAAGAAATCATGAAACGCGCTGGCTTAGTCGCTGGATTATCAACCAAAGGCGTTGATGACGATTATGAAAAAGGCTCTGTGCTGGTGGCATTGTTTAGCCCTATTCGTATCCAGCCGGTTTGGAAAGTACTTGCTCAAGGCTTTACTGATACGGATAAGCCCATTGAGGACCGAGAGCAGCGTTTTGATAAGCTGACGAGCATGATGCTTAATTCGGTGCCTAATCACGTTATGTAGTAATCAGAAACCGCTTTTTTGAGTTTGTTATTTAAACACTGTTAGAAAACAAGGCCGCTGATCTGCATCAGCGGCCTTGTTATTGTTAGTCAATGCGCTTTAGCGATTAAACAGCCACACTCACTTCGTAGGAGCCAAACTTACGAATATTGATAACGCCAGTATCAAATATTAGGTATTGGCCTTTAATTCCTTGCAAAATACCCGTCACTTCAGGAGTTTTATCAAAGTTATGGGACTTCACTTTCTTAGGGAACTCAGTAATAGGGAACTTGATCCCTTGAATAGAATCATCTAAGCGCTCAATGACGAAATCAGGATTTTCTTGTTTGATTTCTTGTAAACGTTCTTCAATCACAGGGATCAGTTGATTGGCCATTTCGACTAAATCAACATCTTCAGCATTGCCTTTAAGCATCGCCTGCCAGTTTGTCTTATCGTTGATTAACTTGGCTAATTCAACTTCGACTAAACCTGATAGTTGGCGGGTAGAGACTTTGAATATAGGCAGCCCTTGTGTCGCGCCTTGATCAATCCAACGAGTCGGTATTTGAGTGTAACGCGTAATACCGACTTTGATGCCTGAAGTATTTGATAGATAGACATAATGTGGCACAAAGCAATGATCTTGAGCCCATTCAGGCTCACGGCAGGTGCCTTTATCGTAATGGCAGGTTTCAGGCTTCATTATGCATAAGTCACAACTTGCAAGCTTTGACATACACACATAGCAGTGACCCTGAGAGTAACTCTTTTTGGTTTTTTTCCCGCAGCTACTGCAGAAGATATTACCCGTATGAGTTAAGGTTAGCGTTTTGCCGATTAAAGGGTTGAGGTCGATCGTTTCATCACCCACAGGTAACTTGTATTGCACTTCATTTTGCTCATCAAGCTGAGTGCGCATTTTAGACAGTGTTCCTAACATCATTTGCTCATTGTTTTTATCATTTGTGGCTAGTCTAACAGATGCTTGAAGGTAAATTTAAACGGTTTTTTAGATTGAATAAGCCGTTAAGTGCAGTTGATGTTTATGACAGTTATATGAAACTTTAAGTTTGTCGATTGTATGGAGTGAGTAGAGGGTAATGCGGTGGGTATCATGCTTATAGCACCAGCGAATGCATTGGCCAATACGCTGGTGATATAGCTTGATGATGAATGGTTGAATTGAATATTAGTCGTGTTTGTGCATCAGATAATGCAAGCTTTATGCTGTTTTGCTCAGTTTGTCTAACACAACATCGTCGCCTAATTCATAAAGTGACTCGGTTAATTGTTCTTCTTGACTTGGATCGGACAAACCTAGGCCCATCGTAGCTCTAAAGAGCGCTATACCACTGTGACTGGCAGTTTCTTGTTGGCTACTAAATTGCTCAATGTTAATCCCAAGTGCATTTATCTTATTTGATATTTCAAGTACTAAGCCTTCACGGTCATAGGCAACTAAATTAAAGCTTAATCGTTTAATTGGTTCTGCAATATGGCCTGTTTTGCAATAAGTACAATTTAGACCATCAATGCACTCTAAAGCATCTAACATGGCATCCCATTTTAATGCTGAGACTTCCAACTGTAATATTGCGGCAAAAACACCATCGATATGACGCATCTCAGAATCTAGCCAGTTACCATTGTGACGACTTATAACATTTGCTATTTGCTCAACTAATCCTTTTCTATCAGGGGCTTGCAAGGTGATCAGGTAACGTAACATAATTGAAACTCCCAAATTCTTAACAAATAAATCTGCTGTAACACTACTGTCATATTTACGTCATATAATTCAGCCAATTAAAATTGGCATCCAAAAAATGTCATATAAGCTCGCTAAACTGCTGCTTTTTACACCAACTAATAACTTAGAAAGTGGGAACTGTCAGTTTAGGTAAATAAAACAGCTATTTATTTAGTATCACAGCGGATTAAACAATCATAGCGAAATTTCGCTGACGATTAATTATAGAGGTTCTGAATGGAAAGTCAGGTAGGTCAGCCTGGTTCTGAGACGAAGAGTTTACTTGTTAGTAGACGAACCAATCGAAGAGCATTTACAGATAAAGCAGCTGAAGTCGGAGTTACTGTGGGTGGAACCATGGTTTTTGTCGCTTTGTTGTTGATTTTCTTTTACTTATTATATGTCATTAAACCTATTTTTGATGGTGCTGATGTTGAACCTGTTTCAACAATTAGTTATCAAAATACTGATGTCGCCACATTAATGGTCGGCAGTGACGAGCAGAACGAAATTGCTTATCGCGTCACAGTTGATGGTCAAGTTGATTTTTATTCAGTTGCCAGCAGACAGCTAATTCAAAGCTTTAATCCTCCGCTTCCAGCAGGTGCTACTGTCGTAAGCAGTGCTAAAGCTAAGCCAAATGAGCAACGCTTTGCTCTAGGTTTAAGTTCTGGTGAGGCTTTAGTTGTTGGAATCGACTTTGGTGTAACTTATCCAGATAACGTGCGCACAATTACGCCGCGTTTACGTTATCCACTTGGTGAAACGCCTATTATGGTCGACGAAGGTCAACCATTAAATAACTTGGTGTTTGATTATATCGATAGTCGTATCGGCTTTGCTTACCAAGATAATGATGGCGCATGGAAATTGAATCGTCTTGAAGGCGAAGAAAACATGATGACTGAAGAAGTCGAATGGTATTCAGACCTAACGGTTGTTGAAGATGCACCTAAAGATGCATTAACAGCACTGATGACGCCAGATCATCGCCAACTAATTCTACCTACTCCAGATAAGATTTTTATCTATAACATCCGCGATACTGATGAGCCGACGTTACTGCAAGTCATAGATGTGAAAGATGGCAGCAACAAAGTATCAAACGTTAGCCTACTAGCGGGTGCAAGTTCAGTATTAGTGAATTACGAAGACGGCACAATTGATCAGTATTTTCAGGTGAGTAGCCGCAATGGTCGTTTGTATCAAAAAATTCGTGACTTCGAGATCGAGTCTCCAGTACAAACAATCGCTACTGAGTTCTATCGTAAAAGCTTCGCGGTTGTGAGCCCTGAAGGTGAGTTGTCTCTTTTGTATACCACCAGTCAACGTAACTTATTCACTGAAAAGTTTAGTATTGCTCAGCCTGGTGAAATGGCATTCAGTCCACGCTCAAACGCACTGATTGTTGAAGCTAATAACAGCTTGAACATTTTTGCAGTTGATAATGACCATCCAGAAGTCTCTTGGAGCGCATTGTGGCAGAAGGTGTGGTACGAAGGTTATCCTGAGCCGCAATATGTTTGGCAGTCAACGTCTGGCTCAGATGATTTTGAAGCGAAATTAAGCTTAATGCCACTGGCTTTCGGTACGATGAAAGCGGCGTTTTACGCGATGCTATTCGCAGTTCCAATTGCTATTGCAGGTGCGATTTATACTGCATACTTCATGGCGCCAAAAGTGCGTAGTGTGGTTAAACCGACCATTGAAATCATGGAAGCCTTACCAACCGTTATTTTGGGCTTCTTAGCAGGCTTATGGTTAGCCCCGTTAATTGAAGAACATTTGCCAGGTATTTTAGTGTTATTGACACTACTGCCAACCAGTATTTTGATTAGTGCATACACTTGGAGCAAGTTACCGGCTAAATGGAAGCAACGTTTACCTGAGACTTATCAAGAAATCATGCTTATCCCAGTTATCTTATTTGTTGGTTGGTTCTCGTTTGAGATTAGCCCAGTGATTGAGATTGCATTTTTTGATGGTAATACACGTCAATTTATCACCAATGAGCTTGGTATTACTTTCGACCAACGTAACGCGTTTGTTGTTGGTATCGCGATGGGCTTTGCGGTTATTCCAACCATCTTCTCGATTGCTGAAGATGCGATTTTCTCGGTACCACGTCATTTATCAAACGGTTCGTTAGCACTAGGTGCAACTAACTGGCAGACATTAACCCGTGTGGTATTGCTAACAGCAAGCCCAGGTATTTTCTCTGCAGTGATGATGGGGCTTGGCCGCGCGGTAGGTGAAACCATGATTGTCTTGATGGCAACAGGTAACACGGCAATTCTTGAATGGAGTGTGTTTGAAGGTATGCGTACCTTGGCCGCTAACATTGCAGTTGAAATGCCAGAATCTGCCATTGGTAGCTCACATTACCGTGTACTGTTCCTTGCAGCATTCGTCTTGTTTGTATTTACCTTTGTCTTTAACACCATTGCAGAAGTGGTACGTCAGCGTTTACGCGAACGTTACAGCTCACTTTAAGGAATGAAGATGAAAACAGTATTTAATATTTCGCAAATCGCCTTGAGAGGTTTGAGCAATGGGTAAGTGGGTTAAATCAGGTTCTCCATGGATATGGATGACTGGTGGTGCAGTAAGTATCAGCTTAATTGCAGTACTTGGTTTGTTGTTATTGATTGCTTGGCGCGGTTTAAGTTACTTCTGGCCTGCTGATATCTATCAGTGGGAAATGGAAGATAACCAAGGTGTTAAGTCGACATTAATCGGTGAAATTTATGACCGAGAAGATGTGCCTACTGACCGTTTGATTTCGGCAGGTCACACCTTTGAAGAACATCCGGGTGAGTTTGTTACTCGCTACCTTGTAAAAACAGGTAACCGTGAGTTTGTTGGACTCGATTTCCGATGGATATTGGAAACAGATATTGTTAGTCGTGAAAAGCCAGCTGATATCGCCATGTTTGAGCGTACTAAAAATGGTAACTTTTATGGCTACCCAGTTGCTGTTATCGAAGATGGTGAGCGTTTACCTCTTAAGGGCGAGCAAATTGAAACAGCATTAGAAGAACATATCGAACGTGCTGTGGATATTGGCGAGCAAGCACTTAAACTGCAAAAGTCTGAAATTGGCTCAGTTAACTATGCACTTGAGCGCCTACGTTTAAAAGAGCGTGGTTTTGAGCTTGAGGGTAAGTTAACTCCTGAGATTAAAGCCGACTTTGATGCGCAAGCCGAGCAACTAAACCAAGACTACCTAGTCATGGAAAAGGACTTGTTTGCACTGCGTGATAAAGCTGCACGTGATTCAGTCATCATTCGCGATATGCGTGGCGAAGAAGTTATTCTTAGACTTGATTCGGTATTAGACGTTAGCTACGTGAACCGCATGAACAGCTTTGATAAAGTGGTTCACTGGTTTGTTGGTTTAGGTCGATTTGTTAGCCATGACCCACGTGAAGC
>NZ_VKHR01000106.1 GCF_009663145.1 Shewanella sp. TC10
CGGGCTAATTGGATAATTGCCAGCGACGCAATTGTAAGTATTAGTTAATAATAGAATTACATATCAGCCGCTACTTTTTGCATAGCTCGTAATAAGGAGTTTGACACCAGTCAACTCCGTGGCAAAAAGCAGCGGCTTTTTGTCTTACTTTCGGCAGTAACGCTACTATCGCCAACAACGCTACTATCGCCAACAACGCTACTATTACAWSTWGCCAATCACTAAAACAACCGCCAATACTAATAACGCAGCAATCGCCAGTACCGTGCGTTCAATCAATCTCACCATGGCTTGCAGCCGCTCTAGCCATTCAATGTCTAAACGACCAAAACTCACTTCCGGTTCACGCTCAAGCTTTTCAAGTAATTGCCTCGCACCTTCAGGGCTGGAATGACGCTCTAAAGGGGTCACGACAACCACTGCAGGTAAAGGGTTACTGTCTAAATAAGATAGTGCTTCACCAAAACCTGAAAGACGTTGGAATTCTTCTAGGGCTTGATCCCGATTGATGTAATGCACCACATCCACTTCGGCGTAAACATTAATCCGTGAAATCAGACTTTGTATTGATTGTTCACTGCGGCCTTCATTAATGAATAATGAAATCTCAGCAGCGTTATCCCAAGACTGGGTAATATTTTCAGCATTTTTAACCAGTACTTGCAGTGCTGCCGGCAAGCTCAAGCTGACACCAAGAACCGCCATAGTCATCACTGAAGACACTGGATTACGCCACAGTTCACCGATGCTTGCCATGGCTTGCTGTACGTGGCGAACAAAAAACATGACCAAGCGCCCAGTAAAAGGCAGCTTGCTGGCAGTAATTTTAACTTTATTGGTCATTAAATCTGCCCCTGACTTTCAGCTGAATAGATTTCATCACCACCCAGCATTTTGCCTTGGCGCAGAGTTAACGTGCGGTATTTCATTCGTGCAATTAATCCCAAGTCATGGGTCGCGATAAGCACACTGGTACCAGCATCATGAAAGGTTTCAAATAAACGTAGGATATCCATCGATAACTTAGGGTCTAAGTTACCTGTTGGCTCATCAGCAAGGAGTAAAGGAGGTTTATTCACAATCGCACGAGCAATACCAACACGTTGTTGTTCACCACCCGATAGCATTACGGGTAAGTGACGTTCCTTGCCATAAAGGCCAACCATGTCTAGCGCGCCAGCAACACGTTTACGAATTTCACCGTGAGAAAAGCCTTCAATCACCAATGGCAGCGCGACATTATCGAAAACGCTCTTATCCATTAATAAGTGATGGTTTTGAAAAATCATGCCGATATTACGGCGAAGGTACGGCACATGCTTTTTACCAAGTTTGGCAATATCATGGCCGTTAATAGAGACTTTACCCGCACTAGCACGCTCAATCACGGTGATCAATTTGAGCAAGGTACTTTTACCTGCGCCAGAATGTCCGGTTAAAAAGGCCATTTCACCTTGTTGAAGATGAAAGTTAACTTCTGAGAGTGCTTTTTGGCCACCCGGATATATCTTACTGACTTGCTCAAAATGGATCATATGTGACTATTCTGCCTTATCCTGACTAAATAATGCTTCGATAAAATCGTTTGAATTAAAGGTACGTAAGTCATCAATTTGTTCACCCACACCAATATGGCGGATAGGGATATTAAACTTATCTGCAATCGCGAAAATAACCCCGCCTTTTGCCGTACCATCTAACTTACTTATGGTGATACCTGTAACGCCGACTGCCTCTTGGAAAAGTTGAGCTTGGCTAATGGCATTCTGGCCTGTACTTGCATCTAAAGTTAACATCACTTCATGAGGCGCATTCGGGTCTAGTTTCTTCATGACGCGAACCACTTTCTTAAGCTCTTCCATCAAGTGACCTTTGTTTTGCAAACGCCCTGCAGTATCGGCAATTAATACATCAACATTACGTGCTTTCGCCGCTTGCAGAGCATCAAATAGTACTGAGGCACTATCTGCACCAGTATGCTGGGCAACCACAGGGATTTCATTGCGCTGTCCCCAAACTTGTAATTGCTCAACTGCTGCAGCTCGGAAGGTATCACCCGCAGCTAACATGACAGATTTGCCTTGTTTTTGATACTGTTTTGCTAATTTACCAATGGTGGTCGTTTTACCCACGCCGTTAACACCGACCATTAAAATAACAAATGGGCCATCGGTATTTTCTGGCACTAATGGAATCGCGACTGGATCTAGGATGGTTTGCATTTCATCACGCATCAAATCATACAATGCTTCAGCATCTTTTAGCTGTTTACGTGATGCACTGTCAGTCAGGCTGTCGATAAGACGTGTTGTGGTTTCTACACCAACATCTGCAATTAATAGTTGTTCTTCTAGCTCTTCAAACAACTCATCATCGATTTTTTTACCACTGAAGATCCCCATAAAACCGCTACCAATGTTTTCACTGGTACGTTTAAGACCACGCTTTAATCGGGCAAAAAGGCCTTCTTTAACGGGTTTAGCTTGAGGCTCTGATACTGTTTCTTCAGTTTGAGTTGCTTCATCTTCAAGGCGCTGCGCTTCTAGACGTTCAGCTTCAGCACGCTCAGCTTCTTCTTGTGCTAACTGCTCTTCTGCTAAGCGAGTTTGTTCAGCAACGCGTTGTTGCTCAGCTAATCTATCAGCTTCGATCTTTTCTTGAGCCGCTTGTTCAATAGCTTTCTGCTCGGCAGCAAGGCGCTCAGCTTCTATTCTTTGCGCTTCAGCTTTTTCTGCAGCTACACGCTCAGCTTCTAAACGGGCTAACTCGACGCGCTCAGCTTCCAATCGTTCCGCTTCGAGTCTTTCTTGTTCAAGGCGGTTTTGCTCTTCAACACGCTGTTGTTCAGCTAAACGCTCTGCTTCAGCAAGTTCTGCTGCTTTTTGTTCTGCTGCAAGACGTTCAGTTTCCAAACGTTCTGATTCTAAGCGCTCTGCTTCAGCTTTATCGGCTGCAGCTTGTTCTTGAGAAGCTTTTTCTTGAGAAGCTTGCTCTTGAGAAGAATGATCGGCAACTTGTTGCTCAACAGCCGTTTGCTCAGAGGTTTGTTCTACACTTGTAGTATCGATTTGCTCTTGTGCGTTCTCGGTTGTAACGTTCTCTTGTTCTTTGGTTTTGTCTTTACGAAACCACGAAAAAAAACCTTTCTTTGCCATGTCTACTACCAGTGCTTATTGAGCTAAAAAATTCGGAAAAATATTCTCGATAACCTATTACCTATAATGTCAGAAGGATTGCTCACCTTTACGCATCAGTTTGGTATAAAATATCGAGTATTCTAATTGGTTGCATAGTCTACCACTTTCTTTGTTCAGGCAAAATCACGAGGGCAAAATGTCCAAAAATAAGTCCGCCAGCGGCCAAGTCAGGATCATTTCAGGACAGTGGCGTTCACGAAAACTTCCTATTCATGATCTTGAAGGTCTTCGTCCAACCACAGATCGTGTACGTGAAACACTATTCAATTGGTTGGCTGGTGATATCAGTGGTGCAAGAGTATTGGATTGCTTTGCGGGAAGTGGCGCACTCAGCCTGGAAGCATTATCACGCTATGCAAGCGTACGCTTGCATAGCKTGA
>NZ_VKHR01000031.1 GCF_009663145.1 Shewanella sp. TC10
CACGTCAATTCACTTAACGCACTCGGACACTTCCATAAATATTTAGCTGCTTGCACACGGGTCAACATTTTATTGGCGAGACAATAAGCCATTTCATCTAGTTGCTTGTTATATCTAGGTTCAAGAAACCATTGGCAAGTATCTGTATCGAACGCAGCTAGGGTTTGTTGCGCAAGGTTACAGAAAGTTTCGATGTGTTCTATACCGTCAGGTCCTAAACAACCTGGTTCAAGTCGGTATAGCACAATTAATTTATTATCAAACATACTAAGCGCGCATCCTATGCGTAAATAATTGAACTGATTTACAAATTTTCCAATCTGAAAGGCTAACTATTAGAAAGTTAACCTTCTTTTGCATTTATCATAGCCTGTTTGAACTTATCAATATAGTTTTCAATTGGCACAATATCTTCTTTTAAACGTCGGTTTCGTCCTAATAAAGATGATTCAACAAATAACTCAAACCAAGCAGATAATGCTTCACCATTTTTAGGTTCATTAATTGCGTTAAATGCTAATGCCGCAACTTCAGCGGTCGAAAGTTGAAAGTCATGACTGCCTTTTCTTAGTTCATAAGTGGCTAGTGTTTCTGGTGTGAAAGACAATAAAGGCAATTCATGCAAGTAAGTACTTTTGCGGAACATTTTGATAGCTTGACGCCAACTACCATCCAATAAGATTAATAACGGTATTTTGCTCTGTTGTGCCGTTATCTGTGCGTCAGTTAACGCATTATCAGCTATAGATGATTGAACCAGTTGATTAATATGCTCAACCACTCGCTGTCCTTCTTGCGCATACTGCGCAGGAAAAATTAACAAAGGTTGATATTTGGGATCGTTGATCATCTCCACCATTTGCTTATTGGGCTCTTTACGTGACCATAAAAAAGCACTGGTGTTAGGGACGGTATCCGCAATTAATCGACCACTATTTGTTGGTTTAAGTACTTCATCATCATACATAATCAGCATAAAGTGCGCTGAAGTATTAAGGTACTGCCTATGCTCACAAGTACAAAATATCTCACCCAACAAACACCAAGGACAACGAATTAGCTTCATTCCTCTGGCAGCAAAAGGCTTAGTCGATATAGACTTTCTGTATTGGTAAAGACGATGTACAGCGTGCTGCTGCTCTGAAGGTAAAGCTAACATGACAAACTCTCTTGCGAAGGCTACTTAGGAAGGCACGACTGATATCAAATCGTAAATAGCATGAGTAAACCTAGGAAATAAAAAGCTAACACATCGATTATTCAAACTAATTATTTACAATAATAGTTTAAAGGCGACGCATTAGCTTTCAAATAAATTCATCTTTAAAGATAAATTTGATTAACTAAAACTAAATCACAAGATTCTTCTGAGCAAGAAATCAGCTTTTAAGCGTTTAATTCTAGTCATAATTTTTTTCACAGGAACCGGATACTTTTGTAGCGTTTCAATTTGACTGTAATGAAAAAGTTTTTCAGTATGAGTTAGGATCAGCTCTTGCTCAGCTTCAAAGTTTTCCTTCCAAGCACCACTTTCATCATGGAGTAATAAACCATTTTCAAGATCTAATGCCCATGCTCGAGGGTTCAGATTAGAACCTGTGATCAGGTGTTTTCTACCATCTGCGCTGATACCTTTTAAATGGTAGCTGTTGATGCCATTTTTCCAAAGGTGAATGCGAAGCTGTCCATTCTCAACTGCCCACTGCTGACGCTTTACAAACTTACGTAAAGACTGCTCATACATGTAAGGCAACGCCCCAATGGTAGAGAACTCTTTTTCAGGTGGTATATAAAAGTCGTTTGCGGTTTTATCACCAACAACAATATCGATACTTTTGCCGTTACGAAGGTGTCGAGTTAAAGCACGTACTAATGCATTTGGCGGATTAAAGTACGGAGTACATATAAATAACGACTCTTTTGATTCATCAACTAACTTAACGACCACTTCATTCAGCTTGTTCTTTTTACGCCCAAGCCCTACAAGTGGTGTAACACGATTGCCAATGCGAGTGCTTTCAAATTCATATTTAGAACGACCTAGACGTGTTTTAAAGGTGCGAACGTCATTCTTTTCTGGGCACTGTTCAGGAATGCTGTCTTGCGTTAAAGAACATACTGCTGGATCGCTTACCAAATACTTATGAATGAAAGCTGTCATGCTTCTAGCAAGCTCTGCAGACTCAATTAAGTGATAACGATCAAAACGATACTTTTCAAATTGCTGAAAATAAATATTGTTTATACTCGCACCACTAAAGATAACGGCATCATCAATAATAAATCCTTTAAGGTGCAGAACCCCCATAAATTCGCGTGATTTTACAGGTACCCCTAGGATATCGAACGGAACTTGTGCTTCAGCCATTGCTTTCCGGTACATAATGTAATTACCACTGTCGCCTTTGTGACCTATAAGTCCACGACGAGCACGGTGATAATCTACCAGCACAACAATATTTAATTCAGGGTTGGCAGCCTTTGCGGCTAATAACGCATTTAATACTTCTCGCCCTGCTTCATCATCCTCTAGATATAATGCAGCAATATAGATCGAGTTCTTCGCGTTTTCGATACGTGTCAGTAACTCAGTTCGAAACTGAATAGGATCTAATAACCACTTTAATGATTCAGCTTGTAATGCGATACCACCTAGCTTGTCCAGCAAGGCAACCTCCTTAAATAATGCTCAATGCAATTCATTGAGTTCGACAGTCCTGCCTGTTTAATATGTAGATTTAGCATTGAAGTCCTATTCAGTGATGTTCTACTGATGCTTCATACTCATTGCTAAAACTAACCTAAGTCGATTAAACGGCGCTTTTGAATTGCCGCAATAACTGTTTAACAAAATATTTGGAAATAGAAATTACCGACTTAACTGCTTTCGAGCAAGGTTTTTCTTAACTTAAACACCCGTTTGGTTAGTTTATGAGAAACAATTAATATATTTGGGATCAAACTCTAACGATTTACTCACGATGATGACCAGTTCTTTACAGTAAAAAATAAGCATTCTCTGCCAAAATCAAAGATGTTTAATGTAAACCTGAAGTAAATAACGTATTTTAACACTATCCATATTAAGTGTATTTTATTATGTCATTTGTTTATAGCGTTCTATGTTTACCACTCATTACCCTGACTGTTAGTTTTAGTGTCGCAGCAGGCGACTACTTAACTAAGATGATGAATATCATCAGCCCACCCCAATCACAATTAGCTGTAAGTGTGTGGGATGTAGAAACTCAGCAAGATGTTTATAATTTAAATGATAATACCTTGATGCTACCCGCCAGTATTCAAAAGCTCATCACTGCAGTAGCTGCAAGTCACCAGTTAGGTCGTGACTTTCGTTACCATACCCAGTTAACTTACAATGGTGAAATGATCGATGAGGTGTTAAATGGCGATCTATATATCCATTTTCAAGGCGACCCCACGCTAAAACGTAAACACCTCAATGAATTAATCAACACATTAAAGCTAAGTGGAATAAACAAAGTCTCTGGCAATGTTTATTTAGTTGCAGCAGAATCAAAACAGACTCGAGCTCCAGGCTGGGCATGGGACGATTTGGGCATTTGTTATGCTGCGCCAGTATCGAATTACATCATAGATAGAAATTGCGTAAAAGCATCGCTATCACCCTCTAAAGACTCTTCTACTGTATCCATAAAGCCTATTTACCCGATAACAATGACATCAACGGCAACATTTGATGCAAGTATTGAGGTTAAAGAAGCACAGAAACATTTTTGTGAATTGCATATGCAGAGATTTGACAACAATCATTACCAATTAGATGGCTGTTACCCTGGGAACAAATCGGTTAGATTAGCCATCGCTGTGAATGACCCCAGCATATATAGCCAAGCTGTCATTGCTGACTTGTTATCAGCAAACAATATTGTATATCAACAAATAAAAACCACATCAAAAGTTAACAAGCAGCAAACTGTTATTGCATCTCACCAATCAGAGTTACTGCCTGAATTGCTTAAAATTATGCTTCAAAAATCAGACAATTTGATCGCTGATAGCTTATTGAAACAAATAGGCAGTAGTTACTTTTATAAAAATATAGATCACACATCTGATCTAAAACTCACACAAACCAAGGATGAACAGCAAAGTGATACCGACAATCACCATCCACAATGGCAAAAAGTAATTCAAAAAGATGGTTTCATCGTAGGAGCCAAGGCAATTGAGCATATCATGCGTGAGTTGGGGCTTCCTTTTATCGAAGCCAATATCGTTGATGGCTCTGGTTTATCTCGCTACAACTTAATTACAGCTAGCCAAATGATGTCCCTGTTACAGTTAATAAAGACCGAACAAGATTTACAATATATTGAAAATTTACTGCCAATCTCTGGTCAATCAGGCACCCTTCGCTATAAAAAATACTTTAACCAGCCTCCATTAAAAAATGAAGTTGCCGCTAAAACTGGCACTATGATCGGTGTTGAGAATTTAGCGGGTTACTTGAATGCAGATAATGGTAAACAGTATGCATTTGTCATTATTGAAAATGGATTAAGCCCTAAGGCCAAAAAAGCCAGACTTGCCCCTTTTAGTGCTTTATTACTACAAACGATCAACGATTTACCATAGTTTTTGAAAGTAGTTATTGAAAGTAGTTACTAAAAAATTTGCTTGAAAGTAGTTACTTAAAATAACTCTTGAAAATAGCTACTTATATCAGTTTCAGTCTATACCTAGTCGTTGTTTACCAATAAAAAAAGCACTTTGTAATGACAAAGTGCTTTTTTATTACTTGATAAACTAAAGGTTTATATAAGCCGTCTGTTTTAAATAAGTCGTTTCTTTTAACTTAGTTTTTTTAAAACAAGTCTGCAGGCATTGCCATAATTGAATCATCACCCTGACTTACTTGAGCCAGATGAAAATCAGCTTTGGGTAATACTTTATCCATAAAGAACTGAGCTACAAATTGTTTTTGTCTAGCAAACTCTTGATCTTCATGCCCATGAGCTCGCTCAGCCATGAGTAATGAATAATAACCATAAAGGGTATAACCAAACGCATCTAAGAAATCTACTGCGCTTGAGTTAATCAAAGCTGGCTGAGATAACTTGTTATCATTGATATGATTGGCAATAGTTAGCAATTTATCAAATCGAGAATTGATGGCTTGTTTATCAGAAGATGAAACATGTTCAAGACAGGCTAGCTCTTCACTAATTTCAGCTACAAAGCTTGTTAGCGTAGCGACATTGTCACCAGTCACTTTACGGCCTAGGAAGTCGATAGCTTGAATGCCGTTAGTGCCTTCATAAATTTGCGCTATGCGAGTATCACGTACAAATTGCTCAATGCCTGTTTCACGAATATAACCATGACCACCGAATACTTGCTGCGCCATAATGGTTGAGTCTAAACCGCGATCAGTTAAGAAAGCTTTTGAAACTGGAGTGAGTAAGCCAACGTATTTAGACGCTTTGGCTTTTACTTCGCCTTCTCCATGTTTGGCTAAATCTAATTGCTTGCCAGTAAACACAGATAAAGCACGGCCAGCATCAGTGATTGATTTGATCGTTAATAGCATACGACGAACATCGCCATGTACAATAATTGGATCGGCAGTAGCTCCTGTAGGTGAACCTCCTGCTGCGACACCTTGTACACGCTCTTTTGCGTAATCTGCAGCCATTTGATAAGCGCCCTGCGCACTACCAAGACCTTGAATACCAATCGCTAAACGTTCGTAGTTCATCATTGTGAACATACACACTAAACCACGATCCACTCGACCAACTAAAAAGCCTTTTGCATTGTCGTAATTCATGACACAAGTAGCAGAGGCCTTTAGCCCCATTTTGTGTTCGATAGACCCAACAGTAACACCGTTTGGTTCACCGAGTGAACCATCATCGTTAACACTAATTTTGGGCACTAAGAATAAAGAGATCCCGCTTGAGTTTGGTAGTTTTGCTAGCACTAAATGAATCACGTTTTCTGTTAAGTCGTGATCGCCACCAGTGATGAAAATTTTGCTACCAGAAATTGAGTAGCTGCCATCATCCAATGGCTCAGCTTTAGTGCGAATATTACGTAAATCAGAACCAGCTTGCGGCTCTGTCATATCCATAGCGCCAGACCAAACACCTGAATACAAATTAGGAAGGTACTTTTCTTTTAATTCATCTGTTGCGTGTGCATTGATACACAAAGCAGCGCCAGCAGTAAGCGAGCTATAAAGGGTAAAAGAGTTACAGGCACTGTAGTTCATCTCATCAACCAATACGCCTAACATTTTAGGCATGCCCATACCGCCAAAATCAGGTTCACCACAAAGGCCTACCCAACCGCCTTCTGAAAACTGTTGATAGGTTTCTTTAAACCCATCAGGTGTAATTACCTTACCATCGACGTGTCTAACTTCTTGCTCATCGCCATTTCGGTTAATAGGTTGAATTAGGTCACGGCTTATTTTGCTCGCTTCATCTAAAATAGCGACTGCTGTTTCCATATCGACCATTTCAGCAATATCAGGCATGCTTTGCCAAGTATTGGTGGCATCAAAAACATTTTCTAATAAAAACTGCATGTCTTTTAAAGGGGCTTGGTAAGGGTTCATATCAGACTCTTAAACAGATAATTAAAACAGTTGTTTCAATTTATACAAAAGTCTAGTCAAACACAAGCTGAATCTACATTTAAAGCCAATATAAATATAATATTTGAATAAGAATATTATTAGTTTTTGGTGTAAGAAATTAGGCTGATGACGGTATAAACTAGGAAATTGAAACATAGGTGTTATTCGCTCAACACCTTTACCTAGCTATCTTGCTGTTGCTCAAAAGCTAATCCTAATAGGGCGAAATATTCCACAATACTCATCATTATTAACTTTCGGTGTTCCATGGTGGGATATATCATTTTAGAAACCGTATCTTGCTTCATTGTTCCTGAAACTAAGTATTGGTTATTAAGGTGTCCATCTGATTCAATAGCAGACTCAAATGCCCTTGCCATTAATTCTGTTGGTTTTGAGAAGTAGTAACTACCTTGCTGTTTATCAACTGCAATAGCCTTTGTAACGTAATCACTCGGATTTTTACCATCCTCGCTTAGTAACACCAATTTGAATAAAGCAGATAATTTGTCATTTAAACGATGCGGTTTTAGTAATACGTCTTTAAGCCATAAATCTGATGCACAAGCGTATTTAAATTGTGAAGCTTCCCTATTTCTTGTTCGCTGACTACCAATATCAAATGCTTTATCGACGATATAATGGTCAAATGCATGCCAAAACTCATGGGCTAATGCTCCTGCACCAGCATTTTTAGCTAACGCTAACTCTCTGGTGGTTGGTGAGTAATGGGCTTGTACACCTTTTTGCCCTCCTCGGCCAAAAAGTAAGTTAAGTGTTTGTCGTAAACCTATAAGGGCCGTTGGGACTTGCAATATTTGAGATAAGTCCGCTAGTGAATCAAACACTAAATTGGCTGCGATTAGAGATTCTTCTTTTGTCACCCACTTGCCGACACTGATATGCCTTAACCCAAAAGTGTGTTTTATGTCGATGAAGTGAGCTTGCTGTCCATCACGATAATCAGCACCATCACGATAATAGTTTGCGTTTTTTAGCACTATAGCGACCTAAATTAAAAGGATTAAAAAGATACCTGTTGTTAATTGGCTTAAGTAATTTAAGAAACGGCCAATAAAAAAGCCTCAAAAAGAGGCTATTTAAATAACTCAGTCATAATTATACAAACTACCACATTAAGTCATCTGGAATCGCATAGTCAGCATAGGGATCATCAGCTTGGTCAACTTGTTCAGTTTGATTGCTACTGCTCTCTTCCCATAAATAACCACACCATTCTGGTACTAATAAATTAACACGTTCAGCTAGTTTATGCGGAACGAGATAACTTTTGTCTTCATGACGTACAATTCCAACAGCACCAGATAATAACTGCCCTTGCAGTTCATCTGTCACATAGATAGATAGAATCTTTTTATCCATCGTAAAGTTAAACTTGATTTCAGCATCCTTTGGAATGCTGATAGCAAACTTGGTAAACTCAGTGATTAAGCCACGTACTTGGCCTTTTTCACTGGCTTCAGCAAAACGTTTTTCATTTAAGGCACGATCTTTTTCAGCCTGAGCTAATTTTTGCTGTGCAATTTGCTGCTTTAAGTCAGCGCTGCCATCATCAACTTTTGCTTTCTTTTGTTTACGTTTTTGAGTTTTAACATCTCGCGCTTTTTGTTTGCTCGCCAATCCTGCTTTTAGCAATTGCTCTTGCAATGCGTTCGCCATTTAAATCACCTTTAAAAAATTTTGTTTTACTGTTCAGGTAAATGTTTTGCTAATGCGTCCATTGCAGCGCCTGCTCCACCTAATGACCAACCGCCATCAACCGGTAATATCGTACCAGTGATATATGAAGCCATGTCAGAAGCAAGAAATAGTGCTGCGTTTGCAATATCTTGTTTTTGACCATTACGTTTAAGTGGCACACTGTCTGCTATCATCGATTTTAATCCTTTACTGGGCGCGAGGCGATCAAAACCTTCTGTATCAGCAATAGGCCCAGGGACAATCGAGTTAACTCTGATCTTGTCTACGCCCCACTCAATCGCTAAGGTACGTGTCAACATATCTACACCAGCTTTAGCGGCGCAAACATGAACTTGCAGCGCCATAGGGACATAAGCTTGAGGCGCCGAAATCTGTATAACACTTGCAGATGAATTGGGTCCATTTTGCTTAATGCCTTTTACTAAAAGTGGGTATGCCTGCTTAATCACTTGAAAGCTGCCAAGTAAATCAATATCCATCACAGACTTGAATCCATTAACAGATAAATCTTTTGCTCTTGCAGGAAAGTTACCCGCTGCGCCGCTTACAAGTACATCAATGTAATCAAACTGAGCTTCAATCTCCGCAAAACCTTTAGTTACAGCTTCAGGATCTCTTACATCAAAACTCACGCCCACATGATGGCCATTGCCATTAACTTGTTTTAACGCATCAACTGCTGCATTTACTTTGTCGATACTGCGACTGGCCACTGCTACGTCAGCACCTTGAGCAGCAAAAGCACAAGCAATACCTAAATTAATGCCACTTGTACCGCCAATAACAACAACCTTCTTCCCTTTATAGTCAAACATTGAGCGCTCCTGCATATTTGTTGATTAACGGTGACAATATAAATTCAATATCGAGCTTATTTTAATGAGTTAACAATTTGATGTAATGACGCTAGTGGATCTGCAGCTTTGGTGATTGGGCGTCCAATCACTAAATAATCGGAGCCGGCAGCTATTGCTTTTGGTGGTGTCATCACGCGATGCTGATCACCGACATCAGCACCAACAGGACGAATACCTGGAGTGATTAGGTTAAAGTCTTTACCAAAGCTTGTTTTAAGCATAGTGGCTTCTTGAGCTGAACACACAACGCCATCAAGTCCAGCTTGATGTGTTAGCGCAGCTAAACGTTTAACATGCTCAGATGCAGGAACATTGATCCCTAATAATGATAAATCTTCATCACTCATTGACGTTAATACTGTTACTGCGATTAGCAAAGGGGCATCATTACCATAATTACCTAAGGCATTTTTTGCTGCCTGCATCATAGCTAAGCCACCACTTGCATGAACGTTCGTCATCCAAACACCAAGATCGGCTGCTGCAGATACGGCTTTAGCAACCGTATTTGGAATATCGTGAAATTTTAAATCAAGAAATAAATCGAAGTCACGATCATGAATATCTTTAACCAATTGCGGCCCAAATAAAGTAAACATCTCTTTGCCTACTTTAAGACGACACATTGTCGGATCAAGTTTATCAATCAGTGATAGTGCCTCATTTTTATTATCATAATCTAAGGCTACTACAATCGGTTTATCTGCCATGTTTACTCCGTAGGGTATTGATTAACGCTAACTTAATAATGATGTGGCTAAACAGTGAAACTTGCAAAACTTTGCTTGCGTATTATTCACCATCTAATCCTTTAACTCGTTTGATACTGCCCCATTCTTTACATGACGGACAATGCCAATACAAACTATGAGCAGGAAAACCACAGGAGCAACAACGATAGCTTGGTCGGAACTTTATCTGTTGCTCTACTAATTTTTCTAACATTGACAAGCTTTGTTTAGCTTGACCGTCTTCGGCCTGTTTAATATGTAACTGCATTAAATGCTGAAACCCTTTCATCGTTGGATTACGGTACAAATGGTCTAACACCATTTTTTCAGCATTTTTAGTATGACCTTGCTCAATCTTATGTTGCGCGAGTGCGATGATAACGCTAGCACCAGCACCTGACTCTAAAGCCTGTTGCAATAATGATTGATAGTTTTCGAGGTCATTGCTATCGCGATAAACTTGGCGAGCAATTCCTATGGCATCAGAAAACAGCTCAATGTCTGCTAGCTTTAACTCAAAGATAGCTTTTTTGCATAAACTGGTTTGATTGGTATCAAGGTAAATTTTGGCAAGGGTCAACCAAGCTCTACCGCATTTGTCATCGAGTTTGATGCCTTGTTGTAATAGTTTGACTTTGTCTGCTGTATCAGTCGCTTCGTCCGCTAGTTGACAATAAAAGTGGGCTGTAATGGATTTTAAGGCTTGTTGACGTTTACGGCTTAAGCCCTTAGTAATGTTAATGGCGTTTTGCCATTCTTTAGTGACTTGATAGATAGAAATTAATTGAGTTTCAGCTTCTTCACTATGATCATCTTGACTGACAAGGTTTAAAAATATTTCTTCAGCTCGATCATAAAACCCTGCAGCTAAATAATCTTTACCTAACTCCATCATCGCTATATCACGTTGCTCGGTGGTAAGACTGGGCCTTGCGATGAGGTTTTGGTGAATTCGGATTGAACGGTCTACTTCACCACGCTTTCTGAATAAAGAACCTAAAGATAAGTGGGTATCAATGGTTTCGTCGTCAACATCTAGCATGGTTATAAACAAATCAACCGCTTTGTCTGACTCATTTGATAGCAAAAAATTAAGCCCGGTAAAGTAGTCTCTACTGAGTTTTTTACTTTGCTGTTTTTGATTCTGTCGTATACTTCTTCGTCCCATATACCAACCGTATCCGGCAGCAATAGGTAACAACAGAAAGAGGATCTCTAGCATATTAAGCGGCGGTATCCTGTACTCTTGGTTCTGAAACTTTGTCGGTTAGCTGCGCTATTGTTTTGTTTCTTTTTCTAAGTACCATTTTGAGTTTAACGATGTAATAGGCTGCGAATAACCAACTCATTATAAAACCAGCAAGAAAAACAAATGCGAGTACGACAGGAAGGCGGTACTGGCCTTCTGCAACAAAATAACTGACCGTAACGATTTGTTCGTTCTTTGCGCCAAAAAGTAATGCAAGAACAAAGAATAACCCGACAATGACAATGGCAATAAATGATTTCACCTGCAGCTCCATTCTATCTGTGAAAAATAAGATCGGAATTTACCAATATAATGATTATCCAAGAATTTTAGCCAACTAACCAGCTTTGCTGAGCAATAGATACAAAAAAGCCTCCAAAAGGAGGCTTTTTAATCAAGCGTTAATCAATGATTAACCGCATCGACACGTTCACGCAGTTCTTTGCCAGGCTTAAAGTGCGGTACATATTTGCCTTCCAAGTCAACTGAGGTTCCAGTTTTTGGATTACGGCCTACACGTGGTGCACGGAAATGAAGAGAAAAACTACCAAAGCCACGGATTTCTATACGATCTCCGCCTTCTAATGTTGTTGCCATTTGCTCCAACATTTCTTTAATAGCACTTTCCACTTCTTTCGCCGACAGCTGCGACTGCCTAGTGGCGAGTTTTTCGATCAGTTCGGATTTCGTCATCCTATACCCTCTATTATCAAGCCAAACACAGTCGCCTAATGGGAAACAAAGTGCGTTTCCCACACAACAGGCGATTTATTACTTACGAGCTGCTTTGAACGCTTCAGCCATTGCATTACTAATAACAGCATCATCTTGCTTGTTAATAGTTGCCATTGCTTCTTTCTCATCTGCTTCATCTTTCGCTTTGATAGATAAGCTGATAGAACGGTTCTTGCGATCTACGCCCATGAACTTAGATTCAACTTTGTCACCTACAGCGAATACTGTAGATGCATCTTCGATACGCTCGCGAGAGATATCTGCAACGCGAAGGTAACCTTCAACAGTTTCAGCTAGTTCAATTGTAACGCCTTTAGCGTCAACAGCAGTAACTACACCATTTACAATAGTACCTTTCTTCTTGTCTGCCAAGTAAGCATTGAAAGGATCGTCTTCAGTTTGCTTAACGCCTAAGCTGATACGCTCACGCTCAGGGTCAACAGAAAGAACTACTGCGTGGATTTCGTCACCTTTCTTGTACTCAGATACAGCGTCTTCGCCAGTACCGTTCCAAGAAATGTCAGATAAGTGAACAAGACCGTCGATGCCACCGTCAAGACCAATGAAGATACCGAAGTCAGTGATAGACTTGATCTTACCAGAAACTTTATCGCCCTTGTTGAAACGAGTAGCGAAATCATCCCATGGGTTAGTCTTACATTGCTTAAGACCTAGAGAGATACGACGACGTTCTTCATCGATGTCTAGAACTAGAACTTCAACTTCATCACCTAAGTTAACAACTTTAGATGGGTGGATGTTCTTGTTAGTCCAATCCATTTCAGAAACGTGAACAAGACCTTCAACGCCTTCTTCGATTTCAACGAAACAACCGTAGTCAGTTAAGTTCGTTACGCGACCAGTAAGACGAGTGCTTTCTGGGTAGCGCTTGCTGATTTCTAACCATGGATCTTCGCCAAGTTGCTTAAGACCTAGTGATACGCGAGTACGCTCACGGTCATACTTAAGAACTTTAACGTTGATTTCGTCACCAACATTAACGATTTCAGATGGGTGCTTAACACGCTTCCAAGCCATATCAGTGATATGTAGAAGACCGTCAACGCCACCTAAGTCTACGAATGCACCGTAGTCAGTAAGGTTCTTAACGATACCTTTAACTGCTTGACCTTCTTGAAGGTTCTCAAGAAGAGCATCACGCTCTGCACTGCTTTCTGATTCGATAACAGCACGACGTGAAACAACAACGTTGTTACGCTTCTGGTCAAGTTTGATAACTTTGAATTCTAATTCTTTGTACTCTAGGTGAGCAGTATCGCGAACTGGGCGAACGTCTACTAGAGAACCTGGTAAGAAGGCACGGATACCGTTTAATTCAACAGTGAAACCACCTTTAACTTTACCATTGATGATACCGATTACAGTTTCAGCATCTTCGTAAGCTTTTTCTAGAACAATCCAAGCTTCGTGACGTTTTGCTTTTTCACGAGATAATTGAGTTTCACCGAAACCGTCTTCAACAGAGTCAAGTGCAACATCAACTTCGTCGCCAACAGCGATTTCTAAAACACCTTGAGCGTTTTTGAATTCGTCAGCAGAAATTGGGCTTTCAGACTTAAGACCAGCGTCAACTAGTACGGTACCGTTTTCGATGCGTACAACTACACCACGTACGATAGAACCAGGACGGAACTCAAGTTCATTTAGGGATTGTTCAAATAGATCAGCAAAAGATTCAGTCATTTTATGATTACTTTCTTTTATAAACCACCATCCATCCTAGATGTGGAGTCAATTAATTTATTTACATCATCCGTGACATAAATGTTGTTTCATAACCTCTCAGAATTAAGAGATTACGTTAAGTTTTTATTGATGTGTTCAAGCACAAGCTCAAGCACTTCATTAATACCTATGCCACTAGTATCAATCACTAGCGCATCATCTGCTGGCACTAAAGGTGAGACAGAACGATTAATATCGCGGTCATCACGTTCAATGATTTCAGATAAAAGGCGATCGATATTAACATCGAAGCCCTTGTCCTGCAACTGTTTATAGCGTCTCTGCGCCCTTTCCTCGGCCGATGCGGTCAAGAAAATTTTAGCTGGTGCTTGGGGAAAAACGACAGTTCCCATGTCACGTCCATCAGCCACTAAACCTGGCGCGCTACTAAAAGCACGTTGGCGACGTAGTAAAGCTTCACGCACGCGTGGGAAAGCTGCAATTTTAGATGCAGCATTGCCACACTCTTGAGTACGAATGCTTACTGAAACATCCTCTCCCTCAAGGATCACTTTAACTGAGTCAGTACCTGTTAAAAACTGCACATCTAAGTGCGCAGCAAGTAAGGTAATAGCTTCTTCATTCTCTAATTCAACATTGTGATGAATTGCAGCAAGGGCTAATACACGATAGATAGCACCGCTATCTAATAAGTGCCATTCTAGTTTTTCAGCAACTAGTTGGCATATGGTCCCTTTCCCTGCACCGCTTGGTCCGTCGATTGTGACTACTGGAGCACGTTCAGACATAAATTCCTCCGAAAAAACAATCTTCCATGAAAGTATAAAAAGGTTCATCAAAATGAGCGGGCGGCATTGTATAACAATTTCGATTAAAAAACTGGAGTATTTTGTCAGTTCACTAACAAGATCAAAACAACGGCAGTATATTGACTGCCGTCATTTAATTGGTGGATGAAATCAACAGCCTTACTGGGCTAAACGATCAAACTCAGTGAAATAGGTAGGGAATGTTTTAGAAGTGCAATCTGGGTCATTGATGGTAATCCCACAGTCAGCAAAGGCTAGCATAGAAAAACACATTGCCATGCGGTGGTCATTATAGGTATCAATGGCCGCAGTATTTAACACCTGTGGTGGCGTAACAGCAATAAAGTCATGACCTTCTTCTACAATGGCACCGACTTTACGTAGTTCAGTTGCCATAGCTGATAAACGGTCAGTTTCTTTAATTCGCCAATTGTAAATATTTGTAATTCGAGTAGTACCTTCGGCAAATAAAGCTGCAGTTGCGATGGTCATTGCCGCATCAGGAATATGATTCATATCTAAATCAACAGCTGTTAGCTTTGCTTGGCGAGCAATAATATAATCATCACCCCACTCAATATCAGCACCCATTTTTTCAAGCACATCGGCAAATTTTACATCACCCTGAATACTTAATTTGCCAACACCGGTAACTTTAACTTCGCCGCCTTGTATTGCACCTGCAGCAAGAAAGTAAGAAGCAGATGACGCATCACCTTCTACAAGAACTTTCCCCGGTGACACATATTGCTGACCTGTTTGTATTTCGAATCTTCGGTAATCATGATTAATCACTTCAACACCGAACTGTGCCATTAACGCAATGGTGATATCGATGTAAGGCTTAGAAACAAGTTCACCTTTAATATTAATATTCACGGTATCTTTCGTTAATGGCGCTACCATCAACAAAGCCGTTAAAAATTGACTTGAAAGATCACCCGCGATTTCAACCTCACCACCATTTAATCCATCAGCATTAATGGTTAATGGCGGAAATCCATCATTCTTAAGATAGCTAACACTGGCACCTAATTGACGTAAAGAATCCACCAAATCGCCAATCGGTCTTTCTTCCATACGCGGCTCACCAGTTAAGGTAAATTCACCAGAACCTAACGTAAGCGCAGCACATAAAGGACGCATTGCAGTACCTGCATTACCCAAAAATAGCGTTTGGGCTTGAGTAGTACTGAGTGGTTTACCTAAACCTTCTAGTTCACATACAGTATTATTTTCTGATAACTGATAGTTAACGCCTAATTGCTTAAGAGACTCCAACATATATCGGATGTCATCAGAGTCCAGTAAATTGGTTAAGGTCGTTTTTCCTTTAGCTAAAGTCGCGAGCAATAAAGCTCGATTAGAGATGCTTTTTGAGCCAGGAATATTGACGACACCGTTTACTTTTTTGACTGGTTCTAGACGCAATTGTTTCATTATGAATTCTTCTTTCATGAGTTCTAGCTAAACGCGAGAATGACTGTAGGCGAAGATAAAGACTAAATTGTCAATTTATCTATACGATTCTGACTTTATTAAACTGATTAATTATTCTTGCCTACAAATTTACTGATTGCAGCCCACGATTCAAGGGAAAACTGAAATTTATTTACTGAATTTAAGCCAACATGAATAAAACGAATGAAAAACAGCCAATATAACCATATCAGGCCGATTAACACTTTTATTTTTCGCCCAAACTGTAAACTTGCTACTTCAAAATTCTTTCTTTTTGAGTTTGTATAAAAAAAGGCGTTTCAATCATCAATTAATCTACGTTACCCTAAAGTCAATTCTACTAACGCTGATTTCATTAGCTGACTACATTATAAGGTCAACGGCCATGTTCAATAGTTTAACTGCAATGCCTGCAGATCCCATTTTAGGCTTAATCACTCAATACCGTCAGGACAGTCATCCACAGAAAATAGATTTAGGCGTGGGTGTGTATAAAGACCCTGTTGGCCACACTCCTATTTTAAATTGCGTAAAGAAAGCCGAGCAACTAAGAACTGACAACGAAACCACCAAGGTTTATATCGGTCCAACAGGTTCTGAGCAATTTAATAGTTTAATGTCGGAATTAGCTTTTGGTCAGTCTCATGCTGCCTTACTTGCCAACCGTATTCGTACAGTATCAACACCAGGTGGCACTGGCGCGTTACGTGTTGCAGCTGAGTTTATTAAAAGCTGTAACCCTAATACTGTTATTTGGGTTAGCGATCCAACTTGGGCCAACCACACAGGTTTATTCGAAGCTGCTGGTTTAACAGTTAAAACTTACCCATATTACGATTATGATTCAAAAACGCTTAAATTTGATGAAATGAAAGCGGCGCTTAACAACATCAGTAGTGATGATGTCGTACTACTGCATGCTTGCTGTCATAACCCAAGTGGTATGGATTTAAGCGTTGAACAGTGGGATGAAGTGATTAGTATCACTGCGAAACAAGGCTTTACTCCGCTTATCGACATGGCATATCAAGGTTTTGGTGATGGCGTGGATGAAGATGCCTATGGCGTTCGTCAAATGGCAGCTGCTGTAGAAGAAATGATTTTATGTAGCTCTTGCTCTAAAAACTTTGGTTTATACCGTGAACGTATCGGGGCTTGTACCTTAGTCGCCAAGGACAGCAATGCTGCAAATGTCGCATTTTCAGTGTTACTTTATGTTGTACGCTGTATTTACTCTATGCCGCCTGCACATGGCGCTGCGTTAGTTGAAACAATTCTTGGAACCCCAGAACTAAAACAACAATGGTTAGATGAATTATCTGTAATGCGAAATCGTATTAATGGTAATCGCCAAATGTTAGTGAATAAATTAGTAGAAAATGGGGTCAAACAAGACTTCAGCTTCATCGCTAACCAAAAAGGCATGTTCTCATTTTTAGGCATTAATGCGCAGCAAGTTGAAGAGCTTAAACAACAGCATAGTATTTATATGGTGGGGTCAAGTCGCATGAGTATTGCTGGGATTAGTGAGGCTAATGTAGATTACCTCGCTAAATCTATAGCATCGATTTTATAATATCGACTCTACAAAGCACCAAGTAGCAACAAATCAAAAAAGCGAATGACATCAATGTCATTCGCTTTTGGCTTTAGTTTGTCTAGTTAAAAGTCATGATTATCTATTTTGCGTTGCAAAGCTTTCCATAAAATTAACTAAAGCTTGTACACCACTTAACGGCATCGCATTATAAATACTTGCACGCATACCGCCGACAATTCTGTGCCCTTTTAACGCAACCAACCCTGCTTGTTCAGCTTGTTTTAAAAACTCACCATCAAGGCTGTTATCTGCTAATTGAAAGGTCACATTCATACGCGATCGATACTTAACAGCTACGCCATTTTTATAGAAAGGGTTGCTATCAATACACTGGTATAACAAATCAGCTTTTTGTTTATTAATAGCTTCAACTTGAGCCACACCGCCTTGAGCAGATAACCAATCAAATACTTCTGCCGCAAGGTACCATGCAAATGTGGGCGGCGTATTAAACATAGAACCATTTGCTTGAGCAACACTGTAATCCATAATTGAAGACTGAGGTAAACTTGGCAGTTTCAACATATCATCACGGACAATAACAATGGACAAACCTGATGGACCGATATTCTTTTGCGCACCAGCATAGATAACAGCGTATTTACTGACATCAATCTGACGTGACATAATCGTTGAGGATAAATCAACCACTACAGGCCAAGGGCTTTCTATCTCATCGAAAATTTCGATACCATCAACGGTTTCATTGGCACAAAAATGAACATATCGATAATCTTTTTCGATAGCGTTCAAATTAGGAACTACGACTTCGTTTAAGCCCTGTTTGTTTTCAACAATGCTTAATTGGTCAATATTATCTTCACCTACTAATTTAACCGCTTCTTTAACTGCAGCAGTTGACCATTGCCCATTAACTAAATAAAGCGCTTTACCATTATCGCCCAAGAAATTATTAACCACATTTGTAAATTGACCACGACCACCACCATGCATAAACAGTACATGATAATTGTCAGGTATTTCCATCAATGATCGTAACGTTTTTTCAGCATGTTCAGTTAAGGCAATAAACTCTTTACTGCGATGGCTAATTTCCATGACGGAGACACCTAAACCATTCCAGTCAATTAATTCTTGCTGCGCTTTTTGCATTACAGCTTGTGGTAACATGGCAGGTCCAGCACAAAAATTATAAATAGCGCTCACAGCATCGTCCTTTATCGTTTTTAGTTAAAACATTAAATTAATGGCAATTTGATAGGCAGTATATCTCAACTGTTTATAGGCTAAAATGAAAAATAATCATAAAGCCGTTAAGAGTTATGAACTTCTTGAAGTAAATTAGCGTTAAAATATTATTTTAACGCCTTTTTTTGATATAATTGACAGCTTTAACTTAACGAATGCCATCAACAAATTGGCAGATGCTATGAACAAACAGGCAAATCCTTGTATGAATAAACCCAATGAGTTCTTCAAAAATTCATTAGTCACTTTTTAATTATTATTCTTCATTAACGACTAGTAATCAGAACTGATTTGCACAACAATACCTGATACAAATTAGTAACAAACGTCATTTCAATGACAATCTTGACATCAGAATCAACATAAAATCGACATAAAGTCGACATCAAAACAATAAAAATTAGATCGTATTAACGGTCACTGGAACTGTAAATGTTTTTAAAACCTATTTTGCTTTTAGGCACTTTATCTATTGGGGCATTAAGTCCAACTTCCTCTTTTGCCGCATCGCAATCTGAATACCATAAAATTTCCGATAACTTTAAACATAACTTTCATAGCCAGCTGAAAAAAAACAAAGTGCCAGGTGGCGCTTTTGTTATTGTTGAAGGCAATGAAATACTTAAACTGAGTACCTATGGCAAACGGACTAAAGGTGGCAGCTTAAATGTAAACGCAGATACAGTCTTTCGATTAGCTTCTGTATCCAAAACCTTTGCTGGTACATTAGCCAGTATGCTAGTTACTGAAAATAAACTACATTGGCAAGAGCCCATTGTTAACTATCTGCCTGAATTTACCCTTGCAGATAAACAACAAGCTAAGGACATCAATTTAGGTCATATCATTGGCCAAAGTACCGGTCTTATGCCGAACAGTTACGATAATTTGATCAATGCTGATGTAGGCATGGAAAGGATCATTAATAAGTTTTCTGAATTAACCCCGATGTGCAAACCTGGTGTTTGCTATAGCTATCAGAATGTAGCCTTTTCATTTATCCAAGATGCCATAGAGCAGCAATCAGGCCAAAGTTACGAGAGTTTAATTCAGCAAAAAATATTCTCGCCACTTAAAATGGACACAGCATCAATTGGTTACGATGCATTTGATAAACAAACAAATCGCGCCGAACCGCATGTCAAAACTCAATCAGGCTTTAGAAAGGTAAAAGTTAAATCCAATTATTATAAATTAGCACCAGCCGCTGGTGTAAACGCCAGCATTACCGATATGTCAAAGTGGTTAATTGCTAATTTAGGCGAAAACCCTGGGGTGTTATCAAACAGAGTGATTAAAGATGTCACCACTGCCGGTGTTAGAACAACTAAAGAGCTTCGACGTCGTGATTGGCGCGCATTCCTTGATAATGCACATTATGGCAAGGGCTGGCGCGTTTATGAATTTGAAGGACGACCTTTAATTTATCATGCTGGTTGGGTTGCAGGATATGTAGCTGAAGTGTCTTATTCACCAGAATTAAATATTGGAATGGCAATGTTGCTCAATGGTGAATCTAGAGTCATTGCTAAACTAAGTTCAAACTTTTGGCGTGATGCCTTTAAACGCGCCGATACTTTAGCTAAAAATAACGGCTAGCTTGTAAGAAGCTTTAAGTTAATTACTAGGTTATTAGTTACTTGGCTAATTATTTGGTTGGAAATTGACTTGGTTAATTATTTGGTTGGTTATAGTTAAAGAGTGAACTTATTAAACTTTATTATTTCAGACATTAAAAAAGGATGCCATTGGCATCCTTTTTTGTATTCACTTAACGCTTAGTTTTAAGCATCAGCTTCAGGTGTATCATTTGCATCGTCAGTAGTGTTTTCTACTGCTGGTGTTTCAGGCTGTTCGCCCTCCTCACCTTCAATAAACTCTTCTGTGACTTCAATTTCATCTAGTCTTTGCAAACCGACTACTTTTTCATCTTCAGCAGTACGAATGATTGTCACACCTTGTGTGTTACGACCAATCAGTGATACGCCGTTAGAAGGAGTACGTACTAGAGTACCTTTGTTGCTGATCAACATGATTTCTTCAGATTCAGTCACCTGAACAGCGCCAACGACTGCACCGTTACGCTCACTCACCTTGATAGAAACAACACCCTTAGTACCACGGCTCTTCGCTGGGTATTCAGAAAGGTCAGTTCGTTTACCATAACCGTTTTCAGTTACCGTAAGAATTGAACCTTCTTCTTTAGGGATGATCATTGAAACAACTTTTTGACCATCTTCAAGTTTGATACCACGAACACCCGTTGCCGTACGACCCATAGGACGTATAGCAATCATATCTTCACCGGTTTCAGGATCTTTCTTAACTTCACCAGTTTCAGAATCGCGTACTTTCTCGTTAAAGCGAACAACTTTACCTTCATTTGAGAACAACATGATGTCATCACTACCATTAGTAATATCAACACCAATCAATTGATCATCATCTTTAAGGTTTACTGCAATAATGCCGTTTGCACGAGGATTACTGTAAGCCGTTAATGCTGTTTTCTTAACGGTGCCGTGAGCGGTAGCCATAACAATGAACTTATCATCAGCATATTCACGCACTGGTAGAATCGCTGTAATACGTTCACCATCAGAAAGCGGTAACAAGTTAATGATTGGGCGGCCACGTGCTGTGCGGCTTGCCAACGGTAACTGGTAAACTTTAAGCCAGTACATTTTACCGAAGTCAGAGAAACAAAGAATCGTGTCATGAGTATTGGCAACAAGTAGTTTTTCAACGAAATCTTCATCTTTCACTTTCGTTGCTGCTTTACCTTTACCACCACGGCGCTGCGCTTGGTAATCAGTCAATGGCTGATATTTAGCGTAACCCATGTGTGATAATGTCACGACGACATCTTCTTCGTTAATTAAGTCTTCTAGACTCATATCAACTTCGTTTTGATTAATCACAGTTCGGCGCTCATCACCATACTGTTCAAGCATTTCTTCAAGCTCTTCTTTGATCACTTCCATTAAGCGTTCAGGGCTACGAAGAATGAATAGTAAGCTTGCGATGAATTCAAGTAATTCTTCGTATTCGTTAAGAATTTTCTCGTGCTCAAGGCCAGTTAAGCGATGAAGACGTAATTCAAGAATTGCTTGTGCTTGCTGCTCAGTTAAATAGTATTTGCCATCGCGAATACCAAAATCTGGTTCTAACCATTCTGGACGGGCAGCATCATCACCTGCTTTTTCAAGCATGCTTTGTACATGGCCTAAATCCCAACCTTGCTCAACTAATTTAACTTTTGCTTCAGCTGGCGTTGGTGAGTTCTTAATCAGCGCAATAATCGGATCGATATTTGCTAAAGCAATCGCAAGTGCTTCAAGGATATGAGCGCGGTCACGAGCTTTACGTAATTCAAATACTGTACGACGAGTAACAACTTCACGGCGATGAAGAATAAAGCACTCAAGCATTTCTTTAAGGTTAAACAACTTAGGCTGACCATTAGTCAATGCCACCATGTTGATACCAAAAGAACATTGCATTTGAGTTTGAGCATATAAGTTGTTTAGAACAACTTCACCGACTTCACCACGTTTAATCTCAACAACGATACGCATACCGTCTTTGTCAGACTCATCGCGTAAACCGGTAATACCTTCAATTTTCTTATCCTTAACAAGCTCGGCGATTTTTTCAATTAATCGAGCTTTGTTAACTTGATAAGGAATTTCGGTAACGATAATACGTTCACGACCGTTATCTTCTTCAATCTCAGCTTTAGAGCGCATGACTGCACGGCCACGGCCCGTTTTATAAGCATCAATAATACCTTTACGGCCATTGATTGTTGCAGCTGTTGGGAAATCAGGTCCTGGAATGTGTTCCATTAACTGTTCGATTGAAAGGCTTGGTTCAGCAATCAATGCTAAACAGCCATTAATCACTTCAGTGATATTATGCGGCGGAATATTGGTCGCCATACCAACAGCAATACCCGATGAACCATTAATTAATAAGGTCGGTACGCGTGTTGGTAATACTGCTGGAATAAACTCTGTACCATCATAGTTAGGTACAAAATCTACTGTTTCTTTTTCTAAATCGGCTAAAAGTGAATGAGCCAATTTTTCCATACGGATTTCGGTATAACGCATTGCCGCAGCAGAGTCACCATCTACTGAACCAAAGTTACCTTGGCCGTCAACAAGCGTATAACGCATTGAGAATGGCTGCGCCAAACGAACGATTGTGTCATATACAGCTGTATCACCATGTGGGTGATACTTACCGATTACGTCACCAACAACACGAGCAGATTTTTTATAAGGCTTATTATAGTCGTTCTTTAATTCGTTCATTGCGAATAAAACACGACGGTGAACAGGTTTTAAACCGTCACGAACGTCGGGTAATGCACGACCTACGATTACACTCATCGCATAATCTAAATAAGAATTCTTTAGTTCGTCTTCGATGTTAATTGGCGAAATTGATGTTGCCAGATCAGTCATAAACTGCTCGTTCCCCTAAAATTAGCGCACAATAATTATTCCATTTTATTGTGTAGCTCAAAAACGTGATTTGGCATTCTAACACAGATATATAAAGTGGCTAGACCCTATGACAACGAAAAGTGAAAGCAAGTGAAAAACTTAATAAAAACAGCAAGAATTAGTCAATATTGATTAGATAATTCTACTATTAAATCAGTTTAAACTTGCTTGGATAATCACAATGGCTTTTTTATCAGCAAATACTGCCGAATATATAACCAATTGAAAATGAATCTTGTTTCATCTCACTATGTTTATCCAAACGTATGGTTATAATGCATGCAATAATCATAAATAAATCATGGGTCCTTGCTATGTCGAACCAAGAACACACAAGTCAACAAAACGTTGACCATCAAGAAATCGAAAAATTTGCCAAAATGGCTGCGTCTTGGTGGGATCCTAACGGCGATTTTAAACCACTCCACCAACTAAACCCGTTACGTTTAAATTATATCGATCAAACCAGTGGTGGCATTTTTGATAAACACGTCATCGATATCGGTTGTGGTGGCGGAATTTTATCTGAAAGCATGGCTAAAATTGGTGCGAAAGTAACAGGTTTAGACATGGGAGAAGCCCAGATTGAGGTAGCTAAATTACATGCCTTGGAAACTGGAGTTGATATAAATTACGATACTATGACAGCAGAAGAACATGCCCAATCGCATCTTGGACATTATGATGTTGTCACTTGCATGGAAATGCTAGAACACGTACCTGACCCTTTATCAGTCATTCAAGCTTGTTGTGACATGGTGAAACCAGGCGGACATGTTTTTTTCTCAACCATTAATCGCAGTATGATGTCATACATCCAAGCCATTGTGGGTGCTGAGTATGTTTTAAAAATGCTCCCAGTTGGAACACACGACCATAGCAAGTTCATTAAACCTTCTGAGCTTATTACCTTAGTAGATAACACCGAATTAATTTGCCGCGATGCACTAGGTATTACCTACAATCCAATTTCAGGTGTATATAAATACACTAATAAAGTGGATGTAAACTATATGATTGCGACACAGAAAATAGAAGATTAATTGACTCTGCTTTATACAATGCTTTGGGTTATACCTATGTGGGTTATATCGATTTGAGTTTTAGCCATTTGAACGTGATTTTAAATTATTAAAGTATCTGTTCAAAGTCTTTGTTAGAAGTATTTGTTAATAGTATCTGTTAATAGTTAACTCTCTCCATTCTTTGCCACATTTTAAGGTTTTAATTTAAGATGTGGCACATCAAAATTCTTATTAAGGCATTAAATGAATTTAATTAAAGCAGTGTTATTTGATTTAGATGGCACATTAGCGGATACCGCACCTGATTTAATTCATGCCTTAAACCTTAGTTTAGAAGAACGAGGGCTTGCTGCTCAGAGCGTTGATAAGTTACGTTACTCTGCTTCTCACGGCAGCTTGGCATTAGTTAAAGCAGGCGTACCTCACCTCAGTGAAGCAGAGCAAATTGATATTCAACAATCATTACTTATGCATTATAAAAAGGTAAATGGCGAAAAAGCTCAATTGTTTGCAGGTTTTGACGACTTTTTAGATATGCTGGAATCCAATGATATACCGTTTGGTATTGTCACTAATAAACAAGCAAAATTTACCCGCCCTCTCCTTAATGCACTGAGTCTAACTCATCGAGCTAAATCCATTGTAAGTGGAGACTCTACCCTTCATCCTAAGCCGCATACAGCACCAATGTTGTTAGCTGCACAGCAAATAAACTGTAAACCAGAGAATATATTATATTTGGGCGATGCTGAAAGAGACTTAGTGGCAGCAGCGAATGCTGGCATGGTCGGTGGCACTGCTTTATGGGGCTATTTGTCAGACTCGGATTCACCTGAGCAATGGCCAAGTCAAATTGAGTTCAATACCGTTGATCACTTGCATCAATTTTTTACGACATCCATTTTGCATCAATTTAGTTAATTTACTGAATCTATATGGCACATGCAATTAGGTCTATCATCCATATAGTGCATTAGCTTTTAATGAACTAACGACTCAATATTGGCTTAGCAAATCTGACTAACAAAAATCAAACTATTTTTATAACAAAACAATTGATCGCTGATTATTTTAGCGATCAAACTTACCGCCGCCATAGTACATAAATTAACCTCCCTCACGAATTTAAAGCGCAATTTGCGTTAGCAGGTTAGCTTTTACTAACTTGTATCAATATACATGAGATATCCACAAGTTATTCATAAAAATCTTGCTTGCAAATGGTGACTAACCTCACTATCTTGTATGTATTAAATTTAAAAACACCATATCTTGTGTGTGACATCACTACGAGACACTAGCCTAAAAAGCTCAGTATCTTGCTGTAACACTAGTATTTTTGTAAATATTATGTTGTGAATGCTTTTGGATGATCAACTTACAAGGGAACGTAATGTGATTTATTGGCGATCGTAAGTAACGAGTTGTAGAAAGATCCAAAGATAAATTACACCAATAAATATAGAACCAAGGCCTCTTTTTAATGAACAGCAATATGACAGTCACTAAACGCAGTGGCGAACGCGAAACAATCGATTTAGACAAAATTCATCGCGTTATCGAATGGGCAGCTAAAGGACTGAATAATGTCTCAGTCTCCGAAGTAGAATTACGTTCTCACCTTCAATTCTATGAAGGTATTCCTACAGAAGCTATCCATGAAACTATCATTAAAGCAGCAGCAGATCTTATTTCCCCAGAATCTCCTGACTATCAGTTTCTTGCTGCTCGCTTAGCTGTTTTTCATCTACGTAAAAAAGCATTTGGCCAATTCGAGCCTCCTAAGTTAATTGATCAAGTTAATCGCTTAGTTGAACTCGGAAAATACGATAAGCATATTATCGCAGATTATACTGCTGAAGAACTGGATATCCTTGACGGTTACATGGACCATTGGCGTGATATGGACTTCTCTTATGCTGCTGTTAAGCAATTAGAAGGTAAGTATCTCGTTCAAAACCGTGTCACTAACGAAATCTACGAAAGCGCTCAGTTTTTATATATTTTAGTCGCGGCATGCTTATTCGCTAAATATCCAAAAGAAACTCGCCTTGACTACATTAAGCGTTTTTACGATGCCGTATCGACGTTTAAAATATCATTACCTACACCTATCATGGCTGGGGTTCGTACTCCAACACGTCAATTCAGCTCATGTGTATTGATTGAATGTGACGATAGCTTAGATTCTATTAATGCTACAGCATCTTCAATCGTTAAATACGTTAGCCAACGAGCTGGCATAGGCATTAACGCTGGTCGCATCCGTGCATTAGGTAGCCCAATTCGAGGTGGTGAAGCATTCCATACCGGTTGCTTACCTTTCTATAAGTATTTCCAAACAGCGGTTAAGTCTTGTTCTCAAGGCGGCGTACGTGGTGGAGCTGCAACCCTTTTCTACCCGATTTGGCATTTAGAAGTTGAATCACTGCTTGTACTTAAGAATAACCGTGGTGTTGACGACAACCGTGTCCGTCATCTTGATTACGGTGTGCAATTAAACAAACTGATGTATCAGCGTTTAATTAAATCTCAAAACATCAGTTTATTCAGCCCATCTGATGTGCCTGGTTTATACGATGCATTCTTTGCTGACCAAGTTGAGTTTGAACGTCTATATCTACAGTACGAAGCTGACACTAGCATTCGCCGTAAAGAGATTAAAGCAGTTGAATTATTTTCACTGATGATGCAAGAGCGAGCTTCTACTGGTCGTATTTACATTCAAAACGTGGACCACTGTAATACTCACAGCCCGTTTGATCCAAAAGTTGCACCAATCAAACAATCTAACCTTTGTTTAGAAATTGCATTGCCTACTAAGCCAATGAAAAACATTGAAGATCCAAATGGCGAAATCGCTCTTTGTACTCTTTCAGCGCTAAACCTTGGCGCAATAGATGATTTGTCAGAGTTAGAGCCTTTAGCTGATTTAGCCGTTCGTGCTTTGGATAACTTACTCGATTATCAAGATTACCCAATTATCTCTGCGCAACTTGGTTCGATGAATCGCCGTACTCTTGGTATAGGTGTTATCAACTTTGCAAATTATCTTGCAAAAAATGGCATGAAATATTCTGATGGCTCTGGTAATAATTTAACCCATAAGACATTTGAAGCGATTCAATTCTATTTATTAAAAGCGTCAATGAACTTAGCTAAAGAGCAAGGTGCATGTCCGTTATTTAATGAAACAACATACGCAGAAGGTATCTTGCCAATTGATACTTACAAGCGTGACCTTGATAAGATTTGTACTGAACCGCTTCATATGGATTGGGAAGGTTTACGTAGCGACATACAAGAGCACGGTCTACGTAACTCAACATTGTCTGCATTAATGCCTTCTGAGACGTCTTCTCAGATTTCAAATGCAACAAACGGTATTGAGCCACCACGTGGATTAATCAGCGTAAAAGCAAGTAAAGATGGTCAGTTAAAGCAAGTAGTACCTGATTTTGATGAGCTAAAACATCAATACGAATTGCTTTGGAATATGCCGAATAATAATGGTTATTTAGAATTAGTCGGGATTATGCAGAAGTTTATCGACCAAGCAATTTCCGCCAACACTAACTACGACCCTACTCGCTTTGACGGTCAAAAAGTTCCAATGCAAACCTTGCTTAAAGATTTGCTAACAGCCTACAAGTTAGGGGTAAAAACCCTTTACTATCACAACACTCGTGATGGTGCATCTGACAACTTAGACGACATCACTGTAGTCGAAAAAGAAGATGACGATTGTGCCGGCGGCGCTTGTAAAATTTAATCAATAATTAGCATATAATTGCGGGGACTCTCCCCGCTTTTTTGGGATATATAAATGGCTTACTCTACTTTTTGTCAAACACCTAACAATCCTATGAACGAACCAATGTTCATGGGTCAATCAGTTAATGTTGCGCGTTACGATCAACAAAAATATGAAGTTTTTGAAAAGTTAATTGAAAAGCAGTTATCTTTTTTCTGGCGCCCAGAAGAAGTAGATGTAAGCAAAGATAAAATTGATTACCAAAGCTTACCTGAGCATGAAAAACATATTTTCATCTCAAACCTCAAGTACCAAACCTTACTCGATTCAATTCAAGGCCGCTCTCCTAACGTTGCTCTGCTGCCGTTAGTGTCTTTACCTGAATTGGAAACATGGATTGAGACTTGGTCTTTCTCTGAAACTATTCACTCACGCTCATACACCCATATTATTCGTAATATCGTTAACGATCCTTCAGTGGTTTTTGATGATATCGTGGTAAATGAAGAGATCCTTAAACGTGCGGGTGATATTGCACAGTACTATGATGATCTTATTGAGTTAACTCAAGTTTTCAATTTACATGGTGAAGGCACGCACACCATTAATGGTAAAGAAATCGCCGTTAGCTCGCGAATTCTTAAAAAGTCCCTTTATCTTTGTATGATGTCGGTAAATGCATTAGAAGCAATTCGTTTCTATGTGAGCTTTGCTTGTTCATTTGCTTTCGCTGAACGTAAGTTGATGGAAGGTAATGCTAAGATTATTCGCTTAATTGCTCGTGATGAGGCATTGCACTTAAATAGCACCCAGCATATTGTCAACATCATGCAAGGCGGTAAAGACGATCCAGAAATGGGTGAAATCGCTAAAGAATGTCACGATCAAGCCTACGATATTTTCTACAAAGCTGCTGAACAAGAAAAAGAATGGGCACAATACCTATTCAAAGACGGTTCAATGATTGGCCTTAACGAACAAATTTTATGTCAGTACGTTGAGTACATTACTAACCAACGTATGAAAGCGGTCAATTTACCACAGCCTTACCCTGAGCAATCAAATCCGCTTCCTTGGATGAAAAACTGGTTAGAAAGTGATGCGGTTCAAGTAGCACCACAAGAAGTAGAAGTGTCTTCATATCTAGTAGGTCAAATTGACTCTGCTGTCGACAGTGATGAGTTCTCTGATTTTGACCTATAAACCAAATTTTAAGAAAGCCCCCATTGTCAGTTTAAATGGTGAACCAGTGTTGCTGTTCAATCAACAGCAACACACTTTGCTTGAAGTGCTAGAAATAAAGAAAGTTAATATTTTTTCAGAATGCAGAAATGGCTTTTGTGGCGCTTGTAAGACTAAAGTGAATAAAGGCCAAGTACGTTATCTTACCAAGCCACTTGTTGAGCTTGAACAAGACGAATGTCTACCTTGCTGTTGTGTTCCCGATTCTAATCTAGATTTAGATCTAACCACCGATGAGCCAAGTAACTTATACGTGCAGCACAACAAGTCAGTGGTCTTTCTTGATTAAAAATATGAAAACCTAGCGAGTTAGTCATTGAAAATTAACTCGCTCTGACTCATGTCTTTGTTCCAGCATAAGAATTCGCTTTGCTTTTAGCTTTTTTAGCTTCTATAAACATCTTTTCTACCTCTGCAAACATCCAATTCATAATATTACCAGCACCTTTATCTCGGCGTTTAACTAAGCCCATTTCAATGAGTAATGAGTCTGGAATATGATAAGTGCTCAATTCTTTAATCTCGCCAGAGTACCACTGTGAATCAGCGATATGCTCAGGCACCAATGCCCAGCCTAATCCTCGAGTCACCAGGGACGTAATGTAATAATAACTGTCAACATGCCAACAATTAGCCGAAATGGGTCTGCTTTGCGTCTGAAGGTCACAGATAACCAATTGTCTATGTTCATTTAATTGAGAAATATTGGGTACAGCAATTGACGCTAGCGGGTGATCCACAGATACAATTAAAGATTGGTGAAAACTATCAATGGTGAAGAACTCTAATCTGTCGCAAAGCTGTTCACCATGAAACAACACACCTAAGTCCGCTTTTTCACTGTCAACCCATTGTGCAATATCATCACGGGAACCATTTAATATCGTTAGCTTTAATAACGGAAATTTAGCCGCTGTTTTGTCGAAGAAAGTTTCAAAAATTGAAATAGGAACCGCTTCATCAATCGCAATGGTTAACGCTAACTCATCTTTAGTTTGTACTGTCATCGCGCGTGAATTAAGCCGCTCGCATTGCGCAATAACAGCTTGTGCTTCGATAAACATTTGCTCGCCCTGCTCAGTCAATACAGGCAAACGCGCATTTCTATCAAATAACTTAAACCCGAGATCTATTTCAAGGTTAGCAATAGCTGTACTGACTCGAGATTGTGCCTTACCTAAGGTTCTGGCTGCAGCAGAAAAAGAGCCGGTATTAACAGCAGCGACAAAAGCGTGTAATTGTTCAATGGACCAATTCATCCGACACCAAGTATTTTCAAGATTGTAAAATCAATTATATCTATCCGCTAAAGAGATGGATACTAACTTTTATCTATCTACTTTGACTTTATAATGTGCATTCTTTGAAATTCATTTAGTTTTGAGCTTACAAAATGTCATTGCATAATAAAAACCCAATAGAACAACTTACAGTTAATCAACACTTCTGGAAGTATGCGATTCCATCTATCGCAGCAATGCTTGTCAGCGGTCTCTATCAAATTATTGATGGCATTTTTGTGGGCCATTACATTGGTTTTGAAGGTTTAGCTGGTATTAATATGGCCTGGCCAGTCATCTGCTGCATTGTTGGTGTTGGCATGATGATCGGTATGGGAGCTGGGAGCTTACTTTCTATTAGCCGCGGCGAAAAAAAACCTAAAGACGGCTTAAAAGTACTTAATAATGCTATGGCCCTTATCATCATTTTAAGTGTATTGGCTGCGGTTTTTATTCATTTTGGGGGTGAATCATTATTATTATTGCAATCAGCTAATGGTGATAACCTTGCCATGGCAATGAATTACATCGAAGTTTTTGCTTACGGGGCATTTTTTACAGCAGCTGCAACCGCACTACCTTTGCTTATTCGAAATGATGAAAATCCAGGTCTTGCAACTAAGCTTTTAATTATTGGTGCATCGTTAAATATTTTACTAGATTACTTACTTATTGCTGTATACCCATTGGGTTTAAAAGGTGCGGCAATTGCTACTCTATTATCACAGGCAACGGTTGTCATACTTGGTTTTAGTTATTTCTTTTCATCAAAAGCAAATACGCGCGCCAAATTCGAATTTAACCTTTTAAGCCTATCGCAGATGAAGCATATCATCGTTTTGGGAAGCTCAAGCTTGTTCATGTTTTTATACTTCAGCTTTATTATTGCGCTGCATAACTATTTGTTTATGAAGTTTGGTTCGGCAGTACATGTCGCAGCTTTTGCTATTGTGGGTTATGTGGCTACCAGCTTCTTTTTACTTGCTGAAGGTATAGCTGGCGGTATGCAACCACCTGTAAGCTATTACTATGGCGCTAAACAAATTGATAAAATAAAAGCCACTGTAAAGTTAGCTGTAAAGGTCATTGTTTTATTAGCTGTTGCAACACTCACCTTTATTAATGTCTTTCCTGAATTCGTTATCGGCTTCTTCAGTAGCCAAGATGAAGCGTTGATGGCAGAAACATTAATCGGCATGAGGTTACATTTAATTGCGCTAGTGCTTGATGGGCTAATTTTTATAGCCACCATGTATTTTATGGCAGTGAATCAAGGGGGGCGTTCGTTAACCATTTCGCTTGGGAATATGCTTATCCAAATTCCATTTTTGTTAACACTACCTACCATTTTAGGCGTTAACGGAATTTGGCTTTCTGTGCCTTTATCGAATGTGGCTTTATGTATTTTATTATCACCACTGATATTCAATGAAATAAAAAGAATCAAAAACCTTGATTCAAATAATGAGTTTGGAAACCAAAATAGTAATCGACCAACGCAAGACAACATCAGTCTTCGTGTTAGTTAATATTTATAACCAACCAATATGTTTAATGCATTCACATTAAGGTTTTTGCAACCTTATTGTGGATGTCATTCACTTTCATTAACGCTGCACTGCCATACCAAGGCAATAAATCCATGACTAAACTACCTGCTTGAATAGCGGGGTCGGTTTCAGTTAATGCTTTTGCTTCGGCAATAGTTTCAACATTGAAGATATATATTCCTCTTAACTCCCCTTTGCCAATAAAGGGCCCTGCAACAATAAGCTTACCCGCTTCTGCAAGTTGACCAATATTCTCCATATGAGCGTGCTGTAGCTTGGCAGCCTCATATTCACTTCTATCTCGATTAGGTCCACGTTTTAAAAAAGCCATCACGTATCGCTTCATGCCATATTCATCAGCATTCAGTGATTCAGCTAATTGTTGTTCATACTGAGGGTTGGTATTAGCAAAACAGGCAGAGGTAAGGCTTAAACTCGTAAAACATATAACGATCAGTATCTGTTTAAAAATAAACCTTGATTGACTCAATCTCACTATTGGTTGGACATATAAATTAAAAAGTGAAAGTGTGGCTGATACTGAGAAAGTATTTAACGAGTTCATGATTTAAGATCCCATGGCTTATTGTTGAATAAGCATGGAATAAAATTGGTTCTATGTACAATTTGCTGTCACTGAATAGCGCTAGATGTTTATGGCAAGTACTCAATATTATTGACTGTAGAAACGTGAATGGTGTTTTTACCTTGAGCCTTTGCAAGATACAAGCATTTATCAGCATCTTTTATTAGGTTTTCTACTAATTTCATTCTATCGCATTGTGAAGCTTCACTTATGCCAATACTCACAGTCGTATAAAACTCAATATCATCCGAAGTAAAGCAAGTATTTTCGAACCGACTGCGAATAGTTTCAGCAAGTTGCGTGACATTCTCGATATTATGCGTGGGAATAAAGCCAATAAACTCTTCTCCCCCCCAGCGTCCAACAGCGCCAAGTTTTTCACTAATGACATCTTTGATAATAAATGCGAGGGCTTTAATCACTTTATCACCACTGTGATGACCGTATGAGTCATTAACAAGTTTGAAGTCATCGATATCTAACAATAGACATGTCAAGTCAGTATAAATATCTAAGTGAGTATTTAACCAATCGTAAATTGCACCACGATTATAAATATCGGTTAACTCATCATGACTGGCTTTATACGCTAACTCATTTTCAAGTTTGACTTTATCAGTCACATCCTCAAGGACTACTTGAATTGCTGGCAGACCGTCCCACTCTATTAAGTTATCGTAAATATTAAAAAATCGGCTGATACCATCGAAGCAAATGTTCTCTACAACTGTGCTGTTTTCAGTCGCTATTCCTCCAATAACCTCTTGATAATGGATTAGCGCATTATGCTTATCATTCTCAGGAATCAAGTCTAGTACAGAGTCAATGCTCATCACCTGCTCGATGGATTCTGCTCGTAATTGTTTTACGCAGGCTTGATTGATCATTAAGGGTTTAAAGTCACGGTGAACCATAATCCCCTGTCCAGAACGAGTGATTAAGCGTTTGAACATGAGATCTTTTTCACGCACTCTTTCATTGGCTTCAACAAGAGCAGTCAAATCGATAACTGTTACCTGTAGTGCAGGTTTTCCTTGCCATTCAATCAAATGATCGACTGAGAAAACAGTAAATTCGCACCCGTTTTTATCTATATTTACAAAAGTGTGGCCTCGAGGAATAATCTGTCCTGAGACAATTTTATGGTAATTATCAGTCGCCTGGTGATGATTCTTTAGGGGAAGTAAATCTAAAAAAGTATCAATACTTTGCAGCAATGATTCAGGAGAGTCGTAACCGAAAATTTTTGCGTAATTTTCATCGACATGAACTGCATTCATATCTTGAATAATGATCACGCCATAACTTGAGTCAATATTAATCTTTGGCATAACTGAGAGTCGTATTTTTTTATTTTTATGATTTACTCTTAATTATAGTCAACACTAAATAGAATAAACCAGTCAGCGGATAAAAAAATGCTAACTAAACTCGGTTATGAAGCTGTTATGGATAGAATTTAAGTTGTTAATAACATTTATTAAACCAATAAAAAAAGCAACGATTCATCGTTGCTTTTTAGTAACTTTATAATCAAAAGTTAAAACACTTGTAACCAAGTTTAACTTATCTGTTTGTTAACCGTAGGTGTAGCTTGCACCTAAGCCTAATGGTAAGCCAATGGACCAATAAATTAGCAACCAAGCACTCCAAATAGACAACAATGCCAAACTGAACGGCAACATCATTGAAATTAGCGTACCAATACCAATGCCCTTGACGTAACGCTGACAGTAAACAACGACTAGAGGGAAATAAGGCATTAATGGAGTAATGATGTTGGAGCTTGAATCACCAATACGGTAAGCCGCTTGTGACAAATCTGGGCTGATGTTTAACTGCATCAGCATAGGTACAAGCACAGGTCCGATTAATGCCCATTTAGCGGATGAAGAACCGACAAATAAGTTAACGAATCCCACCAAAATAATCATACCTACTACTGTGACTTCAGCAGGTAAGTTTAGTGCTTTAAGCCCGCCAGCGCCTTCTACCGCAATGAGTGCGCCTAAGTTAGATGCTGAAAAAGCAGCAACAAACTGAGCACAGAAAAACGCCATAACAATATAATGCGACATGCCACTCATTGACTTAGACATCGCTTGTACAACATCTGATGACGTTTTAAAGCTGCCCGTCATGTAACCATATACAAGACCAGGTAACATAAAGAAAATGAAAATTAACGGCACAATTGATTGCATTAACGGCGCACTGAAACTCGTTAATGACCCATTAGCATCACGCAAGGTTGAAGTTTCAGGAATAGTTAGTGAGAAGAAACCAACAATTGCAGCTAGCATCACAGCAGAAGCAGCTCTAAATGCCTTCATTTCTTTTGCACTAGCTTCATCCATCGCAGGCAAGTCAACTTCATCACGGTTAACTTTATGGGATTTATTAAGTCTAGGCTCAAGGATTTTATCCGTTAAATACCAAATGACTAAAGTAATTGGGATACAAGATGAGGCTGCGAAGAACCAGTTATTCAATGGATTTACTTGAATATCAGGGTCAACAATTTGCGCTGCTGATTGAGTAAAACTTTGCAGTAACGGATCGATTCCTGAAGGAATAAAGTTGGCACAAAATCCGCCCGATACGCCAGCAAAAGCTGCAGCAATACCCGCTAATGGATGTCTTCCTACGGTAAAAAAGATAACACCAGCTAGAGGAATAACAACCACATAGCCCGCATCTGTAGCTGTATGAGATATGATCCCGACAAGTACAACTGCTGGGGTTAAAAACTTAGCAGGAGTCACTTTTAGCATCTGCTTCAACGCAGTGTTAATAAATCCTGATTGTTCAGCAATACCCACACCAAGCATTGCAACCAAAACCACACCTAAAGGGGCGAAAGCAGTAAAGGTTGTCACCATCGAGGTTAAAAAATGCGTTAATGCATCAGCGCTTAATAAATTGTTTACTTCTATTGGGCTATTAGTTCGAGGATCAATTGCTTCAAAACTTACGCCTGAAAGCAGTGCTGAAATTCCCCATACAGCGAACATCAAAATTAAGAACAACATTGCAGGATCAGGTAATTTATTACCCACCCTTTCAATGGTATCTAGAGCCCTTCCTAGTAATCCGTGAGCTTTCTCCACAGAGTCACTTTTCATCGTCATCACTTCCTACCTTGTCAGTATTCGGCTAGTTGCTAAGCAAATTGAATAATTATCATTGCATAGAAAACCGCCATAAATCTGCTTAATATAATTTTTAGCCCTTAAGAGTAATCAAAGAATCTGTAACCAAACTTAAATTTGGACTTAAATTGTACGTTAAACAATCAGTTAATAATGAAACTAGCTTTGTCATTCCATTATGGGATCTATAACACAGCATAAATCATAGGTATTAAAAAAGGAGCAACACACTCCCATGTTAATAAACCCTAAAAATGGCAACTACCAAGGTAACTCTTGGCCATTAGAATGTTTAAATACGCCAGTGCTATCCATATCTAGATCATTAATTAAACCCACTAGTCTGCTGGCAGATTCAATAGCTGATATATCTCCGCCATGATTCACCATGTCTGTTTGAACATACCCAGGATGATAAATCCCTACTGCAATATTCTTGTGGGCTAAATCGTGACTGAGTGACATAGATGCAGCATTAAGGGCCGCTTTTGACATGCGATAACCATAACGACCGCCAGATGTATTATCTTCAATCGACCCCATACGAGAGGTGATCATAGCCACTTTCCCGCCTGTATTAAGCTGGCTTTGAAGTGCTGCAACAACGCGTAATGGCGCAACAGCATTAACTTCAAACTGTTGTCTGATGGTATCTAAATTAAGCTGAGCTAATTGCTCATCACGTAAAATACCTGCGTTACAAATTAATATATCTATTGCCACTCCTGCCAATGAAGTGTGCATATTATGTATGCCTTCTTCGGTGGCGACATCAATCTGAGTAATGACATTAATGTCTAAAGCTTCTAATTCATCAGAAGTATGCCGACATAAGCCAAACACCTTGCACCCTTGTTGCTTAAATAACGTAGCGAGCGCTAAACCAATACCGCGATTGGCACCTGTAATTACAACGTTAGACATTTTATATCCTTAACAATATCGAGTTAACACAAAAAGTATCAATAAAACTTACACATACCAAGACCTAATTCACTGCCATCTCTTGGCTTGAAACCATAACGAAGGTAAAAAGGCTCTTTACCTTTCACCGACAATAACCCAACCGTTGCACCTTTAGTGACAGCAGTATCGAGAAATGATCCGATCGCCAACATAATAAAATGACCCAAACCTCTACCTTGATACTCTGTTAGCACCACCACATCTTGAACATAGTAAAATAATGCGCCGTCGCCAATAACCCTGCCATAAGCGAGCAACTTATCATGATTATAAATTCCAACATGAAATAAAGAGTTATCAAGACTGACCTTAGCTAAAGCAGAGTCAATTAACCACCAACCTGCATCAATTCTGAGGCTAGTAAAAGCATCCACATCTGGGATGTTAAAGTTTAATGTTAGATATTCATCGCAATCTGTCTGTTTGAATAAGGTTTCAAATAAGCACTGCATATCTTGATAGTTCATAATTGTCTTCCAACATGACATTTTTAAACTAACAAAACAAAAAACCTAGCAAAATGCTAGGTTTTATTTGTAGAGTTTTCTAATACGTTAGATAGTCATAGCAAGCTCGGCGCCCTGACGAATCGCACGTTTAGCGTCCAATTCAGCTGCAACATCAACTCCACCAATTAAATGAACCGGTAAACCTGTCGCTTTCATGTCATCAACTAAGGTACGGTTTGATTCTTGTCCAGCGCACAAGACAACATTATCTACTGGTAAAACTTGAGACTCTTCACCCACTTTAATATGAAGACCTTGTTCATCAAATTTTTCGTAACTCACACCTGTCTTCATATTGACTTGGTGCTGTTTAAGTACACTGCGATGGATCCAACCAGTCGTTTTACCTAAGCCTTTACCCATTTTGGTGGTTTTACGTTGTAACAGGTAAACTTCACGCTGAGGAGTATGTTGCTCAGCATCCTTAAGGCCACCTGGATGTTGGTAATCCTTATCAATCCCCCATTGCTTAAGCCATTTGTCTGGCTGTAACGTAGTTGACTCTTGTTCACACAAGAAATGCGCAATATCAAAACCAATACCGCCAGCACCAATTAAAGCAACTTTTTCGCCTATGTATACTTCGCCTTTCAATACTTGCTGATAATCAACTACTTTAGGGCTATCGAAGCCAGGTAAGTTTAGTGCACGCGGCACGACACCTGATGCAACAATCACTTCATCGAATTTTTCATTGGCGAATACTTCAGCATCCAAACGTGTGTTAAGGCGCAATTCCACATTATGCAGTTTCATTTGATTAGTGAAATAACGGATTGTTTCATCAAACTCTTCTTTACCGGGTATTTTGCGGGCTAAATTAAATTGGCCGCCCACTTCAGCTTTAGCTTCAAATACGACAACCTCATGCCCACGAGAGGCTGCATAAACCGAGAAAGCCATTCCAGCAGGACCTGCACCCATTACAGCTAAACGTTTTTTATTACTAGTTGGAGTGAAATTTATCTCAGTTTCATAACAAGCTCGCGGGTTCACTAAACAAGTGGCACGTTTTAACGAGAATGTGTGGTCTAAACATGCTTGGTTACAACCAATACACGTATTAATGAGATCACTCTGACCAGCTGCAGCTTTATTAACAAACTCGGCGTCTGCTAAAAATGGCCTTGCCATCGACACCATATCAGCTTGACCAGAGGCGATAATTGACTCGCCAATTTCAGGCGTATTAATTCGGTTTGTCGCAATCAAAGGAACTGATACTTCAGATTTAAGTTTTTCAGTCACCCAAGAAAATGCCCCACGAGGAACACTGGTTGATATTGTCGGTACCCGAGCTTCATGCCAACCAATACCAGTATTAATGATTGTCACGCCTGCTTTTTCTAACCACTTAGCTAACTTAACAACTTCATCCCAAGTCGAACCATTATCAACTAAATCAAGCATAGACAGACGGAAAATAATAATAAAATCATTGCCGACTTTTTCACGGATTGCTTTAACAATCTCAAGTGGGAAACGCGCTCGCTGAATAAAACCGCCGCCCCATTCATCTGTTCGTTTGTTAGTACGAGAACTGATAAATTGGTTAATTAAATAACCTTCAGAGCCCATGACTTCAACCCCATCATAGCCTGCTTTTTTAGCAAGCTTAGCGCTACTTGCATAGTCTTCAATAGTGCCTTTTACTTGTCTGCTAGACATTTTAGACGGCGTAAATGGAGTAATCGGTGATTTGATCTTACTCGGAGCCTGCGTAAATGGATGATAACCATATCGGCCTGCATGTAGGATTTGCATACAGATCTTGCCATCAGCTTCATGGACAGCATCTGTCACTATTCGGTGCTTACGCACTTGCCATGGAAAACTAAGTTGGCAAGCATGTGGGGCAAGGCGCCCACGGAAGTTAGGTGCTATACCGCCGGTGACAATCAAACCACAGCCACCTGCTGCTCGTTCTTTATAAAATGCGGCCAGTTTCTCAAATCCGCCCTTTTCTTCTTCTAGACCTGTGTGCATTGAGCCCATCAGTACTCGGTTTTTTAACTGAGTGAAGCCTAAATCTAAGGGTTCTAATAAATGTGGGAACGACATTCAAACATCCTTTTTAAACAAGTGATTTAAACTAGCATACAACGTGAGATTAATAAGCTCAATGCTTAAACAGAGCTATTGTTAAAAACCGTTACAATTCAATTTACCCAAGTGAGTCATAATCAGTTAGCATTACAGTATTAGAATGCTATAGGAGTGGCTAATGTCCGCCAAACCATCACTGATAAAAAGAATCTTTACCCTGATTTGGAAAACCATTAACGGTATTCGTAAAATCATCTTAAACCTTATATTTTTCGGATTCATAGCCATAATCGTTGTGGCATTAAGTGCTGACGATGAAATTGTTGTGCCTGAACAATCTGCATTGGTGCTTAACCTTGCAGGCAGCATTGTCGATCAAAAAAGACATGTTGATCCTATAGAAGCAGTATTCAAACAAAGCAAAACTGATGATCCGAATGGTGAAATATTACTTTCAAACATCGTTTACGTTATTGACAGTGCGACTCAAGATCCGCGTATCAATACCATAGTGCTCAAAATGGGAAATTTGCGATCCGGTGGTATCAGTAAAATGACTGCTATCGGTGAGGCTCTTAATAAATTTAAAGCTGCAGATAAAACAGTGGTCGCTTTTGGCAATTCTTACGAACAAAATCAATATTTCCTTGCGAGTTATGCAGATGAAATTTATTTAAATAATAAAGGTGCTGTATCTCTTGAAGGGTTAAGCAGTTACCGCTTATTTTATAAATCGGCATTAGATAAATTAAACGTCAGTACTCATGTATTTCGTGTAGGTACCTTTAAATCAGCAGTAGAGCCCTATATCCGTGATGATATGTCTGCACCAGCAAAAGAGGCTAGCAGTGCATTACTAAACGATATTTGGCAAAACTATGAGTCGATAGTCGCCTCAAACAGAAATATTAATGAATACGATATTGTACTTAATCCACAACGTTACTTAACCGAGTTAGATAAGGTTTCAGGTGACTCAGCTCAATTAGCATTAAACATGAATTGGGTCGATGAACTGGTTTCAGATGAAGCATTCCGCTTAGCAATGGTTGAGAAAGTTGGCCAAAACACGGATGGTGAATCATTCAAACAAATTACTTTTTCTGAATATTACTCGGCTGTACAGCCTGTACCTAGTCTAATTGAACAAGACTCTGTAGGGATTATTGTCGCCAAAGGTAATATTCTTAATGGTAAACAACCCGCTGGCCAAATTGGTGGTGAAAGCACTTCTGCACTACTTAAAAAAGCACGCTTTGATGATAAAGTTAAAGCCGTAGTTTTACGTGTAGACAGCCCCGGTGGTAGTGCATTTGCTTCTGAAAAAATCAGACAAGAAGTCATTGCACTAAAAGATGCCGGTAAACCTGTAGTTGTAAGCATGGGGAGTCTTGCAGCTTCTGGCGGTTACTGGATTTCTGCAAGTGCCGATTATATCTATGCAACGCCAACTACCCTAACCGGCTCTATCGGAATTTTTGGCATGTTTGCTACCTTCGAAAATGTCTTAGCTAATTGGGGCATAAACTCGGATGGTGTGTCGACATCAGAATGGGCTGGCATTTCTGCAACTCGCGCTTTAGACCCTAATGTTTCGGCAGTTGTACAACGACATATTGAACATGGATATCATGAGTTTATTTCGTTAGTCGCCAAAGAGCGCGATATGAGCCTTGAACAAGTCGATCGCATTGCACAAGGCCGTGTTTGGTCAGGTACCAGAGCGACTGAACTTGGTTTAGTTGATGAGCTCGGTGATATAGATAGCGCCGTAGCAAAAGCTGCAGAACTTGCTGAAATTGAAAAGTTTGATACCAAGCTTATTGAGCGTGAACTTACTACAGAAGAAATCTTCGTGCAGAAAATGCTGGCCTCTGCATCGACTTATTTACCTGAAGCTTCTACTCAATCACCAATGCTAGAACAATTATTCAGTCAATGGATATCCGTTGTGGAAGAATTTTCAATGTTTGATGACCCTAACGGCATGTATCTATATTGCGAACACTGCAATTTTTAGGTGAACATCAGGCCTTCAGCATCATTAAAAGCGTTTGTGTTTTAGCGACTTTAACGCCTCAAAATGAATAATATTCAAAAATGCCCGCTTTGCGGGCATTTTTATTGGGTTTTACTCAACCTAAGACGTATAATTTGCAGATCTGATAATAACTCGCTCTGAGAATTAACTTCAATGACAAAACGTTCTATATACGTCGCTTATACCGGCGGTACCATAGGTATGCGCAAAACAGACAATGGCTTTGCCCCTGTGGCAGGTTTTTTAACTGATTGTGTAAAATCGATGCCAGAGTTTTATCATGAAGAAATGCCTAGTTTTGTCATTAATGAATATTCGCCATTAATAGATTCATCAAACATGGCGCCTACTGATTGGCAGCTCATTGCTAATGATATTAAGGCAAATTACGACAAGTATGATGGCTTTGTAATTTTGCATGGTACTGACACCATGGCCTATACAGCCTCAGCCTTATCATTTATGCTCCAAGGCTTATCTAAGCCTGTTATCGTCACAGGCTCTCAAATTCCGTTAGCCCAGCTACGTTCAGATGGGCAAACTAATCTACTGAATTCATTATACATCGCAGCTAATTACCCAGTAGCTGAAGTTTGCTTGTTCTTTAATAACAAACTTTTTAGGGGTAATCGCTCGACTAAAGCACATGCTGATGGTTTTGATGCTTTTGCCTCACCAAACTTCCCGTTATTACTGGAAGCAGGGATAAAAATAAACCTCAGAGCAGGACAAATAACTGAGCCCACAACCGAAGCGCCATTAATGCCATTAGAAGTCATTAATATTAGTCCTCAGCCAGTAGGCGTTATTACGCTATATCCTGGGATATCTACCGAAATTTTCGCTAATATCTTGATGCAACCTGTTAAAGCACTAATCTTACTGACTTTTGGTGTAGGTAATGCCCCTCAAGATAAAGCATTGTTGGATACGCTAAAACAAGCAGATGAGCGAGGGATAGTTATCGTTAACCTTACCCAGTGTTTTCAAGGGAAAGTTAACATGGGTGGTTATGCAACAGGCAATGCGTTAGCACAAGCTGGGGTGATCAGTGGTTCAGACATGACCATCGAAGCTGCGTTAGCAAAACTGCATTATTTACTTTCAAAAAATTTGACTTCTGCTGAAGTTAAATCAGCAATGAAGAAAAACCTCTTGGGTGAACTTACAGAGTAACGCAAAACTAAATAATATAAGACATTGTATTTAAATTAAAAAAGCCGCATTACTATAATACGGCTTTTTATTTTATTGCATCGCAATAAATTCATTACAAAGGCTGGATAAAGCTAAATATCAGACTCTTTAAATTCCGCAATTGATTCGCCGCGGAACTCTTTTTTGAGCTGTGATTTAGACAGCTCATTAATTTTGCCACCAGCACCAATAGTAAAATGATCAGTCTGCGATAATTTGCGGGCCTGATATAACATGACGACTTGTAATGTAGACTCTTTTTGCTCAGCAGATAAAACGGTGCCATCTTCCCACTTACCTGTTTCAGCAGCTGATTTTAGACGATGATATACTTCGTCTGGCATCTCATCGATGACTTTATTGATATCATTCATACGCTTTTCCGTTTATGTAATACAATCCTTGCTCGTGTGATGGTGTAGCCAACAAAACCAAATACAAAGCAGCCTACTGCTATTTGCGATTGTAAGCCTGTCGCTGTTTCACCACCCCAAAACCAAATCACCACACCTGCAATAAATAAGGTTAAAAACACAAAACTGTGAGTCATTAACTTATTTGATTTCTGGATGTGACTAATAATACGAACAGATTCATTATCACCGTCAGTTTTTGCTCGGCAATGAGAGCATTCTTTCGCTTTACTCGAAATACGCTTTTGACATGAAGGACATTCAATTAACGCCATAACTTGCCTACTTTGCTAAATTATCAACAACGGCAAGCATAGCAACTAACGATGCTTCACCTAAATATTCACAACGAGCTGGCGACCAACCTACTACAGGATCAGGCAAGTTGTCGTTGTCTTTAAACGGCATTTCTAATGTATTAGCTAGACATTTAAATGTGTTACCAACCCAGTTAGAACCAACAGTTAAGTTTGCTTTACCTGGCTCGTCTTTGTCATATCCGTACTTAGTTTGAAAATCAGCACTTGCCATGCCTAATGCTGCAAGGAACTGCTCTTGCAACTTAGCCATGTGTTCAGTGTAGTTAGGTGCACCTTCACAGCCTGCAACGAATACGTATGGTAAACCTTCATCACCGTGCACATCGTAAAATAAGTCTACGCCTGTTTCTTTCATCTTGTTTGTAACGTAATAGACTTCAGGGCTTCGCTCTAAACTCGGCGACTGCCATTCACGGTTTAGATTAGTGCCTACAGCATTAGTGCGTAAATGGCCTCTGACACTGCCATCTGGATTCATGTTAGGCACAATGTAGAAGTTAGCTTTGTCTAGTAGCAGTTTTGCTGTAGGACAATCACTGTCTAGTAATTGATTTAACAAACCTTCAATTAACCACTCAGCCATTGTTTCACCTGGATGCTGTCTTGCGGTAATCCAAATGTTCTTTTTAGCTGGGTCATTGTCACCAATTTTAAGTAAGCTCATGTCACGACCATCTAGGGTTAAACCAAGATTTTCAAGGCTTACTGATGGGTGTAATTGAACAGAACTGATTAAATCTAAGTGACGCTCATAACTGTATGGAGCAAAGTAAGCAATTTGAATAGCTTCACAATCTAAATCCACTTGAATCGAAAGCTTGCCATCTTGATAGGTCGTTGGTAAACGGAACCAATGTTGGCGGTCATAACTTGCTACAGCTTGATAATCTTCCCAACCTTTAGGGTAAGATGCTGTACCAGCATTCATGATGTTCAATATATAAGTTTGACCGATTTCACCTTCCATACGAAAGTTAAACCACTGATAGAATTCACCACCTTCATCAGGTCTAATCGCAAGTTGAATGTCATCGTGTTTGTCTAAATTGATAGTCTCAATGTTGCCACCATCAAAATTCGCGTTAATACGCATAGGACTTCCTTATGTAAGGTTGTTATCGATTTTTTATGCCAGCATCTTATCAAATGCCGTTACTCAATAAAATCAAATGCTGAACATCAAGGACACATCTGTTCAAATAATGGCTAATTCAAGTCTAAAACGTTGCCTAGCAGAGATACTTACTGAACAAGTCAGTTTATTTGTTTAATACAGCACTAACAAATTGGTACAAAAATGCCGAATACAAAATGTACTCGGCATTTTTATCAATATAAGTTTTGGACTGAAAAACAACTTACAGCGAATTAATAGTTTGAACGACTCATCATAGTGTTCTGTTCAGTGATACAGCTTGTGCAAGATGACATTAGAATGGTTTTTGTCACCCTGTGTATTAGCTTTAATAAATGGAACACAGGTAACTGAACACTAAATTAAAAAAGGACTAAATTAAAATAGGACTAAAACAATAACCTTTACCACGGACTGTGTTGATTAATTCACGAGGTAAACACTTCTTCGCCATCTTACGACGTGTGTTACTGATATGCATATCGAGGTTTCGATCAAACTCACCTAGTTCTTTATGCAAGACACGCATCTGCAGTTCAGCTTTTGTAACGACTTCACCCTTGCGCTGGAATAAATACTTAAACAAACGATACTCTGTCTGTGTCAGTTTTAAATTCTGGGTGTTTAGTATCACAGTGTTACTCACATCATCAAACAAGATATCGTCAAAATCTGATTGATGGACAACTTTCTCGCTTCTTCTACGAAGTACGTTGACTCTAAGCAGCAATTCTTTAACGTTAAATGGAGCGGCTATGTAATCATCTGCGCCTTGTTCAAATGCGTGAATTCTTTCCTGATCGTCATTACTGTTAGCCAATACAATCACTGGAGTTTGGCAATGCTTAGCCATTAATAGCCAGAATGAATCCATCTTCGGAACACAGTAATCTAATAAGATAACTTCAAATTCGTTACGCTCCAGTTCCACCAGTGCATTAAAGCCATTGTCTACTATCTGAATGACATATCCCATGGACTCCATTTGCTGGCATAGTTGTAGGCTATTGGTGAGCTGTTGATCAATCAGGAGAATCTTTTTCATAACGGACTTAATCTAAACGAGAACAATTACCATTTAGATTATCACTGTGATTTTGTTATTACTACTATATTTATGTAAATTTGAGATCTAAGTTAACTTTTCGTTATCTAATTAAAGATAAATATGCATAATCCAACAAAAATGTTTGCCAGTCATCTGAGATAGGCATAAACTCATCGTTAATCGACGATTAACTATTTGCACTTGCTACTCTGATTCAATCAGCTCAGATCCAATCAGCTTAGATTCAATTAGCTTAGATAAAATATGAGTTGCAATATTAATAGTTGATTCATATTTTCGACAATAGTGAGATTAATTCATGGCAGCAGATTGCGGTAAAAGTGCTCAACTAGCCTTCAGCGTGACAGAGCAACAGTTAATCAATGAAAAGTCATTCGCAGCGCAAGCTAAGGCGATGTCACACCCTGCCCGTGTAAGAATACTAAAGATACTGTTTAATCTTGATGAACTTGGCGGCTGTTTAAGTAGTGATCTGGTTGCTGAAGTAGGTCTTGCGCAATCAACGGTTTCTGAACATATTCGTATTTTAAAGCAAGCAGGTTTTATTTGTGCTGAACCCAATCCACCAAAAATATGCTATCGCATTAATCGCGAGGCATTAGAAGATTTCAAACAACAATATTGCGAGCTGTTTTAAATTTAGAGCACATGGTTAGTGCAAAGATATAATATTTAATTCTGCTTTACTTAATCGTTTTTCGACGATAATCGATAAAGCTATAAAAGATAAGAGAAATGACAATGAGTGAAAATATTCCTGAAACTGCAACAAAAAAAATGAGCTTTCTTGATCGCTACCTTACTCTTTGGATATTTGTTGCTATGGCAATAGGCGTATCGATTGGTGCCCTATTCCCACAAGTCGAACAAATCACCAATTCAATGAGTGTAGGTAGTACTAACATTCCGCTAGCTATTGGTCTTATTTTGATGATGTATCCGCCACTAGCAAAAGTAGATTACAAATTACTAGGCAAAGTCACCAAAGATAAACAAGCCATTACCCTTTCATTAATCATGAACTGGATTGTTGGCCCAATCCTAATGTTTATTTTGGCTATCACATTTTTAAGTGATTACCCTGGTTATATGGTCGGCATTATATTAATTGGTATTGCACGCTGTATTGCTATGGTACTCGTTTGGAATGATATAGGCGGTGGTAACAAAGAATTAGGCGCAGCACTTGTAGCGATTAACAGCGTATTCCAAATATTAACTTACAGTGTCATGGCGTGGTTGTTTATCACTGTTTTACCACCCATTTTCGGCTACGAAGGTTTTGTTGTTGATATTTCAATGGCTGATATCGCTCAAAGTGTAATGATTTACCTAGGTATACCATTCTTAGCAGGATTTTTAAGTCGTAAAATCTTAGTCGCTCGTAAAGGTGAGCAATGGTACAACGAAGTATTTATTCCTAAAATTTCACCTATTACCTTAATCGCATTACTCGGCACTATCGTACTAATGTTTAGTTTAAAGGGTGACATGATCCTTGAGCTACCTATGGATGTACTTAGAGTCGCTTTACCATTAGGAATTTATTTTGTACTAATGTTCTTTATCAGCTTTTTTATTGGCGAAAAGATGGGGATCCCGTACGACAAGAATGCATCAATTGCATTCACAGCCACAGGTAACAACTTTGAGCTAGCCATTGCAGTTTCTATCGCTGTATTTGGTATTCACTCAGACCAAGCTTTTGCTGGTGTTATTGGACCATTAATTGAAGTGCCAGTATTAATTGCACTGGTTAATATCGCCTTAAGAATGAAGGCAAAATCTGAAGCAAAATTAGCCGCGAGAAAAGTGAATGGTTAAACTTAGTCAGTCAGTTCAATTTTAATTAGCATAGCGAGTCATTATTTTAATGGCTCGCTTTTTTATTATTCCTTACTAGATACGATTATAAAGTAATGACTATAAAGCACTGATTAGTGTTCAAATCATCTCGAAAACTCTATCAATAAACCACTATCTTGATAAGATTTACAAGTTTTATGAATTGAAAAGTCATTATTATAAAAGGTTGTGAAATGACAAAACCATTAGTGTCTACATCATTTTCAGTGCCGTTAATACACAGTACAGAAGATTTCTATTTTACAACTCTAGATGAAAACGTTGCGGAGTTAGATTATGAAGCCGTTATGTCTAGCCAACAATCTTTGCAAGGTATCTTCGGCCCCCATTCAAATTGGCCTGAGCAAGACATGACACTAGAGCAAAACATTATTAGCCTTAACGTACATAAACAAGAATTTGAAGCACGAAAGGCATTTGCTTATTCAGTTTTTAACCTTTCGCAAACCAAGTGCCTAGGCTCTATTTACATTGACCCAAGTGACTTTTCACAATATCAATGTGTGGTTCATTTTTGGATACGAAACGATAGTATTGAACAAGAGAGTGTTTTGTTTCAAACCATCAAAAGCTGGCTTAATGAAACATGGAACTTTACCCAAGTTGCATATCCGGGGCGAACAATTACATGGCAAGACTGGTTAAATAAGACATTTTAAAGCAAGCTTATTTATTCCGTTTCAATTTTCAGTTTTTTAATCTAGTATGCTGTATTAATTATAATTTCTTATTTATTGAAGTTAAGGGGTATATCATGAGTAGTCGCGTTTATGTATTAGCACAATTTAAGCCTAAAGCCGGAAAAGAGTCTGAGCTGTTTGAAATCCTTAAAGCACTAGAACCTGATTCATATCGTGAAGAAGGATGTATTCAATATATGCTGACTCGTCAAATTGACCATCCAAGTGCAACTAGAAACGAATACCCAATTGTTTTCAATGAGATTTGGGATGATGCAGAATCATGGGCAGCCCATGGTCGTAGAAAACAAATTCAACATTTTTTCGAAACCCAAGTACAAGCGGAATCAGGTTTAGTTGAAGATGCTAAAGTAACGGCATACTCTGATGAAGGTTATCATTATGATACACCAATATATGAATAGCTTTGAGACAACTCTTTGATGTGCTTTAAAATTTATTAACATTCAATCGCTTACATGTAAAGCGTCATCATTAAGTATCAAATATCAATAACGAGCGATTAAAGAAAGACATGATCAGAGCCTTAACCTCAGCAGATATCGATACGGTTATCGATATCTGGCTTACCGCTTCCATTGAATCGCACCATTTTGTAGAAAAAGAATATTGGCACTCACAAGTCAATATCATGCGAGATGTATATATTCCAAACTCTGCAACTTATGTGTTTGTTTTAAATTCTAAAGTTGTTGGTTTTTATTCACTATTAGAAAACATGTTAGCTGCTATTTTTATTGCCCCCGCTTTTCAAAATCAGAAAATAGGCACTCAATTAATCGAGCATGCTAAACAGCAAAGTGATGCTTTAACCTTGAACGTCTATAAACAAAACAATGCAAGTTATCAGTTTTATCTATCACAAGGTTTTACCCTACTTAGCGAGCAACTTTGTGAACATACAGGTCACCCGACCTACTCTATGGTATCGGTTACACTTGAACGAGAAAGTAAATAAAAACAAGAAAGTAAAAATAACGTAAAAATAAAAAAGCCGACTTAACAATTTCGGTTTAAAAGTCGGCTTTGTCATATCACTATGGCGTTATTTACTGGTCATTAATTGTTTGATGTACTTAACTGGCGCACTACCATAGCTTAAGAATTGCTCATGGAATGCTTTTAAATCAAACGCTTCACCTTGTGAGACTTTAAGCTCTTCACGTAGATCGTAAATTTCACGATAACCCGAATAATAACTGGTTAACTGCACTTGGCTTAAGGTTGCACGGCGCCACTTACCTTCGGCTTCTGCACGTTGCTGGAAAGCCTCATTCATCATCAGATCTAACGCTTGTTCTTCGGTCATGCCATTCACTTGGATACTGTAATCTAAGATGGTATTGGCGATAACACGCAAATTCCACTTGTAGTACATAAGCCATAGTTCTGGCTCAAAGTCACCGTAGCCTTCTTCAAGCATCATACGTTCGGTATACACAGCCCAACCTTCAACCATGGCACCATTACCGAATAAGCTTTTAACCAAGCTTGGTGATTTGTTTGAATAGACTAATTGGGTGTAATGTCCTGGAATTGCTTCATGAATATTAAGGACTTGTAATATCCAGTGGTTATATTCACGTAAATAACTTTCTGCGGACTCATCACTCATGCCATCAAGCGGTGTCACGTTATAGTAGGTATTGGCAGACTTCTCATAAGGGCCTGGAGCACTAATGGATGCACCTGCAAAGCCACGCATGTATTCAGGAGTTTCACGCACGACTAACGGTTTTGAAGGGTCAAGCATCATAAGTTGTTTTTCATTAACGAATTTAACTAATTCAGGAATTTGTGCGCGCACTTCATCAACAAAATCCTCACGCTTAACGTGCTTAACTGACAATACGTCAATCAGTTGCTTAATCGCAGCATTGTCATCTTGTGGTTTTGGCGTATCAATGTATTTAGACCAAAGATCGTGTGTAATTTTGGCCATTTCCGCTTGAACGCGATACTTATCTGCGGTCGCCTTTTCAAATAATGCTTTGCCTGACATGCCCGCTTGAATATCAAAAGCGAACTTTTCTTCATATAACTCTTCACCAATTCTAAAGCTACGTGAGCCCTCTTTTTCAAGCTTGGCTTCTAGCTGGGTCAACCATTCAATATGCTGATTAATCGCGTCAGTTGCTTTGATAAAACGTTGGTTAAATAACGCTTTATCGGCATCAGATAAACCGGACTCACTGACTTGCTGTTTAAGCTTGTCTGATAATACAGAAAATGCGCCTTTGTTTTGCATAATCGCCAATTGTGTATGTTCGATCGTTGGATCGACAATATTGGCTTGTGCAGCAGCGTAATAGGCAGGCACATTCTCTAAACGCTCAACCACAGATTTAAGTCGTACATCTAATGGCGCAAAGTCTTCATTAATAATTTGCGCAAAACCACCTGCCACATTGTATTGTGATGGATTCCACTGCCAAGATTTAAAGCGCTCTTGTTGCCACTTAATACTGCCAAGTAAATTTGAGATTAATTCGTAGTCGATCAATTCATTGGTAGTCAGAGCGGTTTTATCAAATGCCAGTAATTTAGCTTGCTGGGTTTCAACAAACGCCAATGTTTTCGCTCGTGATGCATCGTCTGGGATTTCTAAATAGCCATCATTGACATGCTTTCCACTGTATAGCGCCCATGTTGGTGACCACTGCCATAAATCATCAATAAATCCATCAGAGAACTGGCTGAAACTCGGCGCTTGAACTTGCTCCACAGCTAATGTGGTATCACTTGTTGTCGATGCACTATTACATCCCATTAGTGCAGTGAGTCCTAATGCAATAGCGACTGAAATGGTGGATTTTTTCATTGTTTGTATTCCTTTATTCTTTGAGAACATGTTATTCATGAACTTATAGATGCTGCTAACGTTAGTTAGAAATCTTGGTATAAACTTTAGCTATAAAATGCGGTTGTAAACCTTAGTTACAAACTTCTTTCACAAACTGATTTAAAACATTAGTTAGCAAGCTTGATATGTTTTTATTGTTATTTATTTTAATTTTTTAAGCGTTTTAACATTCAGTTGTTAACTTTTTTATGGCATAAGTAAATCATGAACTTCAATTTATTTCAGCTCAATTTAGTCTTTTGACACCTTTTGTGACAACTTATTCGGTCACTCTGAGGTAATAGATTAATCACTCATGGCACACTATGTCATTAAGCGCATCGCAAAAAGGATTTGAAATGACAACGCTTCGTTACAGTTTGATTTTAAATGGCAAAAAAGCGGGTATTCCAGAGATCCGTAAAGCGGTTTATGCATTAAGAGATAAAGGTTATGACCTTGCAGTTAAAGTTACATGGGAAGGTGCAGATATGGAGCGCCTTATAAAAGAGTCAATCATTGCAGGTGTTGATAGAATTATCATTGGTGGCGGTGATGGCTCACTAAATGAAGCTGTTACTGCGTTAATGTACTTACAGAATAACTATTCATTACCTGAAATAGCCGCTTTACCACTAGGCACGGCCAATGACTTTACTACCGCTTGCCAAATCCCCACCACCATTACTGAAGCACTTAACTTTGCCATGACAGGCGACAGTTTTCCTATCGATCTGATCAGTGCTAACGATCGTCACTTCATCAATATTGCCGCCGCAGGTTTTGGCGCCCAAGTCACCGCAGAAACCCCTGTGGAGCTAAAAGATTTCCTTGGTGGAGGCGCATATACCCTTACAGGTTTAGCCAAAGCGATCGGGTTTAAGCCTTATGAAGGATCTATCACTACTGACAAAGGCCGATTTGAAGGCAATATTGTTGTAGGAGCTATGTGCAATGGCCGACAAGCCGGTGGTGGTCAAGTATTAGCACCCACTGCAAAAATAAATGATGGCCTGATGGACGTGACTTTAATCAAAGGCTTTAGCCCAATTGACCTGCCCCAAGTCATTGAAGAAATCCATACTGCAAATACCGACGGGGAATTTTGTTTTCACTTTCAAACTAAATGGCTAGAGATAGATTTTCAGATTGCCTTACCACTAAATCTTGATGGTGAACCTTATCGTTGTGAACAAGTTCGTTTCGAAGTTAAACCTAATGCGATCAAATTTGTACTGCCTGAGCACAGTCCGTTGATTTAACCGGTTCCTGTGGCAGCCTTCAGTTAACAAGGAGTTTATATGCTGAACCAATTACAAAAAGCTGGCGGAATTGCAGCGCTTTTACAAGCTAGTATTTACGTGTCAGCTTTCATTTTTTTTGGCGCATTCTGGGCTTATCCGATAGATGCTACCCCCGCGCAACAGTTTGCTTTTCTGGCTGAAAACCAAGTTGCCTTATCTATAGTCAATCTCATCATGTATGTATTATTCGGTGTCTTGCTAGCGATATTAGTGATGGCTATGCATCACCGATTAACAATAAACACTCCATTGTTGTCACAAATTTCTTCGGTCTTTGGGATCATTTGGGTGGGTTTGGTCATTGCCAGTGGAATGATTGCCAATATAGGGTTAGCTACGGCATTGGACTTGGCAACAAAAGACCCTGAGCAAGCGATGTCAGTCTGGCGATCTATCTATGCAGTCGTCGAAGGCTTAGGTGGGGGAAACGAGGTTGTTGGCGGTCTGTGGGTATTATTACTGAGTTTTGCTGCTTTAAAAGGTAACCAATTACCTAAAATACTCAATTACTTTGGCCTTTTTGTAGGCATTGTAGGTATTTTCACAATCTACCCTGCAGATGTACTGACAGAGATTTTCGGTTTAAGCCAAATCATATGGTTTTCTTGGCTAGGGATAGTATTGTTGAGTACGCCTAAGAGTTAATCATCATTGAGTGAAGTGAAGTGAAGTGAAGTGAAGTTAACTTATTTTGAGTTAAGAAGTGTGCTCTTCGTCAAATGCAAAGGCCGCACTTTTAAGCTATTTTAAATCAGATGCACACATATGTCGTTTTAACGCTGTAGACTTTTATGTTGGCCATTCAAAATAATAATTCACTCAACAGGGAAGGCATTTTTAGAAAGAATTTACTTAGGAAAAGTTTATCGAGAGATAGCCTATAGAAACCGATAATCAGAAAAAGATAGTTAGGCACAGATAGAGTGAAACAGACAGCTTGAAACAGACAGCTTGAAACAAACAGATAAGAAAGTAATTTGCACAAAATTTGGCGGGACGGAGGCAGTCTATATTAATATTTATCTTACTGTTTTATCAAAATTTAAAACCAATACCTGAGTTCTAGTAGCACATGCAGTAGTACAAAGAATATTTCTATTAAAAACATTTTCGCTTTACCACTACATGTACTTAAAGTTTAAATTTTACATTAATACACAATTTTGTATAAATAAGACTTCTCTTTTACCCAATAGTTCTATCTCTAGTTATCAGTAGTAAATTCTTTTAGTCTAATATCACTAATTTTTTCCTGCACAGACAACCTATCCTTTAATTTAAGATTTTTATTTTTCCGTGGACTTGAGCAACAACTACAAGACCAAGCTTTAGGGGTATTGGCATAGAGGCCTAATTTCAAATTCAGCTCTAAATCCCATGTCAGTTTTGAGTGACCAAAGTAATGACAATTAGCAACTTTTAGCTTTTTACGGTCGTAGTGATGCCTTCTCAGCGAGCGTTTGTATTTCATTTTCTTTCTCCTCTTTTGAGGTGGTTACTGCTTCCAGCAACCGCCATATCGGGAGATAAACAAATTTATGATTAGGCAATACCAAGCTCCTTTCTCAACAACTAACTAGGTTGGTAATAAATTTAAACTTAACAGTTGATCTAAACAGTAACACTGTCTAGTATTAATGTCATGAAAAATAATCCTAGTCAAAATAATATGCGCTACACCTTAAATGATCTTTGCCAGCTCGTAGAACTGACACCTAGAACAATTCGTTTCTACATTCAAAAGACATTATTACCAGCTCCAGAAGGAAGTGGTCGAGGATCTTTTTATACACAAAAACACCTAGAGCGACTACTTGAGATTAAAAAATGGCAAGACGCAGGCTTGTCACTTGAGCGTATTAACGAGCTTCTTTTTGATGAAGGAAGCTCTAAGCCATTACCGCCGCTGAAACGTTCACAACCTGGCGATATTGAAGTATGTAGCCATATATATATTGATGAAGGTTTAACGCTTACATTAAACCCAAGTAAAGCTAATCTCAGCCCAGAACAAACTAAACAACTCACACTAGAAATCATCTCGTTATACCAACGCATTGCAGTAAGCGATAAGGAAGATAAATGAACAGTGAAATTGGATTAACCTCAATATCTGGTGAACACGTAGCACTAAAATCAGTCGATATATCTGCCAAACTAACGGGAGTACTATCAGAGGTTGAAATTGAGCAGCAATATAAAAATAACTCATCAAATAATATTGAAACAGTTTATACCTTCCCTCTTCCTATTGATGCCATATTAACGTCACTAGAAGTTGAAATAAATGGCGAGCTACTCCAAGGTCAAGTCAAAGCAAACGCTGTCGCTGAAGAAGATTATGAACAAGCCATTGTTAGCGGCGATACCGCTGTTCTATTAACTAAAGTCACCGATGGGTTATATTGTATTAACCTAGGGAACCTTCTTGCTGAGCATGAAGCAACCATTTCTATCAGCTATGCTCAACTTCACCACTGGCAAGGTGATAGCCTTCGGTTTTACCTTCCGACGACAATTGCACCAAAGTACGGCAACCCGCAACAAGCTAATATTACTCAGCATCAAATTCCACAGCAGTCATTATCAGCATCGTATAAATTAAATTTCTCTATTACTGTTGAAGGTTTACTCGCAGGAGCTGCAATCAATAGCCCCACTCATAACGTGGCATACCAAGTGATAGATCAAGTCATGAAGGCCAGCCTTAAGCATGCTCAGCCTATGGATCGTGACTTCATTTTAGAAATTGATAAGCCCAACGGATATATTGGAGAAGGTTATTGGGCAAATGATGGAGAGGAAATAGTTGCGTTAACATCATTTATTCCGCAGCTAGACCAACCTCAAACAAGTCCGCCGACATACCAGCCGCGCTGTATTAAAATGGTTGTAGATTGCTCAGGTTCAATGGCCGGTGATTCAATTGCCCAAGCGCGTGTCGCATTAATTGATATGCTCAATTTGTTAGATGCTCAAGACTATTTCAATATCATTCTATTTGGCTCTGTTCACCATCAACTGTTCAACGAATCTGTTATTGCTGATAGCACAAATATTAGTATCGCTAAGGATAAGTTACAGATACTTGCAGCCAATCTAGGTGGTACTGAAATGCAACCAGCATTAACTGCAGCCTACAACTCAAAAACAATACCCCATTTACCAACCGATATACTGCTCATTACCGATGGTCAAACTTGGAGCGAAGATGAATTACTTGCAAATGCTAYGCATTCAGCTGCCGTTGGGGTCATATAATTATTGTAACTATGCCCGCGTTTTGTATTGTAATGK
>NZ_VKHR01000027.1 GCF_009663145.1 Shewanella sp. TC10
CTCACTTTTAGTTGCATAAAAGTGAGTTAATATGATGCCAAAAACCATATTAATTCAATATTACAGCTCTTCATTGGCATCAACGATGCGCTGTAATCTTTCTTGTTCTTCTTCTCGTGCGGCATTGATTTCTTCAAGTACAGAATCCACATCAGCGATATGTTCACTTTCTGCAAATTCGCCAGTGAGCTCGGTGTCTGGTGTTAGCTCGCCAGCTTCAAAAAGCGCCCACATTTCTTTGGCATATTGGGTCTTGGCAAGCTCAGGTGCAAACTGGCTATAGTAGTTGGTCATGTTATTAACATCACGGGCGAACATCCACACAGCATTATTGTTGGCAGCAGCATCAACAGCTTGAGGTAAGTCGATAATCACAGGGCCTTTGTCATCAACAAGCACGTTAAACTCTGATAAATCACCATGGATTAAACCAGCACACAGCATCAATTTAGCGTATTCAATCATGCTGGCATGATCGCGAATGGCATCTTCTTTAGAGAAAACAACATCATTAAGTCTAGGAGCGACAACACCATCGCTGTCAGTGACTAGCTCCATGAGTAACACCCCTGAAAAACAACCATAAGGCTCAGGCACGCGAACCCCCGCAGCGGCTAATTTGTACAGCGCATCAACTTCGGCGTTTTGCCAAGCTTCTTCTTGTTGGTCTCGGCCGAACTTAGAGCCTTTTTCCATCGCTCTGGCGCGGCGGCTATTGCGGACCTTTCGTCCTTCTTGGTATTGAACAGCTTGTTTAAAGCTGCGCTTATCAACATCTTTATAGACTTTGGCGCAGCGAATATCATCGCCGCAGCGCACTACATAGACACTGGCTTCCTTGCCGCTCATTAATTGGCGCAGGACGTCGTCGACTAAGCCTTCTTCAACCAGAGGTTGGATTCTTTTGGGGATTTTCATTGCGCCGTTATACCGTAAATAGCGTGGAGATGGAATGCTCAATCAGTAGAATAACCTTAAAAGGCTAGTTTTGGTTGAGATGAGGCTTTTTGGGATTAACATAGGTTGATGATAGCTATGCTGGCTAGTTGCTTGCTATCATTAGTCTATTACTTCTTGCGCTTCTTATTGGCATTATTGATACCGCACCGCGGCTACTGGGATCTCTCATGATTGAACTACAACAAAATAACCCATTACATGGATTAAAATCAGAAACTATGGTTTCTGAATTAGTGGATTTTTATGATTGGAAGATTCTATATGCAGCGCTGCGTTTAGAGTGTTTTAACAATAACCCAAGCCTAGAGTCTTGCCTTAAATTTTTAAAGAAAACGGAATGGGCGCGAGAACGCGTTGAAAGCTTTTACCTATATCGTTTTAAAAGCATGCCAAAAGGCAGTGCGGCCCAGTTTGAATTAAAACCTCGCGAGCGCGGTTTTGCTGACGGGATTGTGCCTCGAAAACCACAAGAATTGACGGTTGAGTTGATTGCTGAAATGCGTGAAAAAGCCACCGCTGATTACGAAGAAATGAAGCGTAACAATAATGATCGCCCTAAGAAGTTTGGTAAAGACAAGCCAAGAGCACAGGACGGTTACGCGCAAAACAAACCTAAAGGCAATCGCCCCGCGCCATCACAAGACCCATCTAACCCTTGGGGTAAATAAGTTTATTTTTAATATCAGCTGCTGAATTGCAGCTGATTAAAGTTATTCGTTTAAATATTAGTTGAGCTAATATAAGGGTACAAATCAACCAAATTCAGCACTGAATGAAAGTGAGGAATAATCAGCTATGATAAAAGCATCAACACTGATTTTAATGCTCAGGATCAGTATTTGCTGTGGTATTTGCCTTATTTTACTGGGTATTTACCTGCATAACTTTAATCAAACTGTCGAGCTGATGGGCATTAAAGGCATTATCCTCAGCGCCATGTGTGTTGCCTTTGGTATGGTGTTATCACTGCCGACTAAAATGTATTTAACCTTGCTACTGGTTAATCATGAAAATCATCAGCGTGAACTTGAATCTGCAAATTCACAGCAAGATAAAACGTCCCAAGCCCAACCTAAATCATCTAAGTAAACCTTTCCCCTTTCTGGTTCGTATCAAAGATATGTTTGAATCATCTTTGGGTATATTTTGTCAGACGATCGCTCCTTATTTGTATTTACTCAAGATCTCCGCTTGCAGGATAATTTGGCGCTAAATGCGTTATTGGTTGATGTTTTAACATCAAAGTCTCAGCTTAAAACTGAGCTGCCCGTAGCCTTTGCTTATGTATTCGATGAACGTTGGTTCAAATCCATTCGATACCAGCAACAATCTATGGGACAGCACAAGCTGGCATTTTTGCTGCAATCGTTAACAGACTTACAGCAGCAACTTGGATCAGTAGGGCACACACTACATTTGTGTATTGGCGATCCTGTGACTGTCATTAGCGATTTAGTGCAGCAAAATAGCATCAAAACCCTAGGGTACAGTAAACAAGTGGGCTGGGATGAAAGGCAAATTTGGCAACAAGTCGCTGAGCAACAACCCCAATTACGGTTAATATCAGAATGGAATAATGGATTATTTAACCAGCAGCAAATTACCCCTTATGTAAATGCGATGACGAGCTTCTCGCAATTTCGTCGAAAAGTGGAAAAAACAGGGCTATCAGTCGAGCAACCTTGCAACACATTTAATGGTATTAGTACGCAGTCGTTATCGTTGGTTAGCGATGCAGTAACCGATATAAGCCAATTTCAAGCAACGAATTCGGCGTTGTTTTCTGGTGGTGAGCAAGCGGCTCAACAGCACGTATCACACTACTTTTCAAAATCTTACCCAAGCGAATATAAACAGACTCGTAATGAATTAGATGGCATTGAAAACTCGACTAAATTTAGCCCTTTCCTCGCTATGGGAAATATATCAGCACGGCAAATATGGGCGCAGCTTAAGCAATATGAGCAAATTCATGGTGCTAACGATTCCACCTATTGGATAGGGTTTGAATTGTTATGGCGTGAGTATTTTCATTGGTTAGCATTGCAACACGGTAACCAGCTTTATCGCTTTAAAGGCCAAGCGTCCAAGCCGCCATTAACCAGCTTTTTTCCAGAGCGATTTAGCAAATGGTGTTTAGGTAACACTCCTTATCCATTAGTGAATGCCTGCATGAAGCAACTGAATGGTACTGGATATATGTCAAATCGAGGCAGGCAAATTGTGGCCAGTTGTTTAGTCAATGAACTGGGTGTTGATTGGCGTTTTGGCGCAGCCTATTTTGAGCAACAGCTGATTGATTATGATGTGGCATCTAATTGGGGAAATTGGCAATACATTGCAGGAGTTGGCGTCGATCCTCGTGGAGGGCGGCACTTCAATATCGAGAAGCAGACTCAGCAATATGATCCAAACGGAGACTTTATTGCTCGTTGGTGTTCGTCAGCCAATGATTATAGCCTTGATAACACACATCTGGATTCAGTAGATATTGATGATTGGCCTATTGACTCTGAGCTTATTGAACACAGGCCTATAGAAGATGTTCTAGTGGATAAAAAGTCGCTTAGTAAGAGCAAGCCAAATAAGTGTGACTTTCACCATGAATAAGGCCTGTCGTGAAAATTCTGCGAGCAGAACGTCATTTACTGATAAGACTTGTCCTGTCTGTTTGCGACCATTTAGCTGGCGTAAAAAGTGGCACAAAGACTGGGCTAATGTGAAGTATTGCTCTAAGCGATGTGCTGGTGAGCGTAACAGGAGTAAGCATGATTAAAGCGAAACGTTTACGTCTTATTCTTGGCGATCAGCTTAATGCTTCACATTCTTGGTTTGCAGATAAACATCCTGACACTGTTTATCTCATCGCTGAGCTAAAGCAAGAGGCAAATTATACTCTTCATCACGGACAAAAAATATGCGCATTTTTTGCCGCCATGGAGCAATTTTCAAAAGCGCTTAGGCAAGCTGGGCATCAGGTATTGCACTTGACCTTAGATGATACCGCTTTGTATTCAGATGCTTTGTATTCAGATCTTGTGGAGTTACTCAATGGGTTATTTAATCAATATAGTATCAAGCAATTTGAATATCAGTTGCCAGATGAGTATCGCTTAAGGGAGCAACTGCGTTGTTTTTGTGCAAGTCATGCTATTGAAAGTTTGGCCTATGAAAGCGAACATTTTTATTTGTCTGATGCTGAATTAAGTCATGATTTTAATGCATCTACAAAGCATAGGATGGAGCACTTTTATCGCAAAATGAGGAAGCGGTTTAACTTATTAATGGAAGGCCAGGAGCCAGCGGGAGGTAAATGGAATTTTGATGCGGATAACCGCCAAAAACTTAAATCAAATGACTTGCCTGATATTCCTGAACCGCTTGCTTTCGAGAATGATGTTAGTGCGATTATCGACAGGATAACGCGGCATAACATCAAAACAATAGGGCGGATGTCATCTAGCTTACTTTGGCCAGTCACACGCCAGCAATCTATTCAATTACTAGAGCATTTTTGCCGTAATTGCTTAATTCGTTTCGGAACGTTTCAAGATGCAATGACCTCAAAAGCAGATACCTTGTTAGCACAGCGTCAATGGAGCTTATATCACAGCAGGCTATCGTTTGCGTTGAACAGCAAAATACTCAGTCCACAGCGAGTTATTGATACCGCTATTGGTTTTTATCAGCAAAGCCTGCATGGCGATAACCCCATTTCTCTCGCGCAAATTGAAGGCTTTGTTAGGCAGATTTTAGGATGGCGTGAATTTGTTCGGGGGATTTATTGGGCCAATATGCCTGTATATGGTCAACTAAATCATTTGGATGCTACACGCAATTTACCTCAATGGTTTTGGGATGCTAATACCAAGATGAACTGCCAGCATCATGCGGTCAAACAATCACTTGATCATGCTTATGCCCATCATATTCAGCGGTTGATGGTCACGGGGAACTTTTGCCTAATCACTGGCATTAACCCTGATGAAGTCGATGATTGGTATTTAGGCATTTACATCGATGCAATCGAGTGGGTTGAAATGCCTAATACTAGAGGCATGAGCCAGTTCGCTGATGGTGGTATTGTTGGCTCAAAAGCCTATGCTGCCAGTGGTAACTACATCAATAAAATGAGCGACTATTGCTCAAGTTGCCATTACAAAGTCAATAAAATCGATACTGATGATGCATGCCCGCTAAACTCTTTATATTGGCACTTTATGGACAAACACCAACACAGTTTTAATGGTAATCCGCGAACAAGAATGGTGTATGCCAACTGGCTTAAAAAGCCACAGGCTGATAAGGCTCGTATTCTTGAACATGCTCAAGGGCTATTAGCTAATCTAGACGCGCTTTAATTGGGACAATAAGTCACATAAATTAAATTAATCCAAACAGTTATATCAAAATCAGTGAGTTAAACAGATGGCAATGAAACATTTCAGCACAAAGGCAATAGGTGAGTTAGAGTCACGACAGCGAGCGCGCTTTATTAATAGTTTGTCAGGGTTTAAAAGTGCGAATTTGGTTGGCACTATCGATAATAAAGGGGTTACCAATTTGTCGATAGTAAGCTCAGTGTTTCATATCGGGGCATCGCCCGCGTTGTTGGGCATGATCATCAGACCCACAGCTGTTCAGGTTAAAGAACAGGCGCAAACAGCAACTCACCCTCAATCTGTTCCAAGGGATACTTTAGCCAATATTGAGCAAACAGGAGTCTATACTCTTAATCATGTATGTGTAGATATATACCAACAAGCGCACCAAACTTCAGCGCGATATGATGCTGAGGTTTCAGAATTTGATGCTGTTGGTCTGACAGAAAGTTACTTAGACGGTGTCGCTGCTCCCTTTGTGTTAGAAAGTCAGCTTAAATTTTCATTATCGGTAAGAGAAATCACGCCGCTAAAAATTAACAACACGATATTAATTATCGGTGAAGTAACCCATGTATTGGTGGATGATAAAGCGGTAAAAGCTGATGGCTATATCGATATTGAAGCGCTTAATACTACTGCTGTATCAGGGCTTGATAGTTATCATGTTACTGAAAGATTATCGAGGCAAAGTTACGCTAAAGTAGGTAAAAATACTAAGATGCTAACTGTAAGTGGTGATTAATTTTTATACTTGGTAAAAAGGTAGTTAGGCTGTTTTTATCAAACTGAACGCTATGGGTTTGATTTTTGGTTTTGGATTTTATTTTCGCGCTCATATTAATCTTTGATTCAAAATCTTAAGCTCACATCATTATTATTAAAATCAGTATTTTATACATTGTTTGATCTCTTGTTAATTGTGAGTCTTAAGTGTAAATTTAAAGAGGTTTTTTTGGCGTATAACAAGGACGCAATACTATGCCTTCAGGCAATCATCTGAATACTTTTATTCGTGTTTCATTGGTATTATTGGCAAGTTTATTTTTTTTCATTCCTAGCAGCTATTCTGAGCCTGCACCAACGGCCTATGCCGATTTATCCCAAGCTGAAATAAAAACGCTCACGACTGAATTGCAGTATTTTGATGAAATTTTAACTTCGTCGGTGCTGAGCTATGCTTTTTCTGGTGATGAAAAGTGGCTTACTCGCTATTACGAGTATGAGCCTAAATTAACAAAATTGATTAGCTCGTTATTAGCCAGACAGCATGTAGATGATAAAGCCTTGATTACTGAGTTAGAAGGGATAAATGAACAACTAGTTATCCTTGAAAATCGCACTATATCTTTGATTAAAAATGATAATCGTAAACAAGCGATGGCGCTGATTAATAGCGATGATTATCATCAGTTGAAACACAAATACATCCAATTGCTTTTTGAGATCGCCGAAAAAATAAAACAGCGTTCTTCATCAAATGAGCTAGCCAACAAACAAGTTCAGCAAGTTGGCTTAACCGCTGAAGAGCAACAATGGATCGAAGAAAATAAAGTGATTGTGGCGATTGATAATTGGCCTCCGATGCTATTTATGCAAGACGATGATGAGGTTGGTGGCTTTGCAGGAGCCATAATTAATAAGATAGTCAATAACACAGGGCTACAACTTGAGTTTGTTGAAGGGGAATGGAACAGTAACATTGCAGCGTTTAACCGAGGTGAAATAGACCTTATACCTGATGCCTACATGGAAGAAGCGCGTAAAGAGTTTGGTTTATACACCACACCCTTTTTCTTAGTAAGAGAATTGTTTCACGTCAAAGCTGATAACCCTCGTTTTAAAAATGGTATCGATTTCGCCACTGCGCGAGTTGCTGTGCCAAGTGGCTATACATCAATCAGTAAACTACAAAGCCTTTACCCGAAAATGACAATTGTTGAGACAGCGAGTATGCAGGACTCAATTAATCGGGTGATCTCTGGAGAGGTCGATGCTCTGCTCGATTCTGAGATCGCTATTCAACATGCGCTTGCACAAAATCAATTAGAGAAGCAAATTCGCGCCATTAATGAAGATATTTTCCCTCCAACATCAGTACATTTGTATAGCAGTATTAAGCATCCAATTTTGCATTCAATATTACAAAAGGGACTTAACTCTCTAAAATTACGTGATTTAATGCTCACTAAAAATGATTGGCTAGCCAACAACACTCAAGCTCCCGCACAAGCTGAACCGCAACTAATGAATTCTTTATTCACAGGTATTTTGGTTGTCATTGGATTACTAGTATTGGCCATGCTGGTGAGCTCTAGAGTGCTTAAAGCAAGTGATGAAGATTTAGCGAACAAGTTTGGTTCAAATAGCTTTAAACGTTCGGTGTTTATTGGTCTTAGTATTTTAGCGTTAATTTTATTAGTGCTTATTGCGATGATTACCCAATATACCGAGCAAAAAAATCGTAGCGAAGTCGAATACAATTTACAGACTTTATTAAACTCAACGCATCAAAGACTGTTCTATTGGGTAGATTATGAGTTAGACGGATTAGAGCAAGTTGCTAAAAATGAACAGTTAGTCGGTATGGTCGAGCAGCTGTTGGTTATTCCAAGAGACAGGGATGCACTTTTAGAGTCACCAGTTCAATCAAAAATACGTCGATTTTTTAGTGATAGAGAAGGGGAGCCAGGCTCATACGGCTTCTTTATAATAGCGCCAGATATGATAAGCCTTTCATCTCGCCGTAACTCTAATATTGGTGACATTAACTTGATTAATGAACATCACCCTGAATTATTACAAAAAGTGCTTGCTGGTGAGAATGTGTTTATTCCACCAATACGTTCCGATGTGTATTTCTCTGAAAACGTCGAGAGTCGAGTAGATAAAAAGCCCACAACGATATTTTTCGCTGCCCCAGTAGTCAATAGTGACAATGAAGTGATTGCGATTTTAACCAAACGAATCAATTTTAATGGCATTTTTTCATCGATATTATCGGCAGGTTTTATTGGTCATAGCGGTGAAACCTATGCGATAGATCAAAAAGGCGTGTTGCTATCGAATGTACGTTTTGAAAAGCAATTACGCGATATTGGTTTGCTTGAAGAAAACGAACATGCATCGTTAAATATTCGTATTAGTAATCCTGGGGTTAATTTAATCGAAGCGGGTGAAGTCATTAAGCCCGATAAAAACTGGCCGTTAACCTACATGGCCAAGTCAATTGCCAATAAAAGCTCCGCTCAAAACTTATATGGTTATAACGACTATCGTGGTGTAAAAGTGGTCGGCAGTTGGCTTTGGGATGACAAACTTTCAATGGGCTTAGTCGCTGAAGTTGATGCTGAAGAGTCCTTTGCGCTGATAAATACCTTTAAGAAAACGGTTTGGTCGGTAGTGTTTATCTCATTGGCACTCATGTTGGGCAGCACGTTATTTACATTGCGTGTGGGAACACGTGCCACTCGAGCATTAACACGCTCACGCAAAGAACTAGAAACACTAGTGCACGATCGTACAGAGGCTTTAGAAGTTTCAATGCAACGAAATCGCACTATTATCGACAATGCCTCTGATGGGATCATTGTTGTTAATGGTCAAGGTTTAATCGAGGAGTTTAGCCCAGCTGCTGAAGCGATATTTGGTTACTCTGCTAAGGAAGTCATTAACAGTAGTATTGAACAACTGGTTAAGCCTGCATTTCACAAACAATACCTAGATGATAAGGCCAGTAGCAATGGGCAATCAGTGTATGAGTTTACTGGTATTCGTGATGATGGCCAAGAGATCACGGTTGAGATCGCCATTGGTGAAGCGGTAATCGAACAAGCACAAGTCTTTACAGGTATTGTCCGAGACACTACTGAACGTAAAGAAGCTGAAGAAGCGTTAAAAGCGGCGAAACAAAAAGCGGAACAGGCAACGCGCTCACTTGCTGAGCAGATGAAACTTCAACAATTATTGATTGATACAGTGCCATTACCGTTATTTTATAAAGATGCTGAAGGGCACTTTTTAGGTTTCAATAAGGCTTATGAAGAGACATTTCAAGTCAATGCGCAGGACTTAATTGGCCTAAAAGTGACTGACTTAACTTACTTAAGTGAAGAAGATAGGCAGCTTTATCACGCCGAAGATACAGACGTGATAAAAAATCAGTCGACATTGAAAAAAGAAATGCGTATTCCGTTTGGAGATGGAAAAGTGCATGACACCCTATATTGGGTTACAGGTTTTAAAGACAGTAATGATCAACCTGCCGGTTTAGTGGGCAACTTCATTGACATAACCAGTGAAAAAGAAAATGCTCGTCAGTTAGAAGAAGCGGTTAAAACTGCTGATGAAGCAACAAAAGCTAAAAGTGATTTCCTAGCCAATATGAGCCATGAAATTCGCACCCCAATGAATGCCATTATTGGTATGAGCTATCTAACACAGCAAACGGATTTAACTCGTAAGCAGTCTGACTATGTTGCCAAAATCCAAAATTCCGCTGAGTCTTTATTAGGCATTATCAATGATATTTTAGATTTCTCTAAAATTGAGGCAGGCAAGCTTGAACTAGAAGTGATTCCGTTCAACTTGAACGATTGTTTTGATAATTTAGTACAAGTCATCTCCCACAAAATTCAGCAAAAAGGGCTTGAGCTGTTAATTGATATCGAACCGAGCTTACCGAGAACCCTAAAAGGGGACCCATTAAGGTTAGGGCAGATTCTGATTAACTTAGCGAACAACGCGATGAAGTTTACCGACCAAGGTGAAATTATTGTCAGCGCCCGAATGCGAGAACAAAAAAATGACCAGGTTTTTGTTGAGTTTTCAGTCAAAGATACTGGTATTGGCATGACGCCAGAACAGCAGTCTCGTTTGTTCCAATCCTTTAGCCAAGCAGATGCCTCAACAACCCGTAAATATGGCGGCACAGGACTTGGGTTAACGATTTGTAAGACGCTAACTGAGCGAATGGATGGTGATATTTGGGTCGAAAGTGAAGCAGGAAAAGGCAGCACCTTTATATTCACCGCTTTATTTGAACTATCAGAAGAAAAGCTTGAAGAACAACCTACTTCTATAAAGAGTTTACAAGATTTACCTATTTTAGTGGTTGATGACAGTGTCGCTGCACGTGAGATTCTCTTCACCTTATCTGAGAGTTTAGGCTTTTCACCTGATGTTGCACCATCAGGAAGTGAAGCCATTGAAAAAATCAAAGCAGCAGATGCACAAGATACTCCTTATCAATTGATATTGGCTGACTGGAAGATGCCACATATGGATGGAATTGAGTTAAGTCGTTTGATCCGTGAAGATGCAACGCTATCTACACAACCTAAACTAGTGATAGTGACAGCATATGATCGCGATGAAATGCTGAAAAAAGCCAGCGATGTTGGCATTGATAACGCAATTACTAAGCCTGTAAGTGCCTCGACCTTGTTAGATACTGTATTGAATGTCATGGGCAAAGGCACAGGGACACAAACTCATAGTAGTAATAAATTGGATGTATCTGCGGCAAAAGACATCGTTGGTGCTCATGTTTTATTAGTTGAAGATAATGATATCAATCAGGAAATCGCCCTTGAGTTATTGCATATGGCTGGCTTAGAAGTGTCATGTGCCTGCAACGGTCAAGAAGCCGTGGATATGGCGCTGGAACATGAATATGCTGCCATATTAATGGATATTCAAATGCCGATAATGGATGGTTATGAAGCCACGCGCAAAATTAGAGAGTCTAAGCACTTACAGAAACTACCTATCATTGCCATGACGGCCAATGCCATGAGTGGTGATAGAGAAAAATGCGAAGCTGCGGGAATGGATGACCATATCCCTAAACCTATTAATCCTCAGCAAGTGTTTCAAACCCTAGCGAAATGGATTGAGCCAACAGGTAAAACTTTAGCTGAAAAACCACAAAATAATGAGGCGTCAGAACAACCAGATATTCCAGCTCTAGCCTTAATTGACTTTGATACAGAAACAGCACTTGGACGTATGTCTGGTAACGTAAAAGCCTATCGAAAAGTGCTGGCAAAAGTAGCGAAATCACAACGAGATGCGATCAAACAAGTAAGGCAAGCAATTAGCGAACAAGATATTACCGCAGCCATTATTGCAATTCATACTGTAAAAGGGGTTGCTGGCAATATTGGCGCTAACTTTGTGGTTCCTGTTGCTGCAGAAATTGAAGCAATGCTCACCGAGCAAAAACAAGCTAATGAGTGCAGAGAGTCAGATGCGATTAAGCCACTGCTTGATAACTGTAGTGAGCTAATCAACAAAATGGTAAGTAGCATTGAGCAAGACATGGATCAAGTCAGTCAGCAACAAGCAAATCAGAAATCAGGCGGGCAGCAATGGCCTAGTGCTGAGACCTTTATTGCAGAGTATGACAACTTAGTTGAACAAGTAGACATGATGGACAGTACTGCAGTTGATGTCATTTCAGAGGTGCTAGCGCGGCTCAATGGTATGCCTTTGGATAATGGCCAAGCGCTTTATGATGCATTATCAGAATATGACTTCGACAAAGCCGAGGAGCTGTTACCTCAATTTAAACAGCAAGTGTTAACTGGGCTGGATAAGGTCACGTCTTCGAATGATACTCAAGACAGCAATAGCATTGACAAAGATGAGCTAGTCCAGAAATTGACCGAGATAGCTGAGCAAATTGAAGATTTTGACTCAACGGTTGGAGACAATGTAGAAGCCTTGTTAGCGCTGAATATCTCATCAGATATTCAGTCATCACTGAATACATTACTGGATACGGTCAGTGAATATGATTTTGATAGCGCTGAAACACAAATTAAGCAAATGATGACTTTATTCATGAATGACTCGTCATCAAGCGACAATGATAAATAGGGATATAAAAAATGGTTGAGTCCAAGAAAGCAACGATTCTGGCTGTTGATGATACGGCCACCAATATCGAAGTCGTTAAAGGTGTTTTGTCTGATGATTATCTTATTCAGGCTGCGTTGAGTGGCAAAGTTGCGTTAAAAATTATCAGTAAACGTAAGCCAGACTTAATTTTACTGGATGTAATGATGCCAGAAATGGATGGTTACGAAGTATGTCAGCACCTTAAATCCCATGAAGACACCAAAGATATTCCGGTCATTTTCCTTACCGCAAAAGTGCAAGAAGAAGACGAAACCAAAGGCTTAGCGTTAGGTGCCGTAGATTACATCACTAAACCTATTAGCCCTGCTATTTTGAAAGAACGGGTTAAAAACCATTTATTATTAAAAGCCTCACGTGATTTAGTTCAGCGTCAAAATGAAATCCTTGAAGAGCGAGTTATCGAGCGAACTAAACAACTTGCTGAAATTCAAGATGTGGCGATGGTGGCAATGGGCGCGTTGGCTGAGTCGAGAGATCCTGAAACTGGCAACCATATTCGACGTACTCAGCACTATGTAAAAGCACTCGCTAAAGCTATGGCAACAAAGCCTGCTTTTGAACAGATTTTAACCCCTGAAGTGATAACTGCCATGTATAAGTCTGCGCCGTTGCATGATATTGGTAAGGTTGGTATTCCAGATAGTATTTTGCTCAAACCTGGAAAGTTAACCGATGAAGAATTTGAAATCATGAAAAAGCACACAACCTATGGCCGTGATGCGATTAGTGCTGCAGAGCAAACTATGGATATATCAGATAACTTTCTGGTATTCGCCAAAGAAATTGCCTATTCACACCAAGAAAAGTGGGATGGTTCTGGTTACCCAGAAGGGCTAGCTGGTGAAGATATTCCATTATCTGCACGCTTAATGGCTGTGGCTGACGTGTACGATGCGTTAATTAGCAAACGGGTATACAAACCGGCTTTCACTCACGAAAAAGCGGTCAGTATTATCAGCGAAGGGAGAGGTTCTCACTTTGATCCTATTATGGTGGACTGCTTTATGGAAATCACTCAAGAGTTTGATAATATTGCTAAAAAATTTTTAGATGAAGGCTAATACCGAGCTGTGCTAGTGCATTAGTTGATTGATGTTTTTTTCTCAATAAAGGTTCACTTAAAAACGATTGTTTGGCTTTATTGAAATCAGATTAATAATAAAAATATAAAGACTTATTTGGGAGTAATGCTTTGCCACCATTTCAGCTTGTGAACCAGTACGCGAATAAAACGGCATTAGTGGTCGATGACTTTCCTGCTATGTTAAAGACCATTGGCAGTATGCTTACTTCTGTCGGGTTTAATAAGGTTCACAAAGCCGCTCACGGAAAAGAGGCACTACAAATTCTGGAGTCTGAGCAAGTTGATTTGATTATTTCTGATTGGAATATGCCCAAAATGAATGGCTTGGAGCTTTTACGTGAAGTCAGAAACAGCGGGCTTCCTTTTGCTAAAGTGCCGTTTATGATGCTTACTGCCAATGTAAATCAAGATGATGTAAGAGATGCGGTAACATCAGGGGTGAGTGAGTACTTAATCAAGCCATTTAATCAAACCACTTTAAAGCAAAAAGTGGCCAGCGCCTTTAATTCTCCTTCAAGAAAAGTTTCTCAGCAAATTCAAACGACAGAAACTAGCTCCAATGAAACACAAACTGCAGCGCGTGAGCCTGCCACAATTTTAATCGTCGATGATAATGCTAGTAACGTGACTGTGCTGACTGAATTACTTAAACAGAACTATAAATTAAAAGCATGTTTATCAGGCCAAAAGGCCCTTGATTTATGCCAGCAAGAAAATCAGCCCGACCTCATTTTATTGGATATCATGATGCCAGACATGGATGGCTTAACGGTATGCAAGCAGCTTAAATCTGACCCATTAACTGAACATATTCCAGTGATTTTCATCTCGGCATTATCTCAAGATAAAGATGTCATTAAAGGGCTCAATTTAGGCGCGGTTGATTACATTACCAAGCCCATATCCCCTGAAATTACTAAAGCTAGGGTCGCAACCCACATCCGCCTAGTCGAGCAGCGTCAAGATATGGCGCGACAGCTTGATACTTTAATTGAAAATGCCCGTTTAAAAGATGAAATTGATCGAATAGTGAATCATGACTTCAAAGGGCCGCTGTCGACAATTATTGCCGCGACAGAATTGATTGAACAAAAAAATGTAGGCTGCGACAAAGAAGTGCAAATACTGCAAAACAGTGTGCTGTTTATCGAGCAAATGGTGGATGATAATTTGCTGATTCATCACCTCGGAAATGATAGTCAAAAGATAGCGTTAAATGTCATTGATGTCAGTGAGTTATTTGCTGAATTACAGCTGGGATTAACCCAAAAACTGACAAGTAATCGACAAAGCATCACTATAGATGTGCCTGAAAAATTATGTTTTTTAGGCGACAGAACCTTAAGCTTTAATTTATTCCATAACCTGTTAGTTAATGCCGTTGAAGCCGCACCTGAAAATAGCGATATTCAACTGACTCACATTGCCGACGAGCAATGGATAAAATTTAATATACATAACCAAGGCGCAATACCTGCTGAGATCCAATCAAGCTTTTTTGATAAGTATGTGACTTCAGGGAAAAGTAACGGCACAGGTATTGGCACCTATTCGGCTTTGTTATCAGCAAAAGCCCAAGGCGGAGATATTCGTTTCTCATCTGATGAAAAACGTGGCACGACCATAAGCGTAAAACTCAAACGAGCAAACTAATAAAAAGCCAATAATCGCCGCTTTATTTACTGTAATTGCCAGTATTTGGTAATTAACCCAAGACTAATGCGCTAAAAACACCGATAATTCACCCTAATTCGATAGATAAGCGCGATCGTTAGCGCTGTTTTAACTATATTTTGCTAGTCAGTTGTGGGTGTATTCAATGGAAATCAAAGTTAACTTTCTCGATAACTTAAGGCTTGAAGCCAAGTTTGACGATTTTACGGTCACGGCCGATCAGCCGATTCGCTACAAAGGTGATGGCTCAGCGCCGAGTCCGTTTGATTATTTCCTTGCATCATCTGCGCTGTGTGCGGCGTACTTTATCAAGGTATATTGTAAGGCGCGTGATATTTCGACTGACAATATTCGCTTGTCGCAAAATAATATTGTTGATCCAGAAGATCGTTATAACCAGATCTTTCAAATTCAGGTTGAACTGCCTGATGATATTTCTGAAAAAGATCGCACTGGGATCTTACGCTCAATTGACCGTTGTACGGTGAAAAAAGTCGTACAAACCAATCCAGAATTTAAAATCGAAACCGTTGAAAACCTCGATGCTGATGCCAATGCAATGCTAATGGGTCAACCTGACGGTGACGAAAGCACCTTCATTCTGGGTAAAGATTTACCCCTAGAAGAAACCATTAAAAACATGACGGGCATGCTAGCCGACCTTGGGATGAAAATTGAAATCTCATCTTGGCGAAACATAGTGCCAAACGTGTGGTCATTACATATCCGTGATGCTGCATCACCAATGTGTTTCACCAATGGTAAAGGCGCAACCAAAGAAAGTGCATTATGTTCAGCTTTAGGCGAATTTGTTGAACGCTTAAATTGTAACTTCTTTTATAACGACCAGTTCTTTGGCAATGAGATCGCTAACAGCGAGTTTGTACATTACCCAAATGAGAAGTGGTTTGAACTTGAAGAAGATGATGCGCTGCCTAAGGGGATTTTGGATGAGTACACTTTAGATATCTATAATCCAGATGAAGAGCTACATGGCTCGCATTTGATTGATACTAATTCAGGTAATATTGAGCGTGGTATCTGCACGATTCCTTATACCCGTCACTCTGATGGCGAAACGGTGTATTTCCCATCAAACTTAATTGAAAATCTATTCTTAAGTAACGGCATGAGCGCGGGTAATAACCTGCAAGAAGCCCAAGTTCAGTGTTTATCAGAAATCTTTGAGCGCGCAGTTAAGCGTCAAATCATTGAGCAAGAAATAGTCCTGCCAGATGTGCCAATGTCAGTGCTTGAGAAATACCCAAGTATTCTTGCGGGTATTAAAGGCTTAGAAGAACAAGGCTTCCCCGTTGTCGTTAAAGACGCTTCATTGGGTGGTGAATTCCCAGTCATGTGTGTCACCTTAATGAACCCGAAAACTGGCGGTGTGTTTGCTTCATTCGGCGCGCATCCAAGCTTTGAAGTGGCATTAGAGCGAAGCCTTACTGAGTTACTGCAAGGTCGCAGCTTTGAAGGGTTAAACGATGTCCCTAAGCCAACCTTTAACAGCATGGCTGTTAGCGAGCCGGAAAACTTTGTTGAGCACTTTATTGATTCAACGGGTGTTATTTCATGGCGTTTCTTTAGCAGTAATCACGACTATGAATTTTGCGAGTGGGATTTCTCTGGCACCTCAGAGGAAGAAGCCAACGGTTTATTCGGCATTTTAGAAGCATTAGGCAAAGAAGTGTATACCGCTGAATTTGATCAATTAGGCGCGTCAGCATGTCGTATGTTGGTACCTGATTTTTCTGAAGTGTACCCAGTAGAAGACTTAATCTGGGATAACACCAATAAAGCGTTGGATTACCGCGAAGATATTTTAAATCTGCACTCATTATCAGATGAAGAATTAGTGGATTTAGTGAATCGTTTAGATGAAAGTCAGCAAGATAACTACACTGACATCCGCACCATGATTGGCATTGTATTTGATGAAAATACCGTGTGGGGACAGCTGACTATTATGGAGCTGAAAATCCTTATTTACCTAGCATTGGGTGCCCATGAAGAAGCCAGCGAATTGGTCGGTGACTTCTTACAGTTTAACGATAACACGGTTGAACGTGGCTTGTTCTATCAAGCGGTAAACGCCGTACTTGAAATTGAACTAGAAGAAGATTTAGAGCTTGAACATTACCTTCATAGCTTTAACCGTATGTTCGGGGAAGAAGTAATGACAAACGTTGTCGGCAGTGTAAACGGTAGCGTGCGTTTTTATGGTTTAACCAAAACCAGCATGAACCTTGAAGGGATAGAGCCACATTTACGTTTGATTGAAAGCTATAAAAAGCTGCATCAAGCCAGAAAGCTAGCCGCTAAATAGTGTTTTATTAGCTAACTAAGCTACATTTTTACTAAATGAATTAAACGGTTTCAACCTGTGGTTGGGGCCGTTTTTTATTTGCTGACACTGGCAAATTGATAAAAATCTGCTTTAATTTTTATGATAAATATCAAATTAGTTACGGTTTTATTTTGTTGTTAAAAATAAGTCAGGGATGATTTCATGAGTACATTTGTAAGCAGAAAATGGCAATATTTACCCATCGCCATGTTATTTTTTTCGATGTTGGCGGGGCTGTATTTCTTTAATGCAAGTGTAAATCGTTGGGTGACTAAAACTATGGTATCAGATTTAGATGCCTTGGTTTCAGACGTCATTTATCAATTGAAAAAAGAGCAACAAATCTTTCTAACATCGAATAGAAATGAATTTAATCATTACCTCCATGAATATCCTCAAGTTTCAAGTGGCAAAAGAATCACGCTAATTGATGCAGAAGGTAATGTACTAGGCGACACCTCCCTTACTGAATCAAATTTACAAACTGTAGAAAATCATGGGGATAGGCCCGAATTTATTCAGGCGTTGGCAGGAGACATTGGCTCGAGTATTCGCTATAGCAAAACTCTCAGTGTTGATATGATTTACGTCGCCAGAACAATCACTATTAGTGACAAACAGTACGTTGTGCGAATTTCTATGCCTATGACGGTATTAGATGCAATGTCGATGGAGTTGTTATTTATTTTAGTAGGTCTATTTACTGTAACGGCAACTATTTTTCTAGTAAGTAGCATTTTAAGTCAATACCGAATTACAGACCAAGTTAATAAAGAAAAGGCCCAACAAGATGAGCGTATTAAAAATCGAACTGTTGAGATTGAACTCCTTCACCGATTAGCCAACTTACTGGCTGCTTGTAACTCCATTCAGGAAACCCAAAAGGTTGTTGAAGACATAGTGCCGAGGATTTTGGGTAAAATAAATGGCAGTGTCGCCATGATGAGAGCCTCTAGAAATCAGTTAGCCATTCAACTGGATTGGGGAAAACCTTGGCCAGGGAGTCGTTCATATGGTCCCCATGAATGTTGGGCATTACGCAAAGGTAAATATCATTTAGCTAATGATGAGTATCATTGCTTACCCTGCGGTCATATGGATGAAACTGGTGATGATCAGGTGTTATGTATTCCGTTAACAGCCCATGGCAATACCATTGGTATGTTGCATTTGTATTTTGGTGATAAGAGCGTCAAAGTCAGTAAGACAACGTTACGGTCAGCCTTTACGGTTGCTGAACATTTAGGGTTATCATTAGCTAACTTATCCCTACAAGAAAAACTGCGTGCCCAAGCATTAAGCGACCCGTTAACGGGGCTTTATAATCGCCGTCATTTTGAAGAGATGTTAGATACCAGTTTAAATACAGCTAAAAGCAAGCAAAGTTATGTGTCTTTGTTGATGCTCGACCTTGATCACTTCAAGCGATTTAATGACAATTTTGGTCACGATGCGGGTGATTATGTTTTAAAAGAAGTGAGTTCGTTGTTAATGAACTCGGTTGCTGTTGATGATGTCGCTTGTCGTCTAGGTGGTGAAGAGTTAGCGGTTATTGCGCTTGGGCGGGACGCCGAAGCAGGCACAGTACTGGCACTGCAGATTTGTAAGCTTGTTAGCGAATTACATTTAGAGTTGAAAGGTTTGTCCTTGGGTAAGGTGACTGTTTCGATTGGTGTTTCAACCTTTCCTGATAGCCAAGTTGATCGTAGTAACTTGGTCAAAATCGCCGATGTAGCACTTTATAAAGCCAAAGATGCGGGTAGAAATAGAGTGATACATTATAACGAAGTAAGACAGTTAGCGTCTTTGAAGTCAGAACCTGAGCTTGGTAGTGATGATTCGAATCAAAGCTCAACGGTCACTGTGTTAGCCAATAAAAATAAGCCAATATCTAATTAACTGCTACTTCTATTGATGACATTTATGCTAATCAATATCATCAATATTCCTGCAGAACGTTTGCCTGTAAAGACGATATCTAGCCTCAATTGTCGTTCAAGTATTTAATATTATTTAAAAATAATACATTTGTATGGATTACGTATTAACCCTAAGCGTGTTGAATTTGTTGTATAGCAAGCTGCCTATAATTCGTTAATAATGACTGTTTTATAGACTATTTTTAATTTTTTATTATTTTATAGTGATGGCTTGTGCACTCCTCCAGTTTGGAGTATCAACAGGCCCTAGTAATCGTGCCAAAGCAGTTGCAAGGATAAATCAGGCGAAGGTAACAAAGTTTATTCTTAATAGGTTCATCTTAGTCGTGTAAGCTAAAGTGACTGACAATATCGCTGTAGAGTGATTAAATTAAATAATAACGAGTTAAGTAGGATTACTTTTATGTCTTCACACCCATTTGATGCCTTAGCCCTAGACAATGGCGCACAACTGATTTTTACTCCTTGCCCTGGAACGAAAGAGGCTTCATTAATTGATTCGGTTGCCACCTTAAAGCAAGCTGGAACTCAGATGCTATTAACGTCAATGTTTGATAAAGAAATGGCGGCTAATAATGCTGAGTCATTACCGAATGTCTGCGCTGACAATGATATTCGCTGGATTCAATTACCGATATTGGATGATGCAGCGCCTAATGAAGTATTTGAAGCTGCGTGGCAAACGCACAAAGATGAAATACTTGAGCTAGTTGCTCAAAAGGGCACCATTGCTGTTCATTGTAAAGGCGGTACAGGTAGAACGGGTTTAGTCATAGGTTTAATCATGTTGGCACATGGCATACCAGCCGATAAGGTGATTGCTGAAGTGCAAAGTATTCGACCTAAAGCGCTTAAAAACCCAGTGCAAGTGGCTTACTTTAATTCTTACGCTTAACTCTCCTTTCGTCAGTATCGACTTCTAATGAGTGTCTTTTAGATCGGCGGTACTGACCACTTCTTACCTTCTTTTAAACACCCCGATTTAATACAAGTTTTTCTCTCTGATGTTTTTTAACGCTATCTAAAGCAGTTCTGGTCGAATATATCCTCACATCGTTTACTTAAAAATCTGCTGACCGAGTATCTGAATTTAGCTGGGTCACTTACGGTTTTGATTGCTGTCGCCATACAATAAAGTTCGAAACTTTACCTAGCTGAAGCCTTGATGGTTACGTTACAACAGATTCATCAAGTAACATTAAAGCTTGAAACTCACTTCTGGACAGAAACGTTTTAGCGACAGAGTCCTAACTAGTCTATTTGGGATTAGGAACCTTAGCTCTTGATGTCATAGTTGTTATACATTTTTTCTAGAGCTAAACGCCCCTTCGCCTTGTACTCGTGCATCAGTTCCCCAACCATAAGTTGATAATCAGGGTGACTTTTGAAACTGTAAGATACGAAAAATACTTTAGTGTTCTCGACTGAACTCAAGTTTCTGATTTCACCGACGTCGTTACCCACAACTAAACTAAATTTAATACCCGGTATGTAGAAAATATGATGGTGGTACCCTAATTTCTTTGATGATGTTGGGAAAGAGATCTTCGGTATAATATCCTCGTCAGAGTCTACATAAACAGCAAGGTATGCATTTTTTGGAAAACCTTGCTCCCCCAAAAGATAGCGACGAAATTCTTCTTGGTAATGTACACCAAGTGATTTTTGATTCGCGTTTTTTGCTACGGGCCATCCTGATGCACGCCAGATTATACTTGCAGCAAAATACAGGTACCTTTCAGTATTGGGAAACTCGCACTTTATGGGGTTAAACCACCTCTCACCACGAATACTTGCAAAGTGCTTTGCTTCATTGACTCGATGTAGAAGAGGAAATCTATCAGTGCCACTGTGACACTCTGAGACAACACTATTCTCTCCTAGGCGAGAAAACAGTGATTCACACTCAGCACAGAGAAAGTGTGCTGTTATTTGGAAATCAGTGTATACAGATGATTTGTCGTGACTTTGGTTTAATACCAAATCATCACCATCAAATGCGCCTTTTAGCTTTTTGTACAGAGCCTTTGGCATTAAATGACTATTTTTAAGCTCTTTATTCTCTAAACAAAGTCCGCATTTATCTAACTTCAAGTTACTACCTTTAATAAAATATGTAACAGTTTCAGCCGTGTTCTCAACTATGATGCCGCCTTTCACTTTTGAATTCAATTTACAATCAATTATTTAGTGATATATAAAATAGAATTCATAAATGGAGCATATCGATACAGGTAGAGCGCTGCTATTGGATAATTTGGGGTAGGGCAAAATCAAATTAATAGGAAGTGTATGAGCTTTAGCGCTAACTGATAACGGGGCATAAACGAGTTACCAGCACCAACTTTGTACTTCATAAGTATTGGCTCTGTTAATGAGAGTCGTCACTTCAATCTAATCCATTGCCTGCCGCAGGCTTTTGTGCAGATACAACTGCGAGACGCTGCAAGTACGTCCATGTAAGCTCTGCCAAAACATCCATGTTTTGGAAGCTCGCTGCTGCATCTACACTGGGTTTATTGTCTCTTCGATTTGACAGCATTGGTGAGAATTTAAAGAGCTAAAGCTAGTAGATCTTACATTTAAAAGATTCCATTTGAATTGAGGCAAGTAAAAAATTGCGTGAGTCCAGACATGGATAATGGAATGGACCCATCCACTTTTAATCGGCCTCGCAATGGGCCACGATGTAGTTGCTAAAACTCATCAGAAAGAGGACGGGTCCACTATGAACATTACTACAATTGGTCTTGATATCGCAAAGTCTGTTTTTCATTTTGTTGGCGTTAATAAAGCCGGAAAGCTTGTCAAAAAGAAGATAATTAAGCGAAAAGAGTTAGTACTTTTTCTTGCTCAAATAGAACCTTGTCTTGTTGTGATGGAAGCCTGTGGTGGCGCAAATTACTGGGCTAGAGAGTTTGAGAAAGTGGGTCATCAAGTCAAATTGATAGCGCCTCAGTATGTCGTGCCCTACAGACAGGGAAATAAGAATGACTATAACGATGCACTTGCGATAGCTGAAGCAGCGCAACGRCCTAACATGCGCTTTGTAGAACCAAAACCTATAGAACAACAAGATATTCAGATGTTGCATCGAATGAGAGAAAGGCTAAACAARCAATCGACAGCACTGATTAATCAGGTTAGAGGGATGCTTGCTGAGTACGGCATTATTATCACAAAAGGAAAAGCGTCTTTTAGGTCAAAGCTACCTGATATTCTAGAAAATGCTGATAACGAATTAACAGCCAGAGGCCGAAATATTTTCTATCAACTGTACGAAGAGTTTAATGATATTGAGCGAAGGCTTAAAGTTGTGACGTTCAAGTTCAACAAGAGATGAAGAACAATCAAGTATGCCAACGCATCAAGATCTTCATCAGATGTGTAGTTAACTAAGATTTGTGGATCTTGCTCGTTGCCCCATGGGTCATCTAGGTAGTCGTAAGAACCTGAGTTACCACCGTATAGCTCGCTCACACTTGGTGCACGGAAACCTGTTGCAGCAACAGTACGAAGCATTAAGTCGCCAGTTGCTTCATAAGTTAAACCGACTTTCCACGTTGCAGCGCTACCGAAAGTAGAGTAGTCATCGTAACGAAGTGCAAATTCACCAGTTAATTTATCAGTGAATGGTACGCTTACTTCTTGGTATACCGAGAATACGTCAAAGCTACCGTCAGTTGGGTCTTGTTGAGCAGCAGTACCTTCACCAGCTACAATGACTGGATCTGGATTGTAGTAACCACTTTCATGACGGTACTCAGCACCGATTGCGAAAGCAACTGCACCAGCATCTAAGTCAAATGCTTCACCACTGATCACACCAGCTACAACATGTTGCTCGTTACCACCAGTTGTCGTTTCAGTGTAGCTAACTGCATCAATCATTTCTTGGGTCATTGGGTCGCCACCAAACCATGCATCTTGATTAGCATAGATTGATTTTTCCATGTTCCCTTGGTGAATTGAATTATGTACCCAAGTGTCCGCTTCGTTTTTACCGTATGTGTATGACACATCCCAGTCCATACCAGTGTTAATATCTAACATGCCTGAAAGGCCAGCTGAAATACGGAAAGTATCTGTTTCTTGCTCGTAAACACGATTACCGACATCGTTCATACGCTTACGGTAGTTAATCATGCCTTCTTCATCAGCAGCAACGCCACCGTCAATCATAGCTTGATCAAGGGTAATACAATCGTCTTGCTTGATATTGTTTTCACAAACTTTTAAATCTAAGTTTGCTGGCTGTGCTGCCATCATTTGGTTTGACTTACGCTTAGTGTATAAGAAGTCACCAGAAAAAATGATGTCATCAGTCAGTTCTTGGGTACCGTTAGCAAAGAAGCTGTAACGCTTGTTCGGTGTTTGTAACCAGCTGTCTTGTGTGTAGTCATAGCCGTATTCACGGTCACCCCAAGTACCACTTTCAGGATCAAACTGCTTGCCGCCTAAAGTACCTTCTGGGATAAACGAACTCTCGCCCTGTTCTACCCAATCACGATCGCCCTGCATCACACCTTTACGCTCAGAGTAAGCTAAACCAAATGTGAAGTTACCGCCATCAGTGTTAAAACCGTATAAACCGCTTAACTCGATGTTTTCGCCGTCGCCTTCAGAAGTTGCGCCGCCATTAACATCAAATTGGAAACCTTCAAAATCTTTCTTAGTGATAATGTTCACTACACCAGCAATAGCATCTGAACCGTAAACAGCTGAAGCGCCATCTTTTAGGATTTCAACGCGAGCAATCATTGCTACTGGAATGGTGTTTAAATCAACAGCACTGTCAGCACCAGAACCTGAGTTAACCATACGACGGCCATTCAAAAGTACTAATGTTCTGTTTGAACCCATACCACGTAAATCAACTTGAGCAACACCGTCTGCGCCATTGTTAGTAGTAGAACCGGCTGCCATACCAGCCATTGCAGGTTGTGATTGTAAAATCTCATCTACTGAGTTGTAACCTTCCGCACGGATAGCACCTGCGTCAATAACGGTTACTGGCGATGCAGTTTCCATGTCTTGACGTTGAATACGGGAGCCCGTTACCGCAATTCTTTCTACGTTAGCTGATTCTTCTTCTGCATATGCGCTAACCGAGACTGCTGAAGCAGCAGAAACAGAGGCTAATAACGCCACGTTTATGCTGTTTGATAGTTTTGATCTTTTAATCATTTGTTGCTCCCTGGTGATATCTTTTCTTATTCTGTTTACGCAAATAAATAAGTATTTAATTTTGCGTTGGACTAGATACTGAATAACCAGAGATATTTCGTCAAACCACTAACTTGTAACTTTTGACCCATTATTTGTTAATAAAAATGCACTCAACTTGTAAAGTAAAATAAGTGATCAATCTCTCAAAACATCATTTAAATTTGTTTGCAGCTGAATAAACTGCCTCAATATGTATATTGCAGAATTATTATCTAGGACGTAAATAACATTTTTAAAACTTACCTAAACACAAAAGTGTGATCTGCATCACATAAATATATTGAACCATGACTCTATTAAATCAAATATCTTCAATTTCGGTACAGTTTTATAGTTTTTCGCAATTCAAAACACTGAAACATACGGTAGTACTGGCACTACGAAGGTTTGGTAAATAAGCTGATTAATTGAACAGGTTTATTAACGACAATAAACGGTAATTATTTTGGGTCAGTTGTTCTATTTGCCAAGCTCTATAAAGGCACATTAACCAACAAATCTTCACATAGCTTGAACAAGTAAGCCCTAGAGAACAAAATATTAACATTTGCCTTTTTTATAAAATTATCTGAATAAAGATTAATCAAACCCAAATGTTAATATTTTGGTTAATCTTATTTTGCATAGTTATTCATTTTATTTAGGCAATAAAAAAGGAAAGACTATGCTTTCCTTAGTGGTTTCGTTAACAAATTATTCTGCGGGCTTGATAATATTGAAGTGTTGATAAGCCCTATCGGTGGCAATACGACCTCTTGGAGTGCGCTGTATAAATCCTTGCTGTATTAAAAATGGTTCTAACACATCCTCAATAGTTTCTCTGTCTTCACCTATGGCAGCTGCTAAGTTGTCTAGCCCTACTGGCCCACCCATAAACTTATCAATAATCGCAAGTAACAATTTTCTGTCGAGGTAATCAAAGCCTTCTAAATCGACATCCAATAGATCTAACGCTTTTTTAGCGACCTCTTCAGTAACAAAGCCGTCATGCTTGACCTCAGCGTAATCTCTAACTCGCCTAAGAAGGCGATTGGCAATTCTTGGTGTACCACGGGAGCGTTTAGCAATTTCAAAAGCACCAGCTTCATCAATAGGTAATTCCATCACTTTTGCTGAACGCGTCACAATTGTGCAGAGATCTTTCACATTGTAGAACTCTAAACGCAGTGGGATACCAAATCTGGCTCTAAGTGGCGACGTGAGAGCACCAGCACGGGTTGTAGCTCCGATTAATGAAAATGGTGGTAAGTCGAGTTTTATTGAGCGAGCTGCTGGGCCTTCACCAATCATGATGTCCAATTGATAATCTTCCATCGCTGGATAAAGAATTTCCTCAACAACCGGACTTAAGCGGTGGATTTCATCAATAAACAGTACGTCACCGTGTTCAAGATTGGTCAGTAATGCAGCCAAGTCCCCTGCTTTTTCAAGCACTGGACCTGAAGTCGATTTGATATTAACGCCCATTTCATTAGCCACAATCATTGCTAACGTTGTTTTACCAAGACCTGGAGGGCCAAAGATAAGCATATGATCAAGTGCTTCTTCACGCTTAAGCGCTGCCTCAATAAACACCTTTAATTGAGCACGAGTATCATCTTGCCCAGTATAATCCTCCAACATTTTAGGGCGCATGGCTCTATCAATATGAACGTCTTGTTCAAATTCTTGTGGTTGGATTAAACGATCAGCTTCTATCATTACTGCCTCTTTATAACATCGACTTTAATGAGGCTTTAATTAACACCTCACTTGTCATTCCATCGCTATACGCACTCAATACTGCTTTGCTCGCCTGTGCAGGTTTGTAGCCTAGCGCGATTAATGCAGCAATGGCATCTTCTTCAGCATTATTTTCAACGACTGCAGGTTTATAGTTACTTTGCAGAGCAAACTCTCGCTCAGAACCCACTGAAGCTTCCAATAAACTCTTAAGTTTATCTCGCATTTCTACGACCAGTCTTTCAGCAGTTTTTTTACCAACACCCGGTAATTTCACTAAGGTAACAATATCATCTCGCTCTACACAATTAACAAATTCACTCGCTGTCATGCCAGACAAGATCGTTAGCGCAAGCTTTGGCCCCACGCCGTTGGTTTTAATCAGTAATCTAAATAGGGCTCTTTCTTGTTTAGTAATGAAGCCATAAAGAAGCTGCGCATCTTCACGCACGACAAAATGAGTGTATAGCATGGCTGATTGATTAAGTTCAGGTAACTCGTAGAAGCTAGTCATAGGAACTTGTAATTCGTAGCCCACACCGTTTACATCTAATACTATTTCTGGCGCTTGTTTTTCAACAACAAGTCCACTTAATCTTCCAATCATTTATAACGTCCGTATGTTCGGCTTTGGGCTTTACCGCCCATAGCAATTAAACTTTGAAAAGTATGGTGATGGCACACTGCAACACCTAATGCATCTGCAGCGTCAGCTTGCGGGGCCGCTGGCAGTTTAAAAATTTGCTGGATCATATGCTGAACTTGCTCTTTTTGAGCTCGTCCAGTGCCCACTACTGCACTTTTAATTTGTGTTGCACTGTACTCTGCAACAGGGAGATTGGCATTCATTGCAGCGACAATAGCTACACCGCGAGCTTGACCTAACTTCAGTGCTGAATCGGCATTTTTTGCCATGAATACCCGTTCAATGGCAAATTGATCAGGCTGGTATTGTTTGATAATTTCAGTAATACCATCAAATACCTGCTTTAAGCGCGTGGGTAAATCTTCTGCTGATGTTCGAATACAGCCACTGCCGAGATATCGCTGTTGCCTACCTTGGCATTGAATAACGCCATAACCCGTTATTCGTGAACCTGGATCAATGCCCAATATGATACTCATGGTTTAAGCCTTATCAATACAATCTTATCCAAGGGTTTCCATCACTTCATCAGAAATTTCAGCATTATGATAAACCTCTTGAACATCATCATGATCTTCTAAGTTATCAATAAGACGCATGAATTTTGCTGCAGTATCGGCATCTAATTCAGCCTTAGTACCAGCAATCATGGTCACTTCAGCATTTATAGCATCAAAACCTGTTGCATCTAAGGCATCTTTAACACTGCCAAATGCATCAGGCGTGGTCATAACATCAAATGCGCCGTTCTCATGAGTAATCACATCTTCAGCACCTGCTTCTAACGCTGCGTCCATTAACTCATCTTCATCAATGTTCGCATCATAAGAAATTACGCCAGATTTGGTAAACATGTAAGCAACTGAGCCGTCAGTACCTAAGTTACCACCAGACTTACTAAAGGCATTACGAACACCTGAAACGGTTCGATTTTTATTATCTGTCATGGTTTCAACCATAACAGCTGTACCACCCGGGCCGTAACCTTCATAAATAATGGTATCTAGCTGTTGGCCATCAAGTTCACCAGCTCCACGTTTAACAGCACGTTCAACGGTATCGCGTGTCATATTGTTCGATAAGGCTTTATCAATTGCAGCACGTAAACGCGGATTTGCATCTGGATCTGAGCCACCTTCACGGGCAGAAACCGTTAGCTCTCGAATAAATTTACTGAATAACTTGCCACGTTTTGCATCTTGAGCAGCTTTACGATGTTTAATGTTGTCCCATTTACTGTGACCAGCCATGGCAACTCCTTGAATATGTGTTTCAGTGTTTTTTTAGGCTACATAAAAACAGACCGAGGCAAAAGCCTCGGTTTGTGGGTTAACGCTTGTTATACAAACCATCTAGATTTGTAGATTGGCAAATTAACATTACTCGTCAGCAGCTGGTTTTTCTTGTGGAATAACGCTAATCCCTAAATCAACTAATTGTTGAGGGTTAGCAAAACCTGGAGCATTAGTTAACGGACAAGCCGCCGTTGTTGTTTTCGGGAATGCCATTACATCACGAATTGAACTTGCGCCTGTCATAAGCATAATAATACGGTCTAAGCCAAATGCTAAACCTGCATGTGGAGGCGTGCCATAACGTAATGCTTCAAGTAAAAAGCCAAACTTCTCGTTCGCTTCTTTTTCATCAATACCTAAAATACGGAATACCGCACTTTGCATGTCTGCATTGTGAATACGTACAGAACCACCACCTAATTCACAACCATTCAATACCATATCGTAAGCATCAGAAATTGCTGCACCAGGATGGGCTTCTAGCTCTTCAGCAGTTACGCCACGAGGAGCCGTAAACGGATGGTGAACTGCATGGTAACCACCATTGATTTTTTCGAACATTGGGAAGTCTACAACCCACATTGGGCGCCACTCGCCTTCTAGTAATTCGAAATCTTCACCGGCTTTAAGACGTAATGCGCCCATTGCTTCAGCCACAACGTTTGCTTTATCTGCACCAAACAGAATAATGTCGCCAGTTTCAGCACCGGTACGTGCGATAATTTGATTGACGATATCTTCGTTTAAGAATTTAAGTACTGGTGATTGAATACCTTCGATACCAGCAGATAAATCGTTAATCTTCATCCACGCTAAACCTTTAGCACCGTAAATGCCAGCATACTTAGTGTAGTTATCGATTTGCTTACGAGATAAAGAGGCACCTGTTGGGATACGAAGCGCAGCAACACGACCTTCTTCATCGTTAGCTGGACCACTAAATACAGCGAACTCAACGTCTTTCACTAAATCAGCTACATCAACAAGTTCAAGCGGGTTACGCAAATCAGGCTTATCAGAACCATAACGTGCCATTGCTTCTGCATATGACATACGCGGGAACTCACATAAATCAACATTCATCAAATCGTTGAATAAACCTCGAACCATAGTTTCGGTTTTTTCCATGACTTGCTCAGCTGACATGAAAGAAGTTTCGATATCAATTTGAGTAAATTCAGGCTGACGATCAGCACGTAAATCTTCATCACGGAAACATTTAACGATTTGGTAGTAACGGTCAAAGCCAGACATCATCAGAAGTTGTTTAAATAACTGAGGAGATTGTGGCAATGCAAAGAACTGGCCTTTGTAAGTACGGCTTGGTACTAAGTAATCACGCGCACCTTCTGGTGTAGCCTTAGTTAAGATTGGTGTTTCAATATCTAAGAAGCCACTATCATCTAAGAAACGACGCACTGCACTGGTTACTTTAGAGCGGAAAACTAAACGGTCAGCCATTTCTGGGCGACGTAAGTCAAGGTAGCGGTATTTTAAACGCTGCTCTTCACTGTTGTTTTGATGGTTATCCATACTTAAAGGAAGTGGCGCTGAAGTATTAATAATTGTTAGGGCTTGACCTAACACTTCAATTTCACCGGTTTTCATTTGTGCGTTGATTTGACTATCTGGTCTTGCACGCACTAAACCTTTAACTTGCACGCAGAACTCACCACGTAAGCTGCTCGCTACTTTGAAAACGTCTTCCAAGTCTGGATCGTAAACAACCTGAACAATCCCTTCTCTGTCACGAAGATCTAAAAATATAACACCACCTAAATCGCGGCTACGGTTAACCCAACCGACTAAGGTGACTTCTTGACCAAGATGAGACTTATTAACGTCTCCACAATAATGACTGCGCATTTAACTCTACCCTTTGTTCGGAAATAGGTGTCTAAAAAACAATTTATTTTGGCATTATATTAAAATAATGCAGGCAACTATAGCACTTATAATACGTCAAAAACGTGATTATTCATCGTGTACTACTTATTTGCACGGAAGTATCAATTAGTTTACTGCAATTGAACAGGCTTTAGGGAAAGTTCCCTTTATAACCGAGTAAAAAAACAGCAAACGATAGCATTTATTATATTTATTTCTTTTTAACTGTGACTGTTTATTAAAAGCTGTGTCGATCGCCACCTTGTTTTTTCACTTTATACATTTTTTTATCGGCGCTTTGCAGCAATGCAATCGCATCATCGCCGTCATCAGGAAATACAGCAATACCAATACTGGCATAGGTGACTAGTTTAATTTCCTCAACAGTGATTGGTTTAGATAAAACCTTAATAATATTATCCGCCACTTTAGCCGCGCATTCAGCACTATCTATTCTATTAAGTAAGATAACAAACTCATCACCGCCAAAACGAGACACAGTGTCTGACTTGCGCACAACTGATTTAAGAGCGGATGCAATATTGATTAAAAGAGCATCACCGATATGATGACCGTGCTGGTCATTGACACTCTTAAATTTATCTAAATCAATAAACAATAAAGCAAACTTAACCTGCTCTCGTTCATGAGCAGAAATGGCAACCGCTAATCTGTCATCAAGTAACCCGCGATTAGGCAACTTGGTTACTGGATCATGTTCAGCAACGAATTTAATTTTTTTCTCAGCAGTTTTTCTTAAAGCAATCTCTAACTTAAGACGTTTATTACCCAAAAATACAATAAAGGTAATCACACTGATGATAAGTAAACCTAGTAATACAATTTTGAACCATTTTTGGTATTTATCGGCTTCAGAACGCAAATCGACAGCGACCCATTTTTGGTACATTTGCTGCTGCTTGGTTTCATCAATGGTTTCTATTGCTCTATTGAGTAAAGGAACGATTTGTTTCAGTTTCGGGTAAACACCAATGTGACTTTTTTGTTCGGTTAAATCTGCAACTAGTGCCATTTTTAAATCAGGAAATTCACCTTCATTAAGCACATAAGCCAGCGTGACAACTTGTTCAATAAATAAATCTACACGACCAGAGGATACTGCCTCTAATCCTGCTTGCGTACTATCAACCAACACGATATCTAAACCAGGAAATTGCTGACGTAATAAGTTAATAAGGTTATAGCCTTTAACAACTGCAATACGTTTGCCATTGTATTGACTTAGATTAAATAGCGGCTGCTGAGTTAACGTGGTTGCAATCGCCCAAGGAGATGGCCAGTAGCCTTTAGTAAATTCAAGTGCGGGTTCACGATTAATATTTTTTGCCATACTACCGACTAAATGAATGCTACCGTTTTGCAGATCTTTATTAAGCTTATCCCAGTTTTGATATGCTACTGGAATGATATCGATACTAAGTTGAGCAGTAATGATGTCTATCACTTCTTTGTTAATACCTGAAAACTCGCCCAACTCATTTTGGTACTCCATTGGCGCCCATTGAGTTAAATATCCAAGTTTAATTGCCCCTAATGAGTCTAAATATTTCTTTTCTTTGTTACTGATAAATATTTGTTTATCGACAGTAGAGAATGTTCTATCAGCTTTATTTAATAGCCATTTTTGTTCGAGTTTAGCCATCTCAAAATCGCTAATAAGCTTAAACCCATTAGCGATACGCTCAGCAAGTTCAGCATCTTCTACCTTAGTCAGGTTATAAATTAGTGTATTAAAGTCGACCTTATTGAACTGATAAAACTCAGACCAAGATTTATGGTGCAATAAGTAATGAGATGTGTAGGCACTTGAAGCCACAAAGCCTGCTATATCACCATCACGACTTGCTTTAATTAATTGTTCCATAGAATCGTAATAACGGATCTGTGCTTTAGGTAATAGTTTTCTGAGTTCGATAATGTAAGGTGATGTGGCAAATAAACCGATGCGTTTGCCATCGATTTCACTTAATTCTTTGATTTCTTTGTTGTAGCTAAAAAATCGACTTTTAACAGAATAAAAGTGATTGGCACGATTGAGGCCAGTATTGATCTCTTCACTCTCTGGATAGCCAATATGCACATCGGCATGACCATCTTTAATTAATTTAATACTGCCATTCATATCGCTGGGTATGAAATCAATTGAGATGCCTGTTTTATCAGACCAAAGACGCCATAAATCTACGTAAAGACCATGGGGTAAACCATCTAAGCCAATATCGACAAAGGGCTCGACATTCATTTGCATGGCAATCAATAACCCGTTGGACTCACGGCGATAACCAAACCATCGTTTTTCAACTTCATCAATATGGCTATCAGGTATTTGATTAAATCCTTGGTTAAATTCAGCTAACCAGGTTTGATTTTGTTGTGCCACTGCGGGAGCTAATTCGATTTCTTTAATTAGGATGCGTGAAGATATATGAAAATTATTGGCTAGCTCTAGGTTAATAGGTACGCCTTGGTTATACCCTTGTATCGTTGCAAAAGCGTATAATTCGCCTCCCACCACAGCATCATATAAGGCTTGTTTTGTTTTAAAGTTTTTAAACGTCAGACTCGGTTCAATAGCAAGTAGGTCATCTTTGTGTGAAGTCCCTTCTATTATTCCAATTTTAAAAGGACGAATATCCTCAATACTTTTTTTATTCGCGATATCTTTATGAAGGTAGAGGTATGAGTTAAGTGAAGAGACTTGATCTCCATAGGAGAATAGTTGTTGCCTTTCTTCAGTGATTGCCATGCCAATATGGGCGTCAACGTCTCCATCAGTTAGAGCCTGTAAAGATTGCTTCCACTGCATGGGCTTAAATAACACTTTAATTCCAGTGACTGAAGACCACTCTCGCCACAAATCAACCATGACACCAGCAGGGTTACCTTTATCGTCAACAAACTGATAAGGATAAGCATCCTCACTCATCGAGATTGAGAGTGTATTTGGAATGGGTAGTGGTTCGGTTTGTTCAGCAGTCTCATTTGCTGCTGCAGGCCACATCAATAGAGTAAACAGTAAAAAAGTAAAAATAGTGCTAATTAACTTCAAGCGCGTTCCCTTGTGCTAAGTTTTTGAGCTAGTTTCTTTTGGCTAGCTTTTTGAGTTAATAGTCATATTGTTAGGGCCTGTTGATCTTTCAAGGTTGTTTTAATTATTCTAAACCACTTCCCTTTTAAGGTTGAAATATTGTTAATCAACCACAAGGCCATTTGTAAATGATTTTAATTATTTGTTCATCATACCGATTTATATCGACTATTTGACCAATTAGATTAAATATTTACCCTAAAATACGTAAATAAACAAAATAAAACAAAAAATTCCAATAGGATACTTGCTGCTATTTGATAGGATTGGCTAAAATGAAGATATGATTTTCTCAAGTTACCCCAGATGAACTCTCAACAAGATACAATTTACGCTGCAGCAACAGACAAAATATCCGATTTTCAATTTGATAATCGTGTTGCTGGTGTGTTTAACGACATGATTAGACGATCAGTTCCTGGTTATAACCAAATCATCAGCACCATTGGTGATTTTGCAGATCGTTATGTTACGCCTAAATCAAATATTTATGATTTAGGGAGTTCTCTAGGTTCTGCAACCTTAAGTATTCGTCGCCAAATAGAGCAACGCCAATGCAAAATTATTGCAGTAGATAATAGTGAATCCATGGTAGCTCGTTGCCAAGAGAACTTATCAGCTTATGTCAGTGATACAGATGTTGAATTAATTTGTGGTGATATTAGAGATATAGAAATTACCAATGCATCAATGGTAGTACTGAACTTTACCCTTCAGTTTTTGCCGGTTCATGATAGAGATGAGTTAATCACCAAAATATATCAAGGATTACTTCCAGGCGGAATTCTTGTAATTTCAGAGAAGTTAAGATTTGAAGATAACGTAATACAAACCTTACTCGATGAGCAGCATTTAGATTTCAAACGCGCCAATGGATATAGCGAATTAGAAATTAGCCAGAAACGCAGTGCACTTGAAAACGTAATGCGCCCAGACAGTTTATCCATGCACCAACAACGCTTCACTGATAATGGTTTTAGTCATTCAACAGTGTGGTTTCAATGTTTTAATTTCGCATCAATGGTGGCTATCAAGTGATCAGTTTCAGTTCCTTTTACCAACAAATTGCCGATTCTAGTCTTCAGCATTGGCTCGAAGAACTTCCAGCAATTCTAGGAAAATGGCAAAGAGAGCATAAACACGGCAATTTACCCAAATGGGAAAAAGTTCTTAACAAACTTCATTACCCAGCTCCAACCCATATTGATTTATATAATGGTGTAACAATTGGCGATGGCAGCCAACTTACAGCCGGTCAAACCGAAAAACTACAAAACTTACTCGGGTTATTTCAACCTTGGCGTAAAGGTCCTTTTTATATCCATGGTATTGAAATTGACACTGAGTGGCGCAGTGACTGGAAATGGGATCGTGTAAAAGAGCATATTTCACCATTAGATAACCGCACTGTGTTAGATGTGGGATGCGGCAGTGGTTACCATATGTGGCGCATGCTAGGTGCTGGTGCTAAACGTGTTGTAGGAATAGATCCTTCGCCGCTATTTTTATGTCAGTTCGAAGCAGTTAAACGTTTAGCTGGCAATGAACATCCAGTACATTTGTTACCCTTAGGCATTGAAGAACTTCCTCCATTAGATGCCTTTGATACCGTTTTCTCAATGGGCGTCCTTTACCATCGCCGTTCACCAATTGATCATATTTTACAACTACGTGATCAATTGCGCATGGGGGGTGAACTAGTATTAGAAACATTAGTCATAGATGGTGATGAAAATGCAGTACTTGTGCCCGAAGATCGTTACGGCAAAATGAATAACGTTTGGTTTTTACCCTCCGTTGATGCGCTCATGTTATGGTTAAAGAAGTGCGACTTCACTGATATACGTTGTGTTGATGTGGATATCACTTCAATGGCTGAACAACGCTCGACACAATGGATGAAGAATGAATCATTAGTTGATTATCTTGACCCAAATGATGTTAGTTTAACCGTCGAAGGATACCCTGCGCCAAAACGGGCAACGATTATAGCCATTAAAAACCAACCTAATCACGATCTAGTTTGATGCTATAACCCCATGAAACTATTAAAGAATAATGTTTAAAAATTCGCTTAGATTACAAAAACAGGAATTGTCATGTTAAAGCAGGTAATTATATTATCCGTCACCGCCGCATTAATATCAGGCTGTGCATCAAGTGAGAAAGTCACACCAGTTGGCAGTGAAGAATTAAGTGCAAACCTTGCCACTTCTCAAACTGCCATTATAGAAGCAATTAATGCGCAATGTGTCACTTCATCTACTGAGATCCAAAGTTTAAGTGCAGAAGTCAACGACCTAAAATTACAAATTACTGATGCCTTAGCTAAACAATCTAAAAAAATGAATGACGATGCTGCAGCGCTCGCTCAACTTAGTGAGCCACCTCAGTGTCCAGAGTCTGTTGTTTCAGACAAGATAGTACTCGGGGAAGTTGAACACGTTTATATAGACGAATTAAAAGCTTCTTTTGAAACACGTATCGATACTGGTGCTGAGTCATCATCATTAGATGCAAGAAACATCGTGCTATTTGAACGCAATGGAGTTCAGTGGGTACGTTTTGACGTGATGACAAATGGTGCTGATCAACCAGGTAATACCTTTGAGCACAAAGTTGAACGTTTTGTTCGTATTAAACAAGATTCTGATTTACCTGACGATCGCCGTCCAGTTATTCATGCTCATCTAAAAATAGGCCAATATGCCGCTGAAACCGACTTAAACTTAACTGATCGTAGTCATCTTGAGTTCCCGTTATTACTGGGTCGTAAATTTATGAAAGACATTGCTGTCGTAGATGTCGGTCAAATCTACGTTCATGGTAAACAACCTCAAACAGAAACAACTAAAGAAGCTAAATAGGAATTCAAATGCATTCTCGTAAGCCATTTTTTATCTTTGTTGCCCTACTTTTCATTTCAGGGATTACTGCGAGTATCTATCGTAGTGTTGAACATAACGTACCTTTCTTTCCAGGCGAGCAAGTTCAAAGCTGGTCAGTTGAAGCAAAAGTTATGTTCAACGGCACCAACAAGCCAGCAGAAGCTTCGCTTTCATTACCTCAAGATCCGGCGTTTGACGTTTTAGCTGAAAACGCGACTTCAGCGGGATATGGATTAAATATTTCTGAGGGTGAGGACCGCCGCGCAGTTTGGTCAATTCGGGAGGCATCAGGTCGTCAATCTTTATACTATCGCGTCACGCTAGTCCCTACTGGTCAATTACAAGTTGATGCAGAAGAAGAGCCAGCTACTCCAGAGCCTTACTTATGGCAAGTTACAGAACGTGGCGCTGCCGAGCAAATTATTAATCAAGTGTGGGAAAGAAGCGCAAATAACATTTCTTACGCTCAACAGTTAATGGATGTGATTAACGATAGCAATCAATCACAGAACCTTGCTTTGCTGTTGTCAGTTAATTCTCGTACTCAACTCTTTCTACAAATGCTGCAATCAAAGGGCGTTCCTGCAAAGCAAGTGAGTGGTTTAATGCTTGAAGATCAGCGCCGTCGTCAGCAGTTGAATCCATATGTACAAGTTTACCAAGACGGTGAATGGGTTTTATTTGATGTTGAAAACAACAAACAAGGTCGCCCTGAAAACTTAGTCCTATGGCAGCACAACAGCATGTCAGTGCTCGATGTTATTGGCGGTAGTAATTCACAAGTCAATTTTTCAATGCTGCAAGAAACACGTTCTGCATTGGCTACATCAATTGATATGATGATGAACACTGATTCATTAGACTTTTCTTTGTATCAACTGCCTCTAGAAGAGCAAAGTACTTTTAAAGGGATTTTATTGATTCCTATTGGTGTACTCGTTGTGGTGTTCTTAAGGGTTATTATTGGTATTAAAACATCTGGTACTTTCATGCCAGTGTTAATCGCCCTCGCCTTTATTCAAACCACGTTGTTAACTGGTTTAATCGGCTTTTTACTGATTGTTGCATTTGGTTTGATGATCCGTTCTTACTTATCACAGCTTAACCTTTTGCTCATATCCCGAATATCCGCGGTGATCATCGTGGTGATATTCATCATTGGACTGTTTACGCTTATTTCCTACAAATTAGGGTTAAGTGAAGGACTGACCATTACTTTCTTCCCAATGATCATTCTTGCGTGGACAATTGAGCGTATGTCTATTTTATGGGAAGAAGAAGGTCCAAAATCAGTATTCATGTCTGGTGGTGGCAGTTTATTTGTCGCAACTTTAGCTTATCTTGCAATGAGCAATACTTGGATCCAGCATTGGGTGTTTAATTTCTTAGGTATCCATTTAGTTATCTTAGCATTGGTGTTAGTCATGGGTCAGTATACTGGTTATCGCCTAACTGAACTTAAACGCTTTAAGCCTTTGGCTGAGGAAAAGTAATGAAAAATTACGCTTGGCCTTGGGAATTACGTCGTAATGGCGTATTGAATATGAATAAGCGCAATATCGATTACATTGGCAAATATAACCAACGCAAATTTTACAAACGCGTTGATGATAAGCTCATTACTAAACAATTAGCTTTAGCCAATGATATTGCTGTTCCCGACTTAATTGGTGTTGTTGAAGAGCAACATAAAATTAATGAAATACCGCAAATGGTATTAGGCAGAACCGGTTTTGTGATTAAACCAGCTAAAGGTTCTGGTGGTAAAGGGATCTTAGTAATAACCCATGTTGAAAATGGTCGTTATTACAAGCCCAATGGCGATGAAGTTACCCCAAATGAAGTTTATCGACATGTTTCGAATATCTTAAGTGGTTTGTTTTCACTGGGTGGTATTCCTGATGTAGGACTTGTTGAGGGTTTAATTGAGTTTGACCCTGTATTTGATGGTTTCAGTTATGAAGGTGTCCCTGATATTCGTTTAATCGTCTTTAAGGGCTACCCTGTTATGGGCATGCTTCGCTGTTCAACTGCGGCATCAGATGGTAAGGCAAACTTACACCAAGGTGCTGTAGGTGTCGGTTTAGATATTGCCACTGGCAAAAGTTTATACGCAGTGCAATTTGATAAACCTGTGCTCACTCATCCTGATACCAATTATGAGCTGTCACAAATTCAAGTGCCTAACTGGGATGTATTATTACATACTGCATCTAGCGCATATGAAATGTGTGAGCTTGGTTATTTAGGCACAGACATGGTGTTAGATAAAGCCCGTGGCCCATTACTGTTAGAGCTAAATGCTAGACCTGGTTTAGCGATTCAAACCGCTAATGGCAAAGGCATTTTAGGTAGACTTAAACATGTAGAAAGCCTTAAAGGGCCGACGTTATCAGTGGAAGATCGTGTCGCTTATGCAAAGAAGCATTTTTGTAGTAATCCTAACTTTTAGTCTTTTAGCAACTGCTTCGGCAGTTGCTAACCCTCTAAATTTATTTATTCAGCAATGCCTTCGCTATCAGCCTTCGCTCGCCGAATTAGATTTATCACAGCCTGTTGCAAAACAGGCTGTTCAATTTGAACAGCTCACCCTAGGCTTTAATAACATCAATGACCGTCTCAATTATTATCGCGACTTAGCATCAAGTAGTCAGCGAGAAAGTATTTTAATGTGTCAGTTACATTTAGCGGATGAACTACAAGTTATTCTTAACGACGCTAAACTCGAACAACTCATTAGTAATTTATCAAACGCAGAAAGCCCCTATTCATCTTTAGCGTTAAAACTTGCATCGATAAAACAACGTCAACTGGACATCAATACCAAGGCTAAACTTCACAATGCTCAAGCCACTATCAGAAGAAACCTAAGTAACAAACAACTTAAGATTGTATTTAACGATGAAGAATGTGCTTTAGATACTGCTGTCAGTTCTAGCTCTAGCTCTAGCTCTAGCAATAATGAAACTTCACCTCTAGTCCCAAAAAATATTGAAGTCACTTTAGCCAAATATCTCATTTTACAGCCAAAAGAATCATGTCGAAAAAGTGCTTGGTTAGCCTATCAATCAAGAGCAAAAAATCTAAACAGCACATCTTTAAATATTGTCAAACAACTGAAAAAAGAAAGCATTCTCGATGCGTTAGATTCTCATCTTCTTGATATTGAGTCGTTAGATGATTATTTACAGCAACAAACTATCAATATTAATGTCGCGCCTTGGAATATCGGCCAAAAGCTTAAATCATTACCCCATGAGAAATATACAGGTACAACTTCAGCGTTAAGTTTACTCGATAAGCTTTTTGAACAACTGCAATTGCTGGGAATTAAGATTGAGCCTATACACTTTAGTGAAGAACATGTTATATCTTCGCAGAATTTACCAGCACAAACGAATACTGCACCTGAAACTGGAACTGAATCTGGAACTGGAACTGCCAAAAACGCTGAAACAAAAACAGCTTCGAAAACCGAAGATAAGCTAAATGAAACTAGCGACACAATTGGCAATCGTATTTATCGAGTCTGGCATCAAAAACGTTTATTAGGTGAACTTTATGTCACTTCTACACAGAGAACAGCTTCACACATCATTCGGTATCCTGTGATCGGACACCAATATGGTCAAGCAAATATCAGTTACTCAAAGAAAATTACTAACAGAAGACAAGCTGATAAACTGATAAAGGTCACAGCAGAAGCCGTAGCAGGGTTAGCTCGAGGGAATAAGTTTTATCTAAATAATAAACAAGGCGTTTCAGTTGATAATCATCAACTTGGTACACTTTGGCTAACGCAGTTTTTACGACAAGCCTACGCGCAAACGCTTTCTGAGCGTGAACAAGTTGCCAATGCTTACCGCCAACAGTTACGGATATTCCGTGCTAAAGTCATTTTAGACTTTTACCTTAATGAATCTAACAATCATCAGAAACTTGCATTAGCATTTGAAAATAGTTTTGATCAACAATGGCAAAATGCTGCTGATTTTGCTTTTAGCTTTAACGGCATTGCAAATGAAGGCATAGATTATTATTTGCCGCTTTGGCATCAAAGTCTTGTTAGTATCATTTTTGATGCAAGTAAACCTTCAGTAACAGAACGTCAAGTTTTTGATATTTTTGTAGTTAATGAAGATAATTTAACCCTAATTGAACAAATGATCATTATACTTAGTGCACCCAATGATCCATCATCAATCATCAGGAGAGCCTTCAATGTTGGCCATTCGCAAAATTAAATCATTATCGTGTCTCGTAGGGTTATCGTTAATGATGTCATCAGCAAGCATCGCTGCTGAAAAGAGTCAAACATCTTCGTCGACTCCATTAACACATCAAGAAGTAAGAAGCGCGATTCAGGTTAACCTTGAACAAAATATGTATTCTCTTCCACCTCGGATCCAAGGCCATTATGGCTTAAGAATGTATCGCATGACTGGAGAGGAAAAATACACAAATGCAGCACTTATCGATCTAATTACCATTACCGAACGACAAAATTACTTTGCTTGTAATATTGATGAACCTAAATTTATTGAACAACAAGCGGATAAAGCCATTAGTGTTTTAGGAAAAGGTCCACGTGCCAAAGCGCGTAAAAAAGCCTTAAAGCCCTTCCCAGAGTTTATATTCTATAGCGATATTTTATTACGATATTCAAGCCGCATAGACGAATTAGGCTTTATGGGTCCTTGTCACGAGCAGATGGTTAAAGCATTAAAAGCTTATGATCTTAAACCTGCCCTTACTGATCCAAAAATGATTAAATCTTGGGCCGCACAATTAATAAACTACGCATATTGGGCAGAGCAGCTTGAAGTCGGTAATTATGTTGAAGATTACAAAAAGGCCTTTATCGCTGCTTACCCGGATGATGAAGATAGTGAGCTTGATAAAAAACAATTCCAAAACAAGCTATACGGCATGACTCACTTTATCTTTGCAGCAAGTGGTTATTACCAACAAGAAGTGAGTGCTAAAGAGTTCAAATGGATCTTAGACTATTTTGATAACAACATTGATCGCATTCTCAAAGATGCCACTGACGATATCATCGCCGAAGTTGGTATTAGCTTTTATTTAACAGGCCAACGCGATCATCAAGTGATTAAAAAGACCCAAAATCATATTGCAGCATCGTTTAGCCCTGAGTATCAGCTAATTCCTTCTCCTCGAGGAAACCCTGATATGGTAATGGGTGAGCATCGAAACGTGCTAGCTATGATGCTTTTAGACTGGCCAGAAACACTGCATCAAGGTCCATACCTTGCTGAAACTAAGGCGACAAAAAAATACTTACCAGTACAGGTAACGCCTAAGAAACTCGAGAAAAACTAACTAATAAGGGGCGTAATGACTTACGCCCTTTTCAATCTTCCTCTCTAAGTGACTAAGGTACATGAATTTAATATGAGCAGAGCAAAATCAACTTTAGAACAATGGCGCATCATTCAGTCAGTAGTCGATTTTGGCGGTTATGCACAAGCCGCAGAAAAGCTCAATAAAAGTCAATCTTCCCTTAATCATGCTGTGGCTAAATTACAAACACAATTAGGCATTCAGCTTCTTGAGGTTAAAGGTCGTAAAGCATACCTTACTGAGCAAGGTGAAGTCTTACTCCGCCGTTCTCGTCATTTAACTCAAACCGTTGATGAGCTTGAACAATTAGCCAATAATTTAGGTGAAGGATGGGAACCTAATTTAACGATTGCTCGTGAAATTATTTACCCAATGCACTATTTGGTTGATGCATTAAAAGCATTTTTACCCCATAGCCGTGGCACTCGAGTGACTATTATCGACTCGGTTATGACGGGTACCCATGAGTTAATCTTAAATAATGCTGCTGATATTGCTATATGCGGGATCCCTGCCAAAGGGCATATTGCAGAGCCTATTTGTGAGTCTGAATTATTTTTGGTTTGCAGCCCTTCGCATTCATTAGCAAAGCAGAAAGTCATCGCTGACGAGCAAGCACTGGCTCAATACCTTCAAGTTGTTATCAAGGATACCGCAACTCACAAAACTGCTGATACAGGCTGGCTTAAAGCTGAGCAACGTTGGACAGTTTCAAATTTTCACGAAGCAAAAAATATCTTAAAAACTGGTATTGGTTTTTGTTGGGCTCCGGCATATCTAGTTGCAGATGATATTGCGAAAGGTGAATTACAAAGGTTAATCTTAAAAGGCAGTAAGAGTCGTATGATCCAACTTTCCTTACTTGTCCCTAATCGAGATAAACAGGGACCTGCATCTAAACTGCTAGAATCGCTTATCTTAAAGCAGCACGATATAAACCATTGCGTGGAATCAATAGAAGAGTCTCATATTTGAATATTTAAAGTCTAAGAAGCTCAGGAGTAAATGAGTTAGGAAAAACTTATTGGGTTCGAGTCGAGGTTTGAGTTGAGGTTTGGGTTTTAGGATCGAGTTTGGCTTTAGTTTCGGCAGTAGAGAAGATAAATTAAACGGCAATATTTATCGGAGTGTATAGTTGTCCTTGCTGTGATTCGGTTTCACCACTTGATTCATTAGTTTGGTTAAAAGGATAGCTTGGGGTAAAGCCTTGATCTTCAAAAAGCGCTAAGTGCTGAGCTAAATCATTAATCTGCTTGGTATCTTCGGTACTGATAATTTTTTCTTGTCTTTCTGTAGTTAATTCTTTCTTTGCCTCATTCATTTTTTGCACAGCTTCGTTTGCTACTTGTATGTCTGCCATAGAAGGTTGAACTGGCGCCATAGCTGCTGCATAAACTTTTTGCATTTTGTTGAAGGTTGCCTGCGCATCACCTTCAATCACACCAACATCGATGCTCACTTCCCCTTCTACCGCATAGCGTTTACCATCGGGCCCTTTCTCATAAGTATACTGAGGCGATTGGGCATAACTACCACCGACAGCTTTATGAGCTTGTTCATGAGTTTTAACTTCAGCATCTCTAGCTGATAACTCTTTAACAATTTCTGCGTCAACCTCAGCTTGATGCTTTGCCTCTTGCTCTTGTTGCGACTTTTGTTGTTCTTGCTGTGCTTGTTTCTCTTGTTCAGTTATCTGTTGATTGTTAACTTGCTCGTCAACTTTTGCTTCAGCCTGATCTGCATTTTCTGCTTCATTAATGCCGTTAGTGTCTTCAGCACCGGCATTTTCTTGTTTAGGGACTATTTGCTCACTCAAACTGGCTTCAGTGGTTTTTGCCTCTGGTAAACTCATATTTGTTGAAACGCTTTGATTAGCCCCATTAAGAGAATGGTTAACGCGCTCACTAGTAACTGAACTTGCACTTGCACTTGCACTTGCACTTGCACTTGCACCATTTAAGGCCACGCTAACTGAGCTATGCTGCATCGATGCTGATAAACCCAATACAGAAGCTGCACCAGTTTTCATATTAAACTGAGCTGACATTTGGTTTGAGCTGTTTACAGTCACTTTTTTAGCAACGCTTTGATTATTTGCAAGTAGACTGGATTGGGAGTTTAAAAGTTGTGCGTTATGACTGGATAATGGCCGAGAGGCTTTTTGAGCCTGTGAATTTGAAATATGGCTATTAGTATTAGCTTTAGATTGAGTATTAGTGTTGGCTTGAGTATTAGTGTTGGCTTGAGTATTAGTGTTGGTTTGAGTTTTAGTACTGATATTATGATTATTCGACTGACCAATAGCGCGATCAACACTAAGGCTAGGTGAAGAACCTAGTCCTTGAGATGCTGTCTGGCCATGAATATTCATATTTAAGTGATGTTCATATTTAAATGATAAGAGGCTTTAATCGAAATCAGTTTCAATCGAATATCAAACTGATAAATCGATAATCGTACCTATATTTTCAGAGGCAACATCGATGACCTCAGCTGATGCTTGAGCTTGTGTTACAGCTTGTTCTGCATCAATTAACGCAGAGACTTTATCACTAATCCCACTCGCTTGAGAGCTCAGTGTAACCGTGTCCTGCTCAACCTTGACCGGAGTTGAAGTTGTAGGTTCTGGCGCAGCTACTGCTGTTGTTGCTTGTGCTAAGTCATTTTGAGCACTTTGTAAGCCTTGCACTCCCGAGTTTGCCGCAGTTGGTATTTGCATTTCATCACTCCTTGGTAAGTAAAGCTAACCTAATAAATGACCCCTTAGCTAGCTACTTCTAATCGATTAATTATCATCCAAGTTCTGTATTTTGTACAGTAATTCAATCAGGAGTTTACAGCGTCATTAATACCAAGCGCTTTCCCAATCCTTCCAAACAGGGCTTAAACCTTTTAGTTTCATTTTATCAATCACTTGATTCACACTTCTATCATCACTGATTTCAAATTGATCTAATTGCGAATTTGGGTTTTGATAACCTCCAGGCTCGGTTGAGCTACCTGCACTGATATTAGTTACACCTAGTGGCATCAAATTATCACGAAACTCAGGGGTTTCTCTGGTAGACAAACTGATTTCCAATTGCGCATTAAACAACCTAAACGCACAAATCATTTGTACTAGACCTTCATCAGTTAATTCGACTTTTGGGCTCACACCACCCGTACATGGTCTTAATCTTGGAAGAGAAATACTGTAACGAGTGCGCCAGTAGCGTTTTTCAAGATAAGCTAAATGATAACCCATAATGAGCGCATCAAGTCGCCAATCATCAAGCCCCAACAGCACACCCAAACCAATTTTATCAACACCTGCGGCGGCAACACGATCTGGTGTTGCTAAACGATAACTAAAATCTTGTTTCTTACCTCGTGTATGGTGCTTTTTATAAGTGCTTGGTTGATAGGTTTCTTGATACACCATCACAGCATCTAACCCTAATTCAACCAGCGTTTGATACTCTGACTGAGATAAAGGCTGAACTTCAATCGCAACATAACTGAATTGCTGTTTTACCAAAGGTAAAACATGTTTAAAGTATTCGATGCCCACTTTGGTTTCATGCTCTCCAGACACCAGTAATATCGAATCAAATCCCCGTTGTTTAATAATGTTCATTTCAGCTAGTAATTCAGCATCTGAAAGGGTTTTACGCTTCAGTTTATTACTCATAGAAAAGCCGCAATAATCACATTCATTGGCGCATAAGTTTGAAAGATAAAGCGGCAAATATAAGCCAATATTTGCACCAAAACGCTGCCTAGTAATCTGATAAGCCTTTTGAGCCATTTGTTCAATATATGGCTTTGCAGCTGGCGATAATAATGCCATTAAACTATCAAGGTTACCGCTAGGAAGATTAATCGCACGTTCAACATCTACGGCTTTAGATGCATATAGGCGCATGGACAAATCATCAAGGTTTAGCTGTTTAAATTGTTCGACAAAACTCATTAGTGGCCTAAACCTTTAATCACAAATTAAGAAAATTAGTTAACGGACTGGTATGTTCAGCTTGCTTAGTCACATTGCCTAAGCCTGCTAAATAGGCTTGCCGTCCAGTTTTAACTGCTTGATTAAAACATTCAGCCATTAATACGGGGTTAGCACTACTGGCAATGGCCGTATTCACTAATACTGCATCAGCGCCCATTTCCATCGCTCTACAAGCTTGTGATGGCGCGCCAATACCAGCATCAACCACAACAGGAATGTTAGCTTGTTCAATAATGATTTCTAGAAATGGTTCTGTCGCTAAACCTTGATTACTACCTATGGGACTACCCAGTGGCATTACTGCAGCGCAGCCCACTTCTTCGAGCCGATAACATAAAACAGGGTCGGCATGTACATAAGGCAAAACCGTAAAACCCTTATTGCATAGCGTTTCAGCAGCTTGTAATGTTTCAATGGCATCAGGCATTAAATACTTAGGATCAGGATGGATCTCAAGTTTGATAAGCTTAGTGCCCAGCATTTCGCTCGCTAATTCAGCTGCAAAAATAGCCTCTTTAGCATTGCGAGCACCCGCGGTATTTGGCAATAACTTAACTCCCATTTGTTGTAATGGTGTCAGTAAATCATCGAAGTCTTTACTTGAATCTATCCGCTTCATAGCTAAAGTCACGAGTTGCGACTCAGTTGCTGAAATTGCCGCTAGCATAGTTTTCGCATCTGAAAATTTACCGGTTCCAGTAAATAATCTTGATTCAAAACTGTGGTTGCCAATTGATAACATATTACCCACCCGCTACAGCTGAAAAAACATCAATTTTATCACTCTGCTGGCATTCAATCTGACCCCAGCGGCTTCTTGGTACAACTTGGTCATTAAGCACTAACGCTAATGATTTGGGATTTAAATTCTTCAATTCAATTAATTGCAGTAAATTGGCATTGCTATTTAGGTGCTCAACTAAACCATTAAATTCAATAGTAATCATGTTTATTCCTAATTATTTATTAGAGTGATTTAACTGCATCATTTACCTTGTTGCGCAGATACAACAGTTAGGATCTTGAGACATGACGACTTGACGCCACTGTAAGTTTTGCGCGTTAAATAAATGCAGTTTTCCTTGCATTTGTTGCCGTTGGCTAGGATTACTTTTAAGCCAGTTAAGACCAAGCAAAGCCTGCATTGATGCAATAGATAACAGCGCAGAAGTCAACACCCCTACTTGGCTGCAAGATTGATTTACTTGAGAGTCATCTGGATAAAGACATTGATAGCAGCCTGAAGTGACTTGCAGTTGTTTATCAACTAACTCAATGCTGCCTTTATCATCAGTAACGCTCTGGGCAATTGAACTTGATTGATCAGTGTTACCAATTTTGTTCAGTGAAAAATCCAAGCAAAACAATTGACCGTTTGCAGCACTAATTGCTGCACTTATTAACGCCGTTTTACTAGAAACTGCTGATTGGTTGATGACTAACCGTGATGAAAAGTTATCTGTACAATCAAACACTAAATCAACAGTGTTGAATAATGCTTGCTCATCTTTTGCAAAGTGTTGTCGCAATGCGGTTATCTCGCATTCAGGGTAGGCATTTGCTAGTTTGGTTGCAGCAATGTCCACTTTAGGCTGACCAATATCATCCTCATTAAACAATAATTGCCTTGGTAGGTTTGATAGTTCGACACAATCATCATCCATTAAGCGAATGTGTTTTACACCTGCAGCAGCCAATTGATGGGCCACCGCGTGGCCTAAACCACCGACACCAATAATAAGCACTGAACTGCTCATTAGTTTGAGCTGGCCAGCCTCGCCCATATCCTCAAGCAGTACATGACTTGAATACCGCATAAATTGTGTATCAGTTAATTCACTCATAACTTGGCCCAATTTGGAATGAACTGTCTGCACTATCATGCTGCCACTGATTCACTAGCCTTTTGAAAGCCGTTGTTGGGCAATTTGATTCAGTAACAGCTCTTACAACGGCAACACTGCTCACCTTAGTTGCTTTAATTGCATCAAGTACCTGTTCATCTATTCCCCCTATAGCAACAGTTGGGTATACAGGCTGAAGTAGCGCAGCATAGCGTGCTAGCTTGAGCAAGCCTTGGGGTTTAGAAGGCATCACTTTGGTTGTCGTTGGAAAAATATGCCCAAGTGCGATATATGAAGGTTTAAGTTGATGAGCGAGCAATATCTCAAATATGCTGTGACTTGAAAGCCCAATAGCAATACCCGCGTCTCTTATCGCCACAAGATCAGCAACTTCAACATCCTCTTGTCCTAAATGAATCCCAAAAGCGCCATGCTTTAACGCTAGCTGCCAATGATCATTGATGAACACTTGAGCGTTATAGTCGCGCCCTAATGTTATTGCTTGCTGAATTTGCTGCTCGATTTGATCAAGTGGCAAATCGTCTGACTGCTTTACTCTAAGCTGTATTGTTGTACAGTCAGCTTTGAGTAATGACTCCAGCATATCGACATCATTGACGACGGGGTAAACCCCAATTGCTTGCTCTAGTCGAGCAAAACCAGAGGTTTCACTTAAGGAACTGTTAGTTTCTTTGGTAAAGCTATCTTCAGGTAATGCACCGTTAACTAATGAGTTACCGGCTATATTGCTGCCATAATAAGTTGAAATGTTAGGATACAAACTGATATCTTCAGGCCAAGCTGTTTTAGCTAAAGGACCAGAGCCTTTACCGTGTTGAGTGCTTTCAATTAAGCCTTTAGATACATAAGCTTTAGCCATGACAATAGCATCATGAAGCACATAACCATGGGCCATAAAGCTGGCAATTGCAGACGATAACGTACAACCACTTCCATGATTATTTTGAGTGTTGATACGCTGTGAAGTTAACCAAAAACTTTGATACTGATGTGATTCACTCACACCATTAACTTGCTGACAAACAAACAAGTCACTGGCCGTTTCACCTTGCCATTGACCCGCATCACCACCTTTTGCAATAACATGTGACTTTAATTGTTGATTAACAATGACCGCAGCTTCATAAACGTCTTGCTTAGTTTTTTGTTGCGCTAATTGATCATTGAATTGTTTATCTGAACCTAACCTAAATAGCTCTTGCGCATTAGGCGTAATTAACGTGATTAACCCTTTAAATGGCGAGAAATCTAGGTCAGAAACTTGGTTTAAACCATCACCACAGCTTGCGACCATCACAGGATCGACAATAACAGGAATGACTTTGTTGGCTAAATTTTGATTTCTAAAAACCATAAGCCATTCAGCGATAAGATTTAATTGTTGCTGGTTGGCAATTAATCCTATTTTGATTGCGGCAGGTTTTAAATCTTCGCTTAGTGCCGCTAATTGAGCGCTTAACATCTCCTCAGAAACCGGCTCAACTAATTTTACTTCAACTGAATTTTGCGCTGTTATTGTGGTAATCACACTACAAGCAAAACCACCTAAATCATTGATGGTTGCTATATCAGTTTGAATACCCGCACCTCCACCACTATCTGAACCAGCAATGGTCCAGATAATTGGTTTTTTATGCTCTTGCTGAGACATGATTAGCCCTCAACTTCTTCAAGGTCAGCAGCTTTAACGGTTTCAGATCCGCTTCTCACCTTGTCAGTCACGGGATGGTAAAGTGCTGAGCCTGTTGCTTTAAATTCAGCCGACTTTTGCGCCATAGCGGCATCAACATCTAATTGAGGAGCGTTAGTTTGTGTTGCTTGAAACTCACTTGCATCAACAACTGATACAGATTGTTCGACACCCGTTGCAGAGGTCAGCTTTTCTTGTTTTGCTGCATACTCCCTGACTTCCTGAGTGATCTTCATCGAACAGAACTTAGGGCCACACATTGAACAAAAGTGCGCAACTTTTGCTGACTCTTGTGGTAACGATTCATCGTGATAGGCACGTGCTGTATCAGGATCTAAACCAAGGTTATATTGATCTTCCCAGCGAAATTCAAAACGCGCTTTCGACAAAGCGTTGTCACGAATTTGAGCTCCAGGATGCCCTTTGGCAACATCAGCTGCATGGGCAGCAATCTTATAAGCAATTAAGCCTTGTTTAACATCTTCTTTGTTTGGTAGCCCAAGATGCTCTTTCGGCGTCACATAACATAACATCGCGACTCCGTACCAAGCCATTTGTGCTGCGCCAATACCGGAAGTAAAGTGATCATAACCAGGTGCGATATCAGTTGTTTGTGGGCCTAATGTATAAAATGGCGCCTCATCACAGTGGGCTAGTTGCTTCTCCATATTCACTTTAATCAACTGCATTGGTACATGGCCAGGGCCTTCGATAATAGTTTGAACATCATATTTCCAAGCAACTTTAACCAACTCGCCTAATGTTTCGAGTTCTGCAAATTGCGCTTCATCGTTGGCATCAGCGATACTGCCTGGACGCATACCATCACCAAGCGACAGTGATACATCATAGGCTGCACAAATTTCGCAGATTTCATCAAAGTGTTCGTATAAAAAGCTTTCTTTATGATGACTTAAACACCATTTAGCCATGATGGAACCACCGCGAGACACGATACCCGTAAGCCGTTTAGCTGTCATTGGTACATAACGCAGTAACACACCAGCATGAATAGTAAAGTAATCCACACCTTGCTCTGCTTGCTCGATTAGCGTATCGCGAAACACTTCCCAAGTAAGATCTTCTGCAACGCCGTTTACTTTCTCTAAAGCCTGGTAAATAGGCACAGTACCGATTGGCACTGGTGAATTACGAATGATCCACTCTCGGGTCTCATGAATGTAACGACCAGTAGAAAGATCCATAACAGTATCAGCGCCCCAGCGCGTCGACCAAACGAGCTTTTCTACTTCTTCTTCAATTGAAGATGTCACTGCAGAGTTACCGATATTGGCGTTAACTTTAACCAAAAAGTTGCGCCCGATAATCATAGGTTCTGCTTCAGGGTGGTTGATATTTAATGGAATAATTGCACGACCACGAGCCACTTCATCACGAACAAACTCAGCAGTAATTGGCTGTCCAATCACAGCGCCAAACGCTTCACCTGGTGCTTTTTGCGTAAGGATCTCATCGGTTACTTGCTCACGGGCCATATTTTCACGAATGGCAATGTATTCCATTTCTGGTGTGATAATACCTTGGCGAGCATAGTGCATTTGAGTGACACACTTACCTGTTTTAGCACGCCTTGGGGGGACTAACGCTTCAAAACGTAAATGATCCAAGCCATCATCCGCTAAACGTTGTTGAGTAAAGTCCGAGCTAACACCATCAAGTTGCTCAGTATCATTTCGCTCATCAATCCAAGTTTCACGGAACTTGTTTAAACCTAGACGCACATTAATTTGTGCATCTGGGTCTGAGTATGCTCCAGCACAGTCATAGACTTTAATCGGTAAGTTTTGTTCGGTAACAGGGGCATCATCGCTGCCACCGACAATGGTGTCAGTTTGATGAATTTGACGCATTCCCACCAATAAATCATCGCGGGAACCTGTTAAATAAATCTTCTCTGAATTTGGGTGTTGTAACGGTTTTAGTGTATCGATGAAAGCTTGCGCTTGTTCACGGGTTTGGCGACGATTTGACATTAGCAACCTCAAAATTAATTAAATAGAGTTGCTTGTCTGGAGACTAGTGTTGATGACGAGCGAGTTATACATAACTCTGTAATTTGCATTTAATGTTTAAAAAACATCCATAAATTTTGGATACTCTTTTTATATTTTTGGTCATTCTAAAGATAAAGAACAATCAAAATCACACTATATGTTTCAACATAAATTTCAACGTTTGTTCAATTAAATTGAACATAAACAATAAGAAGAAATAGCAAATTAACTGCTTGTTTCCTTCGCAGGTTTTAACCTGATCAGGTTCAACGGATCCCGAATAAACGGTCTCAGCCATAAGGCACTCCGACAAGATGCAAGCAGTATACTCAGCTAATCAAATAGAATACAAGTGAAATAAAGTCAGGCGAACACAAGTACCAATCAAATTAATTCACGCGATAAATTATTGATATTATGTAGTAATAACAACTATAAATATCAAATTATTATGTTGAGTGAATTATTATTAAGAGTAAAAACAATGATTGGTTACAAAAACGGATAAATAGTCAGCAAATGTTTAAGGTAATTGCACTTTAGATAATCTATTTTGAATTGCCTTGCTCAAGGCTTTCTTCATTTTTGCACTATCACAGGGCTCAGCAAAACCTAGACCTTCTGCATGAGGATTAATTTGCGTAGGTAATGGCACAATACGATAGCATGTCTCCCCATGTTTCATAATTCTATTGGGGTCTAATCTATGGTCAAGTGTGGTTGCTTGTCGCTTGTCTTCAATCTCAATAATTTCAATATCAAACATCTCAGGTGTGAGCTCACTTAAACTTGCCCCACTCTTTGAGGTCGCTAAATGAGCTTGCTGTGAAATTAAAGTATTAAGCGCTTGCTCATTTAAGTTTTTCAATACTTGATGCTTAACTGCATTTGTTCCTGTAAATAAGTTTTGATTTAACTTTGTGTCTTTAAACAAATGAGAACTTAAATCATCATCTTTTTCTTGCTGTAAATACATGCTGTCTACATTTGCCCAATTAAAATCTGCATTGGTTTCAATTATGGTATTGATTTCATGAATTTCTTTAACTTCAGATAATTGGTTATCAGGTGAATCCTTTTCAGGTAAATTAACAGCATTGATTTTAGTTTCTACACTTGTTGCATCATCAACTTGTTCCTCTATGACTTTCTCTTTAACTGCATCTTGTATTGTATTGGCGTTATCTTGTGGTTCATTAACTGTGTGAATAATTTGGGTTTCATTCACGTCTGAGGCTGACGTATCTTGATTGATTAGGCTATCTAACTGTTCAGCAGTAATGAAATAAGCATTGATCTCTTTCGTTTCAGTTTGATTTTCTTGTTTCGAAGTGGCGATTTCTACGAAAATGTTGACAGTCTGTTCAGCAAGAACCAGCAATATGACAAAAGCTAAAACATGAGCAATAGCGACCATAAACACGGTTGGAGTTAACGCTTTCCCTATCGTTTTAAATTTAGAAATGGTACCAATATCTTTTGCGAATGAATAATTTGCTCGAGTTATTTCACTATCTAACTTAAAGGATTCATCAAGTTGAAAAGGCTCATCAAAACTTAATGATTCGTTATGGTTTTGGCTTGCTATGGCTAAGGCTAGAGACAAGTTTAATTCAGAAAACTCAATATTATCGCTATCATTTACAAATTGAGAAACGGCATCGCTAGCAATAATATTACTTTGAATATCTTCTGAACAAGATTGATTAAAATTTGCATAGGGCGAGTCTTGTTTTGAGGAAGCATTATCCATTTCAGCAGCTAACGACGAAGTAGATAGCTCCCGTGTTGAAAGCTTAGGTTCATGCTTGTGGGTCATTTAGCGCATCCTATCGCCTTGGTGATTATAAAGCGCTATAACGCTTTATCGCATATAGTGTTAAAAAATTAGTGTTAAAAAATGTCCGTATTAAAACAATTTATCAAACGATGAATAAAGCATTGGTTTGATCTTCTAGTCTTGGTTAAACCTCAACTCTACATACAGCTGCTGTCTCTACAGGCTATTCCTACAGGCATTAGCTACAGGCATTTGCTACAGGCATTCACTACAAGCACTCACAACAGTATTAATCGATGAATATTATCTGATACTCAATCTTTAAATTAGTTCAATAAAGCATCGCAGAGACCATAAAACACATAATACTTTGCTAACAAACTGAAATAATACACTTTTAAATTTAGCTTACACATGTACGCTAAAAATCTAGTGTTTTACAATTTAAGCTGTTACTCTAATTTTCCAATTAGTTTATTAAGTTGTATACCAAGATGTCTGTTGAGTTAAATGTGGCCCCAAAAATTGAAACTAACTCATGCTCTCAGTCTGACTATTGTGCGACTGAAGAGCTAGCAAACAGTGTCACCCATGGAATTGGAGTGCTCGCAGGCCTCGCAGCCATGGTTGCAATGTTAGTTAAAGGATCGACACATTTAAATACCACTGAGATGTTTGGCATCGGGATTTACGGTCTCAGTATCGTTTTATTATTTCTAGCATCAACTTTATACCATTCAAGTAAATCTCAACTTTGGCGAAAACGTTTCAAAATGGCCGATCATTGTGCCATTTATACATTAATTGCCGGCACTTACACTCCCCTAATGCTGATTAGCTTAGACGGGGAACAGGCAAATATTGTTTTGGCTGCTATTTGGATACTTGCACTGGGTGGCATCATATTCAAAACACTTTTTATCGGCCGCTTCAAAGCCTTTAGTGTCATCCTATATCTCGTTATGGGTTGGTTATGCGTTACCGTTATGAATGATCTCATCAAAGGTATGACAGATTTAGGTTTTAATCTGCTATTAGCAGGCGGCGCCTTTTACAGCATAGGTGTTATTTTCTACATTAATAAGCGCATTCCGTATAACCACGCTATTTGGCATTTGTTTGTACTCGCTGGTGCATTGTCTCACTTTCTGTGTATCTATTTAGCCGTAATTTAAATGCTCTGTTCAAATAAAGCGTCACTTTAACTTTGTAAAGATTCCTATCAAGCAACTGATAGATTATGCTGTTGTTTTTAATGTGATGATTATTGAATGAACGAGCTATCACCTAAACAAAGAATCTGGTTTATCGTCAACATGATCCCTGAAGGAAATGTACTTGCCTATGGCAAAGTTGCAGATTTAGCAGGACTTCCTGGTCGTGCTCGCTATGTATCTCGAGCATTGCAAGAAGCACCACCACATTTAAACTTAGCTTGGCATAGAGTTATCAATAGCCAAGGTAAAATATCTTTTAAACTTAACACGATTAATTACCAAAATCAGCAAGAACGTCTAAGATCAGAAGGAATTGAAGTGAACAAAGGTAAAATTTCACTGTCAAAATTTGAATGGAAACCCGATATGGCGACATTGGTTTTATCGTTACCTTTTTAACTCCTGACAAAGGACCTATTTTGGTGAAATTATTTTTCTTACTCTTCACAGGTATGTTAGCTTTTTCAAACTTTACCCAGGCAAGTGAAGCCAACGCATATGAAGTCAAAGTATCTGAAGCCAAAGTATCTGAAGCCAAAGCACTTGAGACTAAAGTAACTAAGACTAATCAAGACTTTCTTAAACCATTGATACCTCACAATGCCGAATATAAAGTCTTTTACGGCAGTATTGAGTTGGGCAAAGCGCGTTATCAATTGCCAGTCAGTAATAACGGTTATTACAATTATCGTTTTGACAGTGATGTCAGCTTACTTATGTTGTCAGATGTAAGAAATATCAAAAGTGAGTTTCAATTAGTCGATGGCAAACTAAAACCTATTCGTTATTTAAGTGAACGTTCAGGGACTGGTAGCGATTACAGTGAACAAACGGCTTTTGCTGCTTCTCAAGGGGTGATTCACACCATATATAAAGATGAACGAGAGAAACTCGACTACGAAGAAAACATCTTCGACCCTTTAATGGTACAACTGCAATTTAGAATGGATATGTACACCAACCCTGAAACCCTAGAATATGAGATGGTAAAAGAAAAAGAGTTTGATGATTATAAATTTAGAATCATAGGTAAAGAGCAAATGATTTTAGATAGCGGTACCTACCAAACGATTAAAATTGAAGTGGTACGCAGCAGTAAAAAGCGCCAAACTTTTTTTTGGATGGCACCAGAGCTAAATTACCTTCCTGTTAGGTTAAGTCATTTTTCTAAAGGCAGTAAACAACTCGATATTCAAATAGACAACTATCAAATATTTAATAGCGAAGATAACGCCGCTGCTATACCAAAAACTGCGACACAAACAAATTAGGCTAATTTATAGATTAATTTTCAAACAACAAAATAATGCCTCTAACTCATCGATTAAATTAATGTAGTTATAAATCACTATTAAAAAGCCGACGCGTTTCATCAACGAGTCGGCTTTATCATTTGATAGACTTTACTGTTTAACTTACAAGGAGACTAATTAAATTGACTCAGTTGCTAGTAGTTCACCCTGCCTGAACAATTTCCACTCCCCAGGTTTAAGTATGTGCCATTGCTCATTATTAGTAAGAGGCCTAGTCGCAATAACTGTAACTACATCATTCGGTGAGGTTTCTTTATTGAAATCGATTACCACATCTGTGTCTATTAGTGTCGCTTTACCAAACGGAGCTCGGCGGGTAATAAAGCATAAGTTGTTGCTACAATAACTCATTAAATCAACACCATCACTTAAGATCATGTTAAAAACGCCCAATTCACGAATTTCATCTGCAAGGCTGGAAATATAACTAAACACTTGAGTCATGTCATCAGGCTGTTTATGGCCGAACTTAGCTAACACCTGTTCCATTATCCAACAAAATGCGAGTTCGCTATCTGTATCACCAACAGGTTGAAATCGATTCACCAAAAATTTTTCTTGGTAGTCTGATAACTGCCCATTATGAGCGTAGGTCCAATATTTGCCCCATAATTCTCTAGTGAATGGATGTGTGTTTTCAAGTGAAACACAGCCACGATTTGCTTGGCGAATATGGCTTACAACTATCTCGCTTTTTATCGGATAAGATTTAATTAGCTTTGCGATATGGGATTCGCTACTTGGAGTCGCATCCTTAAACGTTCGGCTTCCTTTCCCTTCGTAAAAAGTAATTCCCCAACCATCTACATGAGGACCAGTCACCCCGCCTCTTTCTGCTAAGCCTGTGAAACTAAACACAATATCAGTTGGTACGTTAGCGCTCATCGCTAATAACTCACACATGGGGAAACGCCTTAAAAAGTTTTAAAAGTCAAAATTTTATCTAATGTCTATTGTACCTAGTGCAAATCGTTTTTGGGATATTTTATTGTAGAAATTATTTTAAACAATTGTTTGAAAAAACTTGTAATCGTGGTCAGTAAGGTTTAATTTTATGTGATACAGGTCTGACCACCGTTAGTTCTGTGAATAGGATCATTAATTTGTAAGTGCTCAATTTTTGAATGCTTTAAGGAGAAAGACATTGACTACCCTGACTTGGATCATCGCCATGATCGCAGTACTCGGCGCAGCAACCTACATGCGAGTGTCGTTATTAACGGCAACTATTGCCGCTGCCGCCGTTATGCTGATTGGCAGCGTATTAGATATTGTTGGTAGCGTGGCATGGATTGTATTTTTAGTGTTAGCACTACCGCTAAATGTGAAGTCATTCCGCCAAAACTTCATTTCACGTCTACTGCTTAAAGTATATCAAGGCATCATGCCTGAAATGTCTTCAACAGAAAAAGAAGCGATTGAAGCAGGTACCACATGGTGGGAAGCCGATTTATTCGCAGGTAACCCAAACTGGAACAAATTACACAACTACCCAAAAGGTCGTTTAACTGCTGAAGAGCAAGCCTTCCTTGATGGTCCTGTTGAAACAGTTTGTAAAATGGTTAACCAACATCAAGTTTCTCACGAGCTGGCTGATTTACCACAAGAAGTATGGCAATACCTTAAAGATGAAGGTTTCTTTGCCATGATCATCAAGAAAAAATATGGTGGTCTTGAATATTCAGCTTATGCCCAATCACGCGTTTTACAAAAACTTGCAGGATTAAGCAGTGAATTAGCATCAACTGTTGGTGTACCTAACTCATTAGGTCCTGGGGAGCTACTTCAGCATTACGGTACACCAGAGCAGCAAGATCACTATCTGCCGCGTTTAGCAAAAGGGCTAGAAGTCCCTTGTTTCGCTTTAACCAGTCCAGAAGCTGGTAGCGACGCTGGTGCAATACCTGACTTTGGTATTGTGTGTAAAGGTGAATTTGAAGGCGAAGAAGTGTTAGGTATGAAACTAACATGGAACAAGCGCTACATTACCCTAGCACCTGTTGCCACAGTATTAGGTTTAGCATTTAAACTTCGCGACCCTGATAGCTTACTAGGTGATACTGAAGATTTAGGTATTACTTGTGCACTTATCCCAACGGACATTCCAGGTGTTGAAACAGGTCGCCGTCATTTCCCGCTTAACTGTATGTTCCAAAATGGTCCAACTCGCGGTAATGAAGTATTTGTACCACTTAGCTTTATTATTGGTGGCCCTGAAATGGCCGGTCAAGGCTGGCGTATGCTGGTTGAATGTTTATCAGTTGGTCGTGGTATTACCCTACCTTCAAACTCGGCAGGTGGAATTAAAACTGCAGCTTTAGCAACAGGAGCTTATGCACGCATTCGTCGCCAATTTAAGTTACCTATCGGCAAACTTGAAGGCATTGAAGAGCCAATGGCACGTATTGGCGGTAATGCTTACCTTATGGACGCTGTTAGCTCTCTAACGACTGTTGGGATTGGTTTAGGTGAAAAGCCATCGGTAATTTCTGCCATCGTTAAATACCATCTTACCGATAGAATGCAAAAGTGTGTTATCGATGCGATGGATATCCATGGTGGTAAAGGTGTATGTCTTGGCCCGAACAACTATTTAGGTCGCGGTTATCAAGCAGCGCCTATTGCGATTACAGTTGAAGGTGCAAACATCCTTACTCGCTCAATGATCATTTACGGTCAAGGTGCGATTCGTTGTCACCCATACGTACTTGCCGAAATGGAATCAGCTTTTGATACCACATCAGGTAAAGGTTTAAGTAATTTTGATAACGCCATTTTCGGACATATTGGTTTCGCAATGTCTAACTTTGTAAGAAGTTTTTGGATGGGCGTAACATCAAGCCGTTTCACTAAATCTCCATATAGCGATAAAACAAAACGTTATTATCAACAAATGAACCGTTTCAGTGCCAACTTAGCATTACTGTCTGACTTAGCTATGGCAACTTTAGGCGGTAACCTTAAACGTAAAGAACGCATATCTGCGCGCTTAGGTGATTTATTAAGTCAGCTGTACCTAGCTTCTGCAACGCTTAAGCGTTATGAAGACGAAGGTCGTTTAACTGAAGATTTACCTTTAGTTCAATGGGCTGTTGAAGATTCACTTTATAAGTTACAAACATCACTTGACGATTTATTAGATAACTTCCCTATGGGTCTTGGTTTAGCGCTACGCGCTGTTATCTTCCCATTTGGTCGCCCTCTTAAGCGCCCAAGTGACGTACTAGACCATAAAGTATCAAAAATTATGCAAACTCCGTGTGCAAGCCGTGACCGCCTTGGTCAAGGTCAATTCTGGACTCCTTCAGAGCACAACGTTGTAGGTATACAAGAACAAACCTTACTGGATATTCTGGCTTCAGAGCCATTGTATGACAAGGTATGTAAAGCAGCAGGCAAACGTCTTCCATTTATGTGGTTAGATAAAGTTGCTGCAGAAGGTAAAGCACTTGGCGTGTTAAGCGATGCTGAAGTTGCATTACTCGAAAGAGCTGAAGTTGGGCGTTTGAAATCAATTAACGTTGATGATTTCGACTCAGAAGAACTTGAAGCAAAAGCTGCAGTTGTAGCCAAGCAAATACAAGCAGCTTGATAGATTTAATCATCTAACGTCAAAGGGAAAGCATCTGCTTTCCCTTTTTTTATGCATCTAATATTAAGTGGTGATACCACATCAGCCTACAAAGCTTTAGTAATCTTGTTAAATTATTTGATTGGTCAAACCCTTACTTTAATCGTTGTGCCCAATTGCCTTTATGCTGGGCCTCACAGCGTGTTTCACTATCAAAAACGATTTGCTTAGCCTGCACTTTAATGCCCTGTTGCAATAATTTATGGATGATTAAGTTTTGAATAAAAGCATCTTCCTTACTCAATGCTAATTGAGTGAGCTGAACATCATTTTCAAAAATACAGACTATTTTGAGCGATGCTGGGAAGGCATTAAAGTTAACAAGGTGAGTTAACCATTCAAACCCTGAAGATTGTTCGAGTAATACCTCGCACACCTCTGTCAGCGTTTCTCTTATTTGATTATCTAATTTCTTATCTGTCTTTTTCATCTGCGCTCTATTTTCTACTTAATTATGTGCTTAGCTATTATTGAACGACTTACGTTAACAATCGGAACATATCACAATGAGATATTCATTTAAGCTTACTTGTTATAAATAAGACAATAAAAAGCCAGCTACGAATAACTGGCTCTTTCAAGTTTGTTGATTTGAATAAAGCTTAATTAATCATTTGAAAGCTCTTGTTCAAGCTGTTTGGTTATCGCATCTGGTGAGCTGCTATTACGAGCGAATATGCTATACGCCACAGGTATCACAAGTAGAGTGAAAAAAGTGGCTAACAATATGCCTGAGAGTACCACCACGCCAATAACAAAGCGGGTTTCAGCACCTGCTCCGCTTGACATAACTAATGGTATTGCTCCAGCTGCTGTTGTAATACCTGTCATTAAGATGGGACGTAGACGCTGGGATGATGCTTGAATAACCGCATCATCAAACGCAATCCCTTTATCACGTAACTGGTTAGCAAACTCAACGATTAAAATACCATTTTTAGCCGCGAGTCCCACCAGCATGATAATCGGTTAAAGGTGGCAGCTGATGTGGTCAAGTAAATCTGTACACGCTTAGGGGAGTTATTATCATGCCGCCATTTCAGCTGCCACCTTTAACCGATTCTGCCAAGAAGAACGCGGATAAACCCAAAGGATGCGTAAAATGAGCTTTTACGCATCGATAATTTTGTAACATTCGAGAAAGCCCATACATATCAATCTACTGCGATTTTTTTAAAGTTTTGTATAGACCTCGTAAACAAAGACGTATTCTTTCTC
>NZ_VKHR01000077.1 GCF_009663145.1 Shewanella sp. TC10
GATTAAAACAGCCTTTCCTMGGCTGTTTTAATCCATCAATTAAACTAAATGTCTATATTGTTTAGTCTGCTTGATGTTCGAAAGTACGGCCGCCAGATGAAGGACTTGATCGCTTAAACATCTCTGATTTATACAAGGACTGTTCACGCTCTACATTTGGATTATCACGGTACACTTCATCTTGCTGTGAACGGTTTCCGAAAATTGGCTGCATTTTAGGTGCTAGGTATTTACGGCTTAGTAAGTTAAGTCCGATAAAGCTCACTAGAGCGAATACCAATAAAAATGGTAGCAATACAATCGTGGTCAGTGCGATAGCAATTATCGACAGTAGTGCTAAAAATGGGTGCATAGTGCCAACGCGCTGTTTGACCTGTGCTTGACTTACAAACTGATTAAAGTTCATTGATGTTCCTCAATTAAGCTGGCTGAACGTGTATCAAAATGGCGATGGATACAGTTTTAGCCTTTCATAAAATCACTATTTACAGTGATGACACCATCAGTGTGCAATAAAAGCACTATTAACGTCACGTTAATCCTGATTAATGTTTGATCATGATTGCTACTTATAATGAGGTTTGAACATCACAAATGTGTTTATTCTTACAATTTATGAAGCTTATTCTAGTATTTCGAGTTGGGTTTGTTTCACTGCTGTAGCGACACTTTCACAAATGATGTTTCGTAGCCACAAATGCCCTGGAGCTTGGCTATTACGTTCGTGCCATAACAACACGTAAGCCATCGGCATAAAATCAAACGGCAGTGGAATTTCCTCAAGGGGATACAGTTTTACTGCATGCCTAGAAAAACTCGATGGCAGGGTAAAAATTAAATCACTATGGGCGCAAATACTGGCTGCACCATAAAAATCAGGCACTGTGGTACTGATTCGGCGACGTAAGTTTAAGTCTGCTAAATGATAATCCAAGGCCCACCAATCGTTGCCTTCACACCGAACTTGCACATGCGACATGCTCAAATAGCTATCTAAGTCCCATTTTTTGTTTCGGATCGCGTCTAACATTGGATGATCTTTGCGCACTAAACAGACTTGTTTATCTTTGAATAATGTTTGGTGCTCTATGCCATCTGGAAGTTGTTCGATTTTCAAATCTGCTTGAGGGTGTGTATCACGTCCTGCAATGCCAAAATCTATTTGGCCGAGCTGTAAATCTTGCATCGATTTTTCAGTCCAGACATAAGAGTCGAGTTTGACGTTGGGTGCATCATGTAAAATTCTGCCGATGAAATAAGGAAGTAATGTTTCATAGGCACTCTCGACCATAGAGAATGAAAAATGCTGGTGGCTACTGGCTGGTACAAAGGTGGGCGGCTGCGTGAGTTGATGCAGTGTTTGCAAAATTTGTGGTAGTTGATGACCTAACTGGACTGCATGAGCGGTTGGTTTCAAGCCATGGGCAGTGCGCTGAAATAAAGGGTCGTCCAGTGTCAGCCTTAAGCGGTTAAGGCTTTTACTTAAGGCAGACTGACTCAAATGTAACCGACTCGCTGCGCGGGTGACGCTTTGCTCTTCGAGCAGAACTTGTAAAATCACCAACAGGTTTAAGTCAATTTTAGCCAGATTATCAATATTCATGTGATATTCCTTAAAGGAAATTTACTTTGGAAATTATACCATTTCTATTCATACCATGAGTAGTCTAAAATGCGCTCCATAATTAACACCTAGATAAAGAAAGAGTATAAAGAAAATGAGACGTAACTTGCTGCCAACGCTGATGTTTATGGTGCTACTTAGCCCATTAGCCATCGATATTTACTTACCGTCAATGCCAACAATGGCCATTGAATATGGGGTAAGTGGTAGCCAAGTACAGTCAACACTGGTGTTGTTCTTGTTTTCTATGGGGCTTGGACAGATTTTGATAGGGCCTCTGGCAGACCGATTTGGCCGCCGTCCAATTGCACTATTTGGTATTGTTTTGTATGGCATCAGCAGTCTAATTGGCGCGATGGCTGCTGAGTTTGAAGTACTGCAGATTGCCCGTGTACTTCAAGGCTTAGCGGCGTGTTCAACCTCTATTGTGGTCTTTAGTGCAGTTCGTGACTGCTACAACAGTAGCGAAAGCGTGAAAATGTATAGCTATTTAAACGGGGCTATTTGTGTGATCCCTGCACTTGCTCCGACCTTAGGTGGATTATTGGCCTTGCAGTTTGGCTGGCGTTCTACCTTCATCTTTATGGCGCTTTATGCGATTGTCGTATTAGCTATCGTCTTATTGAAGTTCCCTGAAACCCGACCTGAAAACACCGATACTAGTGGTGCACTTTATCGCTGGGCACGTTATAAACCTGTGTTAGGTGATGCACATTTCATGTTTTACGCCAGCACTTGTATGGTCGCGATGGCGTCAATTATTACTTATGTATCTTATTCGCCAATGTGGTTAATTGGTCATTTAGGTATTAGTGAGCTTGCTTTTAGTGGCTTGTTTGGCTTAAACGCCGCGGTTAATATTGCTGCCTGTTTTGCCGCGCCAGTATTAGTTAAGCATATTGGTAATCGACCAGCAGTAATTGCAGCCTTAGCAATGATGTTGTTGGCTGCAATCATTGAAGTAGTGATGCAACTAGCTGGCCCAGAAGCGGGTCTGGCAGCAGGTTTTGCCTTTATGCTGCCTATGATGCTGCTTTGTATTGGTTTTGCAGTATTGCTTGGCCCTGCTACATCTATGGCGTTATCAGCCTTTGGTGAACGTGCGGGAACCGCTGCAGCAATGTTAGGTTGTATTCAAATGAGTGGTGCATCAGTACTCGCAGGTTTAGTACAAATGACCGACATTAGCGCCCCGTATGCGGTAGCCTTTTTAATGGGTGGTTTGTCTTTATTACTACTGGTGATGATGTCACTAAAAAGCCTAAGCCATTGGCATATGGAACAAGTGCAGCCAGAGCATTAATCCATTAGCACACATGTGATTTAACAAAATGCCGCTGATTAATACCCAGCGGCATTGTTGTTTCTCTGTTTTGGTATTAGAAACGAGCGTTAATGGCGACACCGAAGGAGGTATTTGAATCACTGTCTACATAGGCTTGTTCTATCAGAGCTCTAGCAGAAATGTATTTAGAAAAATTCCAGAAATAACTCGTGCCGATTTTAAAATAATTGAAGCTATCAGAGTCATTGTAGTTATTACTATAGCTCTCATTGTAATGCTCATAGTCTCCCTGTGAGTCATTAACAGGTTGAATTAAGCGATTATATGATCCTTCGTAGTCATGATTTACAAATTCATAGCCAATACCCACAGCCCAAGCGTTTGTGACATACCAATCTGCATTAATTGCTAATTGAGTTTCCTTTATTTTTTGGTCGCTGTTCACATAGCTAGTCGCAAATATATAATCATTATTTACATTATCAATAGGATAAATGCTGTTTCCATTGAATTCCTCTTCCGTTTTTGCGTAACTTGCTATTGCTGTTAGCATCAAGCCTGAAGTAACCTCAAACGGTAAGTAATGTTCATATTTAGCTGAAAACCCATTGTGATCTAAATTACTTTCTGTGTTGCCAGTGGTTAAGCTAGTATAAGGCACTGTGCCTGATGTACTTGAAGTTTGCTCATAGGTTGAGTATGACAAGGTTAATTTAGTATATGGGTTAAAATAGTAACCAGCATTGATTTCATAGGTATCTTGATCTTCATCATAATAATCAAACCAATCTCGTTCTGTTGTTATTAGAGAATAAGCACCACCAATAAAAAAGCGCGAATCGAAAATATACTCACCCTTAAGGACATATAGGTCTTGATGCTCTGTTGTAGCGTAACGAGCAGAAACAACAGATGATTGGCTTAAATATGGTGCAAGTTCAAGCGGTACATCGGTTTGGTCTACGCCTTGAAAATAATAACTGTATTTACCGCTCGCTAAACCATCTGAACTTTCACTGGTATCAAGAAAACCAATTTCGGCTTCATGATGAAAGTTATTTGCGATATTAGAAGTAGGTGATGTAGTGTCCTCTGCAAATGAGGCGCAACTTACAAGGCAAAGTATCACTGAAAGTGATAACTTATTGATGGTCATAATTCTTCCTTGAGTTAAAATATATTCCTATTAAAGACTAAATATAAACTGCTTTAGCTAATTTAGTGTTTCCATATTACACATAGTTTCTTTTATTTCAATAGGCTACAAACCAAATGGCTAGAACCTATTGTCCTCAATGCGCATATCCTCAATCGGCTTGTATATGTAGCAGTGTGACAACAATGAATGTTAAAACTGAAGTGATTGTGCTGCAGCATCCTTCAGAAGTAGAGCATGCCAAAAACACAGTTAAATTATTGTGTTTAACCTTGCCAGCGACAAAAGTGATGGTTGGGGAAACGGCAGATGATTTTGCTGATCTGCAAACATATTTACAGCAATCCTCTAAGCCTATTTATCTGGTGTATCCCAACGAAACCAGTCAAAGCGCTGCTGACTCCGGCGCACCTGAAGAGTGTATTATTTTATTGATTGATGGCACTTGGCGAAAAGCGTTTAAAATGCTTCAGCTTAACCCATGGTTATTGGAGTTACCTGCGCTGCATATTGAGTTTGAAGGGGTGTCGCAATACCGTATTCGTAAAGCTAAACGCAGTGACAGTTTATCAACCCTTGAAGCCACCGCTTATATGTTGCAAGCCATTAGTCCCACATTGGATATAGCGCCTATGTTTGCAGCTTTTGATGCTATGGTGCAACATAAGCTAGATGCGATGCCCGCAGCAGTGCGCGCGCGGTATGAACAGGAACAGTAAGACTCAATTACAGGGAAGCTAAACAGCATGTCGAATTTAACCGTAAATCCACTAAGGTTGTATAAGACCTCTATGGCGCTTATTACCACATTGCTGATGGCATTGTGCTTACCTGCAACTGCCAGTGATAAACCTAGATTGACGCTATCTCAGCAAGCCGACCAAGGCCGAATTGACTCCAAAAAAACTGAGCAGGAACAATTAGAAAAAGCGCGACAAGCCGCCAATGATACTCAGTCGCGAGAACAAGAAGTGCTAGAACGCCAAGAGTCAGGCGAATGGGAAAAAGAACAAATAGAGAAGTCTCAAGCCCAGTTTAAAGAGCGTGAGTCTCGCGCTGATAAGTATCTACGTGAAGCCAAAGAAGCAGCGGCAAAAGAGCGCAAAATTGAAGAGCAATAATGGCCAGCATCCACAGGCTGGCTTAGTTTAAGTTAGCTCATTTTATAGTTAATTTAACTTAACTTAGCTTAGCTTTTAGTTAGAACAACACGGCTTTATAGCCATCTGTGTCTTCATCATAGACAAACTCGAGAAAATTATTGATGCTAGCTAAACGGTCTTCATGATAATGAGAGACATATAACAATTGGCTTAAGTTTTCTCGTGCTATCAACTCAAGGGTATTTCTCACTAACCTTATCCCCAAGTAATCTAGCCCTTGGTAGGGCTCATCTAAGATCAGCAATGTGGGTTGTTTTACTAGTGCTCTAGCAATAAGTAATAACCTTTGCTGACTATAATCAAGTTGTTTGATGGGGGTGTTTGCCAATGCTTCCATGTGCAAAATAGTTAGCCAATCCCGAGCCATTTGTTGCTGTTTTGCACTGGCTTGTTGGTATAAGCCAATTGAGTCATAAAAGCCTGATAAAATCACATCAATCGCGCTGCAATTAACACGATATTGCAGATGTAATGCTGAAGAAACCATACCTATGTGTTGTTTGATTTCCCAAATGGTTTCGCCACTGCCGCGCTGCTTACCAAATATTTGAATATCATTGCTATAGCATTGTGGGTGATCACCAAATATCAAGCCTAACAAGGTGCTTTTGCCGCAGCCGTTAGGCCCTTTGACCTGCCAGTGTTGGCCATTATTAATACGCCAATTCACGTCAGTAAAAATGGTTTTATCACTGTAAGCAACTTTGCCATTTTTAAGTTCAAATACAGGATCAGCAAACTGACTTTGATGACGGTGACGTTGCATCAGCGCCAGCATTAACTCGCTCTGTACTTTCGATTGAGATTTAATTTGGCCAATAACCGGATGACTGTTCCAGCTGGCTTTACCCATAAAACTGTCTAGTTTTCCGTGACTGAAAATAGCCACTTTCTCAATCCATTGAGGCATATCTTCTTCGCGAGAAAATATTACCATCATAGGGATACTGAGTTGAGCAAGGTATGCCGCTAAAGATTGCCTATGGTCAACATCTAAACCTGTAAAAGGGTTATCTAGTACAAGAAAGTCGGGTTGTGATGCAATGGCGCGAGCCAGCATAATCCGGCGAGTTTCACCGGTGGATAGTTCTCGAAAACCGCGATCTTTTAAATGAGTTAAATCGAGTTCAGTGAGTAACGAGTTAACTAATACATCTCTGTTTTTGTTAGACGGATTAACTTGCTGGTTAATTAGCGCCATCACAGTGGTGCCTTTATCAACGACATTAACAAAGTCGGTATCATCATCTTCAAGCTCTAAGGCCAATAACCTTTGCTGCTCAGTTAACGACACTTGAGCAATGCGATTCGAAGATTTATCTAGGCGGCCTGAAATGATATCAGCGATATGGCTAGGGTTATCAGGCTCACACAGTAAATCGCCAATAATAGAGCCAATATCGTTATGAGCGCAGAATACCGCCCATGACTGATCTTGAATATGCCAATCTGGGATATCAAGGCTGACACTGCCGCTTTTAGCAATAAACTGACTAAACTTAACTTCCATTCACGGGACCCTTAACTTCCATTCATCTGACTTTAATTTGCAGGTTTCGATTCAATTTCATGCTTCTTTATAAAGTGAACGGTTCACTAAGTAAACAAATCGAAACAATTTCTTAAGGCTTGGTTTAACAAACTATTTAACAACTTCGGCCAGACCCTGTAGATTGAAATGCAACAAAAACGATAATAACCATGGATGATTTATGCGCCTTACGACTCTCGCACTGTGTCTTGCGACACTTTCTGCTACTTTTACCCCATCAATATTGGCTAAAACCCCTGATGCCGCAAAGCTTACAGCGGATGTTGAACAAAAAGTGATTGAGTGGCGCCACGACTTACACCAGCATCCTGAATTATCTAATCGTGAATTTAGAACCAGTAAAGTTATTGCTGCTCATCTTGAATCCTTAGGTTTAGAGGTGCAAACCGGCATAGCGCATACAGGGGTGGTAGCGATATTAAAAGGCGCCAAGCCTGGTCCGCTTATTGGCATTCGCGCTGACATGGATGCGCTACCTGTGACAGAAGAAGTGGATTTACCTTTTGCATCAAAAGCCACAGATACCTACCGTGGCCAAACCGTTGGCGTTATGCATGCTTGTGGTCACGACACCCATGTCGCCATGTTAATGGGTGTGGCAGAAAATTTAGTTAACTCTCAACAAAGCCTTGCTGGTGATGTGATGTTTATCTTCCAGCCTGCAGAGGAAGGCGCGCCAGAAGGTGAAGAAGGTGGTGCAGAATTAATGCTTAAAGAAGGTTTATTTGCTAAACGTAAACCTGAACAAGTGTTTGGTATGCACGTGACTTCAAGTCTGCCTACAGGGGTGATTGGTTTGCGTTCAGGTCCTGCGATGGCGTCTGAAGATTCATTTACCATTACGGTTAAAGGCCGACAAACTCATGGCTCTCGCCCTTGGGGCGGTGTTGACCCTATTGTGGCATCAGCGCAAATCATTAATAACGTACAAACCATTATTAGCCGTCAAGTCGATGTGACTAAAGCCCCTGCTGTAGTGAGCTTTGGCGCCATTAATGGCGGCATTCGTTCAAACATCATTCCTGATGAAGTAGAGCTGATTGGTACTATCCGTACCTTTGATCAAGATATGCGCGCTGAGATTAAAGTTAAGCTGGCTGAAATTGCTGAGCTGTCCGCTAAAACATTAGGCGCAACAGCAATTACTGAGATCGATGCGGGTTATCCTGTCACCGTCAATGACCCGAAACTAGTGGCTGATATGCGCCCTGTTATTCGTGGTGTGGTTGGCGCTGAGAACTTAATTGAACCAGGACTGATCACTGGTGCAGAAGATTTTTCATATTACGCCCTAGAAACCCCAGGTTTGTTTTATTTTCTTGGGGTGACACCCGAAGGAAAAGATCCTGCCACGGTAGCGAGCAATCATTCACCGTCATTTTATGTGGATGAAAGTGCACTAAAAGTTGGTGTGCAAACCATGACTCAACTTGCCTTAACAGCATTAGGCGCGAGTAAATAAGCCGAATTCAGGTTAACTAATCGTCGTATTTTACGATTTATAAAAAGGAAGCAATCATGAAGCGCAGAATCACCGCGTTAGTGGTATTACTGACAACTTGGGTGAGCGTGACAGCCAACGCCACAACTCAAGAAGATGTAAACACGTTTACGTTAGACAATGGCATGAAAATTATGGTGTTAGAAGATAGCAGTATCCCTAACGCTAACATGTATTTATTTTGGAAAGTGGGTTCTCGTAACGAAGTCCCTGGTATTACTGGAATATCGCACTTTTTTGAACACATGATGTTCAACGGTTCTAAAAAGTACGGCCCTAAAATGTTTGATCGCACGATGGAAGCCGCTGGTGGAGCCAATAATGCCTACACCACTGAAGACATCACAGTGTATACCGACTGGTTCCCTGCGAACGCTCTAGAAACCATTTTTGATCTAGAAGCTGACCGTATCGCCCATTTAGATATTAACCCTGAAATGGTTGAAAGCGAGCGTGGTGTCGTGCAATCTGAGCGCACCACAGGTCTTGAAAACTCTAACTGGCGTACCATTCAAGAAGAAGTGAAAGGCGTGGCATTTAGAGCACACCCTTATAGCTGGTCAGTGATTGGACATGAGTCTGATATTGCAGCTTGGAGTTTAGAAGACTTACAGCAGTATCATAAAACCTATTACGCACCGAATAATGCCGTGGTAGTGATTGCTGGTGATGTCAAAGTCGCTGAGGTTAAAAAACTCGCTAAGCAATACTTTGGCGTTATCCCAGCACAAACCCCGCCAAAAGCTGTGCGCACCGTAGAACCTTTACAAAAAGGTGAGCGCCGCGTATTTGTTGAGAAAGCCTCGGTAAGCACACCCAATGTGATGCTGGCTTACCATGTGCCTTCAACTCAACATGAAGATTATTATGCCCTTGATTTATTGAATACGATTTTTAGTGAAGGTAATAGCTCACGCCTTTATCAAGGTTTAGTCGACAAGCAAATTGCCGCAAACGTGTTCTCATATTTACCAATGTCATTTGACCCGAATTTGTTTTACTTCATGGGCGTGGCCAATGCGGGGGTGGATGCAGTGCAATTAGAAGCTAACTTAATCGCTGAAATTAACCGTATCAGTACAGAAGGCGTCACCGAAAAAGAGCTTGAAAAGGTTAAGAATATTAAATTGATGGATTTTTATCGCACCATGCAAACCATTAATGGCCGCGCTAATACCTTAGGGCGTTATGAGTTGTATTTTGGTAGCTATGAAAAATTATTCAGTGCACCGGAAGCTTATAACAAAGTGACCGTTGAAGATATTCAACGTGTAGCGCAAACCTATTTACGTAAGGCCAATCGCACAGTGGGTGTGTTAGCTGCAACAGAAGGAGCTGACCAATGATTTCACTTCCAAGATTTAGTAATAACACCACAATCTCAGCTATTGCATTAGCTTGCACGTTAGCCTTAACGGGTTGTGTGAGTACCAACGACAGCGCTAAAACGGTTGATACTGGCAGCTTTAGTATGCCGCAGTACGAATCGATGACGTTAGAAAACGGCCTTAAAGTAAACTTTATGGTGCAGTCTGAAGTACCGATTATCAATATTAATGCGGTTGTGCGCGCCGGTGCGGTTAACGATACCACTTCAGGTGTGTCGTACATGACAGCCAAGAGTTTAATGCTTGGCGCTGGTGGTAAAACCAAAGCTGAAATTGAGCAGACTATCGACTTTTTAGGCGCTAGCCTCAATACCGCTTCAGGCCGCGAAAGCACCTTGATTGGCGCTGATTTCATGAGTAAAGATGCCGACACCATTCTTGCGATAATGAAAGATGTATTGATGTCGCCTGACTTTGATAGCACTGAGTTTGAAAAGCTCAGACAGCGTGAGATTGTCGGCTTGTCTCAAGCGAAAGAAAGCCCACGCGCTGTGATTGGCAGATATTACACTAAGATGGTATTTGGCCAGCACCCTTACGCTAATCCAACTACTGGTAATAGCACATCGTTAGCAGAGATTAATATTGCTCAGTTGCGTGCGTTCCATAAAAGCTATTATCAGCCAAGTAATATGGCCATTAATGTCGTCGGAGACTTCGACGCTGCTGAAATGAAAGCGAAATTAACCCAAGCTTTTGGGGGGTGGCAAGGCACTGAAAAAGCAGTGCAACCTGATTTAAGCCAAGGATTACCTAGCTTAACATCGAGTAAAGTCCTGCTTGTGGATAAGCCTGACGCAATTGAAACCACATTCATTTTTGGTGGTTTAGGTATTCGTCGTGATAACCCAGATTATGTTGGGCTCACTGTGGTCAATACCATTCTTGGTGGCCGTTTTACTTCATGGCTAAACGATGAGTTACGTGTCAATGCAGGTCTGACTTATGGTGCTCGCTCTGGTTTTAGTGCGTTTTCTGATTCAGGTATGTTTCAAGTTAGTACCTTTACCAAAACTAGCACCACTAAAGAAGCCATGGATCTAGCGTTAAAAACCTATGCTCGTTTGTGGGAACAAGGAATTGATCAAGCCACTTTAGACTCAGCGAAAGCTTATGTGAAAGGTCAATACCCGCCAAAGTTTGAAACTGGCGGTCAGCTAGCTGACTTGATGGCAGACATGTATATCTACAAGTTTGATGATTCATTTATTAATGAGTTTCAAGCTAAGGTTGATGGGTTAACACTTGAAGAAACCCAACGTTTAATTAGCACTTACTTCCCTCAAGAGAATTTGCAGTTTGTACTGATTGGTAACGCGGCCAAAGTGGCTGACATTGCTAAAGAGTACGGTGAAGTGACTCAAATTAATATGACGGATGTAGGCTTTGGTAAGTAATAGAAGCTAACTCTTCGCCTAAGTTTTTGCTTTAACCTAGTGCTTAAATAAAATGCCTTTCATCTCAAGTGAAGGGCATTTTTTATGCTTCAAGTATGATGACTTAATTGTCGCGTACAGCTCATTGCTAATAATCACTGCTAGAGCTGACTGTTTAAAGACCGTTATTAAATATCATTATTTGCAGTGGATGAGTAAGTTTGAAATATTCGTCGAAATAAAATAGTGTTCTTGCTAATAGAATAATGTTCTTGCTAGTAAAAAGTGTTCTTGCTAGTTAACCTGTTAAGAAAGGGTCAAGTTGTTCATGTTGCATCAAGCTCGTTTATCACAAGCTACATCGATTACTGCACTAGTAGTGATGCTAGTCGCTGTCATCGTTTCGCCAATTGCCGCTGCTGCCAAGGTTGATATCAGTCAATTTTGCCCTGTACTCGATGGGGACTGGCAAGGTTCTGCAGCTAAACATGGTGTAGCGCCAAGAGAAGTGACAACCTCTGCGATTTGTTCATCAGATAAGCGCAACTTAATGCTAACGGTGAGCCGTGGTGACAGTAACCCCAATAGTGAAGTCTGGTGGTTTAGGGCGCAGGGCAGTGAGGTATTGCTGACTTATACTGATGGCGTTGGTGAAGATCGTGAACAGTTATTTAGCTTATATCAGCGCGGCGATAGTTTTACTTTTTTGGGCAAGGGAAAACTGAACCAGCGACCCGCATTAATCCGTTTGAGGTTTGAACCAAGATCTTCAGTTGCGGCAAAGCAGGGGCCAAGTGGTTCTGAGCAAAGCGCTACTACTTGGCTGTGGCGTCAAAGCGCTCACTATCTCGATGATGATAGCGAGCAATATCAACTGATCCGTGCAATTGAATTAAGCCCAATCAGTAAGTCTAAGCCAGTAAACTTAAGCCAGTAAGCCTAAGTCAGTAAATCTAAGCCAGTGTTACTATTCTGCACCAGCGTAATCAAGCTGACGCCATGCTTCGTAGCTGATAATAGCGACTGAGTTGGATAAGTTTAGACTGCGGTTACTGGCAGCCATTGGAATACGTAAACGTTGGCTTGTTGGAATTGACTCAATGATTTCCATTGGTAGGCCACGGGTTTCAGGGCCAAATAACAGCACATCATCTTTTTCAAAAGCAAGTTCACTGTGTGGGCGGCTACCTTTAGTGGTGCAAGCCATGATGCGCTTACCAGCCATCGCTTCTAAAAATGCGTCAAAGTTTTTATGACGAGTGATATTGGTTAAATCAGAATAGTCTAACCCAGCTCGGCGAAGTTTCTTTTCTTCTAAATCAAATCCCAGTGGTTCAATCAAATGCAATTTAGCGCCATTGTTAGCACATAGGCGAATAATATTGCCGGTGTTTGGGGCGATTTCTGGTTCATATAGCGCAATATTAAACATGAGTGATACCTTGATGGAATGAGCTCGGAATTATACGCAAACATCTTAGCTTGGCAAAGTAATGAAAATAATCACTTAGTGAGGAGCTATGGGCTTAGCAAAATCGAACAAATAAAAAGGCTGCCCATTGGCAGCCTTAAGCGCTTAGCTTTCGCCTTGCATTGTTATCCGAGCTTGTGCCTGACAAAGCATCTTGAGGTAACATGGGTATAGAACTAGCTTTGCATTAAAATAGGTAAAGTGATCTCTACTTGTAACCCATGGGGGGCAATATTGCTGGCTCTGATTTGGCCTTGGTTTAATTTAATGGCTGCATGGGTAATGGCTAAGCCTAATCCCCAACCACCAGATTCACGATCTCGCGCGCTATCAGGGCGATAGAAAGGCTTAAATATTTCTTTAAGTTCAGCTTCTTTAATACCCGGGCCATTATCACTGATGGTGATGTGCACTTGATTTTGTTGCTGCACCGCATTAATACTCACAGCACTGTCGGCATAACGAATAGCATTACGTAGCACGTTTTCAATAGCACGAGATAAGGACTTAGGGTAATGATCTAAGCTGATAGATTCAGGTATATCAATATCTAAACGCTTTTGCTGCTGCTCAGCTTCAAACTCTGCATCATCAAGAATTTGGCTTAATGATTCAGCTAGTTCAAGGTGGACTTTATTTTCACTGTTACTAATCGTCACTCGGGACAGAGTGAGTAACTCAGAAATTAAATCTTCTAATTGCTCAGCTTCATAACCAATTCGTTCAATCTCGACACTGCCTTGTTCCTTTTTACGGGCAAGGGCCAGTGATAACTGCAATCTTGTTAACGGGGTACGCAGTTCATGGGAAATATCTCCCATTAAACGTTGCTGGTTATGGATCATGGTTTCAATTGCATCGGCCATGCTGTTATAGGCTTGTGCAAGATCGCCAATTTCATCGCCGCGAGATGCAACATTCTTATCGACTCGACTGGACAAGTCACCGCTGGCAAGGGCGTTGGCGCTTTGTTTCAGTGAGCGTAGTGGCTTACCTAGGTTCCAAGCAAGCAATCCACACAGCGCCCCAGACATGAGCATCGCAATCAGTGCTGTGAGCAACTTGTTGTCGTTAAAAAAGAAAAACCAAGGTCGCGGGTGATTATCTGGTACACGACTATATATCCGATACTGGTTGTCACCAGCAGTGAAGGTATAGGGGCCAAAGATCAACTCGGTACGAAACTGATGGCTAATGGGCGTATCATGTTCTTCACTAAGCAATAGAAATTCACGAAAGGTACGCGGCACTTTGGTGTGGTTTAATACTCTACCTTGCTCATCGAGAATATAAAATTTGAGGTACTTACCGTCCGGGCCGCGATGGCGATTAAGGCGTTTTAGTGCTCTTGAGTTTTCCAGTAACGCTGGATCTTCAATAAAGTGTTTTGCGGTTCTTTTTAAGATGTGCTTTTGTTTGTCACTTAAAGGCAGTTGATCATGGCTTTGCTGCAAAAAAGGCAATATAGCCACAAAAGCAATGATCAGCGAACTGCATAACCAAAAGCCCAGTAGTAATTTAACAAATAAACGATTTATTGAAGAAAACAAGGTCATTACGGGATCCAAATATAGCCTTTACCACGGATGGTTTTCACTCTAGGGCGACCATCACTACGTTCAGGTAACTTCTTGCGTAAGTTAGATAAATGCATATCTAAGCTACGGTCAAATGGCATTAATTTTTTACCTAATACAGTTTCACTTAGCTGCTCTTTAGTGACTAAGTCACCTGCTTGAGTAATTAAGCTGTGCAGTAAAGAAAACTCTGTGCCAGTTAAAATAATCAATTGGTCATTACATGACAGTTCTTGTCTGGCTTGATCTAGGCTTAAATCGCCAAATGTCACTACATCACGCTCATTGCTCTCTGTTTGAGTCAGGCTTGAACGGCGTAAAATAGCACGCATACGAGCGATAAGTTCACGATCATTAAACGGTTTCGGCAGGTAATCGTCAGCGCCAATCTCAAGGCCAACCACACGGTCAATTTCATCGCCACGGGCAGTCAGCATTAGCACAGGGGTTTGCTTTTGGGTTCTGAGTGCACGCAAGACTTCAAAGCCGTTAAGCTTTGGCAACATGACATCAAGTAGGATTAGATCAAAATCTTGGTTTTGGGCATAGTCTAGGCCTTGTTGACCATCAAATGCTTGGGTTAAATCAAACCCTTCTAGTTCAAGAAGTTGGGCTAGTAATTCTGATAAGCCAGCGTCATCATCAACTAATAAAATTCGACTCATTTGGATCCTCACTCATTAATTAACCACACTATATAACGAATGAGGAACCAAGTTTAGTAACATTGCACTCTTTTACACTGCAGTAATCCTTGATACTCAGCGAAACGGTTACTTGGCATGCTTTTTACCGAGTTGACACGCTATATTTACCATCAGTGCGAATGTAGATGCTTGCCCCGCCTTCAGAAACTGTTATTTCATGGTCAAACTTTCCCGTAGAACCAAAGTAACTGCCTGCTGCGAGTGTTTTGCTCTTGTTTGTTTCTACAGATTGATATTCAACGGCGCCTTTAATGACTATTCCGCGAAACTCCTGCGCATCAGTATTAATAGTGCCTTTAAATCCAGCAGGAAGTTTCACCATGGCTCCGCCAAGCTCACCAGCTTTATTGCTTCCCCAGAGTGAAGTGACTTGAGCTTTATCTCCATCCACAAATGTCACATCAGTTTGATCTAACCAAACTAGGTTTGATTCATGAAGATTAATTGGCTTTTCTCCACTATCAAAATGCTGATCCGATGGTTTAACAAGATAAGGGCCGCTATCGATTTCTAAGAAAATCATATTGGCTTCTCCATTGGCTGATGTGATGTGGTTTTCGCCAGCAGGTTGAGTCCAAAATGAACCAGTAGGCATCCACATAGTGGCAGCATCAGGGTCGTCATTATGCATTTGACCTTCAATCACCACACCACGATAGGTAATGTTATGAATGTGCGGTGGCGACGAGAAGCCTTTATTGAATTTGACCAACATGCCTGTTGGGACATTTTTAGTGCGATCACCCCAAAGGTTAGCAGCACCTGGACTTTTATCGCCACGCAGCGGGTTTAAATATCCCCATTGAATTTCGCTTTGAGTGATAACTTCTGATTGTAGCGGCGCGGTATCAGCTAATGCTTGAGTGGCAAAAGCACTCCCTAAAAGAGAAATGGTAAGTGCAAGGTTGGATAAATTCATATTTAAACTCTCAGTAGACAGTGATTGTAATAACCTGTCTTAGGGACATTTAATAAAAGGCACATTTAATAAAAAATGCGATGTATCAATAAATTATAGCTATGAATGGCAATACAAAAAGGCCAGATAACAAGAAACAGTATCAAAAAATTCTTGATAATAAACTGGGAACTTAAGCCGTACAGAGTAATTGAGATAAACATCATGTTTTATCAGGCAATTTATGCCATTAATGATGTTGGTTTCTGCCAATCAATACTTGAGAAATGCCCGTAAAACGATACTCAAAATGTCTATATTGGGCTGAGGAGGAATAAGCCTGATTAGACTCTACTTGCCACTCGTTAATGAGCATAAAAAAGCGAGCCCAATTAGGCTCGCTTTATAAGCAAAATAATAATTAGCTTACTTTTGCTTCAAACGCTTAATTTTAACAATGATGTAAGTCAGTAAAATTGAACCTGCAATAAGTCCTACTGAGAACACCACGTTTTGTAATGCCATTGGGTTAATGACTAACATACTGCCTAGACCTAACATCATGATCCCTGACATCAGTTTGAGTACTTCACCTTCTTTTTTAGTGAGTTTACGTTTACCTAATGTCGCCGAGAATACAATCACAATGATGGCTAATGGAATCACATAAATCACGTTATAAGCGATTAAGTACATGTATCGCTCGATAGTATCTAGACCAGATATTGATAATACTGAGGTATAAATCATTGGAAATCCTGCAGTACAAAGCAGCTCGTAAGCATTTGCCATGATGGCCAATAATGCCGAGCCAAATATCAGGGTTGGCAGTGAACTGGTTTTTGATAACTTACCCATACGCTTAATTAAACTGCCACGGTTTTCAACCGACATGGATAAACTGACATCTCCCTTACCGTAGAAAAAGTCTTTGATATTCACTAAGGCGGCAACTAGGGCGATTAATCCTGCCCCGGTGATAATCCAGCCGCCATCACCGCCTCCCAAAAGTTGGAATAGGTTGAGCCAAGCGCTCATGAAGATGAAGTAAATAAAACCAGAGAAGAAAACAAAGATCCCCCCGACTAACAGCATTCGACCTCGGCTGCCAGCGTTAACCATGATACTGAGTAAAAATAGCAAAACGAAGAAGGCACAAGGGTTAAAGGCATCAACACCAGCCAGTACAAGGGTTAATACTGGGAGTGACATTTTTTCAGGCTGCACAGCACCAATAAGCGGAATATCTACTGGTTGTACGTGAGGCTTTGAATCTATGCTTGATTGTTCACCTGCTTCTGCACCAAAGTCCATACCACAAGTGCTAGGGTTATTTGGATCTGAGTCGTCGCTACAGGTTTCAAATAGCGGTGCATCGGCAGTGGTTTTATCTTCATAAAAGTCAGCCATTACATCTTGCGTATCTGCAGTGCCGCCATTTCTTTGGTAACAAGCTTCAAGGCGTTCTAATATGTAGCGCCCTGTCACATCATGGTTGTTGTAACCAATAATGGCTTCACCACAAACAGCAAAGTAGGGGACAGATTTAGGCTCAACACCGGTTTGTTTACCCATTTCCATTAGCTTATCAACATTGCCAGGCTCGCTAATGAGGTAATCTTCCAAGTTTATCCAACTGTATCGCTCGGCAAGTGCATCAATAAAAGGATGCGCCTCGCGGCAATGGGGACAGGTCTGTGACCAGAAAAAATGTAAGTTTACCGAGGGTTCGGTAGCGGTTTTGTTGACCCAAATATCGGAATCATTGGCTTGTGCCATGCCCGATACAGAAAAAATTAGGCAGAAAAACATCATCATGCGGGTGAAAAACTTGCTCATCCATAACCTCAACTAATACACCAAAAAAAAGTTAACAAGAATCTCAGTCACTAAAGTATGTGTTGATTTAGTCAAACTGAGCTTTGTTCTGTTATCTCTGATACATAACTTAATAGTTTGTTCAGTATGGAAATGATTCGCTTTGATATACGTGAACTGGCTCCCATTCTGCTTTATAGAATTTCTTTTCTGCTAGAAATGAGATCTTTACATAGCTTTACCGACACATAACCCTAACTGACATTGCATTGGCTAAACTAGCTTCATACCAAAAACGACTTCAACATATTTTGAATAAGTCAGCTTGGTAAAGCGAAACCAAATTCTGTTAACAGTGCGATGTAACCTGATTAATCAACGTGCTGGTAACCATTCTTCACATGATGAATTAAGCAAATATATAGGTGAGATTATGAAATCACGTTTAACAGTAAAAAGCAGTTTATTAGCCCTTGTTGCTTCTTCAGCACTTTTAGCAGGTCAAGTTCATGCTGCTGATACAACAACTTCAACTGCACAGTCAGAGCAAACTCAACAGAAAAGTGAGCGTGCTCATGGTGGCAAACACCACGGCAAGAGCATGCATAAGAGTGTGCGCAAAATGCTTCGCTCTTTAGATTTAACTGAAACTCAAAGAACTGACGTTAAGGCAGTTTTTGAAAAGTACAAAGCTGAGAAAGGCGAGCGCCCATCTGCTGAAGAGCGTGCAGCACATAAAGCTGAAATGTTAGCGCTGATTAGCAATGCTAATTTCGACGATGCTCAAGCTGATGCCATTATTGATGCGAAGCAACTTAAGATGAAACAAGGCATGAAAAACTTCATGAAAATGCAAAACGAAATCTATCAATTACTGACAGATGAGCAAAAAGAGAAGTTTGACTCACGTTTTACTAAAGTCAAAGGTAAAGGTCGTCGTTAATCGTTGACGGAGTCAGTTATAATAGAGGGATACTATCTTGCTAAATGATGCGTGATTACCTCTATTATGACGAAAGATTCAGAGTACGATTTTTGGGTTAAACTAGCTAGCCGCGCAGCAGTGGCAACAGCCCTAATCCTTATTTTGATAAAACTACTCGCTTGGCTCTATTCAGGGTCAGCGAGTATGCTTGCATCATTAACTGACTCGTTTGCTGATGCATTAGCTTCCATCGTTAATTTTATCGCTATTCGCTATGCCATTTTACCTGCTGATGACGATCATCGTTATGGCCATGGTAAAGCTGAGCCATTAGCTTCTCTTGCTCAATCTGCCTTTATTCTTGGTTCTGCTTTCTTGCTGATGTTTTATGGCGGTGAGCGACTCTTTAACCCTGTTGAAGTTACTCATGCTGGTTTAGGTGTAGCCGTTTCGATCATTGCCCTTATCATGACCTTTGCTTTGGTGTTATTGCAAAAGAAGGCCTTAGCTAAAACCAACAGTACTGTGGTGGAAGCCGATTCGCTGCATTATAAGTCTGATTTGTTCTTAAACGGTGCTGTGTTATTAGCTTTAGTGTTAGCGCAGTATGGCTGGTGGTGGGCCGATGGTTTATTTGCAGTACTTATTGCGTTATACATTGGTCATCAGGCACTTGATTTAGGTTATCGCTCAATTCAGTCACTGCTGGATCGTGAGTTAGATGAAGAAACCCGTGCAGAAATCGTCGAGATTGTTAAGCAAGATCCTAGAGTGAATGGTTTACATGAATTACGCACTCGCCAGGCGGGTAAGACAACCTTTATTCAGTTTCATATTGAATTAAAAGGCTCGCTATTACTGCGAGAGGCCCATGAGATTACTGACAATACTGAAAAACGTTTGTGTGATGCGTTTGAAAATGCAGAAGTGATCATTCACCAAGACCCTATAGATTAAATGCATATAAAACAGCACTTTGCGCCGGCATCTGTGTTGGGCTTACTTGCAATAGACCCGCTATTGACGCGTAAATTCGCCTTGTTATCAGCTTAGTTTATAGCTTGATAGAATCCAAAAAAGCCGCCAACAAGTTCATTTGTTAGCGGCTTTTTTATGTCTGGTTTTTGAAAAACAGCCTAAAAACCTAGCGGCTTAAATTGCTCGACAGCCTGTGCAACAATATTATCGATACTGTTATCGACATTCACAGTCACCACTAAGTCTTCTTGACTAGGGTCTTCCAAGGTAGCAAATTGGCTATCGACCATGTTTTGTTTCATAAAGTGGCCACTTCGAGCCTGCATACGCGCCAAAATCAAATCATAGCTGCCTTGAAGGTAAAGAAAAGCCACTTGCTGATTACCTTCACGGATAGTGTCTCGGTATTGCTGTTTGAGTGCAGAACAAACAATAATGGCGGTTTCATTTTTTGATTCGATACTGTAAGCCGCGTCTCGAACACGCTCTAACCAAGGTGCTCTGTCATCGTCATTTAGTGGCTCGCCACGGGCCATTTTTTGAATATTGGCTCGCGGATGTAAATCATCACCATCAATAAATTTAGCATTCAAGCTATTTGCTAACTTTTCGCCAACGGTGCTTTTACCGCAAGCACACACACCCATCACAATAATGGTTTTACCGGTCATTTACGTACCTCAAATCAGGGTTGATCTATATACTTTAGCCGTTTCGAAAGTATATCTCGAAGCTGAGTGATAGTACCGCGTTGAGTTGATTTTTTTTGACTAGATTAGATTTAATCAACTTGATAAAGAATACCTAAAAGAACGATGGAACATACCATGGACACTTTAGCTCAATCTGCTGATCCTACCTATCTACTAATGGTCGCTGCTGCGGCTATTACTGCTTTACTCGTACTTATAATAAAACTCAAAATGCACGCTTTTGTGGCATTAACATTAGTGAGTTTATCGACAGCCCTTGCGACAGGGATTTCAACTGAACAAGTTGTTCCAACAATGATGTCAGGCTTTGGTGGAACGCTAGCAGCGGTTGCACTGTTGGTGGGCCTTGGCGCAATGATTGGTAAAATTTTAGAAGTTACCGGTGGGGCGCAAGTATTAGCTGATAGCCTCATTGGCCGTTTTGGCGCAGAAAAAGCGCCACTGGCATTGGGTATTGCATCATTGCTATTTGGTTTCCCGATCTTTTTTGATGCGGGCCTAATTGTGATGATGCCGATTATATTCAGTGTGGCCAAACGCTTTGGCGGCTCACCATTAAAATACGCACTGCCATCTGCAGGTGCATTCGCTGTTATGCATGCTTTTGTGCCGCCACACCCTGGACCTGTTGCCGCAGCTGATTTGCTTGGGGCGAACATAGGCATGCTACTAATGATTGGTATTTTAGTGGCGATCCCAACCTGGTATATAGGGGCTTATTTGTTTGGCTTATATGCAGGCAAGAAGTTKGWTAATTGTGTAATTTCATCAGTTTCATTCGCGTAAGACATAGGGTGTCGAATATGTTTAATTACATCAACAGCCTCGTAGAACAATGCCAATGTATCTTCAGCAAGTTCAATCTGTCTCTTACCAACATGTTCGCGTCGCCACGCATCAAWRACATTACTAATCAGTCCATTCGGTAAAAGRAACGGCATAACGCTTAGTGTTTTTGGCGGTTTGGCGCTATTTATCAGCCTTATCCTGTTCATTAATGCTAAAAGTTTATTTGGTATAGGCATTGTTCTATTTGGTTTTGGTAGCGTGAGTTTGATCCTTGGTATTGCCAAGATTAACCAGCCCAAAGCGAGTTTTAAACTTACTGAAAATGGCCTAGATT
>NZ_VKHR01000043.1 GCF_009663145.1 Shewanella sp. TC10
CTTTAGTTCTTCATTAGTTTTGCCTTGCCACCCTGTATAGGGTGGCAAGGCAAAACTAATGAAGAACTAAAGTAAAACTAAACTCAGAATGTAAACCAGTGTCATGGCTGTTAAACCTTGAACTAGAGTTGCCATTGTTTGAGCTCGATAAGCTTGTTTAACACTCATGCGACTGAATTGGGTAACGACCCAGAAGAAGCTGTCATTAGCATGAGATACAGTCATGGCACCTGCACCAATAGCCATAACAGTTAATACGCGTCCCATATCACTTGCAAGACCAATATCGCCCAGTAGTGGGGCGACTAAAGCTGAAGTTGCCACAAGAGCGACTGTTGATGAGCCTTGAGCTGATTTAAGCGCTGCAGCAACGATAAACGGCATAAAGATACCCACACCTAGTGCAGATAAACTACTGCCAAGGAAAGTACCAATTTCTGTTGCTTTTAAAACCGCGCCGAATGCGCCGCCGGCACCTGTGATTAACAAAATAGGCGCTGCTACAACCAAGCCTTGGCTAATGCGGTCACTAAACTCTTTAATTTTGTCTGAGCTTTTTAATAAAGGAATGGCTAATAACAAACCAATCATAAGTGCATTAACGGGTTGACCTAAGAACATTAAGATATCAAACACAGATTCCTTACCTAATGGCGCAGAAGGGAAGTTTGCAATAGAGCCTAAACAAATTAGCAATATTGGAACAAAAATTGGCGCGAATGCTTTTGTCGGGCTAGGTAACTCACCATAGCTTTTCTTTAAGGTTTCGTAATCTTCTAATTGATTATTGAGCTCTTCTGCACCTTCACCGTCTGGTTGCTCGTTGGCAAATCGGTTTGCCCACAAGGTACCAGCAAAAGCTGCTGTTGCGGCAACGAACACACCAATGGCAATGACCAAGCCTAGCTGGTTTTCTAAACCTAAATTACCCGCAGCTGCAATAGGTCCTGGAGTGGGAGGCACAAATGTGTGGGTTGCGTATAAACCTGTCGCTAATGCAACACTCATTGAGACGCTAGAAACCTTCATACGGTTTGCCATAGACTGTTTTAGCGAGTTTAAAATCACGAAACCAGAATCACAAAAAACTGGGATAGAGACGATATAACCAATAATTGACATTGTTAACGTTGGGAAGCGCTTTCCAAGCACTTTTATCACTACGTCAGCCATGGTAATTGCTGCACCACTTTTTTCTAAAATAGTACCGATAATGGTACCTAGAACAATAACTAAACCTATGTATCCTAAAATGCCACCAAAACCACTAGTGATGGTTTTAGCTATGTCAGCACTTGGTAATCCATAGGCGAAAGCGGCTAAAAAAGAAGCCAAAATAAGGGTTAAAAAGGGATGTAATTTAAACTTTGAAGTCGCAATAACGATAAATGCAATTACGCCAATTAATATCAAGATCATGCTCATGATAACGTCTCTGGTCAGGGTATAAAGATATGTTGTTTTTGTAGGCGTATTATTGAAAACTTGTCTAACATATGCTTTGTGCAATGATACAAATTTTATAGGCTAAAGTGATTTATATGTGTGCGACTGCACAAAAAATTGTGTTTGCGTTATGACTTAGGTTAATTCGATTGTTCTAACTATGAAATGAGCTTTGTTGCATCAAGTTTGATGCATAATTTGACCTAGGTATAAATTGAGCAAATGGTGAAATTCTTGCAAATTAGTGCCAGTGATTTGTTGAATTTTGTCTAAACGATAACGGAGTGTATTGCGATGGATAAACAGCACTTCTGCACATTGCTTATGATCGCCAATATGTTGAATATAAGTCGATAAAGTCTTTTGTAGCACGCCATTTTTATCCGCTTCAACCAACTTTAAATAAGGTGCTGAAAGGGCATCACCTCGCCAATGCTGTTTAAGGCCTGTGAAAATAACCTGTAAGGCATAGTCTTCGTATAGGTACTTACTGCGCTCAGGATTTAAACTTTTACCAATTGCTAAGGTTTCTTTTGCGGTGCGATAAGATTTGGCTATTCCATCAATTCCTAAAAAGAAGTGACCTAAGGAAATGTTGAGGCTTAATTCCATATTGGCAGGAATGCGCTTTAAGAGTTTATCTATGCGGTGGCTTTCAAGTTCAGGATCCCACTGTTTACCATCAAGGTAAGCAGGTTTTAAGATGACCAATTGATTAAGCGAGGTCATAGCAATGAGGTTATTACGATCAGGATATTGTAATAAATGCACTATTTGTTTTAATGCTTGGTTATTATGGACTTGTTGCTGATTAACAGATTCTATTTCAATAATAGCGACCACACGCTCTACTGTGACATCAATTCCTAGCTGGTGCCCCCAATGGGTCAGTTGATCGACATCTTTGTCCTCTGCTCTAATAAGCTGCAGGATAAACTCTTCTTTTTGTCTATTTTGCCACTGTAATTGGTCTTGTAAGTTGGCTTGCTCGACAATCATTTCAGCGGTCATTTTTAGTAATTCACCATATTGTGCAAGTTCACTTGGTTTGCCAGTGATACCAATTACGCCAACAATTTGCCCTTGGTAGTGCAAAGGCAAATTAAGGCCTGATTTTACGCCATGTAGGCTTGGAGCGATATCTTGATTGATTTCAACATTGCGGTTTTGACTAATTGCCAGTAAAGCACCTTCATGAATTGAGCCTATTCGCTCGTTAGAGCCAGAACCTAAAATGACCCCTTGGGCATTCATCACATTGATGTTGTGCCCAATGATTTTCATGGTTCTGTCTACAATCCTATTAGCGATTGCACTGTCAATTACATACATATGTCACTCAGAATAGGCTGCGATTTAGCCCGCTACTTGATTTATTAATTGATAAAGCCAGTAAAACAATAGACCGTAACTGGTTAATAAAGTCAATACTGTTGCGAACTTAGCAAATGGCGGCACTTGCGTTTGTTTAAGCCCTATGTGGCATAAGGCAATTGAGAATAAACTTATCGGGGCGATGATGACACTGAGAGGTAAAATGATTATGGCACCTGTTAGTAAAATCAGCGCTGAAAGTCGAGAAGGGGATTTTTTATTGGTTAGTGGCATTGGAATGAGTGCCATACCAATAGATAACACCACTGCGCCGAAGTAAAGAACAAACTGAGCAAAGGATTCGTATTGACTAATAAAGCCGATTAGCGCGGCAATAGGCATTAGCAATGACACTGTGACATGTTTTTGGCTAAATGAGGCTTGCACGTATTGGCCTGAAAAATAGCAGCAGGCTTGCACAATAGTGTTAATAAATGAAAATGCTATTAAAGCAATGAGAATAAGTATGCTGTCATTAGCCATTGAGGTTGTTGAGGCATAGGCAGGCATAGCTAAAAACGAGCTAGCTAGAGCAGTTAGTATAAGGGGTGTTTTTGGCATGATATTTTGAGTCTAATAATACACTTTGCATCAAATTTTAATCGACATCGTTTAGAATAGCTTTTGTTAATTTAGCAATAACGAGTGTTTTGTCTATAAATGCGAATACGGGCACATAAAGTGACAAGTTTGATCAATGCTAGATATAAAACAGATACAAAAAAGCCTGCATAAATGCAGGCTTTTAATCTATCAGCTCAAGCTTATAACTTGTAGTTAACGCTTAACATAATCATATGTGCAGTGTAGTCATGGCTATTACTACCAAAGCTCATTACATTCCAGATATCATCTGGTGCGATATCATTTGCTGCATCATTATCTAAGTACTTTTCAATTTTATAATCTAAACGGAAAGCCATTTTTTCAGTGGCTTGGTATTGACCATATAAATTGACGTTATGTACTTTGGCAAAGTAATCACCGTAGTCACCAGTGATACCTTGGCGAACTTGAGTGTTACTGTCAGACTCTGAGTAAGTGTAATCTAAGCCTAAACGTAAGCGGCTATCCATTAAGTTGTTGTAACTTAAGTTAGCACCTACAACATCGACGGTATCTTCGATATCTGCTTGCCAAGTAGGACCTGAGAAAGTACTGCTACCTGACTGTTGTGATTCAATAACCTGGTGGTTATAAAATGCATTCAACATCACATCTTTGTTGAACATGTAGTTGAAGTTGATATCGTAACTAGTGTCTTTCGACTCAGTTAAACCAATTTCAGTGTTCTTGTAGTCATCTAATGCATAACGCACACCTAAATCAATTGTTAATGCTTCGATTGGTGTATGACTTACACGCGCTTCTACCATGCTGCGATCACGATCTGCTAAGTAGTATTTACGTAATAGGTCGTTATTCTCAGACGAGGTCCACTCAGATGCTTGGTAATCAGAACCGTCACGGTTACCGTAACTGCCTTTTACCCACATGTCCCATTTTTCAAAACTGCTGACACGGTAGCGAGCCCAAACTGTACTTTCTTCTGTGACTTCACGTTCAGAGTAACTACGCTCATCACGCTTGTAATCAACTCCACCATCAAGTTTCATACCGCGAGTAATACGGTAATCAGCTGCGATTTTTGCACGATGTGTAGTTTGGTCGTATGGCGTGTTATATGCCACTTGTCCGTTTACATCGTTGATGCTGATTTGAGTCCACTCTTCAATGTTAGTGTTGTTTTCACGGTCAGAGTAATCGTAGCTACCAGACACGCGCACACTGCGATTGATACGAGATGCAGCTTTTAGTGTCATACCAGTTAGGTCAACTTTTGCATCTACAGACTCTGTTGGTACGCTGTAACCGTAACCTGAAGTGACTAGGTCTTGATCTTGGCTCATTTGACCAAACATCAAGCGACCACTTACAGCTGTGCCATTTTCAGTATATTGACCTAGTAGCGAAACAATATGTGATTCATTATCAGGGTCCAGTGCCATATAACCGCGTGTTTGAGCTCCAAACGTTGGGTTAAACGCATTGTCATAGCCTAATTGGGCATTATCATTTTTAAAGATAGAACCGTCATAGTTTAAGCTGGTGAACCAGTTTGAACCACTAAACTTAATACCAGCATTGATAGTATCAGTTGTGTAATCAACAGGCTCTGCAATCATCATTGACTGATTAAAGAAGCTACCTGACGCAGTTTTAGTGCCGGTTTTTTCTTCACGCTGATAATTCACGTATGTTGTGAACATAGACTCAGTTTGATATTCGAAACCAAGGCCAGCACGTTCACGTTTAAGTGAAAGCTCAAAAGGGTTCAGACTACTATAAAGCTCAGTCATACCGTCAGTTGAACCAGCTGTTTGCCAATTATCAGGTAAGGTTAACTCTGAACCGCCAATACCTTGATATGGAGATACGACACTGTTTGAGTCATATGTTGCGATTGAACGGTAGTTTAGGTTCAAATTGTATTGACCTAATTTACCGACGTTCACATCTAAACGGCCGTTGTCTAAACCTAGGTCCGTCGCTTCAACTTTAGCGCGGTAACCAGACTCGCCGATATAGTTAACATCAGCGTCTAGCTTAGGTGCAAATTCGTTATCGCTACCAAATGCGTTAGCTGAGTGAATGTCATCTTCGCTGTTGTAACCAACACCAACACCAACACTTCCCGTTACGCCTGTTTCAACTGCACAACCTTTACAAACCCATTTGTCGAATTTGACTTTATCAGTATTGGCATTGCCTACACCGTAACCATCTGCTGCCATTGCAAATCCTGCATTGGCAACTAACGCTAAGGTGATAATATTCAGTTTAAATTTCATAGTCGTACATCCTTAACGCTGAAGTAATTTGCCAGAAGGGTGGTTAGAACCATGTACTTGGCTATGACAATTCAAACAACTGCGGCCACCAGTAAAGGCATTATCACCAACATTAGAACCCATACCTGTATTCCCTAAGTAAGCATTGCTTGCATGGCCATCGCTGGCATGACATTGCTGACAAAGTTGTGGAGCACGAGTTTTAAGCATTCCTTCATTCACTGAACCGTGTGGGTTATGACACGTTACACAGTTTTCAGTTACAGGAGCATGTTCCCAAAGTTTAGGACCACGTTTTTCAGCGTGACATGAATAACAAGTCTCGTTCACACTTGGTTTAACCAGGTCTGAATCAGCCATGCTTCCATGAGGATTATGACAATCACTACAAGTCATTTGGTTCCATTGCATTGGATGACTAGAGCGCTTATTCATATCTGTTTTTTGTTGTGTATGACAGCTAGTACACACTTCCATTTCAGTCTTTTTAGATAGAATAGGGTCGTTAGCTGTATGTACGCTGTGACATGAAGCACAAGCAACATCAGCATTATCGTGATGGCTAGTATTCCAAGACATACGGTCGTCATCTAAGTGACAGCCCATACAAACACTGTTTTGTTTTTCAGGTGCTAAGGTTGAATCAGGACCAAATGCGATAACAGGTTCATTACCACCGCGGTTATGTTTACCCATTGGGCCATGACATGCTTCACATTGAAGTCCAGCCATAGGGCTTTTTGATGATTCGATTGCGCCGTGAACACCTTTAAAGATATCCATGACTTTTTCAGAGCGTCTGTGACACATTAAACAAGAGTCGGCACCTTTTGGTGAGTAACTGCCTTCTTCAAATTTCTTATCAAGAACAGCTTCAACTTCGTCAGGTGTCATTTTAGCATCCCACTTCGACGCGTAAGCCGAGTGAGACATCCCAAGAGATAGCAATACAACTGCCACAAATGTTGGGATGATAGAATTTAGTTTCATTTTGATTTTCATAGTTAGGCTTCCCAATCTAGCTCATGATGTATATGTGATTTTGGTAAAGTAAGGGAGAAGCAAGCTCCTCCCTTATTTGAAATTACATGTTCACCTGAGTGTGATCGAAAATGGTAGGCTTATGACAACCCATACAGAACTCTAGTTGAGCTGATGCATTGGCATCATCGTAAGAACCATTAACTACAGCGCCTTGACCTTCAGCGTGAGCTTTGATTTCATCAAATCCATGACATGATGCACAAGTTGCTGTGATTGGTGTGGTGTATTCACCAGCTGAAGTCGCTAATGCACCTTTCTGTTTAAATGCGTCAAGGTTGAAGTCATTATGACACTGAGTACAGTCACTGATGATACCTTGCTCACCATGAACACTATGAAGTTTCATTTCAAGTGCACCTTGGTTTCCACCTGAAGCGTAAGTACCGTCTGGAGTATGACAAGTCACACAACCGTCAACACCAACAACCACTTCACCATCTGCATTTTCACGACCTAATTGCTCAGTCATGACAAAGCCAGCATGGTAGCCTTTGTGTATTTCAAAGGTTTCGCCGTGACAGTTTTCACAAGTATTAAATGCAACTGAATCAGTGTGACGCATGCTAGGCGCTTCACCAGAAAGAGTGCCAAATACTAAATCAGCTTTCATGCTAGTAGTAGCAATGTCTTCAGCACAATCAACAGCATTTGTACCGTCATTACACATTTCTAAACCAATGAAGCTAAATGCCGTATCAGTATCTTGTATACCTGCTGGTGAGTACTCACCAAATGGTAATGAAGGAATAGTGTATTCAATGTTTCCAGCAACGATTGTAACGTCAGCAGCTAGTTCACCACCGCTAACCAAATCGTAAGCAACTTTTGCTAAGCCGCTACCTGGGCTTGCGTTGTAACCCATGATAGGGAAGTTAGGGCCAACGTTAGTAATCGTTTCTATACGTTGGATTTTGCTAACTAATGTAGATGCATCAACAGCAGTACCGGCAGCATCAGTGATAGAAACTGATAAGGTTGCTGATGTATCAGAATTAACAGTTAGAGTAGAAGACATACCGTACATATCGATAAAGGCTTTCTTCTCTACGAAACCACCAGTGTGAATTTCTTCTGTCCAGCTTGCGTTATGACAAGCAATACAGTTTGAGTTATCAGATTGCTGAGAGTGACCTTCGCCAGCTTCAAAATCGATGCCTGTGTGACAACTAGTACATGTTTCCATAGTTGGAATACGTGTCCAGTTACCCCATTCTGTTAACTCTTCAGATTCAACGTGACAAGTTTGGCAGTTGTCTTGAACGATTGCGTGTGCGGTTTCAGCTGTGTAATCGTCACGACCCCAAACTTTATTAGAGTTATGAACGTTATGAACTAAGTGAGCAAAAGCAACTTCAGGTTTACCACGACCATCTGCCCATTCTTGGGTATGACATGTGATACAAGTTTCAACAGTCGTTGCTTTGTGATAAATCTTTTCACCTTCAGCGTGACAGCTTGCACATACTTCATGAGAAACGATGTTTTTAGTGTATAAAGCTTCGTAGCCTTCACCATCAAAGTCTGCAACGATTTCGCTAACAGGAACGGTAGTTACGCCGTCTAATAAAGTCGACGCTTCTGCTACAACGTTAAAACGTTGAGTTAGCTCTGTGTCGAAGGTTTCAGTATCGAAGGTTTCGAAAGTAAACTCGTAGCTACCATTCTTATTATCAACAAATGTTGAAGTCGAACCAAGCTTCTGCCAGTTTGCACTGTTACCAGCGCCAGTAGCGCCTGCAGGGATAAGTTGAGCTGCATTTTCAATTGAAAAGTCTTTTAAGCCGACTACTGCTTCATCATCTTCATTAGTCGCATAAACTTTAACTGTAGGCATGTTATCTGCGTAAGTAACAGAAAGCACTTCTAAGTTTAACTGTTCAATGGCCTCAGCAGGGGTACCACCAGGAAGTCCTGGGTTACCGTCTTTGCCGTCATCACCGTCACTGCCACAGCCTGTTAAGGCTACGCTGACCGCACTTGCTACAAGCATCAGTGCTATTTTAGAATTTTTCTTGTTCATCATTTGTCCCTGCATAATAAGACATCGCTTAAATTTGACGTGGCTTTTAATCTTGCCTAGATACATAGTCTATTGAGTCAATTTAGCTTTTTTGGGTTTTTAAATTCATCAATTACAAGGTTAATCCACAACTAGAGAAAAATCTTTATATCTAGCCTGATACTGTGAAGCAGATCGGTCTATTTCTAAAGAGGTATATTTTTTCCAAGCCAAACCTTGTTTTTATTGGCTTAAAGCAAAAAAGAGTCGCACGGTGGCGACTCTTTATTTTGCTAACTAGCCTTTATTGTCCACCCCAATCAGAGTGAGCTTCAAGAAGCTGATTATCGTTGTGACAAGTAGAACAAGTCTCTATCACATTTAACGCTTCATAATCCGCTTCAGGTATACCTAAACTATCAATGGTTCCTACAACTCCGCCATTGGATTCAATGTGCTGAATAGTTGATTCAGTTAATCCGTAAGGAGGTACGTGACAACTAACACACGCTGCGGTTTGAGGGGATACAACTAACAAGCCTAGGTCATCACTACCAAACGCTACCGGAGTAGACTCTGCGGTGATCCCTTGGATTGAGTAGCCATCATCACCATGACATGCTTGACACTCTGTCTTCTTAAAGAATAAAGAACCACTTGAATCATAAACATAATGCTTAGAGTGAACTTTAGTCGCTAAGTTAGATGACTCTCCACCAGAAGTGGCGCGAGTTCCGTTATGACAAGAAGCACAACCATCGATATCATTTGTGTAGCGATGAGTAATTTGAGTCGTATGACATTGTTGACAGTCAGCCATTTCTGCGTGTTGCATACGTGGAGATTCAGCTACTGACGTGCCATCTAGGTTAAAGTAGAAGGTATCAGACGTGACATAAGGTGCTTCTTGATTACCTGCATCTAACTCATCGACGTCACAGTACTCAATTACCCCTTTACCCGAACAAACATGTAATTGGCTGCTTAAAGCAATAGTAGAACCTGCATCAATCAATGTCGCAATTTCAAAGTCATCAGCACTAATAGTCGCAGTAATTGAACCATCTGCTTCTTCTGTGAATGTGTCATAACCTACTTTTTGATAGTTAACCAAGAAGTCATCAGTTAGTACGCCATTGATAACGATTGCACTATTAAACCCACCGTATTGATAAGGGCGTGGATCAATTTGATTAATTGCTACTAGTTCATCGCCATTTTTAACAGTGAAATTAACTGTGATTTCTGACTCATCTTCAGCAACAGTCATAGATGAAAATTCAACTTTTAACTCAGTCGCTAAGAAGTTACTGTTTAAATCATAATGGGCTTCATTAGCACCGCGAGCACGCTCACCATCTTTATGACAATCTAAACAGTTGTTACCTTGTTGATGAGAGGCTGGGACACCAGCAGCTTCAGCTGCAGGGCTTGGGCTATGACAGCTCCAACATGCAGTGGTATCAACATCAGCTTTCCAGCTGTCAGTTAAGTTGAACTCTTCATTTGGGTTATGACAAGTCAAACAATTAGATGTCATTTGCGGGTAAACGCCATCGTCAGAGAAGTTCGCCGTTGTATGGATGCTGTGAACCATACCTTTAATCGAACCATCATATTCGTAAGCTTCACCAATCGGGTTACCGTCTGCATCAGTATCTTGCTTACTGTAGCTGTTGTAATCGGTGTGACAGAAAGAACAGGCTTCTTCAGTATTGTGTTTGCTACCATGCATTGATAGCTCACCAGCTTGTCCTGCTCGGTGACATGTTTGACAATCTGAGTTTGCAAGAATTTGAAGTGGCTTTTCTACTTCAACATCAGTAGCGGGAACCCAGTAAAAGAAACTATTGTTAACCATAGTTTCTGAACTGTTATTTGTTGCTTTGATTGACATGTAAACGCCGTTAGTTGCGTCTGCCATGTAATCGTACTTGTCTAAAGTGTCGATAGCCTGATCAATTGTGATTGTGTAACTGCCGTCTTGATTATCTACGAAACAATCTTCACACTCACTTTTACTGCCATCGAAATAGTTAGAACCAGTAAAGTAACCGTCACCTTTATCTTTGTTGAAATAACTTAACCAAATTTGTCTATCGACACTTGGGTTAACAATTTCATCTTCGCCAGGTTCATCAGCAGAACCAACACGTCCAAAAGAAATAGCGGCTATATCTGTTTGTGTTAAGCCAACAACGGCTACACCATTAGCATCACCTAGTTTAAAGTTAACAGTTAAAAATTGGTTTTCATCAACGCTAGCAGTAGTAATAGTACTCGTTAACGCTGATACTGTACCTATTGGTTTACCGACGATGCCATCTTCACCATCTTCACCATCTGTTCCGTCACTGCCACAACCAGTAAGCGCTACTGCCAAAAGGCCTGCACTAAATACCGCTTTAGCAGTAGTATTGAAATTGAATTTTTTCATCATTGTTCCCTGCAAGAAATTTTTTCACTTCATTCTTCATCATAAAATCAAGTGTATGGATCATATCCAAGCTTATTTATAAGCCCTTTCATTTTATTGAGTTAGCTCTAAAATCACTGTGATTTAGATCTTACTATTCCGAAAGAGGTATTACTTAATTCTACATTTTGAAAGTTAAAATGTTGAAATTGTAAAATTTAAAAACCGCTTAAATCACTTTTGTTGCGCCTGTGTGATTATTGCGATCTACGCTTAAGCATTTGGAATATTCAATTTGAGTAAGCTTAATTAATGAAATCATTAACTAACGTACCATCCAATACATTACTTACTGCTAAAATTGCCATTACTAATAATAAGTGTTTTATGTGACTTGTGTGCTTAAAAATTGATTTTTTTGTGCTATTTGGGAGAGGTGTTAGCGGTTTTTTGTTAAAAGTGTGACAAATGTCTCAGTGGTGGTTGGTTGAGAGTCTGTTCTAATCAGCAACTTTGTTTCAAGTTTTTACAAATGGAATATTTCTGATAAAAACTAGCATTGAAACGCATTAATCCGCAGCTGCTTGAACAAATAACGAGTGAATTGAATGATCTTCACTCAAACAGACATAAAGATGGTAAAAGTGGGCTGATTTAACTTGATCATGCTAATGGCTTAGGGGATAATCCTGCCGTTCACATAAAACATGTTTTATGTGAAATCTATGGTGACCTTAGGGTCCCCCCGCAATGATAACTTGTGAACTCGGCCAGGCCTGGAAGGGAGCAACCGCAGCAAGTGACTCGTGTGCCGGGGTGTGGCTCTAGGGGAACCTCCAAATTCCTCTTGTTTTCTTTCTATATCAATTAGCTTTTTATAATAATTCTATACCAATATTATTTGCTGTTAATTATTGGCCTGCAGTCACGCAGTTTCAGCTAATTATTTTCTATAATCGGCAACGCTTCAAGTTTTGCTTTTGCTTCAGCTTCCTCCTCGGCAATTCGTCTTTTCAAATTTGCCTTTAAAAACGCACGTGATTTCTCTAATGCAACTTGAATTTCATTTTTCATGGTTTGCAGTTCGTTATAATCTTCGAAAAAGTAGGTATCAACTAAATGCCTAATATAACGAACGGGTAATTGGTTTAAGGTTACACAGCATAAATCAGCCAAATACTCTTCAGGTAGCTCTTCCATTAAGCCTTCATCCCTTAGTATTTCCATTAGTAAAACTTCATAGTAATTACGGATATCAACTTGCATATTTTACTCCAAGAGAATGACTTTATATTAGTTTGCTACCAGATTGAGTTGGCTGCAATAAAAAGTTGGCTATGAAAATGGGTTAATTCAGCTTCATTTCTGCTGTAACCACCCCTTATGACTGCTGCAATAGGGATATTAGCTTGTTTAGCTGCATTAAATATAACTTATCACGCACTAAAATATCTGCTGTTACAACATCAGTATTTACCAAAATAAATAGTCTGACCGGGTTTCAAGGTCTGAATTGAGCCTAAGTTGAAGTTTTCTTAAGTTGTTGCAATTAACCTAGGTTATAGTGAGAAAAATGACGATAGGATAATTCGGTAAGCCTTTCAATATGTTCTATACTAATGAAGCCATTAATTTGCAAGGATGCCGTTTATGTTCAAATCTATTTCAATCCGGAAAAAACTATTTGTACTTCCGTTGTTGCTTGCTGTAGCAATGATGGGTGAAGTTATCCTTGTTATAAGTTCATTAAAGCAAAATCATGATGATGCTCAAATCGTTAACATAGCTGGTCGTCAACGCATGTTGACCAAGAAATTTTCTGCTGAAGAGCTTTATCGAAGTAAGCTTCAAGACCAGCAGTTTCCTGTTTTACTTAATGCAGATAAAACCGTAAAACTATATGAAACTTCACTTAATGCTCTCATAAACGGTGGTCAAACCTATGCAGATTTGGGGTTAACAAAATCAATCACTTTACCTAAACCGCAATATCAACCGTTTACAGAACAGCTTTATCAAGTTGAGCAATTATGGAAGCAACAACTAACTGCCGCCCATAATTTAGAAGCAGAGCCTACAGGGGCGAATGCTAACGCATTCTTAGAAATCAACCATAAAACCATGGCTGCGATGAACAAAGCCGTGCTTATTTATGCTGACTACTCTGAGCTAAAACTAAATACCCTAGTTAATAACAGTATTGGTCTTGCTGTAATTATGGTGGTTTTGGCATCATTAATTGCTCTGTTAGTGATAAAAGGTATCACTCAACCGATTAATCTTCTGGTTAGTAGTAGCCGGAAAATTAGTCGTGGTGATTTAAGAGCTGCATCGGAATTAACTGAAATTATAAGCAAAAATGAAATAGGAATGTTAGCGCATCATATCGAACTCATGCGCGAATCATTGCAAGAAGCACTTCATGAAATTCAACAGGCTTCCAGTAGTATTGGCTTATCATCTACCCAGGTTTCTGAGCTCTCAGGTCAAATCAGCCAAGCCAACCGTAATGAACAACAACATTTTAGCGATATGTATGAGAACTCACAGACTCTTGAAGTGTCGACAAAGCGTTTAAGTGAGATTGCTGCCGAAACACTTTCCATGGTAACTCAATGTAACAAGCTATCGACTAATGCTTCAAAGTTAGTCGGTGAAAATATCAGCATGATGACAACTACTTCAGAAGAAACGATAAAAGCCAGTAGTTTTATACAAGACCTCAGCCATTCTGCAGAAAAAGTATATGGTATTGTGGATGCTATTCGCGCTATTTCTGAGCAAACCAATCTGCTTGCGCTAAATGCCGCTATAGAAGCTGCTAGAGCAGGAGAACAAGGTCGGGGTTTTGCTGTTGTTGCTGATGAGGTGCGCAGTCTTGCGGCAAGAACGGGTAGCTCAACCGATGAAATTGCTAAGCTCATTACTCAGCTTACAGAAGGCGTGCAGCAAGTCGTTAATAGCATGGGGGAGGTTACTAAAAAAGTAGAACAAAGTCGTGAGACTTCGAAACAAACTGAGAAAGGTATTCTTGAAGTTACTGAAAAAATTCAACTTGTGGCTCAAGCTCAGCAAAGTATTGATGAGCAAGTCGATAACCAGAACCTGCAATTAGATATATTGAAGGGGACACAGGAGGAGTTACAAACGATTATTGAAGAAAGCCACAATAAATCAGAAACATCGTCTCTTGTCGCGGAGCAATTATCGATAGTCTCAAATAATGTAACTGATTTATTGCAGCGTTTTTCTCTAGAAGCCTCACTTAAGTCCAAAACTAAACCAGCTTCTGAAAAACGAAATTTTCCTCGTCTGTTGACTGGCCTTCATTTTTCTTTAAGCCAAGGCAATCAGCAAGCTCAGGGGTTAACAAAAGACATTAGTATGGGCGGAGTAAAGCTTGTTGTGCCTGGCAGAGTCCATTTGAACAAGGAACTACCTATAGTACTCAACTTTTCTTACCTCCATAAAGGAAATAATAATAAGTTCGATATAGCAGGTCATATAATTGATGAAACAAAGGACCAAACAGGTAAAACACAATTACATCTGAGGTTTGAACAACCTAACACCGAGCAAAAGAAAGCCTTAAACGAGATCTTCGAAGAACACGGCTTGCAAAGTAACTACAATGGTAAAGGCAAAAAAGTTGCCTATATCGAGCCTCACACTAACGCTGTTCAGTATGATTAATAAGAATGTCAGGTATTTGGCAAACTAAATGGTTCGAATGTTTATGCCAAAATTTCAATGTTAAATACTTCTTAGGTTTATTTGGTGGTTTATAAATTGATTATTTTGATTGAGTAGATTAATTGCTGGCGAGATCAATGCAGTATTTGAAAATAATGAAAAGAGAAAACAAGTTTATTGAAAAGGTCGGTTAACTAAAATTTCAATATTCACTAGTAGCAATATTGAGTTATTAGTTCGCATGAGCTGAAATAATATTTTCTTTAATGGTGTTGATCCGATGAATGAATGTCATCATGTTCGGGCACGTTGTTGGCAACACTAGCTTGGGGTAGCTAGTGCACCAACAAAAGCAATTGTTGAATAACAGAAATGTTATAACTGTTTGATTGCCCAGCTCATGAATTCTTTTCTTGTTTCTTCATCTGCTTGTAACCACCAGTATTGAAGCATTTGTTCTGGATGAGTGGAAGATTGTTCGCCAGCAGGTACATCTGCAGTTGCTGGCATTTTAGCTTTTGGTGATGCAGGAGCAGTTGCTGCTACTGTGGCACTGGTTGCTACTGCAGCAACAGGCATGGCTTTTGTGTTGCTGTCAGTTGCAGAGGCTGAAAGGGCATCAATATCTTCACCCTTATTACCGCTGAATAAATTACTGATAAAGCTACTTTCTTGGTAATTTGTTTGCGTAACAGTGTAGTTTACAGAACCGTTATCTTTACGAGAGATAACCACTTGTGGATCTTTAGCAAACGTTTTAGGTTTTTTGACAAATTCGCCATCGATAGGCTTTAGAAGATATTCATGATCACCATCTACGGTGATATCAATAATAAACGGTGAAGACTTAATGAAGCTCTGACTGTCACTGAAATCATCATCTATCATGTCATGATAACGAATCGCAATTTTATGGTTTCCATTTTCTAGATCTAAATTTGTTTTATGGGTGAACATATTGGTATCGATTTCTTTACCATCAAGCGCAAGATATTCAAACGACATTGGGATAGTAAGGTTAGCCGCCATAGCTGAGCTTGATGTGACTAATGCTAATAATGCAGCACTTAGCGGAAGAGAAAATTTCATTGTTGCTCCTTAACGATTGTTATTTCGATACGGTCGTTCAAACATTTGAATGCGCTCTTCAATATAGCTAATTGCTTGACGACATTTCCCTAATCTTCGATGTAGAGAAAGGATTTCATTTTGTATCGTGATTTTGTCAGTACTGTGACAGTTTGCAAGCTTAGTTTCCATTTCTGCAATTTTTTGTTCAAAAGTTGTAGCCCAATTCAAATGTTTATTTAATTCCTGATAAATTTGATGGCTATTCTTCATGACATTGCTTGCTATCCATGCAAAACCACTGTCGGAGTGCTGCTGTTGCTGCTTTTTAGCATATCGAGCTCGACTATTTGCTCGTTTTTGCTCAGCTGTATTCACATTTAAATTGGTGGTAACCAGTGCACGCCTTAATGCTGTAAACCGATCTTGAATACGCTGGCAGCTTAATTCGATAATTTTGACATCAAGTTTGAGCGAAAGTTGCTTTTCTAATTGCTGGATATCTTTTTTTAGTTGCTGAATGCAAGGGCTAAGTTGCGCCCCTTGTTGAATAAATAGTTGCGAGTTAAACCGTTCAATGTCCTGCAACATTTTCTTTTGCTGTGCAGGCAAGTGTTGATCATGATGAAGAGCATCTTGTTCAAGGGCACTGAGTTGCTGCTTTAATTGATAGATAAGCTGATTGGTATTTCTCATAACCAAGCCGTCCATGCAAGGTGCGCAGCTATAGATAATACAGTAATAATAAATAGTGGCTTAACAAAAGGGATCCCAAATCTAATCGCTGATTTAGCGCCGATGTATGATCCTGCCATCATGCAAAAGCCTATCCACAGTCCTAATATCCAATCAACTTCACCCAATAATGCAAAAATGACCAATGCAGTGACGTTACTCACCGATGTCATGACTCGCGCTAAAGCACAACTATTAAGTAAAGGGAGCTTATGTAATCTAATACTCGATACAGTCCAGAAAGCTCCAATTCCTGGACCTGCAAAACCATCGTAACCACCAAGTAATACTCCTTGCGCCACTTGTTTTTGCTTACAAGGGGATGTCATTGGTGGCTCTTTTAAGTTCTCACCCATAGCTTTTGGGCTAAATAAGGTATAAATCGCAATACTGATGATGACTAAGGGGAGTATTTTTTCAAGCCAAGCTGCATCAATTAAGTAAACAAAGATGCTACCTAATATTGCGCCTATGAATGTTGCTATAAAGGCTGTGCGCCAAAACTTCAATCTTATGAGTTGCTGCTTATAGTATGTGTAACCAGCAGTGATAGAGCCAAAACAAGCCGCCAGCTTATTAGTGCCTAATGCTAAATGAGGTGGGATCCCCATGGTTAATAGAGCGGGAATAGACAATAGCCCACCACCACCGACAACGGCATCAATAAACCCTGCGACAAGACCGATGACGGCTAATATGATCCAATGACTTGGATCTAACAAGAATTCCAAATAAATACCTATTCAATAACTTTACGAAATGGCGGTAGGGCATCGAGTAGTGATTTGCCATAACGCTTAGTAATAAGACGTCGGTCTAAAATGGTAACTCGACCATAGTCATCTTCTTTACGAAGTAATCTACCACAACTCTGGATTAATTTGCGTGAAGCGTCAGGAATAGTTAGCTGCAGGAATGGATTACCACCTTTACTCTTGATGTATTCAGCATGTGCTTGTTCAACGGGAGAGGTTGGTACTGCAAAAGGGAGCTTAGTGACAATCAAATTAGTTAAATAGTCACCAGGTAAATCTAAACCTTCAGAAAAACTACCTGTACCAAAAATAATACTGGGTTTCCCTTCATCGCAACGTTTTTTATGTTGCTGCAATATTTGTTGCCTTGGCATAGTGCCTTGAACAAAAAGTTGCTCTTTTGGGATTTTACTAATGACTTGGTCTGTTACTTTCTCCATTTGCCAATAAGAGGCAAACAAAACCAAAGTCGCCATTTCATCTTCAACCAGTGCGATGATTTGTTCTGCTAACTCATCTGTGAAGTTGTCCTCTGTCGGTTCGTTATTCATTTGAGGTATGAATAAGGTGGCATTATTCTCGTAATCAAATGGGGATAATAATGCGAGAAAGCGACTACCGTCGTGAAGAGATAAACCGACCTGATGAGCAAAATGATTGAAATTATTTAAGGCTCTAAGTGTGGCGCTGCATAAAACGACGCCAGCGGCTTTTTGCCATAACATATGCTCAAGCATAAAACCGACTTCAATAGGCGATGCGCAAAACAAGTAATCTTGTTGTTTACCAGTAATAAGCTCTGCCCATCTAGCCATTGGTGCGCCTTTTTTGGAGTCTTCTTTTGCGAGCATCTTCCATAGTTTGCTTAAATTTTCGAGTCTTTGCAGGATAAATCCAGCCTCAGACAGGGCTGATTCAGACTGATGCTTTGGCAGTTCACCATCTTTAATGGCTTCACTGAGCACTGATTGAATTTTGTTAAACTGTTTAACTGCTAGATTTGAAGTTGTGGCTAAATTTTCTGCCATGATTAAGAGTGACTCAGGTAATTTACCATTTTCGAAACGTAACCTTGTTTCTGGGTTAGCAAATAGTTTGGGCTGAGTATCGCAAAAATGCGCCACTTGATTAAGTTGGGTCACTAAGTCGCCAATATGGTCCAGCATGGCTTGTACTGGCGCAATGATGTGGGTGGTTTTAAGCTGGTTTTGTAGTTTTGAGCATGTTTTAGATGCTTTTTCTAACCAATCACTTGCGCCTCTAAGCGTCGCCTGTGCACTAGAGAAATCTCTTGCGACAGTGGGTAAGTGATGGGCCTCATCAATGACATAAAACATGTCCTCTGGCTCAGGTAAAATGACACCGCCACCGAGCTCTAAATCGGCAAATAATAAACTATGGTTAACGATTAATACGTCCCATGTCTCGACATCTTCACGTGCTTTATGAAATGGGCAATTGTGGTGACTCGACATTTGGCGATGACAGCTGTGTTTATCGCAGCAGATCTGTTGCCATAGAAAGTCTGGTAATGGTTGTTTTAAGGTATCAATCTCGCCATTCCATTTACCTTCTTGAAAGTCTTGATGCAGCGCTTTTAATAAATCAATCTGGCTTTGATCTGGCTTAGTTTGCCACATGGCCATTTGTGAAGTGTCTTCTGGACCTATCATGGCAGCAAGTTTTGCAAGGCAAACATATCTTTGTCTGCCCTTAACTAGTCCAAATTTAAAGTCGACACCAGATTGTTGCAAAAAGAAGGGCAGATCTTTGTGAAGTAATTGCTCTTGAAGTGCCACAGTTGCCGTTGCAATACAGACCTTTTTTTTGCTAGCGAGAGCCAGAGGAATTGTACCTAGAATATAAGATAAAGACTTACCGATACCGGTTCCAGCTTCGCATACCATGATACGACGTTGCTTATCGTAATCACCTGCTAACGTTTTAGATATTTCTGCCACCATATAGTTTTGTTCTCTGCGGGAACGAAAATTTGGCATCGCAGTCGCAATATCTTTATAGATAGTGCGGATCTGAGTTTTAATATGATCCGTTAACATGTATGACCCATTAGCAATCTTTACTTACTAATTCTTTATTTGCTGGTATATGCTGTACATAATAACAGTGATTTTGATTGTTCGGTATAAATAATCGAATGTTAAAACAACTCTTGTCATTTAAAGGTCATGAATTTGCTGCGTAAGAAAATGTTTAAAAAATCATATCTAGCCTGTTTATCAATAACGGCAGCTTCAAACGCTTATCGGGTGTTACTTTATGGGCTGTGTGATTAATGACTTCAAAATCTTTACAGGACACGGATCTGCAAGCGGATAAAAACTTGCTATCAATTAAAGGCAGAGTATTAACACGCCATGCAAGGTACCTAAATGGTAAATTGTTAGTGCAATATTTTGTGAAAACAGTATCTGGGCCTTGTTTAGTTGAAGTCGAACATGCTGAAGTCATATGTTTTTGTAGACAAGAAGATGCTGCATTTATATTAAGCCATTTTACTTCTGGCATTCGTATTGAAGCCGTTAAGCTTAAGAATTTCAATCACCAGCAAGTGTCATGCATATACCTTAAGTCAACAAAGGTACAAAAGCAGTTATTGAGAATTGCCAATGATGCAGGAATTGAGATTTATGAAGCGGATATAAGAGTAGAGCAGCGCTATTTAATAGAACGCTTTATTGCATTAGATGCTGAATTTATTGCAAATGCTGCATTAATTAACGGTATAAATAAACGGCAAAATGAGTATCAACACGCTGCCTCACTGAACACTGCTGATACGCTTCCTAAATATTCTGCAATAAAAGCACGTAAAGCAGATGTGGAAGTTGCGCTTTCAATGATCTCATTGGATTTTGAGTGTAGCCCTACAGGAGAGCTGTATTCCGTCGGCTTATATGGAGCTAAGTCAGCACTTGATGATAATAGTGAGCTATATCAAAAAGTGATTATGGTTGGTCAGCCACAAGTAGATGAAGCCCTTAGCCAAGAAGATCAAGCTGAAGGTGCGAGTAAATATATTCATTGGGTAGAAAATGAAATTCAATTAATTTATGAGCTCATCACTTGGTTCAATGATTATGATCCAGACGTCATTATAGGCTGGGCAGTTGTTACTTTCGATTTGGCGTTATTATATCGACGCTGTCTGTTACATAATATTCCTTTACTTATTGGCCGTGCTGGAACTGAACTGTCATGGAAAGTTGAAGATAAATTTAGGCCCGAAACATTATCACTTCCCGGTCGGGTTGTTCTCGATGGTATCGATTGGATTAAAGCGGCTTTTTATCAATTTGAACGTTACTCACTCGAACACGTATCTCAGCATTTATTGGATGAAGGTAAAGCGATAGATCATGTTGAAAATCGAGGCCAAGAGATTTGTCATTTATTTACCCACGATAAACCCGCATTAGCTATTTATAATCTGACCGATTGCAGACTTGTTTGGGATATATTCAAGAAAACCCAACTGCTTTCTTTTGCATTAGAAAGAGCAAAGTTAACTGGATTAGAATTTGGTCGCGTTGGCGCATCTGTTGCAGCATTCAATAATTTATATCTTCCCCATTTGCATCGAAGTGGTTACGTGGCGCCTGCAAGGGCTGCAAGCAACGGATTAGAGTCTCCTGGTGGATATGTGATGGATTCAATTCCGGGCTTTTATAAAGATGTGCTGGTACTCGATTTTAAAAGTTTATACCCATCAATCATTCGGACATTTTTAATTGACCCCAAAGGCCTTGTTGAAGCAAAGCACCAAACTGAAGATGCAACAGTGCCAGGCTTTTTAGAGGCAAGATTCAGTCGCGATAATCCAATATTACCTAGCTTGATTGCCAAATTAGCTGAGCAAAGAGAGCTCGCTAAATTGCATCAAGATAAACCACTTTCTCAAGCTATTAAAATAATAATGAACTCTTTATATGGTGTATTAGGTTCAAGAGGGTGCGTGTTTCATGATGCCAAGCTCGCAAGTTCGATTACTATGCGTGGTCATCAAATAATGAAGCAAACTAAAACTTGGATAGAAGAAGAGGGATATAAAGTTATTTATGGTGATACTGATTCAACCTTTGTATGGCTAGGCGAGGATCATCAAATTCAAGATATCAATAGCCTAGGAGATGAACTAGCTACCTTAGTTACTAAGAAATGGCGAGAGACTTGTATTGAAGAATATCAAATTGACAGCTTTTTAGAATTAGAGTTTGAAAGCCATTTCAATCAATTTGTGATGCCAACGCTAAGAGGTTCTGATGCAGGTAGCAAAAAACGCTATGTTGGCTCATCTAAAGATAACGAAGGACAGCTTGAGCTAACATTTAAAGGAATGGAGCAAGTGAGAAGTGATTGGAGCCCTGTTGCAAGAAGAATCCAATATCATTTGTATTTCTTACTGTTTACTCAAGGTGATGTGAAAGCGTATTTACAACAAGAACTACAAAAGCTTGAAAATGGTGAATTAGATGATGAGTTAGTATTTCGCAAGCGTTTAAAAAGGCATGTTGAAGAATACACTGCTAAATCCTCTCCACACGTTAAAGCGGCGATTAGATTAGTGCAAATATCTGGAGATGCTAACGCTGGGAAACGGGGCAAAATGATCGAATATAGGATGACACTCAATGGCTCCCAGCCTATAGAGGCACTAAATGAAGCAATAGATTATCAATATTATGTGGAAAAGCAGATTAAACCCATTGCAGAACCCGTATTAGCCCTGTTAGGAGAGGGTTTTGACAGCCTCAATAGTCATCAAATGATGTTAATTTAGTGTTGCTTGATATTGCATTTGTGGTCATTCGTTACTATTTTTGTATGGTTTGATAGTTGATTGTACTGTTTGATGTGTTCTTTTGGTGTATTACGGCGAGAAAAGCACTCATTTCTTTGTTTCGACATATTTCAGCGTGCTAGCCTTTAATCAAAGGATAATACAAACAAAATGGACTGTTATCAGAAATAATGATGAATTTTAAATGGGAAGGTTTAGCTCGATGAAAAAAACTTTAATCGCTTCAGCACTTGCAACCGTAATGTTCGTACCAACTGCTTCAGCTATCGAAATCTATAATGATGACAAAAATTCTGTAGAAATTGGTGGCTTTATCGATGCACGTGTATTTCACGGACAAGACACAACAGAAGTTGTAAACGGTGCATCACGTATTAACTTTGGCTTTGATCGTCAAATGGGTGATGGCTGGAATGCTTTTGCTAAATTAGAGTGGGGCGTGAATCCATTTGGTGACAGTGAAATTATTTATAACAACGACCAACTTTCATATGAAAACGGTGACTTCCTTTCTAATCGTTTAGGTTATGTTGGCGTTAACCACGATACATACGGTACTTTAACTATTGGTAAGCAATGGGGTGCTTGGTACGATGTAGTTTACAACACTAACTACGGTTTTGTATGGGATGGTGATGCTTCAGGTACTTACACCTACAACAAAGGCGATGGTTCTGTAAATGGTACCGGCCGTGGTGACAAAACAGTTCAATACCGTAATGCATTCGGTGATTTCAGCTTTGCAGTTCAAGCTCAACTAAAACAAGATGAGTTTGAAGTTACTGCTGATGGTACCATTGATGGTCAACCTCCAGTATCTCCAATGATCAGTGCTCAACAGACAGTTGCCACGATCGAGTACAACAACACGTATGGCTTAGCGTTAACTTATCAAGCTACTGATAAGTTCGTAGTCACTGCTGGTGTTAATGCTGGTGAGTTCAAAGGTGAGACCATTGAGAACGAAAAAATTGAAGAAACTGATATCATCTACGGTGTAGGTCTAACTTACGGCGGTTGGGATGATGAAGGTTTATACGCTGCAGCTAACTACAGCAAACAAGAGTTCCATGACACTGATAACATCGGTCGTTTAATTTCTGAAGCTTATGGTGTAGAAACGCTTTTATCATACCGTTTCGATAACAATATTCGTGCATTCCTTTCATACAACATCTTAGATGCGGGTGATCAATATAAGGCTGAATACAACGGCGATACGTTTAAGCGCCAATTCACTGTAGCTGGTCTGCACTACATCTGGGATGCTAATACAGTTATCTACATTGAAGGTCGCATCGACAACAGTGACTTCAGTGGAAGTGAAGAAGCTGCAATGAAGTTATCTGATGATGACGGAATTGGTTTCGGTATTCGTTACGTGCTTTAACTGCAGAAGCCGTTTTTAAATTGAAAAACACCCTATTTAGGGTGTTTTTTTTTGGCTGAAAGAAATAAAAATACTCCACTTGTTAACTGAATGTTCAAAATTGCTTGGTTTTTAATAATTAAGCGGTTCAAAAAAGCACCAGTTGAAAACAAAATGTTAACAACAGGGTTTTCTAATGGTAATTAATTAAACCCTTTTTAATCAAGAGTTTAGAACTTGCTGGTAGGTGATAGTTCTATGTTTGTTCAAATATATGAACAGATCCACTACTAAAAAGGTTCTCTCTCTCATTATGTTAATGAAACTTATGTTGAATAAATGTTTTATTTGTGATTTTATTGCTCTTGAAATGTAGTAGCGGTGTAATTCGCACACATTCACCAACTTGATTTAATTGAGGTTGGAAAATAAGAAAGATATAAGTCCAGGGAGATTGACAATGCATAAGAATTTATTAGCTAAATCAGTGCGTCTAGCAATGATTAGCGGTGCGGCTGCGGCAGCATTCAGTTCACCAGTAGCTTTTGCTGCTGAAGAAGATGAAACAGTAGAACGTATTGAAGTAACCGGTTCGCGAATTAAGCGTACTGATTTAGAAGGTGCTTCTCCTGTAACAACCATTACAGCAGAAAATATGCAGGTTGAGGGTAATTTTACCGTTGCTGATGCACTTCGTAATAGTAACTTAAACTCTTTTGGTTCGTTCTCAGAACGTTCAGGTAGTTCTGCACAATCACAAGCAACTATTGATTTACGTGGTGCAGGTTCTAGCCGTACATTAGTTCTAATTGATGGTAAACGTTTCCCAGGTTCTCCTACTTTAGGTGGTGCGTCTGCTAACTTAAACGCTATTCCAATGGCAGCTGTTGAAAGAATTGAGATTCTTACTGATGGCGCTTCATCAACTTACGGTTCAGATGCGATTGCTGGTGTTGTAAACATCATCATGAAGAAGAATTATCAAGGTATCGAGTTTAATGTTGGTGGTGGTAGCCGTGATAGAGATGGCGGTTTAACAAGTAAAGAATTCTCAGTTGTCGCTGGTTATGAGATGGACAAAGGTAATATTACTTTTGCATTTGACCATCAAGACCGTGAAGGTATTTCTGATGCCGATCGTGATTACACCGCTGCAAAAATTAATGGCGATTATGATACTGCACAGGCTTATGTAGATACAGATGGTTGGTCTATTTATGGAGCTACAATCGCTTCTCCTGATTTTTCAACAACAGCAGCGTCACCTTTATGTGATGATTTAGTTGCTGAGTATGGCGATAATACTTTCCGTAAAGTTAAAGCTGATACCCATTGGGGTACCCCTGGAGCTGAATACTGTATGTTTGCATACGGTAACGTTTCTTATAACAAAGCTTCTATTGACCGTAATACAGTTTATGTTGATGCAAATTATGAAGTAGCAGAAGACGTAGAATGGTTCGGTCGTGCAATGATTACTCAAAATTCATCTTTCGGTCGTTATGCTCCTCCAGCAGCAGGCTGGAATAACATGGCTGCGGATAACCCACATAACCCATACGGTGAAGAAACTTTTGGTTACTTCCGTTGGGTGGGAATTGGCAACCGTGATGGTAATGTTGACGATTACAACCAAGATTACTTAACTGGTCTTCGAGGTTCTATCAGTGCTTGGAATGATGCTGAGTGGGAAGTTTACTACCACCACAACATCGCTGATAACAAATCTATTGGTGAGTACTACTTAAGCTATGCTGGTTTAGCGTATAACGAAGCAAATGGTATTGATTTAGGCTCTGAAGCCGGTATCAATAACATGAAAGCGACTACGCTGACACAAGGTAGAGCGATCTTTGACCAGTTTAATGGTGGTATCGGATTCGATGCTTTCGAATTACCTGGTGGTCAAGCAGCGCATTACTTCGGTATGGAATATTTCGACCAAAACTTCAGTGAAGTATATGATGCACAATCTGAAGCTGGATTAATTGGTGGTAGTGCGGGCAACTCTGCAGGTGGTGACCGTCAAGTTTGGGCTGCTTTCTATGAAGTTGCACTTCCAGTAATAGACAGTGTAGAAATTAACTTAGCCGTTCGTTACGATGATTATAGCGATTTCGGTGGTAATACTGCGCCTAAGGCTTCTGTACGTTGGCAAGCTATGGATAACATCGTTGTTCGTGCATCTTATTCAGAAGCGTTCCGTGCACCAAGTTTAGATCAATTATACGCAGCTACTACTTTCAGCGCTGAAACGGCTACGGATTACGCTTTCTGTGAGTCAAATGGAATCGCTGATTGTCCGTCTGGTCAGGTTGATACATACATTAGTGCTAACGATCAATTAGGCCCTGAAACATCTGAATACATTAACTTAGGTGTTGCATGGGATATCGTTGATGAATTCGGTATTAAAGTTGATTACTTCAACCTAAACATTGATGATGTAATTAGTCAGCGTTCAGCTACAAGTGTAATGGAAGGTATTGCTGATGGCACTCTAACTCCTACCGATACTTTCTATGTAGACCGTGCTCCAAGTACAGGCGGTACATTAGGTCGCGCACTTGAAGTAGGTACTGGTTACGCTAACAGTGATAAGTTAGAAATTGAAGGTATTGATGTTGCGTTAAACAGCTCTTTTGAAACCAGCATTGGTGAATTCAGTATCAATTGGCAAAATAGTTTCATTACTAAGTACATCGTAGAAGATGCTGCTGGTACAGAAGCTATCGATACCGCTGGTTGGGCTGGACAACCTGATTATCGCTCAAACTTCACTGCAATTTATTCTATCGGTGATAATAGCTTTAGCTGGAATGCCAATTACATCAGCTCTACTTATGAAACTAAAGATGAAGGTGAATTAGACGATTGGTTAATCCATAACGTCTCATACAGCTATGATATCGGTAGTTTTGGTATGGTTCGTCTTGCTGTTAACAACTTAACAGATGAAGATCCAGTACTGAGCTCTGATGGTAAGTATGAAGATCCAAGTCTATATAACAACTATGGTCGTGAATACCGTGCAAGTTATACTCTAAAGTTCTAAATTATTAATAAATAGTTTAGTTTAAAGGCTCCTTAGGGAGCCTTTTTTATTGAGTATTTAGGAGTGATTATGAGTGACCATTGGAGTAAATATTGGAGTCAGGGTTATTTAACTTCTTTTGGTGGAGCAATTAAAACCAATTATGAAGGAAAATTGAAAAATTATTGGGAAGGTAAATTTGGTGAGTTAAATGACAACTTTAGTGTTCTTGATATTGGAACGGGTAATGGTTCTATCCCGCTGCTACTTAATGAATTTATAGGAGAGAATTTAGCAGGTAAAGTTATTGGTATTGATATGGCAAATGTAAGTTTATTAGATAGCTCGACTCAATCTACTGTAGAACTAAAAGTCGAATCTAATATAAATTGTGAAAATTTACCATTTGAGTCGAATATGTTTGACAAATGTTTATCACAATTTGGAATTGAATATTCGGACTTAAATAAATCAATTGAAGAAGTTGGTAGAGTTTTAAAAGTTGATGGGCTAGCTCATTTTATAATGCATAATTCGAACTCTACCGTTATTGAGATAAACAAAAAAGCCTATAACATTATTAATAGCCCGTTTGTAGATGAGTTATTTTTAAACATGTCGGACTTAATTAATCATATGGGAGAAATTAAATCTCCTCTAGATATTCAGAAAGCCAAGAATGATGCTAATTGTGAGCAGTGTCGTCTCGCTGTGAATGATAGTATAAAAAGTATTATCAATATTGATGAAGACGCTGCAAAAGAAAGTGAGTTAATGATGTATATAGGTCAATTTTTTACTAAAGGAATGATGTGGCCAGTTAGTAAGAAAATTGATTTTTTATCTTTTGTTAAGAATGAAATCTCAAACCAACGCTTAAGGTTAGAAGAACTATTATCCGCTGCGATGGATCAAGATAAGATAATTTTGTTATTGCAAAAACTACCGATTAGTTTAGAGCTCGTTTCAATTAATGAAGTAAAAGAAAACCATGGTGTGATTGCGTGGGAAATGACATTTAGAAGGATAAGATAATTAATCTTTATCTAAATCGCTAATATAAAGGAGTGTTTTTAGAATGAAATGTATAGAAAATAATCTTTCAATTCAATTTAAAGGGATAACACGTCTTTCCAGTAGTTTTAGATGTCCTCAATTGTTGACACAGGTCAACATTTTGTGAAATGATGCGAGCGGGTCTATGCCTTAGCAGGTATAGAATAGGGAAGAAAAAACTAACAATCACAAGAGAAAGATAGACTTAGATGCAGCAACAAGGATTAACAATTTAATCTTGGTTGTTACACCTTAGTTAAGCTTTCTAATTCACTATAAATTGGTTGGGAACTATGTCCAAGGTAAGCAATAGAACTAAAATCGCTACTGCACTGGTTGGCGCGCTTGCATTAGCTAGCAGCAACTTCGTGATTGCAGATCCTCTAAGCGATGTACAAAAAGCAGATACTAAGATCCATACAGATGCTGCTGCGTCGCAAAATAAAGTTGATAAATATTTCGATCAAGCACAAGACATGCTTTTTGAGTATGGCTCAGTTGCCGACGAACGTGAATCTTTGAAATCATATAATGATTATGTTGCAGGCCTAGTTGCAGACCAAGAAGCAACTATGAAGCTGATTCAAGATGATATCGATGGTGTTGATGCTCTTAGACAAGGTGTTGTTCCTTTAATGTTTAAAATGGTCGATGCATTAGAGCAATTTATTGCTTTAGATCTACCATTTAATCTAGAAGCTCGTGAAACTCGTGTTCAACGCTTAAAAGATACATTAAACAGCGCTGAAGTCACTTTAGCTGAAAAATACCGTCTAATTCTTGATGCATATAACATCGAGCGTGAGTACGGCTCAAAGCTAATTGCTGAAACGGGTCAATTAGAGCTTGACGGTAAAGAAGTCTTAGTTGATTTCTTAAACTTTGGTCGCGTGAGTTTATATGCTCAAAGCCAAGACCAAAAGTCAGCTTGGATGTATAACGAAAGCACTAAAAGCTGGGATAAGTTAGAAGCTGGTTACCTTCGTAACCTAAGTAAAGCTATTAAACAGGCTCGTGGTCAAGGTGCTCCTGATCTATTCGCCTTACCAATCCCTGCTGCGGAGGCTGCGCAATAATGAAAAAGTTTATTACTACAGCAATCGTTGCTGCTAGCTTGTCTCTAACTTCTGGAATGGTTAGTGCTGCTGATGCACCAAAAACGATTGAACAATTATTACAACAAGTACAAACAGATCGTGCTAACGCAAATAAGACAAATAAAAAGCGTGAAGCAGAATTCTTAAATGAACGTGGCGATAAAGCTGAACTTTTAAAGCGTGAAAAAGCGGCATTAGCAGCTGAAACACAACGTGGTAAAGATTTAGCTCAAGCTTTCACTGATAACGAACGCAAAATTGCTCAGTTAGAAGAAGATCGTAAGATTGCTTCTGGTGACTTAGGCGAAATGTTTGGTGTTGTTAAAGGTGAAGCAGGTGATTTTGCTGGTAAGTTAGTTGGTTCTAACATTACTGCTCAATTCCCTGGCCGTGACGCATTTATCGCTGAACTTGGTGCTCGTAAAGAATTACCAAAAATTAATGAGTTAGAGCAATTTTGGGAAGCACAGCTTTTCGAAATGGTTGAATCTGGCAAAGTTGTTAACTTTGACGCTGAAGTCACTGGCTTAGACGGTAACGTTCAAGCAACTACTGTAACGCGTGTTGGTGCTTACAACTTACTTGCTGATGGTCAATATGTTGTTTACAACGCTGACTTAGGTTTGATTCAAAAACTTTCTCAACAGCCTGGTAGCGCACAAGTTTCAAGTGTTAAATCATTTACTAGTGCAACATCTGGATACGAGAAGTTATACGTAGATCCAGCTCGTGGTGTTCTATTAAGTGTATTCACTCAAAAAGCAACTATTGAAGAGCGTATCGAAGCGGGTGGACCAATTGGTTACATCATTATCGGTATTTTAGTTCTTGGTGCATTGATTTCAATTGAACGTCTAGTAACTCTTTACCTTGTTGGCTCTAAAGTTAAAGCCCAACGTAAGAATATTGAAAACCCAGGTAACAACGCTTTAGGCCGTGTACTTAAGGTTTATCATGAGAATAAAGACGTTGACGTTGAAACTCTTGAGTTGAAACTAGATGAAGCTATTCTTAAAGAAACACCTGCTCTAGAAGCACGTATTTCAATCATTAAGGTACTAGCTGCTATTGCTCCTATGATGGGTCTGTTAGGTACTGTTACAGGTATGATTGCAACCTTCCAAACAATTCAATTGTTCGGTACAGGTGACCCTCGCCTAATGGCTGGCGGTATTTCAATGGCATTGATGACGACTGTACAAGGTCTAGTTGCTGCACTACCGTTAATGTTAATGCATGCAATCGTAGTTGCTCGCAGTAAAACAGTTGTTCAAGTTCTTGAAGAGCAAAGTGCTGGTATTATTGCAGACCATGCTGAGAAGAGGGCTGACTAATGTTGCTAATCCTGATGGACGTTTGGGACTCTGTCAGGGGCTTCATGGCCACCGGAGGAGATATCCTCTGGCTGGTAGCGGCTGTACTATTCCTAATGTGGGTTTTGATGCTAGAGCGCTTTTGGTATGTCAGTTGGGTAGCACCAAAAGAGCATAAAGGTATTATAGACCAATGGAATAATCGAGAGGATTCAACCTCTTGGTATGCGCACCGTATCCGTGAAGCTTGGATGTCCCAAGCAAAACAAGATATGAATGCTCGTATGCTGATGATCAAAACCTTAGTGGCAATCTGTCCTATGATTGGTCTACTAGGTACTGTAACCGGAATGATCGCAGTGTTCGATGTGATGGCAGTTCATGGTACGAGTAACGCTCGTATGATGGCGGCTGGTATTTCAATGGCAACCATGCCAACAATGGCTGGTATGGTTGCTGCACTATCAGGTGTATTTTTTAGTACACGATTAGATGCAAAAATGAAAATCAGTCTTGAAAAGCTTAAAGATAGCTTGCCGCACCACTAGAGAGAGTATTTAAAATGGCACGTAAAAAGCATTTAAACGTAGAAGAAGAAGCACAAGTAGATATGACACCGATGCTAGATATCGTGTTTATCATGCTTATCTTCTTTATTGTGACGACTTCGTTCATTAAGCCATCAGGCCTTGATTACAAGAAACCTGAAGCTTCTACTGCGACACAACAAAAATCTGCGAACATCTTTATTGGTGTGAGTAAGACAGGCGTAATTAAGATGGAAAACCGTCAGGTTGACATCGAGCGTGTAACAGCAAACGTAGAACGTATGTTAGCTGAAGCACCAGAAGCGGCAGTTCTTATTGAAGCAGATCAAGAAGCCGAACATGGCCTTGTTGTTAAAGTAATGGACAACGTTAAGAAAGCGGGTATCGATAAGATTTCGATTTCAGCGGGGAAAGACTAATATGCTGAGAGCAATAGTATCACTCATTTTAGGTGCTGCTGTTACTTTCGCCTTGTTTATCTTCATGGCCTTCTTGGTCGGTGGCGGCGCAAAGCGCGCCGACACCTCAACTGACTCTCCTATCATTGAGATCAGTATGGAGAAGCAGGATACGAAAGTTCAGGATAAGCCAAGGGTTAAACCGAAGCCGCCAGCGCCACCTGAGCAACCACCAAAGCCGGAAACTACTCCGCCAGATACGTCATCAGATATTGATACGAATATGGCATTTAACATGAGTGGTGTTGTGGCAGGCGGTGCTAGCACAGGCTTTAAGCTCGGTAACATGATGACGCGTGATGGTGATGCAACACCGATTGTACGTATTGATCCTCAATACCCAATTGCTGCTGCACGTGATGGTAAAGAAGGTTATGTACAACTTTCATTTACTATTAACGAATTAGGCGGAATCGAAGACGTTAAAGTTATTAAAGCAGAACCAAAACGTATCTTTAACCGCGAAGCAGTTCGTGCGTTAAAAAAATGGAAATACAAGCCTAAAATCATTGATGGTAAGGCGATGAAAGTTCCTGGTATGACAGTTCAGCTTGATTTCACACTGGATAAGGGGTAATTAATGCTTAAGATAACTACTCTAGCTAGTGCGTTATTACTGACTTTTTCTTGTACTTCATTACTTGCTGTTTCTACAGCGCAAGCTGCTGAAAAGTGTCCGATTGATGACCGTCAATCAAGAGCTGTAGGTGCAAGTGCTGGTAAGAAAGTTCAAAGAGCATTTGAAAGATATACAGAAGGTCAATTAGATGAAGCAATTGAAATTTTACTTGAAGTAAATACAAGTAATGATTTTGATAAAGCTTACATCGATCGAATGATTGGTTCTTTCTATGCTGAAAAAGGCCAAATGGCAACTGCTGTTAAGTACTTAAAAACTGCTGTTGATGCCGACATTCTTGGCGGAACAGATCACGGCGCAACATTGCGCTTGTATGCTGATTTGTTATTACAAGAAAAGAAGTTCAAAGAAGCAATTCCTTACTACTACAAGTGGATGGACTTCACTTGTAAAGTTGACCCAGTAGTATACCGTCGTGTCGGTATTGCCTACAGTGAGCTTAAAGAGTGGGATAAAGTACTTGAAGTAGCTGATAAAGGTCTTTCTTTAGTTGAGAAGCCTGATAAAGGCCTTTATCAAATGAAATTGACTGCATATTTCAATCAAAAGAAATATAAAGAAGCGGTAAAAGTACTAGAAATTATGGTGCCTTTATTCCAAGACGATAAGCGTCTTTGGGTGCAGCTTGCGCAGTTCTATTTGATGACTGAAGATTATACTAAGTCACTAGCGACTTACGATCTTGCTTATAAAAATGGTTTTCTAGAGACTGATGGTAACATTACTCGTCTGGCTCAGCTTATGTCGCAAAACGGTGCTCCGTACAATGCTGCTAAGCTTTATGAAAAGCATATGAAATCAGGACTGATCAAAGAGTCTGAAAAGTCGATTAAGATTTTGGCTGGTTTCTATCATAATGCTAAGAACTTCAAAGATGCGGCTAAACTTTATGGTCAAGCTGCAGAGATGTCAGGTGATGCTGAGTTATTCCTTAAACAAGGTAAGATTTTAGCGATTGCTGAGCAACCTAAATCTGCTATCCCTGTGTTTGAAAAAGCATTATCTTTAGGTCTTGATGAACCAGGTGAAGCTGAACTTGAGCTAACACTTGCTCATTTAAGTTTGAAGCAATATAAGTCTGCGTACAAACGAGCTAATCGAGCTGCTAATCACAGCAAGACAAAGCGTAGTGCGAACAGTTATATTTCTTACATCAAAGAAAAAGCACGTATCAACAATATTACTCTTTAGTATTGTTATTAAAAAAAGCCCCTTAAGGGGCTTTTTTTTTATCTCAATTTTATCACTGATTTTTTTAACTTCTATTTGATATGCTCAGTTACAATTTATTACTTTCTGATAGCATGAAAAGGTAGTTAAATTACCAACAATAATTATAAATAAGACATTAACACTTTCGACATTATTTTTGTCGAACATAGGGATATTAATATGCAAAAAACGCTAATCGCGATGGCCGTTTCATCTCTTATGCTTCTTCAAGCATGCAGTGAACCGCAAACGTCTGTACCAACAAGTCAAAAAACTCCTGCAGAAAAAACAGAGCAAACAGAGCAAAAGACAGCTGCAGATATTTACAATGAAATGGCTGATAACTATTTCAAAGATGTACTGGCTTTAGAGCCTATTTACGCAACCTATGTAGGCGTGAATGATTATAATGACCAGTTCGGCGGCTCTTTAACTGAAGAATATCTTAAACAACGTCACGAGCTTAATTCTCGTTATTTGAAGCAAGCTAAATCACTAGATGTTGAATCACTGCCTGAAAATTTAAAGCTTAGCTTCGATATGTTCATTTATGATAGACACATGGATTTAGTAGCTGAATCATACCCAGAACATTTTATGCCGATGAATCAGTTTTACAGTACTGTAATCAGCATGATCCAATTAGGCAGTGGTGAAAGTGCTCAACCTTTTAGCACTGTTGAAGACTACCAAAATTGGCTTGGTCGCTTGAAAGGGTTTATTCAGTGGACTTCTTTAGCGCAAGCTAGAATGGATGAAGGAATTAAAAGTAAAGTTGTATTACCAAAGGTATTGGTTGAAAGAATTATTCCGCAACTTGATGCTCAACTTGTCACTTCTGCAGATGAAAGTTTATTTTACGCGCCTATCAATTCTTTCCCAGATGAATTTACTGCTGAAGAAAAAGCAGCTTTAACCAGTGAGTATGCTGCGTTGATTACTGCTGAGCTATTACCAGCTTTAACACAGCTTAGAAATTACTTTAATGATACCTATTTACCACATGCCAGAGCATCAGATGGCTGGTGGGGTTTACCTAACGGTAAAGAGTGGTATCAGTCTCTAGCAAATAGTCACACTACAACCACTATGCCAGTTGACGAAATTCATCAGATAGGTCTTTCTGAAGTTAAACGTATTTTAACTGAAATGGACTCTGTGCGTGAACAAGTTAAATTTGAAGGCGACTTAACGGCCTTTTTCGCTTCTTTAGGAAGCGAACCTCAATATTTCTTTAGCGAAAGACAGGGGCTTATTGATGGTTATATGGCTTTAAAAAATGATATCAATAAAGAGTTACCAAAGTATTTTAATATCATGCCTAAAGCAGACTATGTTGTTAAGCCAGTTGAAAGCTTCAGAGAAAAATCTGCGGCAGGGGCTTCTTATCAGTCTCCAGCAGTAGATGGATCTCGCCCTGGTGTGTTTTACATCAATACTTATAATCTTAAAGCACAGCCAAAGTGGGGCATGACAACACTATCTTTACATGAGGCTGCACCTGGTCATCATTTTCAGATTGCAATAAAGCAGGAGCTTACAGGTATTCCTGAATTTCAACGTTTCCAAGGCTATACAGCATTTGAGGAAGGCTGGGCACTCTATGCAGAATACTTGGGAATTGAAATGGGATTATTCAAAGATCCTTATCAGTATTTTGGTAAATTATCAGACGAGATGCTTCGCGCTATGCGTTTGGTGGTAGATACTGGCTTGCATGCAAAAGGTTGGAGCCGCGAACAAGCAATACAATATATGAAAGATAACTCACCTATGGCTGAATCTGACATTGTTGCTGAAGTTGAGCGTTACATGGCCATACCTGGGCAGGCTTTATCGTATAAAATTGGCCAACTGACCATTTTAAAACTAAGAGCTGATGCCGAAGCCAAACTTGGTGAAAGGTTCGACTTAAAAGCATTCCATGACCAAATTCTCACCACTGGTTCGCTACCTATGGCAGTTATGGAGAAAAAAATAGCCCGTTGGATTGAATCTGAATTGGCAAAGTAGTTAATAGCTGTTAGCTTACCTTTTGTGAACCACATATAGGGAGCTTACGCTTCCTATAATTTTTGAAGTTTTTAAATCTACAGAAGTAGGAGTACATCATGGTACAGGCAACTGCAAGACACCTTTTAGTTAGCTCAGAAGAGCAATGTGAGCAATTAAAGCAGCAAATTATTGCGGGTGCAGATTTCGCTGAAATCGCTAAAGCGAACTCATCTTGTCCTTCTGGTGCACAGGGTGGTGAACTTGGTTCTTTTGGCCCAGGTATGATGGTTCGCGAATTTGATGAAGTCGTATTTAGCGCCCCGTTAAATGAAGTGCAAGGTCCAGTTAAAACTCAATTTGGTTATCACCTTCTTGAGGTGACAAGCCGCGGTTAATTTAAATTTAATCGTTGAAGGCAGCTTAGGCTGCCTTTTTTCGTTTTAGGGACGTAGAAAATTTAAGTTGTCTGATTTACAAGGGATTCGATAATGATTGAGTTATATACAGACAGGCTGATTATCAGAAACATACAAGAAGCAGATTGGCCAAATGTGCTTGCCTTAAATACCAATCAATCAGTATTAAAGTACATAAGAGAAGTCACTTCCGTTGCTGATATTAAAGAGACTTTTAATCAAAGGCTCGCACCTTGGGATTACGCGTCGGGCAAATGGCTAACATTGATTATCGAGACTGTGGATACTAATGAGTTTGTTGGCTTAACGGGTTTTTGCCGTGAAAGTGAAGCGATGAATCGAGCTGAAGTTGGTTATCTTATTGCGCCATGTCATCAAGGTTTAGGTTATGGAACTGAGAGTCTTAAGGCTGTAATTGATTGGGGAATTATTCAGTTTAATATCCAAAAATACATAGGTTATTGCGCAGTTAAAAATCTTAGCTCAGCTAAAGTTATGCTTAAATGTGGTTTTGTACAAGAGGGCTTGTTAAGAGAAAACCATAGCATTGGCAATCTTAAAATCGATGAATATATTTTCGGGTTATTACCATCAGATATTCGTACTTAATAAACAATTCTTGAATGCTACTTTAATAACCAATTAATAGTTTAAAGTGTAAAATCACTACTTTCTCACGGTTTTTTATCACATAATTATCAATACAATTGAAAACTATTCTCGTTTCCACCTGCAAAACATGATCTAGGTAAAGGTATTGCAAGAGTGGCTAATATAAAATTAATCAATAATAAATATTTTGAACGCAAGGTGGATATCCAATGAAGCTCAGTGAACTTAATCCCGGAGACACGGCGAAGATTGCTGAAATCGGCCAACTTTCTTTACCTCAAACTGTAAAGCGTAAGTTGTTATCTATGGGGATTACTCCTCATACAGCGTTTAGAATGTTACGCCGTGCCCCTATGGGTTCTGGAGTTGAATTAGAATTACGTGGCAGTCGTTTGTGTATGCGTCGCGATTTAGCAGATATCATTGAGGTAGTAGTAACAAATGACTAAAGAATTCCACTGCGTCACAGTTGGTAATCCAAATGCAGGTAAATCTACATTATTTAATGCACTAACAGGTTCAAACCAGCAAGTTGGTAACTGGTCTGGTGTAACGGTAGAGAAGAAAACTGGCTATTTCACATTAGACAATACCAATGTGCACCTGACTGATTTGCCAGGTATTTACGATTTGTTACCTGCAGGTAATACTTGTGACTGTTCTCTTGATGAGCAAATTGCCCAACAGTACCTCGCTGAACAACGTGTTGATGGCATTATCAATTTAGTTGATGCGACTAATATAGAAAGACATCTTTATTTAACAGTACAACTTAGAGAGCTTGGCATCCCTATGGTTGTTGTACTTAATAAAATAGATGCAGCAAAAAAACTTGGCATTAATACTGATTTAGACTCCATGAGCAAAGAGCTGGGTTGCCCAGTTATTGCTGTTTGTTCTAGAGAAGAGTCAGACGTTAAGCAGGTTCAAGATCAGGTTTTAAGATTATTAAATGGTGAAATCACTGAATCACCATTAATGCTTGATTACGATGAAAGTATCGAGTCAGGTGTAAAAAAATTACAGCATCACTCACAAGGTTTAAGCCGTGGTCGTGCGCTAGCCATGTTAGGCAATGGTAATGGTTGCGGTCATTGCGATAGCACCAGCTTAAAGGATGTTGTCAATGACTGTACTCAAATTGCAGAACAATCAGGAACTGATATTGAAGTATTAGTTGCGACGACTCGTTTCGATTTTGTTCAGAAAGTATTTGATAGTTCAGTTAATGTCGCAGGTCATGAAAGTGCCAGTGACAAGCTTGATAAAGTATTACTTCATCCTGTACTCGGCATACCTGTATTCCTATTTGTTATGTACTTGATGTTTATGTTCAGTATCAATGTTGGTAGTTCATTCATCGACTTCTTTGATATTGCAGCTGGCGCTGTATTTGTTGATCAATTTGGTGCATTACTTGAGTCAATTGGCTCACCTGTTTGGTTAGTGACCATTCTTGCTGGCGGAATCGGCCAAGGCATTCAAACTGTCGCGACCTTCATTCCCGTTATTGCTGCGCTATTTTTGGCTCTGTCAGTGCTTGAAGCATCTGGATATATGTCTCGAGCGGCTTTCGTTGTCGATGGCTTGATGCGCCGTATAGGTTTACCAGGCAAAGCATTTGTTCCAATGATTGTTGGTTTTGGTTGCTCAGTACCTGCAATTATGGCAACAAGAACACTAGGCAGTGAACGAGAAAGAATCGTTACAGGCATGATGGCTCCTTTCATGTCGTGTGGTGCACGTTTACCTGTGTACGCATTGTTTGCCGCAGCTTTCTTCCCTGACTCTGGTCAGAACTTAGTATTTCTGCTCTATATTATCGGTATTTTCGCTGCGATAGGCACAGGCTTATTACTTCGTAGTACAGTATTACCTGGCAGCAGCAGCGCAGTTGTCATGGAGTTACCAAGCTATGAAATGCCTAAGCTTAAGGCTGTATTCTCTCGTACTACTAAACGTACTAAGAGTTTCATTTTAGGAGCAGGTAAAACGATTGTCATTGTGGTTACTTTACTTAACTTCATTAATGCGATTGGTACTGATGGCAGTTTTGGTCATGAAGACAGTAAAGAATCGGTATTGAGTGTATTGAGCCAAAAAGTGACACCGCTATTCTCGCCAATGGGTGTTGAGCAAGAAAACTGGCCTGCAACTGTAGGTATTATTACGGGTATTTTTGCTAAAGAAGCCGTTGTAGGGACGTTAAACAGTCTTTATTCTGACCCAAGTGATGGTGACGAAGAATTAGCGAGTTTATCTGAAAGCTTCTCTGAGGCCTTAGGCACCATTCCTGAGAACTTATTTGGTATCGCACCGGAAGATCCTTTATCACTTGATGTTGGTAATGTTGAAAGCATTGAAGAGGCGGCAGAAGAGCAGGGCGTAGACAGTTCGACCTTTAGCGCGCTTCAAGCTGGCTTCACCACTAAAGTTGCTGCTTTCTCTTATTTACTGTTTATTCTGTTGTACACACCATGTGTTGCTGCGATGGGCGCATTAGTCAATGAGTTTGGTAATAAGTGGGCACGATTTGCCGCATTATGGACTTTTGCATTGGCTTACGGTAGCGCAACAGTGGTTTATCAAGGTGCAAATATTGCTAAGCATCCTGTGCAATCTATCAGTTGGATTTCGTTCTTTACCATTGCACTAGTGGGCTATTACCTCTGGTTAAAGAAACAAGGTAAAAAGAGCCAACAAATTATTCCAGGTGTAAGAGTTATCACTGAATAACCTATTTTAATGTTCAAAATAAAACCAGCATTTTAATAAATGCTGGTTTTTTGTTTTTAGGCTACTATTTTTATCAAACAGGCATTGTAACTCGTGTAAAACTGTAGGATCATCGAAGGTCTGACAATTTTACCATCGTGCACTAAGAGGAACTCCATGAGTCAAGTGGACAACGAAGTACGTCCAAGTAACTTCATACGTAATATCATTGATGAAGACTTAAAAAGTGGCAAGCACAACAACGTGCAAACCCGTTTCCCGCCAGAGCCAAATGGTTTTTTACACATTGGCCATGCTAAGTCTATTTGTTTAAATTTTGGTATCGCGAAAGATTATCAAGGTCAATGTAATTTACGCTTTGATGATACGAACCCTGAAAAAGAAGACATAGATTATGTTCATTCTATTCAGGATGATGTTCGTTGGTTAGGTTTCGATTGGTCTGGTGAAATTCGTTACTCTTCTAATTATTTTGATCAGCTGCATCAATATGCTGTTGAATTGATCACTAAAGGATTGGCTTACGTTTGTTTCTTAAACGCAGAAGAAACGCGTGAATACCGTGGTAGCTTAAAAGAGCCAGGTAAAAACAGCCCTTACCGTGACACCTCAGTTGAAGAGAATCTAGCGCTTTTTGAAAAAATGCGTAACGGTGAGTTCAAAGAAGGTGAATGTGCGCTTCGTGCAAAAATAGACATGGCTTCACCGTTTATGTGTATGCGCGATCCAGTTATTTATCGAATTCGTTTTGCCCACCATCATCAAACAGGTGATAAATGGTGCATTTACCCAATGTACGATTTCACACATTGTATTTCTGATGCGCTTGAAAATATTACTCACTCTTTATGTACATTAGAGTTCCAAGACAATCGTCGCTTATACGATTGGGTACTTGATCATTTAGATGATTTCAATTTACCGAATCGTACAAGACAATATGAATTTTCAAGACTAAACCTTGAATATACCTTGATGTCAAAGCGCAAACTGAATGCTCTTGTTACTCGTAACTTGGTTAATGGTTGGGATGACCCTCGTATGCCTACGATTGCCGGTTTACGTCGTCGTGGTTATACACCTGCATCGATCCGTGAGTTTTGTCAGCGTATTGGAGTGACTAAGCAAGAAAACTTAATCGAAGGTGGCGTACTTGATGCGTGTATCCGTGAAGAATTAAACGAATTTGCACCTCGAGCTATGGCAGTTTTGAAGCCGATTAAAGTCGTTATAGAAAACTATCCTTCAGATACGCCTGAAATAATTAATGCGCCAATGCATCCGAATAAACCTGAAATGGGGACTCGTGAGTTAGCATTCGGTAAAGAGTTATTTATTGATGCTGAAGATTTTCGTGAGTCAGCTAATAAACACTTCAAACGTCTAGTATTAGGCAAAGAAGTTCGCTTACGTAATGCTTATGTCATTAAAGCTGAGCGCATTGACCAAGACGACGAAGGCAATGTAACTACCGTTTATTGTACTTATGACAACGAAACTTTAGGTAAGAATCCAAGTGATGGTCGTAAGGTTAAAGGTGTGATTCATTGGGTTGAGGCTTCAACAGCAAAACCTGCAGAGTTCCGTCTTTACAATCGTTTATTCACTGAGGCTTCACCAGCATCATTTGAAACAGTAGATGAAGTGCTAAATGACGAATCATTAGTGGTTCTAAACGGTGTAGTTGAAGCTGGATTAGTTAACGCTGAGGTTGAAAAAGCCTATCAGTTTGAACGTGAAGGTTACTTCTGCGCTGATAATAAAGACTCAACTAAAGAGCAATTAGTGTTTAACTTAACTGTGCCATTACGTGATTCATTCGCATAAATAACAGTTAACGAAATCATTATTAAAAAGCCAGAGTCATTAAATTACTCTGGCTTTTTTATTGGATTGGTTTTATTGATTTGACGATATTAAATGAAGTGGTGCATCGTCACTTAAATAAGCAACATCGACTTGGTCTAATTTATTAAAACGGATCATTCCTTTAATACCATCTATGTACGCTTGTCCTCGCTCAGAATACTTATCTAACGTATTTGCTAGCTCTAATCCTGTTATTGGCTGTTCATTTGCTCTTAGATCTCGCCTAAGCTCTCTTAACTTTATATAGGCAGCATTGGTGTTAATGTTAAGCATATAGCCCTCAACAGATGCTTGTGGGCTGTCAAATCTTGCTAAGCCATAATTACCTAGCTCTTTGCGTTGCTGTTTAGGGATCATGCCATTGCCACTGAAATCCCATTGACCAAAGAATGCATTTCCTTCAAGGGTAAACCTCGATGTTGCCCAGCCACTTTCTTCTGCTGCTTGTGCCAGAACAAGTGAAGGTGGCATGATATCGACTCGCTTTAATAATTGCAGACGTTGTTCATCAGTGATTGCGTCTATAGGCTCACTTATCACTCGGTACTTTTGTGCAATTGCGATTAGTTCTTTATCATTTAATTGAGCTTGTTTTACAACTTCTCTTTCTATAATTATATTTTCATTACTGATTAAAATTAACGGTGCCATCAATCTAAAGAAAACCATCTTTTTGAGCTGTACTGGTATTTCATTCGATGTTTGTTGCCACTTTTCACTCACTCGCTCAAAGGTCAGTCTAGGTACTTCTCGCACACCCGCTTGCCAACTTTCTGTGTTGTAGTTGAGAGAGTTAAATAGCTCGATAAGCCCATCTAAGGAATCAATGCTAATATCTTTTGGCTCTAAAACTGCGGATGACGGTTTTTCCACTTTTGAAACTGCAATTTGTTCATCAATTGAAGCTTGTTGTGCTAAATCAGTTTGGTTAGAAGACTTAACCCAATGATTTATTGCAAATAAGCCAACTAGCAATAGGATCACAAAGAGAAGTTTTTGATAAGTGTTTTTGGTCATATTTCATCCTAAAGGCAGTTGCAGATTTTTGTATAAAGTTAAGCGTATTGTAAGTGCGACAAAATTAGCGGTTTTATTTAATGAATTTGCTGAAAACGGGATGAAAACACATTAAAAAAGGCGCGTAAGCGCCTTTAATTATAGCCTATAAAAGCCTATTGCATCATTGGGCCAAAACCTAAGCTCCATAAAATCACGCTGCTTCCCATTAATCCGACTAATAAAACTAATCCAGCAGTGACGACTGAACTGGCATAGATGAAGCCTTTTTCTTCAGGAATATTCATAATAATAGGCACGCCTGCATACAGTAAATAAACCGAATAGGCTAAGCCTGCTAAACCCACGAGCATGATAAACCAAAGTACTGGATACAATACAGCAATACCCACCATAAATAATGGCGTTGCAGTATAGGCTGCAAGTTCTAAAGCTTGGGTAAATGTTGGAGATGCATCAAATGTTTTAGCCATCCAAAAAGATAAATATGCTAGAGCCATGACACCTGCGATAAGACCGAAATACATCCCTACTGACATAAACATTGCGCTTTGTGGGGTGAGAAATAGTGGTTCACCATTAGCTGGATGCCAACCGATATAAGCTGTTGCGATAAAACTACATACTGCTGGAATTAATGCGATAAGTAAGATGTGACTGAGGCTGCTCTTTACTGCCTCGTGATTGCGTTCAATTGTTTTCCACTCTTGTTTCGGATGAGTGTATAGCCCCATTAAGTGATTTAGTATCATTTTTATTATCCTTGTTTAGCATTCATACATAGCTCGCCAAACTTCAGACGAACTGATCATAGCCCCATATATCAATCGCCTTAATCAGCCCAACACATACTCAATTCGCTTAACCGTTAGCTCATTAAGTAATAACTTCATCCCTTTCGAAGTTTATCCATTTAAGAAGATTGAAATACAACTTTAGCAACTATTGTTACGAAGATGTATAGACTATTTATTGAACATAAGCATCGATTCGTCAAGGACTAATCGTGTTTTATCTGTAGAAAAGTCCTTAACGCAGGTAAAATACGTTTAAATCCTTATAAAAGTTTAAAATAAGATGCAGCAATTACTGGCGCCAATTTACCAATTTTTAAAGTGTGAAACCCCTGATAGCTGGATAGAAATGGCGAGTAACTCTGATAATTTATCAGTCATTCTTCGAGATCATTTATTATGCGAGCTAAAAGCTGCCCAAAGCGCCATGTTTCTTATCCGTAAATATGCGGTTGATAAAGAAAGTGCAAGTCGATTAACTGAATGGGTGAAGCCTTATGAAGAATTTGCCTATAAAAGAATCGGTGACTTAACAAGTTTAAAAGGCAAAAGTAATATCACCAAACAGGTCACGGTTAGGGATAATTGCCCCTATGGACAGGATTTAGTGGATAAAATGGTGCTGCTGATAAAAGAGGAGTTACATCACTTTTATCAAGTCATGGAGTTAATGGATAAAAAGAATGTGCCTTATGAACTTTTAGAAGCAGGGCGTTACGCCAAAGGGATGATGAAGTACGTTAAAACCTTCGAGCCAGATGCGCTGGTTGATAAACTTATTATTGGTGCATTTATTGAGGCAAGGTCTTGCGAGCGTTTTGCAAAATTAGCACCGCATCTAGACGCTGATTTAGAAAAGTTTTATATCTCTTTGTTGCGCTCTGAAGCACGTCATTACCAAGATTATTTATCACTTGCAGAGTCTATTTCGAAGAAAGATATCAGTGAGCGCGTCGCTCATTTTGCCAAAGTAGAAGCTGAATTGATTTTATCACCTGATAAAGACTTCAAATTTCACAGCGGTACACCAGCTTAACTTATCAAAGTGATTTGAATCATAAATCAGAAGAATGAAAACTAACCTAGCTAGTTGCTAGCATAAGCCGTAAGGGGAGTATTTAGCATTAATTACTTGATGCAGTTTTAGAGTTATTTTTAATTAGCTGCTCAGAATAATTATTTCTTAGCTGAGAAGGGCAGTTGCTGTAATTCAGCACTGTCTTTTTTTACAATTAAAATACTACCTTGCTCATACCAGTCACCGACGACAATGCGCTGTCTATTATTTTCTAATTGGTGAATGGCGGGACGATGAGTATGCCCATGGATCATGGTTTGGGTTTGGGTGTTATCTAATAAGGCATCAACCGCAGATTGTTCTACATCCATGATGACATAGCTTTTATCTTGATTTCCGTTTTCGCTTTTATGCCTGATATCTGCAGCGATTTTTTGCCGAGTCGATTTGGGTAAGTGACAATAAATCCATTTAACGATTGCTGAGTTTCTAAAGCGACGAAATCGTTGATAAGATTTATCTAAAGTGCATAAGCTGTCGCCATGTAGCACAACGGTTTTAACGCCATATAAATCGAGTACTTTTATTTCGGGCAGTAATTGCATCCCCGATTTAGCCGCAAACTCTTTACCTATCATAAAGTCACGATTGCCATGAATGAAATAAACAGGCATACGTTTAGATATTTTTTTGATGTGCGCAGCAATGTCGTCAGTAAAGGGTTCAGCGATATCATCACTGGTCCATACTTCAAACAAATCGCCAATAATATACATAGCTTCAACGTCAGATAAATCTGAATTGAGGTAGTCTACAAAGGCTTGGGAGATATCAGGGCGATCAGCACTTAAGTGCAAATCGCCCATAAATACAGTGTGCACTATCGCTTATTCAGCAATGCTAGCACTGTTGATAACCACAGCTTCCAGTGGTACATCTTGATGCATACCACGGTTACCCGTGCTTACAGCTTTAATTTTTTCTACGATGTCCATGCCTTCAACTACTTCAGCAAATACACAGTAACCCCAGCCTTGGCCAGTTTCTGCTTTGTGATCTAAGAAAGTATTGTCGCTAACGTTAATGAAGAATTGCGCGGTCGCCGAATGCGGATCAGAAGTACGCGCCATTGCTAATGTGCCAACTTTGTTTGATAAACCGTTGTTTGCTTCATTTTTGATAGCAGCATTAGGAGTTTTCTGAACCATATCTTCAGTAAAACCACCACCTTGAACCATGAATCCATCAATTACACGGTGAAAAACAGTGCCATCATAAAAACCGTCTTTAACGTACTTGATGAAGTTTTCAACAGTAAGAGGTGCTTTTTCAGCATTAAGAGCAATTTTAATATCGCCCATGTTTGTGTGCAAAGTGATCATATTTAAATACCTAGATAAAAATTGTTGCGCGATTCTAACTTATCTAACGTGAGGCTTAAAGTGCAGTGTTCAAAACAGTGTTGCTCATGATAGACTTTGGCTCCATTATATTGGTATTAAAATGAGTGAAAGAGAACCATCGATGTTGAAAATTTACAATAGTATGAGTCGTGAAAAGCAAGAATTTAAGCCGATTAACCCTGGCAAGATAGATATGTATGTATGTGGTATTACCATATACGATTTATGTCACATTGGTCATGGTCGTACTTTTGTTTCTTTCGATATGATTGTTCGTTATTTACGTTACCGTGGTTATGAAGTGAATTACCTTCGTAATATTACTGACGTTGATGACAAAATCATTAAACGTGCTGCTGAAAACAATGAAAGTTGTGATTCATTAACTGAGCGATTAATTGGCGAAATGCACAATGATTTTGACTCACTTAATATGATGCGTCCTGACTTTGAGCCAAGAGCAACATTACACATCGAAGAAATCATTGAGATGGTGCAAACGCTTATTGCTAAAGACCACGCTTATGTGTCTGAAAGTGGTGATGTCCTGTTTAGTGTGTCTTCTTATGCTGAGTACGGACGTTTATCAGGTCAACACCTTGAACAGCTCCAAGCTGGCGCGCGCGTTGAAGTGGAAGACACTAAACGCGATCCAATGGACTTTGTGTTGTGGAAAATGTCAAAACCAGGAGAACCAACTTGGGAATCTCCTTGGGGACCAGGCCGCCCAGGGTGGCACATTGAATGTTCAGCGATGAACAGCAAACATTTAGGCAATCACTTCGATATTCATGGCGGCGGTAGCGATTTACAGTTCCCGCATCATGAAAATGAAATTGCACAATCATGCTGCGCCCATGGCACTCAATACGTTAACTATTGGATGCACACCGGTATGGTGATGGTTGATAAAGAGAAAATGTCTAAATCTTTAGGTAACTTCTTTACGATTCGTGATGTTTTAGCTCATTACGATCCCGAAACTGTGCGTTACTTCTTGTTATCAGGTCATTATCGCAGTCAACTGAACTATTCAGAAGATAATTTAAAGCAAGCTAAATCAGCTCTTGAGCGCATTTATACTTCGCTTAAAGGCTTAGATTTGACCGTTGCTGCAGCAGCTGCTGAAGAGTTTGTTGTTAAATTTAAAACAGCAATGGATGATGATTTCAATACGCCTGAAGCCTATTCAGTTATTTTTGAAATGGTGCGTGAAATTAATCGTTTAAAATTAGTTGATATGGCACAAGCCAGTGCATTAGGTGTTAGCTTAAAGTCATTAACGGATGTTTTAGGTATTATTAATCGTGATGTTGACGCTTACTTCCAAGGTGAGGGTAGTGACGATGAAGTAGCCGAAATCGAAGCGTTAATTGTTGAGCGTAATCGTGCCCGAGCAGAAAAAGACTGGCCAGCTGCCGATGCCGCTCGTGACAGACTTAATGCGTTAAATGTTGTCTTAGAAGATGGCGAAGAAGGCACGACTTGGCGTAAGAAGTCTTAAGCTCAAGTGAGTCAAGCGATGAATTTAGTATATTGATAAGTGAATATATTAAGTCGCTACCTTAGTAAAATAAAAAGCCTGCAAATCTGCAGGCTTTTTTTGTGTCAGCGACTGTTTTAGCAAAGCGTAAATGATAGGTTTTTTATCATGTCTAACTAGACTTTATTAGTCGTGGTATTCTTCAGCTGCATACAAGGTATTCTCGAGTAGGCTTGCAATGGTCATTGGACCAACGCCACCAGGTACAGGTGTGATAAATGCGGCTTTTTCAGCTGCAATATCAAATTCTACATCACCCACAAGCTTGCCGCTTTCTAGTCGGTTAATACCTACATCAATCACGATAGCGCCAGGCTTGATCCAGTCTCCAGGTATGAAGCCAGGTTTACCTACTGCCACAACCAACAAATCTGCTTGGCGAACTTTTTGTTCTAGGTTTTTGGTAAAACGATGACATGTAGTCGTAGTGCAACCAGCCAGCAATAGCTCTAACGTCATTGGGCGACCAACAATATTTGATGCACCTACAATAGTGGCATCTAAGCCGTAAGTATCAACACCAGTAGATTTGATTAAGGTAATAATGCCTTTTGGGGTACATGAGCGCAGCACTGGGATGCGCTGTGCTAATCTACCGACATTATATGGATGGAATCCATCAACATCTTTATCAGGTCTAATACGCTCAATAACTTTAGAGTCTTCGATGTGATCAGGTAAAGGTAATTGCACCAAAATACCGTCGATTTTAGGGTCGTCATTACACTGGTCAATCAGTGCAAGCAGTTCTTCTTCAGTGGTAGTGGTTTCAAGGTCATAAGAGTATGACTCAAACCCAACTTCTTCACAGGCGCGGCGTTTGCTGCCTACGTATACCTGTGAGGCGGCATCAGCGCCAACAAGAATGACCGCTAGACCTGGTAAACGAGTACCAGGTCTAGCGG
>NZ_VKHR01000062.1 GCF_009663145.1 Shewanella sp. TC10
CAATCGAAACTGCTATTGCGCAGTTTCGATTGCTGCGCAAGCCAATAGTGAAAAATGATTGGGCTTCATTAGAACTTATAGCCTCGATGAAGCGCGACAACACCGTCAGTCATGTTGGTGTAGTCAACTTGCTCAAGACCTGCGTCAATCATCATTTGCTTTAAGGTTTCTTGATCAGGATGCATGCGAATCGACTCAGCTAAGTATTCATAGCTGTCGGCATCTTGAGTGATCAATGCGCCCATTTTAGGTAACACTTTAAAGCTGTAAAGGTCATATACCTTGCGCATTACTTCATGTTGAGGCTTAGAGAACTCAAGTACCAGTAATTTTCCGCCTGGCTTTAATACTCGGCGCATTGAACGCAGTGCAGCATCTTTGTCAGTTACATTACGTAAACCAAACGCGATAGTAATAATATCAAAATGGTTATCTGGGAATGGCAGTGCTTCAGCATTGGCTTGAACGTAATCAACATTACCCACAATGCCTTTATCGCGTAGTTTCGTACGGCCAACTTTAAGCATTGAATCATTGATATCGGCAAGAATAACTTGGCCGCGATCGCCGACTAAATGTGAAAACTTAGCGGTTAAATCACCAGTGCCGCCTGCTAAATCCAGTACTTTCATACCAGGACGAGCGCCCGCTGTAGCAATCGTGTGGCGTTTCCAGAAGCGATGAACACCAAATGACATAACATCATTCATGATGTCGTATTTAGCAGCAACCGAGTGAAATACGTCAGCAACTAAGTCAGCTTTCTTTTCTGAATCAACGGTTTTATAACCAAAATGCGTGTTCTTTGGGTCGCCCTCAGACATCTGTGTATTCCTATAATGTGCGATAATTAACTGCGAGTGTATGCCATTGCTTGCTTTGCAGAAACTTTAATCAGCGAGAGTGTGATCAAGTTTACTAGAAACAGCGTGGAATGTAGCCATGCAGATTCGATTCAGCATGATAACGAAAAACTCTGCATAAAAGGCAGCGTAAAATTTCCCTGCATTAGACCATAAATCGATTCGATATTGAATAGTCTGCAATTATTGAAAATCTCGTATGAACAATTATTCATACGAACAAGGTAATACTAGAGTTCAACTTTTAGTCGAACCCTTCGGGCAGCGTTTGTTGGTCATTTTACTGCGTTATCGACTTCTTATGTAGAATAACTACACCACAAAGTCTCTGCCTTGTACCAATGGCCAACAATTCGCTGCMAAAACAACCTCRAAAGATCAACAGGCCTTAAATCATCGCTATCCTTATATCTATAAAGGTAGCTATTTGAAATCAATAATGCACTTGTTTTATATCAAGTTTCATAAACGATTGCAGGCTAGAAGATAGGGCGGATTGTAGAAGTAGATAGTAGAAAGTAGGGAGGGTAGTTAGTGATTAGGCTGGAGTGAGAGTGATCACTCAAGTTTGTTGATTGCTTATAAGCAAGATTAGCAGGGAGTTACGAGCAACTCCCTTTTGAAAGCGTGTTATACAGACCGCCTTTAACTCAAAACCAGTTTGGAAACACTATATAAATTGAATGTTTAATGTCCATGTTAATGAGAATGTGAATGCCCATCACTGATTGCTTTTCCTTCTGTGTCATAAAACCCAGATGCGCCGTGCTCAACAAACCCTAGCGTCACCATCTTAGTTAAAAACTCATCGCTATGATCGTCACCAATATCGGCGTAATCGGTCATTTTGTAATGATTAAGATGTTTGAAAAAAGCAGTGATTTTATTTGCATCATGGCTGAGTTCAGTCAGTTGCCATTGCTCATGTGTTTGATGTTTCCCTTGGTTTTTTGTCCAGCTAAAACGACTAATAAGTTGAAGTTCTGGTAACCAAACTAACTCAATTTTACTGTTGGCAGAGGTCTGAGTTAATACTTGCTGACGCTCACAGCCTTTGCCTGTTTCTGCGCTAAGGGTTAACTGTGAAATAAGCTTGTCAGAGATAAATTGATAACGATATGACCAGTCGTGTTCAGATTTCCCGTGTACGACTTCTCCGGGTTGGTATTCTATACCGCGTTGATAATGATCAAAAAAACGGGTGGGTTTGATTTGCTTATTATTGAGCAAAAACCACGATTCGGTAATGTCTGTTTGTGGATATTGATGTGCGACAGTGTTTCCCTGACGCCATAGGTTTAGCTTGCTTGTGTGGCTTGAATTTTTACTCGATACGTTTGGCGAATTATCAGAGGAGGTGAGTTGATAACTTGCCTGCAGGTTTGATGGTGATAACTCACATTGAGCCTCAGCAGCGCTCGATAAAGTGATGAGTAAGCTTGATAGCATGAATGATAAAGGCAGTGATAACTTCACAAAAACTCCTATGACATTGGTTATTTTGCTCAATGTCGGTGTAGATAGGTTAAGACTAAATAATTAATTAAACCCTATGGCTGCAACTGGGTTACAGCCAAAGGGTTTATTACAGCTCTTAGTACTGTTCAAAGAACTGCTCTTAGTACAGCTCTTATAACAGCTATTATTAAAGCTCTTATTTCAGTAATGACTAGTTGGTTTGAGCAGCGTTAGCTTTGTTAGTTAAATCAGCAGCAAAGTCCATGATGTGGTAAATCACACTCTGTTCATTGGTGCCATTGACTAACATTGCTCCTGGGCCGTAAGCATAGATCCCAACATCTTCACCTGCATGAGTTTCAGAGCTGGTAGGCACTAATGACTCTTGGTGGAAACCAGAAGAGGCAGTGTCGACATCAGTGAGGTCAAATCGACCAGCGGTAATGTCTTCACCGTAACCTGCATCTGCATCAGTTTCTGTACCTAGGTTTTTAAAGCCGCGTCCATTGGTATAACCCAGTGTGGTGTATGGCATACCATCTGAAGCTGTTGAAGGTTCTTCGCTACCAATACCAACCACTTTACCTAAGATTGGGTTACCGCGTTTTGGGTAACCTGCAATGGTAAATACGTGGCCATGATCGGCAGTAACTATGATTAATGTGTCAGACATATCCGTCATTTCAACTGCTTTGGCAATCGCATCTGAAAATGCAATGGTGTCCGTTAGGGCATTGTATGCACTGCCAGCATGATGGCCATGGTCGATACGACCTGATTCAACCGTTAGGAAGAAACCTTCATCATTGTTATCTAGGATATCAATAGCTTTAGCTGTCATTTCAGCGACAGAAGGTTCACCGGCAATATCATTGGCGCGATCAGCTTCGTATTGCATATGAGACTCGTTAAATAAGCCCATAACACGAGTAGTATTAGCGGCATCAATAGCATCAAAGCCAGCTTGGTCCATCACATACACACCGTCTGTGTAGGTCGCTTGCCACTCAGCTGTTAAATCACGACCATCGGTACGGTCGCCTTCAACTGAACTGACTGCATCTGCTGAGTTGTAAGCTGCATCTTTAGGTAAGAAATGACGGCGACCGCCACCCATTACGACGTCGATTCCGTCAACATCTATCCCATTAATGCGCGCTTCAAGGTTGGCTTCAAAGTTAACCAGTTGGTCAGCAATATCTTTACAACCTGCTGTAACGGCCTCTGCAGGCATATCTGAGATATCTTCCCAGTTACGATCGGCAGATTTGGCATAAGTGGCTGCGGGTGTTGCATGGGTAATACGTGCAGTTGAGATTACCCCCGTTGATTTACCCGCTATTTCTGCCAGTTCTAATGCGGTGATTAACTCAGTGCCTGCGACTGTGCTGCAATCGCCACGTTCAACATTTTCATCAACACCTAAAATGCCCGCGTCTGTTTTCACACCACTCATCATTGCAGTCATGGTACCTGCTGAATCTGGCGTTTGTGCATCAACGTTGTAGGTTTTAGCAAGGCCTGCAAATGGGAAGGTATCGAATGAAAGGTTATGCTCTTCACCGTTTTTACCTTGCATTTGTCCTTCTAAAATACGCGCTGCTGTGACAGTAGAAATACCCATGCCATCACCTACAAACAAAATCACGTTTTTAGCGCTACCACGTAGTTCATTTAACGCGCTAGCATTCACTGCAGCGACTGATTGCGCTGATGTTTTAGCAGTGTTGCTTGCAGTTAAACTTGGCATAGTCGCGTTTAGCCAATTTTGGCGTGCGGTAGTGATTTCTTGCTGACCGGCTACAAACCAGTCGTTATTAACACTGGTTAAGATTTCGCTGGTGCTGATTTCAGTATTACCTGGGGCACATACATATTCTGTAGCAGTGATTTCAGCCGTTTGTAATGCACCGTCATTATCAGTATCAATACCTGAATCAATCTGTACACCACTATTAGGGCAGTTAGCATCGCCAATAGCTAATGCTGTTTGTACGATAAGGCTCGTTGAGCCATTTGAGCCATCAACACCATTTGTACCGTCAGTACCATTGGTTCCGTTAGCACCATCATCACCGTCTGAACAAGCAGATAGACCTATTACAGCAAGGGCGACAAGAGATAGATTTAAGTTTTTCATGTTCATTTCCTGCTTATTCCTGAATTAAGTCGAGAGATTGTTCAATAAGGTGAAATACCACGCTTTGCTCAACAACACCTTGAACAAGTTGCGCGCCAGGGCCTTGTGCATGCAAAGTAATGTCTTCACCTGAGTGGGTCTCTGAGCTCATTGGAATCAAGGCTTCTTGGTGAAATCCTGATGTAGTGGTATCAACGTTAGTTAAATCCTGACGACCAGCATTCACGTCTTCGCCATAACCAGCGTCCGCATTGGTTTCGTCGCCTAAATCATGGAAGCCATTACCATTGGTGTAGCCGAGTGTTGTGTACGGTAGGCCATCTGAAGCTGTTGCAGGTTCTTCGCTGCCAATACTAACGACTTTGCCTAAAATTGGGTTACCGCGTTTTGGGTAACCTGCAATAGTAAATACATGGCCGTGATCTGCAGTAACCAAAATAAGGGTTTCGCTTGGGTCGGTTTTTGCGACAGCTTCTTTAACTGCATCAGATAGGGCAATAGCGTCAGTTAATGCGTTATAAGCGCTACCAGCATGGTGGCCATGGTCAATACGACCAGATTCAACCATTAAGAAGAAACCATTGTCATTGTTATCAAGAATATCAATAGCTTTGCCTGTCATTTCAGCAATTGAAGGTTCACCTGCCACATCATTGTCGCGGTCTGCTTCATACTGCATATGAGACTCATTAAATAGGCCCATGACTTGCTTGGTATTTTCAGTGTCGATGGCATCAAATCCTGCTTGATCCATGACGTAAACACCTTCGCTGTATTTTGCTTGCCATTCTGCGGTTAAATCACGTGAATCTGTGCGATCACCTTCAATCTCACTGACGGCATCAGCGCTGTTAAATGTGGCATCTTTTGGCAAAAAGTGACGACGACCGCCGCCCATGACGACTTCGATACCATCGATATCCACACCTTGAAAACGTGCTTCTAGATTGGCTTCAAAATTTACCAGTTGATCGGCAATGTCTTTACATCCACCCGTTACTGCATCTTCTGGCATGTCTGAGATATCTTCCCAGTTACGATCAGCTGATTTTGCATAGGTTGCAGCTGGCGTTGCATGGGTGATACGCGCCGTTGAAACAACACCCGTTGATAAGCCTTTGATTTCTGCAAGTTCAAGCGCTGTGACGACTTCGTTTCCGGCAACCGTTGAACAGTCACCGCGAACGATATCTTCATCGACACCTAAAACACCAGCATCACTTTTTAGGCCTGACATCATGGCTGTCATCGTGCCCGCAGAGTCCGGCGTTTGTGCATCAACGTTATAGGTTTTCACTAACGCAGTGTGAGGGAATGTTTCGAAGCTTAAGTAACCTTCTTCACCAGGTTGTCCTGCCATTTGTCCCTGAAGAATACGCGATGCAGTTAGGGTTGAAACGCCCATGCCATCGCCAACAAAAATGATCACGTTTTTGGCTTTAAATTGATTATCAGTATCCAGTTTTGTGTCGATTGCGCTTTGCGCATCAGTAAACCAAGCATTCTCAGTTTGGTATGACGGTAGCACTTCAGCATTTAAGGCACTTGAAATGACTAAAGCAAGCACACCGTAAGATGCTTTCCAGGTCTTATTCATCTTATTGTCTATCCTATTGACGAGTGGTGGTTAACAGCAGAGTTAGCTGCCCAATGAAATCGCACAAAGGTTAATCAGATGTTATGAATGTTAGCTTGCAGTTATTTGATATTTTGATGACTGAAATGTGACCACTTAGTGCAGAATAAAATTTGCTTATATGATTTGTTCATTAATGGCTGAATTATATAGTTTTAATTTTTTGATATGTTATAACATATTGTATTTGTAAGGTTTTATTTAACCTTGAGTAAATCAAATTTTTGAATGATTTTTTAATTTTTTGCCTAAAAATGACCTTTATGATGAAAATTTAGTGGCGGAAATCATCACTGCTACATCGTGAAAATGTAACTGACATGGTAAAATAATGGTCAGTATTTTTGGAGATAAATGCATGCCTTTTGCCGAACTTGAGCTTCAGACTCAACTTTTACAACGTTTAACCGAGTTGAAATACCTACAGCCTTCTTCAATACAGCAACAAGCAATACCTGTCATTCTTGCTGGTAAAGATGTATTAGCCGGCGCGCAAACGGGCACAGGTAAAACGGCGGCCTTTGCATTACCTATCTTGCAGCAATTACTTAATAAGCTTCAATCTGCGGCTCAACAATCAGCAGCTCCACAATCTGGTTCAACTCAAGCATTAATATTGGTTCCAACCCGAGAACTGTCGCAGCAAGTAAGCCAGAGTGTTGAAAGCTACGCTAAATTAACGCCTATTAAGACTGTGTCTGTTTATGGCGGGGTTGCTATTAAAGCGCAAATTGAAGCGATAAAGCGTGGCGCTGATATTATTGTTGCAACGCCTGGGCGTCTGCTGGATTTAGTTCGTCAGCAGGCTTTGTCTTTATCAGACATTAACTATCTAGTGCTTGATGAAGCCGATCGCATGTTAGACATGGGCTTTAGAGATGAAATCATCGACATCTTGAAACGCTTACCGAAAACTCGCCAAACATGTCTTTTTTCAGCTACATTGGATGATCGCATTTTTAAATTCAGTAAGCGGTTACTGCAATCACCCCATGTGATTGAAGCGAGTGAGCGCAATACTACGGCAGCCAAAATTGTGGAGCGAGTCTATAACGTCGATGCTAATAAAAAGCTGCCTTTGTTATGCCACCTTATTAACAAAGAGAATTGGCAACAGGCATTAGTGTTCAGCCGCACTAAACAAGGTGCGGATAAGCTTGCTAAACAAATGGTGCAAGTGGGCGTTAATGCGGCGGCATTTCATGCTGATTTATCTCAAGCGGTGCGCGAAACCGTACTTGAGCAATTTAAATCGGGTGAAGTTAAAGCGTTGGTGGCCACCGATGTCGCAGCCAGAGGCTTAGATATTAATGAACTGCATTATGTGATTAATATTGAGTTACCATTTCAAAATGAAGATTATATTCATCGCATTGGCCGCACTGGCAGGGCAGGCAAAGAAGGCCAAGCGATTACCTTATTAAGTGTTGATGATGAGCCACAGTTAATAAAGCTTGAAGCCTTTTTAGACAGGCGATTACCACAGCAATGGTATAGCGGTTTTGAGCCTGACTTAAGCCAAGTCGCGCCTGTGACGCGTAAAACTAAAAAAGGCTCACTAAAACAGCAAGCGCGCCAAAAAGCACTGGCAAAATCTGCCAAAAAGCAACGCTAAAAAAGGTATCTTTCAACGCAACTTAGTTTCATTATTTCGGCAATAAACTTATAAAAACAGGAGCGATATGTTTAACGGAATTCATCATGTGGCGATTATTTGCAATGACTATGTTAAGTCCAAGCATTTTTACACTGAGATTTTAGGTTTTAAGGTTATCGCCGAAAATTACCGTGAAGCAAGAGACTCCTATAAGCTCGATGTAGCCTTACCTGATGGCAGTCAAATAGAGTTGTTTTCACTCCCTAATGCACCTCAAAGGCCCAGCTATCCTGAAGCGCAAGGCTTACGCCATTTGGCGTTTAAGGTAAATGATATTGATGCGGTCGTTAAGTATTTAGTCAGTCACGGTATTGAGGTTGAGCCTGTTAGAGTGGACGAGTACACAGGTAAACAGTTTACTTTTTTTAGTGACCCAGATGATTTGCCATTAGAGATTTACCAAGTGTAAGTCGTATTTTTAATCCTCCCTTCTTCATTATTAAACCTCAATCATGACTATGGAGTTAAATCCTTGTCATTAATATTAAGTAAAAGCCTATTATTTATAATCACTTAGGCTCTTTACGTCCCCGTTTTATTATTTTGAACCTTCATTTAATGATTGGCTAATTTAAAATAATCTTAATTATTAATGTAAATCTAAATGATAACGATTTACATTAATGTTAATTCCTTGTTAGGATGCGCCTAATTTTTAGGATGTTGTTAACAAAGGACAGTTCATAAGATGAAACCTGTACAGAGTAAAAACTTATCATTAGGTGCACAAGCCGTTGCTGCCGCATTAGTGTTTGGTAGCCCAGTCGCATCAGCTGAAGAAGTGAATCAACAAAGCTGTAATCCCGAAGTCAGTGGCGTTGAGTGTGATAAAAATCAATCAGCTGAGGCGATTGAACGGATTAAGGTTCATGGTGTTAAGAATTCGATTTATCTTTCTGAATCATCTGGTGATTTACGCCGAGTAGCAGATTTAGTGGATACTCCGCAAGTGATTACCGTACTGACACAAGATCAGATCCAAGAGTCAGGTAAGACCGATTTAAAAGATATTTTATCTGCCCAAGCTGGTATTACATTAGGCACGGGTGAAAACGGTAATGCCTTTGGCGATCGTTATATTATTCGTGGTCATGAAGCGCGCAGTGATGTGTTTGTTGATGGCCTGCGTGACCCAGGTATGACGACACGTGAAAGCTTTGCCACAGAAGTTGTTGAAATCACCAAAGGCCCTAGCTCAACATTTGCTGGTCGTGGTTCTTCTGGTGGTGCGATTAACAGCGTCACTAAAAAAGCGTCAACATCGTATAACTTAGGCCGCGTTGATTTAGGTTTAGGCACCGATGAACACCGCCGCTTAACGGTAGATTATAACCACGCTATTTCAGATACAGTTGGCGTGAGATTTAATGGCTTATTGTCAGATGAAGATAAGCCTGGGCGTGAGGGCATTAGCCGCGAGCGTAATGGTGTGCAATTATCGGCAGTGTTTGAACCAAGCAGTGATTTATCTTTTACCGCTGATGGTTACTATTTAGATGCCAAAGATGTGGCTGATTTAGGCAGTTATTTTGATCAAACAACACGTGAACCTATTGCAGATATTCCTGTTTATGCCCAAGAATCTGACTTTTTAGATTCAGAGGTAATGACATTTACCCTACGTACTGAATATGACATCAATGATAACCTGACGTTTTATAACGCGACTCGAGTTGGTAAAACCGAAAATGGTTACATCACCACGGGTGTGCGCGGTACAACAAGAAGCGAAACGGATCTTGAAGCGCCAGGTGCAGATACGTTGACGTTAAGTACACACCAAGGTAATCAAGAAGTTGACTACATTAGCACTCAGTTCAATCTGTTTTGGAATACTCAGATCTTGGGTATGGAAAACAAGTTTGTATTTGGACTTGAATATACCGATCAGCAAGTTGATAACGGCATTTACGACATCGCATACGCCAATGAAACTAACTGTATAACCGCAGGCCGCCGTGGTGATGCTGGCGCATACTGCATTCTTGACGGTGACGGCAATACTGTAGATAACATCGATAAGTTAATGGGGCGTACCTATAGCAAAGGCATTAACGATGCTGAGTACCAAATCGAAACCGTTTCTGCCTACTTTATGGATACCGTTGCGCTAACTGAAGATTTAGAACTCTTCTTTGGTGTAAGACAGGATAGTTTTGATTATCAGAACGATACCTCAAGCACACGTAATGGCGACATACTCTATGAGTACGATGACACTATGTATAACGGCCATATCGGCTTAGTGTACAGCGTGACAGATGCTGGCAATGTGTATGCAAACTACAGTACGGCAACCAATATTAATGGTGGCGAGTCTGATTTAGGCGCAAGCTGTGGCTATGGTGGTGTGTGTGGCGATGTTGAACAAGCCCGTGCAGCAGATCCTGAATTAGTAGAAAACATTGAACTAGGCACTAAGTGGATGCTATTTGAAGACAAAGTCATGTTTTCAGCATCGGTATTCCAAATCACTAAAAGTGATGTAATGGAAAGTGTAGGTGATAGTTACTCGACGCTAGGGACATTAAATACCGGTAAAAACCGCGTGCAAGGTGTTGAGTTCGGTATGGTCGGTAACATCACTGAAGCATTTAGTGTTCAGTTCTCTGCCGCAATTATGGACTCAGAAGTGCTGGAGTCATTTACAGAAGAAAACGTGGGTCTTGCATTAAGTAACTTTGCTGATGAAAGTGCTTACCTGCAGCTACGTTATCAAATTAATGATGCATTCGTGATTGGTGCAGGTTACACCTACCAAAGCGAAATGTACGGTGGACAACCAGATACAGCAGCAGGTTATGATGCCGAAAATGGCCGTTACAGTATTGTAGTGCCTGACTATCAAGTGGTTGACTTATTTGCTAATTACAATGCAACTGAGGCACTGACTTTCCGTTTAAATGTGGGTAACGTACTTGATGAAGAGTACTTTACAGCGGCATATCGCTCTGGTTCATTTATGTATTTAGGTGATGCAAGAAATGCTAAGCTATCAGCTACTTATGAATTTTAATAACAGAGTTTAATGTCGTTATGATTGTGATTGAGCAAATACTGTCAAAACAAGAAGTGGCTTTATATCGAAAGCAACTGCAAACAGTAAATTGGGATGATGGCCGTAATACAGCCATGGGCATGGCGGCTGATGTGAAAAGCAACCGCCAAGCACTGGCTAGCGATCCTGATGTGCAACAGTTAGCTAATCAGTTACTCACTAAAATTGGCGCTACGCCAAAAGTGGTTTCTGCAGCACTGCCACATCAGATTTTCCCGCCTTGCTTTAATCGTTACTCTGAATCAGAAGAGTACGGTTTTCATGTTGATGCCGCGGTTATGCGGGTGCCTAATACTCAGGTGGTGCTTCGTAGTGATGTGTCGATGACGGTATTTTTGTCTGAGCCGGAAGACTATGACGGTGGTGAGCTCATTATTGCCACTGAATTTGGCGAGCAATCTATTAAGCTACCTGCCGGATATGCAGTGGTGTATCCATCAAGTAGTTTGCATAAAGTGACTGCCGTGACCCGCGGCGAACGTGTGGCTGCGATCACTTGGATGCAAAGTATGGTGGCTGACTCAGGCTTAAGACAAAACTTATATCAGCTCGATCAATCTATCCAAGCATTAATTGCAGCGGGTAATACCGATCGCACCGAGCTAGATAAGTTGCATCACGTCTATCACAACTTGATACGGCAATTTGCTCAGTTATGATTATCAACTGCTAATAAAGCCCCTAAGTTTATAACTTTGGGGCTTTTTAGTATGGGGGGAAGGACGTAATTACAAAATTCTTGTTACATATAGATTAGTTGGTCATATTTCTTCTGTGCATTTACGCCATTCTTTACTATAACCGGGCTCCGCAGTTAAAAATTCTACATCTCTAACTATATTACCCCTGTTGGATACTTTCACTTCGCAGCCAGCAAATGCCATTCCATAGTGTATTTCGTACTCTTCATCAAGCAAAGGAGTAAAGCTGAAGTGTGTGTGACAATTCCAGCTAGGTTCTGTTGTACCGAATTGAAAATACAGCTTATTTCCAGCAGGAATCAATAAAGTATCAGGTGTTTTATCCTTATGTTCGGTAATGACATGGCCGATTACATTTTCTGAATTATAGTTTTTCTTATAGCACCCATCAAAAATTTCTAGCTGAGTCACTTTCCCATGTAGAAATAGCCCAGAAAGTCCTGCGCTCACTTTTAACTCTGCCGAATTGGCATTTGTACTAGGTTCATATTCAGGTATTTTAGTCGACTTACAACCTTGTAAAGCGCATATAAACAATAACGATATAATAATTTTCAAGTTGAACTCCATTTCATTAATAACATTGGTGTGCAGAGCATTTATTGAGCTTACTAATATTAACAAGATCATATACTTGATATATTGTTAATGCAAAGTCATAACGGGCTGATTCTAATTAGAATACCGGTAGTTTTAGTTGTTATAGACAAAAGGAGCTATTGGATTTTTTGTAATTAGTGTGTTCTGTAGGGATTACAGGTGGATAAAAGTTAACCGTAAAAATCGTGATTTTTAAGACTATTTTAAGTTTGGTTAAGTAGGCTCTGCGCTCCTCAAAAGTTGAGCGGTTATTTGGAGAAAAGACCTCATCATGCAAGCAACGGGTGTGCTATCTGTTTTAAAAAAAGTTGATCAAAGCAAAACGTTCCAAGGCTTTGTTATTTTTGTCATTATCGTATCGGCATTGTCGATTGGTGCGCATACCTATCATTTACCTCCTTGGCTTGAGCAAAGCTTATGGGCTCTCGATATCGCGATTACGGCTTTCTTTTTATTTGAGCTTATCATTCGGTTTATGGCCAGCGATGGCATCAAATCCTTTTTTTCGAAAGGCTGGAATATCTTCGATACCATCATTGTGATTGGTAGTTTAGTGCCGTTAGGCGGCTCAACCATATTACTGGCGCGTTTACTGCGTATATTCAGAGTGCTGCGGTTGGTCTCTATGGTGCCAGAGCTGCGAATGCTGATTAATGCGCTACTCAAAGCCATTCCGCGTATGGGTTATATAGCGCTATTGATGTTCGTTATTTTCTATATTTACGGTGCAGTCGGCAGTATGTTTTTTGCTGGCGTTAATGACTTTTTATGGGGTGATGTCTCAATTGCGATGCTAACTCTGTTTCGTATTTCGACGTTTGAGTCTTGGACGTCTATCATGTACGAAACCATGGAAGTGTATCCATTGAGCTGGATTTACTATCTAACCTTTATCTTTTTAACCACCTTTGTGTTCCTTAATATGATGGTTGGCGCCGTTTTAGATGTGATGGGCGAAGAAACTAAAATCATGCGAGATGAGCAAGCGGATGAAGAAGACACTTCTTTAGAAGCTGCAACACCAGCAGCCACAGCTGAAGATATAAAATTACTCAATGATAAAATAGATAAGCTGACTGAGATGTTGGGCAAGAAAGCTTAATGCTGCGGGGGTTAGCTCGCTTAATTAAGTTAGCAAATCGACTTGTTAAATGAATCATTAAATAAAAAGGCTTCCATTTGGAAGTCTTTTTTATGACTGAATATGAAATAAAAGGATAATAGTCGCTAATTTTTTACTGCTATTAGCTTAATGGCCAACGCAGATTAGTCTATTTTTCACGCTTTACTTCTCCTCTAACTGTTTATTCAGGTATGCTAATTTTCAATGTTTTTCGACGTATGTGGGCGAGCTTACTTTATTCACCCGTATATGTATCGCAGTCAAAATATGAAAAGTGTTCTTAACAAGGAAGTACTGAAACCATGCCTGATACAAATGTCGATGATACTAATGTGGATGATACTAATGCCGCAAATGATATGTTTGATAATCGGAAGGCTAAACAAAAACGCCAATCCTTTATCAAGGGACTTTTGGCGGTGTTGCCTTTAACCATTGCCGTGATCCCATGGGGAATTTTAGCGGGTTCTTTAGCATTAGAAATCGGCTTAACAGCAACTCAAAGCCAAGCAATGTCGGCGATTATTTTTGCCGGTAGTGCGCAGTTAGTTGCACTTGGAATGATTAAAGCGGGTGTGGGTTTAGGTAGTATTCTTATCACTACTTTGCTGATCACTTCACGGCATTTACTCTATGCCATGGCAATGCGCACTCAGATTAGCCCATTACCGCTAAAATGGCGTTTGGGACTTGGCTTTCTACTTACTGATGAGCTATTCGCGATTTCAAATCACACTCAGGCCCCTGCGCGATCCAAAATCGACAGCCTTAATCCCCAAAAAGAGAAACAAGAGGGCTTACAAACCGAAAAGCAATCGCCTGAAAGCCAACGACACAAGTTTGACCGTTGGTACGCATTAGGTGGAGGTCTAACTTTTTACATTGGTTGGAATATTGCCACCTTACTGGGCATTATTGCTGGTCAATCCATTGATAATTTGGGTGAACTAGGGTTAGATTTTGCAATAGCCGCAACGTTCATTGCCTTAGTGGTTCCTACCGTTAAAAAGCCTTCGATTCTGATTTGTGTCTTGGTGTCATTAACCTTGGCTGTGATATGTGCAGTATTTGAGATTCAAGCAGGGTTATTAATTGCTTCACTATCTGGGATGGGGGCAGGCTTTGCTTATGCCAAACTGACTAATGAACATAAAGATGAAAAAGCTAATGTTAACTCAACTGGAGAGCAGTCATGACTTGGTTGATTATCTCATCTATGGCTGCGGTGGTCTTTATTAGTCGCTATTTACTGTTAGAGCCTAAATTGCCTCTAAAACTCAGTGATAAAACGCTGACCTTTTTGAGTTATTCGGCGCCAGCAGTATTAACCGCCATTTTAGCGCCGATTGTATTCGTGCCCGAGGGGCAGTTGAACTTAACGTTTGATAATACCTATTTAGTTTGTGGTGTGGTGGCCACGTTACTTGCGTATTTCACTCGTAATACTTTATTGACCACCGTACTCAGTATTGGATTATTTTTTATCCTTTTCTAACACTTTCATACCCAGTTTACGAAGCTAACGGGCATGACAAAAATATGCGCCTCAGCTTCTGTTTTTTAAGTTCATTTTACTGAGAAAGCGCCGCTAGCATATACACCAGTGGTGCATTCCAATTAATGGCGACTTCATTACTGGCATAGCTGCAACCATGGTCGATATATGACTTGGCTGGATGTTTAGACGGGTAGATTCCGCCTTGTTTTTTACAGTATTCGGCATCTTGTTGACCCGGTTGAGGCCCGCCTGCTAAGAATCCTGGGATGGGCGCTTTAATGTCATCAGCCATAGAGGCTCGGTGATGAACATTCATCGGTGACATGAGTCCTACACCTGTTACGAAAGACATTCCTAGAGGGTTACGACCAAAAATGTAATCGACAATAGCCTCTGCATGTTTGGTATATAAACTGTCTTGTTGTTCTGTGGTGGATAATAACTGACTAACACGATGTAAAGTCACTGCTTTATTAAGCATGTTGGAGTTACTACCCCAAACAAAATCTTGCTCACTAATCGCAAGGCCGTACGCTGAGTCTTCGCCCACCTTTGTCCAGCTATCGGTCAACTTCAATAATTGTGACTGGGCTTGCTGCTTTAATTTTTGGGGTGACTTGTCAGTCGTTGCTATGGTGATTAAGGCTAAGGTTTCGACTTTATCCCATTCAGGAATTCGTAGTTGTTTGGGTAACTTAATTGTATTGAGGTATTCATCTTCGCCAGTGGCTGCAAATAACTCAGCAGCAGCCCATAACCATTCATCTTTTAGGTTGTCTCCTGCTGTCGCGTAAGCACCTGTGTGAATATCATCGGGTTGTTGATAATGAATGTCGGGATTTTTAATCGCCCATTGCCATGCATATTTGGCCGCGCGAAGTAATTGCTGGCTGTAGCGAGTGTTATCAAAGGAGGTTACTGGCAAGTTTGCATCATACTGAGCCAATATTTGGCTCGCTTTAGCCATAGTCGCTGCAAAACCCAAAGTGGCAGCGGTAGATTTTGCGATGATATAACGGGGCTGGTCCATCATGTGCGGCATTTCATCTTCGCCGGTAAAACGTTTGGTGGTGAGCTTGTGGTACAAACCGCCATCAGCGGGATCTTGCATCGTGAGCATCCAATCCATATTCCACAGGATTTCATCAAGGGTGTCGGGCAAGTTATTGCTTGATTCTGGAATATTAAGTGAGAGGTTCGATAGGGCATCAGTTTGTTCTGCCAGTGCGCTTAATAAGGTATAAACCGTGATATTAGAATTAACGATGTACTTATTATAATCGCCAGCATCGTACCAACCTTTTGGCGATGAAATCACTGTGTCTTCGGGTCTAGTTTTTGACGCTGCAGATTTATGAACATAAACAATGGTATCTGGGTGCGCTGCAGGGCGGGCATATATACCTGCATACTCTTGTTGGATAACTGCGCCACTGCGATTATAAAAGTAAGCACGCATGGCTGTTTTTAATGGCTGATGATAGCGAGATTCAGAGATTGAAAAAGGATGGGAGGTTGCAAGGGTGTCAACTTGTAGCTGGTATTCACCCGCTTGAGTAAAATCATCAAATTGAGCGAGTTTTACGGTTTCTGCTGAGGGTGTCCACGCTTTAGCGGCGCTGAGTTTACCTTGATAAACGGTTTTACCTGACGTTTGTTCAATGAGGCTAAAATTCTCAGAAGCAGTATTACTGACCACGGCAGTTTTTTCTGCATTCACTCCAAAACCAAGTTGATTAAAACGAATATCCTGTTCATCGGCAACACTGCTGTGACTGACCAGTACAGTGATACTCATACATGCCAACAGGCTTGCTGAGCGTTTAAAAGGTGATACCCACTGCTTGGTCTTATTGCTGATGAGGTTATTCATTTTCAGTCCTTGTTGAAAATCGGCTAAACCATTATTACGGCTTTTTTATCAATAAAGAAACATGACCAGTTAGAATTGATTATGCAGGATAACTAACAATCTTGATGTTCAGGTATTAAGGACAATACCGTAGGGAGTTATTGGTAACGACTACATAGTCCTAGCGAAGTCGTGCGTTAGTGATGGCTAAAGATTAAAGCTTGTTATTGTGACCTGACAATCTCGGTCGCAATGCTTTAGAATAAGCCACAAATCATTCTCAATAGAGCAATTGCATGCACGTACATATTCTTGGGATCTGTGGCACTTTTATGGGCGGCCTCGCATTATTAGCCCGTGCGATGGGACACAAAGTCACTGGCAGTGACGCCAATGTTTACCCACCGATGAGCACTCAACTTGAAGAGCAAGGTATTGAACTCATCCAAGGGTTTGACCCAAGCCAATTAGGTAAAGAAGGTGAAAGCCAGCCTGATATCGTGGTGATTGGCAATGCAATGAGCCGTGGTAATCCTTGTGTTGAGGCGGTACTCAATCGAGGCATTAAATACACTTCAGGCCCGCAGTTTTTATCTGAATATATCTTACCTGAGCGTTGGGTACTTGCCGTTTCTGGGACTCATGGAAAAACTTCGACCTCAAGTATGTTGGCGTGGGTATTAGAAGATTGTGGCTACGAGCCTGGTTTTTTGATTGGCGGCGTGCCGCAAAACTTTGGCGTATCAGCTCGATTAGGTAACTCACCTTTTTTCGTGGTTGAAGCTGATGAATATGACAGTGCCTTTTTCGATAAACGTTCTAAGTTTGTCCATTACCGCCCACGGACATTAGTGATTAATAATCTCGAATTTGACCATGCCGATATCTTTGCCGACTTAGCTGCAATTCAAAAACAATTTAACCATGTTATTCGCACCGTACCGGGTGAAGGTAAAGTGATTTGGCCTGCTGAAAATAACGCAGTTAAAGAAGTGATTGAGCTTGGGTGCTGGAGTGAGCAAGAACTTTTTCATGCTACAGCTACTGATGCCAAGAGCAAGAATCAAAAAGGTTGGTATGCCAATTCCATAGCGGCTGACGGACATGAATTTGAAGTGATGTTTAATGGCGAGTCCCAGGGCATTTTAAACTGGGGCCTTATCGGTCAACATAATATCGAAAATGCAGTGATGGCTATAGCAGCAGCACGTCATGTGGGTGTTGCGCCAGCGCTTGCCATTGAAGCGTTAACCAAGTTTTCCCCACCTAAGCGCCGATTAGAACTGCTAGATACCGTCAATGGTATTGCGGTTTATGATGATTTTGCTCACCACCCAACAGCCATTGAAACGACGCTACAAGGCTTACGTGCCAAAGTGGGTTATGGCGAACAAGCGACAGGCAAATTGATTGTGGTACTAGAGCCACGCTCAAACACCATGAAAAGTGGTGTTCATAAAGATACTCTTGCCGCATCAATGACATTAGCGGATTGCGCGTTTTTGTACCAAGCTGACAATATCGGTTGGGATATTAAAACCAATATGGCGAGTGCGAGCTTGCCGGTAACAGTATCAACTGACATCAATGAGATTATCGCTTTAGTCAGTGCCGAGGCTAGTGCGGGTGATACCATCGTCATTATGAGTAATGGTGGATTTAATGGTATTCATCAAAAGCTAATGAGTGCACTAAAATAGTATTGCTATTTTTGATAAAATTGCACCGACAACAGTATTTTGAACGTATTAAGGTTAACTGAAATCGTTAGCTGTATTTAGAGAGTTTATGAGTAACACAACGCAGTACAACAAAAGATCTAAAGCGATCAGTCTTGCATGGACTGGCGCTTCAGGTGCGCCTTATGGTTTAAAACTACTAAAGTGTTTATTAGCTGCTGATTATCAGGTGTTTTTAATGATATCTAGCGCTGCACGAGTCGTACTGGCCACCGAAGAAGGCTTACAGCTTAGTGCTAACCCAGAAAAAGCTCATGAGCAGTTATTGAATCATTTTGACATGACTGATTCTTCTATCGGTGAGTTAGTGGTTTTAGGTAAAGATGAATGGTTCTCGCCACCTGCATCTGGCAGCGCAGCGCCTAAACAAATGGTCATTTGCCCTTGCTCAACCGGCACTTTAGCTGCCGTGGCAACCGGAATGAGTAATAATTTGTTAGAAAGAGCAGCTGATGTCGTATTAAAAGAGCGTGGTCAATTAATCTTGGTTCCGCGAGAAACTCCTTTTAGTGCCATACACTTAGAGCATATGTTGAGCCTTACACGTAACGGCGCAACCATCATGCCAGCAGCCCCAGGCTTTTATCACCATCCCCAATCGATAGAAGATCTGGTAAACTTCATGGTTTCCCGAATTCTAGATCATTTGGGTATTGAACATGGGCTAACAAATCGCTGGGGTTATGCTTCACAAAAGTCTCGCGACGACACCGCAATTTAACTTAAGTTAAGTCCGAAAATCACGACAACTGAGAGTAATATGAAACACACAACCGAAGTGATGATTTCTGCAGAAGAAATCAACGAAAAACTGGATATATTAGCTGAAAGGATTAATGCCCATTACGCAGACAGCGAGCGTTTGTTAATGGTCGGCTTATTGAAAGGGTCTGTGGTTTTTATGGCTGACTTATGTCGCCGTATTAAGGGCCATGTTGAAATCGACTTTATGTCAGTTTCAAGCTATGGCAATGCAATGACAAGCACACGTGATGTGAAGATCTTAAAAGATGTATCATCTGAGATTGCTGATCGTGATGTATTGATCGTTGAAGATTTAATTGATTCAGGTAACACCTTAAATAAAGTACGCGACATGCTATTACTGCGTGAGCCAAAAAGCTTAGCGCTGTGTACTTTATTAGATAAGCCTGAACGCCGTGAAGTTAATGTACCTGTCGACTTTATTGGTTTTACCATTCCTGACGAATTCATCGTAGGTTATGGTATCGACTATGCTGAGCAGTATCGTAACCTGCCTTACATCGCTAAAGTTGTACCATTAGATTAATCTTAGCTTTAGTTTGTAAACTCCCGCTATAGGCGGGAGTTTTTGTTTATTGAGTAGAGGGAATTCATCATGGGCGAAACCGCCAATGCATTAGTTATCGAAAACCTTAAAAAGACCTATAAGGGCGGTGTTGAAGCCGTTAAAACCCTTAATCTTACGGTAAAGCAAGGTGACTTTTTTGCTTTGTTAGGACCAAATGGAGCGGGTAAATCCACGACCATTGGGGTGATCAGTTCGCTGGTTCAAAAGACCGAAGGACAGGTGAAGGTTTTTGATTACGATATTGATAAACAGCTTGAACAAGCCAAACTGTGCATTGGTTTAGTGCCGCAAGAATTCAACTTTAATCAGTTTGAGTCTGTGCTACAAATTGTGGTTAACCAAGCGGGTTACTATGGCGTAAAACGTGATGTGGCTCTGCAACGTGCCGAAAAGTATCTGTCGCAGTTAGATTTGTGGGAAAAGCGTAACGCCCAAGCTCGTCAGCTATCTGGCGGGATGAAACGTCGTCTAATGATTGCCCGTGCTCTGATGCATGAGCCAAAACTGTTGATATTAGATGAGCCGACAGCGGGTGTTGATATTGAGCTTCGCCGCTCAATGTGGGATTTTTTGAAACAGATTAATGCCCAAGGTGTGACGATTATTTTAACCACACACTATCTTGAAGAAGCTGAAATGCTGTGCCGCAATATCGGTATTATTGATCAAGGTATGCTGGTGGAATGCACCACGATGAAATCTTTGCTCAGTAAACTCAACATGGAAACCTTTATCCTAGATTTACGTAACGACATCGAAGCTGCGCCAAATTTAGGTAAGTTTAACTGTCGTTTAACTGATGGCCACACGCTAGAAGTCGACGTGGTGAAAGAAGATAACCTCAATGATGTTTTCTCTCAGTTATCAAACGATGGCATTGAAGTGATTTCGATGCGTAACAAATCGAACCGACTTGAAGAGTTATTTGTTGAATTGGTCGAAAAAGCCAAGGAGGCAAAATCATGAACCAGTTATATTTTATTGCTTTTAAAAGTATTTTAACCAAAGAGATAAACCGTTTTACCCGTATTTGGGTGCAAACGATTGTACCGCCAGCTATTACCATGACCCTGTATTTCCTGATTTTTGGTAACTTAGTTGGTAGTCGTATTGGCCAAATGGGCGGCGTGAGTTACATGGAGTTTATTGCCCCTGGTCTTATCATGATGTCGGTAATCACCAACTCATTTTCAAATGTGGGCTCATCATTTTATAGTGCTAAATTTCAGCGTAACCTTGAAGAAATCATGGTCGCGCCAGTGCCCCATTATGTGATGATTGCTGGTTATGTTGGCGGCGGTGTTGCCCGTGGTTTATTAGTTGGTTGTATCGTGACGCTGGTTGCCATGTTCTTTGTCGATATAAGCGTTCATCACTTAGGTTATGTGCTGCTAACGGCCTTTTTAACCTCAGTCATGTTTGCTTTAGCCGGTCTTATTAACGCGGTATTTGCTAAAAGCTACGATGACATCAGTATCATTCCAACGTTTGTATTAACGCCACTGACTTACTTAGGTGGGGTATTCTACTCGTTATCTCTATTGCCTGACTTCTGGCAAGGCGTGTCAGCATTAAACCCTGTGGTTTATGTGATTAACGTTTTCCGTTATGGCTTCCTTGGTTTTGCAGATATGAGCGTACCTTTATCAATCGGCATCATGGTGAGCTTCTGCGCTGGATTATGGTTTGTGGCTTATTATCTGATTTCACGTGGTATTGGCCTGCGTAGCTAGCTTTTATTAAAGGCACAGCTAGCTTTTGTTGAAGGCGTAGCTAGCTGTTACTAAAGGCACAGCTGGCTTGTGCTAAAGGTGTAGCTAGTTTGCGATGAACTTACCGTGAATGTTTATTAAAAAGGACTCAATTGAGTCCTTTTTATTGGGTGAGTGACTTAAAAAATCAGATTATCTATCCAGTCTATCGCGCTTAAGTAATCAAGTGTAGCTTGATCAAAGGGGTTGTTATTAAGCCTTACGCTTTCCAGCAGTCTATTAGCATCTAAATTAATCGTTGTTAATTGACTAATAGCTGCATCGAAGGTTTTAAGCTGGGTGTTGTGAGTTAAATCAATCGATTGTATTTCATTAAGACCGATGGAGAGGTTTTCCAAGTTGATGTTTTCTTGCAGATTGATGCTGCTGAAATCATTCATATCTAAGTGCAATGTTCGTAAATTATGATTATTTGAAACATCTATAATAGACAAGTTATTGTCCATTACATTGAGGAACTCTAGTTGAGGGGTATTATAAATATTGAGGTAACTTATATTATTAGATACGGCTTCAATGGTTTTTAGGTTAACCAAGTTGGCGGCGTCTAATTGCAATTCGGCGTTATTCCAAAGTGATACTTCAGTAAGTGAATGATTCTCAGATAAATGTAAGCTGCTTAAAGATAAGTTAAATGTAAGTCTAATTTTTTCCAATGTGCTGAATGAAGATAAATCAATATCTTTGGCTCCGCTTGAAGAGATGTCTAATTCTTTTAAGCTGGTAAATATCGCCATTTCTTCGATGCCTTCAGCATCTAAATCTCCACCACTGCATGAGAACGTCTGTATATCAGCGAGGTTTCCCCAACCGTTTCTGTCTCTAAGTACATCAAAACAATTTTGTACCGTCGCCGATTCAAACTTTATTGAGTCCAGCTCATTTAATTCGTCAGAGTCATTACATGCCCCTAAAGTAAATATCATAAAAATTGAGCCTAAACCTCTACCGAATTTCATAATTCGAATCCTTTATCTAACTGTTTATGTTTATGTTTATTGATTTTTTAAGGTTTTAACAGTGTTTATTTTTTGAACTTGAATAATGAGATATTTGTTAGAGACTTGTGCTAAGGGTTGGCAGGAGCAAAGGTTTCGAAATAATGATGAGATAGGTAGATGTTCTTTAAAGATAAGGATTCAATCTGTTTTGTGCTTTTTTGTTCATTATGTGAGGTTACAAATTGAATCACATGTATCAGACGTATTGTGAGCTTCATGGTTGGATGGGGAATTAAACTACAATTCTAATAAATCGAATGATGTTTGCTGTTACTTGAAAATACAAAATTGATTTTTGCCACTTTTTTTAGCTTGGTACATTGCCTGATCTGCTTGTTTGGTGATGGCTTCCATTTTTACTTCTATTTTCTCATTCAGTGGTAATTGGGGGTGAGTCGAGTACGAAATGCCAATACTGGCACTCACATTAAGCTTTTCTTGTTGGTACTTGTAACCTGCATTGATACTAGCACAGCATTTTTCAGCGACTTTTATGATAGCCGATACTTGTTTCACATCATTTAATATTATCGCAAACTCATCGCCTCCCAAACGGCAGACTAAATCTGAGCTTCTTACGATTTTCTTCATGCGTTTGGCAGCTTCAATTAAAATAAAGTCGCCAGCGTCGTGACCTACGTTGTCGTTCACAGCTTTAAAACCGTCGAGATCGATATAGAGTAATCCAAAAAATAGTTCACTATTGAGTTGTTCTCGTTTCATTGCAGCTTCTTGAAGTAAAAATAGCTCGAACAAGGTGTCATCAAAATAAGATCGGTTAGCCAGCTGAGTGAGTGAGTCATGATGAGCTTTATGGCGAAATCTTCTTTCACTTTCTTTGTGAATTTGAATATCACTGGCAAGACGCTTATTTCTAAATGATAGAAAAATAACCAGTATCGCAATCGCTAATGCAATTTGAATGGATATACGGATCGTACGTTCGGCATTACTGATTTGTTCAGAGAGCTCAATGTTACTTTCTTGAATTCGCTGCTGCTGCTTGGTGACTAGCATCTCCAGTTCGCTAGTTAATTTCCGTAACGTTGGGGTGATGTTTTGACGCATCAGCTTTCTATCGGCTCGCCAATCATTACTGGCGTGAACATAGATGGCTTGGGTTAAAAACTCTCGGTAATATGACATGTTACTGTCAAACTCATCCAGCAAGTCTTGTTGGTCAGCATCCATTTGATCGTACTGATTATTCAGATCTTCTAATGACTGGTTGACACCAGTAGAGAATAGTCTTATTTCGTCAATGATGTCGTCTTGACGAAATGCTAAGTAATGCCTTACTTCGCTGACAAGCATAGTCCAGTTGAACCTTAAATTATCAACTTTCTGCATCATAGCAAGTTGTTCATTCGCTTCTGTAACCATGAGTAAGTCATTTACAATTTGATTCATATACAAGGCTGTTGGTTCGAGTTTGTCTGATGCAATACCGATGGCCGGCATATTTTTTTTGTTATTTTGAGCGAGCGCTAGCATTGAGATGTTATGTTCGATAATTTCATCAACTAAGATTCTAATTTGAATTAATTGTTCAGAGTCATCAAGTTCAGGATTAAGGTTTGTTAGGTCAACTAACTCGTTGAGAGTATGATTAATATCTTCGACTTTTTGCCTATATAGGCTCATGTTGTAGTCATCTTTCTCGATTAAGTAATTACCAAGCACACTTAAGCTATGGTAAAAATGCGAGGTTAATTGCATGGCACTCAACATTTTGGGTTGATATTGCGAGGTGACCTTTTCTAACTTTTCTTGGGTTGTAGAAAAGCTTGCTAATGAAATCAGCGTAATGGCGAGCAAAACCAATACTAATACTATCGTGGCTGCGATTGCTTTTTGTTTTACATCAAATTGATTCATTATTTTCATAAGCTATTGGTAAGTACCGCTATAAATATTTGAAAAAATATAATCTCGTTCTGCGACATTCTCGTGGCATTGAGCGCATTGGCTACTGACTTGGTTATCTATACTGCTGCCGTTAATCATTGCCTCGCCATTGACATTGAACTGCATGTATTCCCAGTTGCCGCCTTCTGGATTAAAGTCCTGTTCGCGTTTTATCATGATCGTTAGCCATTGGGCTTTATCAGGCTTGCCATTTTTCATCGAGTAATTTTCTTTGATAAAAGTGGTGCCAATGGGATACGTCTTATAATTTGGCTGATTGTCTTCATCTTCGGGATCGTCAAACCAAGTGCTATATTGCAAAAAATTATGCTTATAAACGTCCTCACCTATATCGGTATAAACCACGACAAACAGTTCCCAATGGAGACCTGAATGCTCGAATCCAGTCATTCGATTCCATTGCGTTTGGTAATTTTCGGAATGAGGCAATCGGTGCTTAATAAAATCAAAAGCATTGATTTGGTAGGGTATGTTGACACTATCATTCGAGTGAGAATGAGTAATAAGCAGGGGGGATACGGCACAGACTCCTGCAAATAAAAGTATGGCTTTTAATGGCTTCATAATGGGTCTACTTTTTATCAATAGTGACATGTCCGCGAATTTTGTTCTTTTTCGTTATATCCATTGTCCATGACGTGCTGTCAGTAATATCTATTGCGACAACATCATATTTGGGGACTTTAAAATAAAGCACCTCTGAACCTTCAGGAATATTATTTATGGTAAAGCTGTATTGTTGCTTTCCATTCTCGAATTCAATAATTTTGTGGTAAGGCGTGTCTATTGAGGCTAAATAAGTGCGCATTTTGGGGTGAATTTTACAGCCTACTCTGACAATGCTGTTCTCCTTCCAATCGACGACTATTTGTTTTTCTTCTCCGGGTGGCATCAATCCAACATCAAATTTAGCTGATTGTGCTACGTCGTTAGCGAAGACATTATGTTCAACATTATCTGAATTTTTAAATGTGACCGAATCCCCTGGTTTAATGACAACCATTTTTGAAGTGAACTGTTTGTCTAATTGATCGATTTCGGCGTCAGCAATACTGGATTGCTCAGCCGGAACATAGGCGATGCCTACCAAAGGAGGCTTTTTAATAAACGTAACCGTGCCATGAATACTTACTGCTATCGCGCTGCTTGGTAAACTTATGATGAGTATTAATATCAATTGTCTGCACCAAGGTGAGAGTCTTCGTTTCATTTACTTCTCCGTTTGCTTGTCTTTCGAAGTAGCTAGGTTAATTTCAGAAAACACAGGTCGCACAATCAAAACTGGGTCGGTCAGTGCTGATAAGAAGCTGATCAAATCTCTCACTTCATCTTGAGTGAGATTTAACGGTTTCATCAATACATCTTTATTAGGCCCATCGCCACCACCCTCATTGTAAAACTGAATAACGGCTTCTAAGTCTGCGAGTGAGCCGTCATGCATGTAGGGGTTGGTTAATGCAACATTTCGTAAACTGGGAGTCTTAAATCGGTAGGCCATTTCTGGTTCATTTATGATGGTGCCTCGTCCTTTATCTGTCGTGGCAATTCCTAAGCTATGAAAACTATCATCTGAGAAGTTAGCACCATCATGGCATTCTGTGCACTTTGCCTTTCCTTCGAAGAGCTTTAATCCATTTCTCGCTTCAGGACTTAAGGCTTGAAATTGGCCAGCAAGATACTTATCAAATGATGAATTGTTAGAAACAATGCTACGCATAAATGACGCAAGAGCTCGGCTAATGTGCCATTTATCTATCTCGATCTTGCCATAAACTTTTGTAAACTGTGCTTGGTATAGCTGAATAGCTGCAATTCTGCTTAGCATAATTGTTTCAGATAAATTCATTTCTTCAGGGTTCGTAATTGGCATAAGTGCTTGATGTTCTAGTGAATCCGCACGTCCATCCCAAAAAAAGATGTTAGACCAAGCTAAATTATATAAATGTGGAGTATGGCGAGTTAATTTATTGCCTTCAGTCCCAATACTGAGTTTTAACCCATCACTAAAACCATGGTCCGGATTATGACAAGTCGCACAGGAAACGTTGTTATTGCCTGACAATCTGTGGTCGAAAAAAAGTAACTTTCCTAGATATATTTCATCTTCTGAGGGAGGCTCATCTTCAGGGTATTCAATGTCATATAATAGTGGGGTCGAAAGTGGCAACGCGATAGATAATTTAGATACTAATGGTGCGGATAATATGGCGATGTAAAACAACATGTGTGCAATATTCGGCGCTGTTAGCATACGTAAATAATCCATTAATAACGAGCTTACATATCAAAGTATCGTGTTCGATTGGAATGTTAGCGCTCTTAACAAAATGAATAAGTTAGCTATATATTTGCGCCACTTAAAAAGCTTAGTAGAAAAGTTCAAATAAGCTACTGTATCGCTTTAAAAATATCTCAATGGGGCTATGTGATTTTGAAATGATTATGACTTTAATTAGCATTGATAGGGTCTCTATGAGAGCCGTTACCCATTTATGAGTAGCTGTAGATTTTATATTAATTTTCGATTTAATCGAATGATGGCTACGTTTTAATGCAGTATTCATTCGACTGTATGCTTGGTAGGGTTATCTTATTAACGGTTAACTGAGAGTTTTATCATGAACGTATTAAGCAAATTTACCGCTCGTCCAGCGATGGATGGTGATGGGGTTAATATTAAACGAGTAGCGGATTTCATGAATACTCGTTTTGATCCTTACTTAATGATTGATGAAATAAAATCAAATGATCAGCAAGATTTTATTGGCGGTTTTCCGCCGCATCCACATCGAGGTATTGAAACCTTTACGTATATACGTAAAGGCGGTTTTGAGCATCGAGATCAACTCGGTAATGTTAAAGCGATACGTGCGGGTGATGTGCAATGGATGAGTACAGGAAGTGGCGTAGTGCATTCTGAAATGCCCCTTGCCGATGCTAATGAAGGCCTTCATGGATTTCAGATTTGGCTTAACATGCCAGCCAAAGACAAAATGCGTCCTGCAATTTATCAAGACACAACAGACACACCTAATCCGGTTGTTAGCAATGATAGCGGCGCTCATCTTAAAGCTTTGGCTGGTGACTGGCAGTTTACCAACAGCGAAAAAGTCATAAAGGCCAGCATTCAAGGTTTGGCGGGTAATGGCGCTATCGCAGATTTGATGCTGGATGAAGGCGGAGAAGCGCGTATAGACTTATCTGCACACCAAAGTGTTAGTGTATTCATTTATCAAGGCGAGCTTGAGTATCTCGATGCCAGCGGACTTCGTGCACAGGCAAAACAAGGCCAACTATTGGTGATTGAGCCACAACTCAATACGCTTATCAAAGCGGGGCATGAAGATACAGGAATTCTATTACTAGCAGGCAGCCCCATTAATGAGAAAATTGTTCATATGGGGCCATTTGTGATGAACAGTCAAGCTGAGATAAATCAGGCCATTGATGATTATCAGCAAGGACGTTTTGGGGAAATTGTTTAGGGTGATTTCAATCCGTTTTATGTGAATAAATGTCAGCGACTAACGGATAAAATTGCTACAATAGACATTCAAACATTTGGCCAAGGTATTTTATCCTTGGCCGAGTTGTTTCTATTATCCCATTTTGCTTTGATATCAGAGGATATTCAACTTGAGTCAGTCTACTGAACAGGCCGCTAATACGGCTTTCGCATCACTTAATCTTAAACCAGGTTTGTTTGATAATCTTAAAACCATGGGATACGAGTCTATGACTCAAATCCAAGCTGAAAGCTTACCGGCTATTCTTGCGGGTGATGACGTGATTGGCCAAGGAAAAACCGGTTCAGGTAAAACGGCTGCATTTGGCTTAGGTCTACTAAATAAACTTGATGTGAAACGTTTTCGCATTCAAACCATGGTGCTATGTCCAACGCGTGAATTGGCTGATCAAGTGGCCAAAGATATTCGTACTTTAGCCCGTGGTATTCATAACGTAAAAGTGCTGACCTTATGTGGCGGTGTTCCAATGGGCCCGCAAATTGGCTCGCTTGAACATGGTGCCCACATTATTGTTGGCACACCTGGACGTATTGTCGATCATCTCGATCGTAACCGTTTAGATCTCAGCAACGTGAATATGTTAGTGCTAGATGAAGCCGATCGCATGTTAGAAATGGGTTTCCAAGATCATATTGACCAAATCATTGCTGAAACACCTCATGAGCGTCAAACGCTATTATTTAGCGCGACTTTTCCTGAGCAAATTCAACAAATTGTTGAACAGATTATGTATAAGCCTTTGATGGTTAAGGTTGAGGCGACTCATGACAACCATACAATTGAGCAGCATTTTTACCATACAGAAGACAATCAGGCTCGCTTAGAGGCATTGCAATTATTGCTCCTTGAAAAGCAACCTGAAAGTGCAGTGGTTTTTTGTAACACCAAACGTGAAACCCAAAAAGTGGCTGACACTTTAGCCGAGCAAGGTTTTAGTGTGTTGGCTTTACATGGCGACTTAGAGCAGCGCGATCGCGATCAAATGTTACTGCGTTTTGCTAACAAGAGCGCCCGCGTATTAGTGGCTACCGATGTGGCCTCTCGTGGTTTAGATATCGAAGATTTAGAAGCGGTATTTAACTATCACATTGCTTACGATACTGAAGTGCATATTCACCGAATTGGTCGTACAGGCCGCGCAGGTAGTAAAGGCGCTGCGTACACTTTCTTTAGTCATGCTGATGGCCACAGAATGGTCGAAATTGAAGAGCTGATTGGCAAAGAAATTGATGGTGAAACGTTACCGTCAATGAATGTGCTCAACAAGCAGCCGCAAGAAGCAGAAATGATCACCATTCAAATTGATGCGGGTAAAAAGCACAAAATCCGTCCTGGTGACATTGTCGGTGGCTTAACGGGTGAAAATGGCATTAACGGCGCCGATATTGGCAAAATTAAAGTGACCGATATTCGCTCATTTGTTGCTGTTAAACGTGATGCATCGAAAAAAGCATTGAACAAAATTACCAAAGGCCGCTTGAAAGGTAAGACTTACCGAGCTTGGTTTTTGTAATATTAAATAAGTAAAAAAAAGCGAGCTTAGTGCAAACTAAGCTCGCTTTTTTGTATGTCAGATTTAGGCTTATTACTTTAAATTGTGAATTTACTTAATTGCTTGGACTTAAATCGGTGCAGTCATAATAAATGCGATTTTAATCAGGCTAATCATTGCTACATAGCTGCAGACTATGATTGTTCGTCGCCGTCTTTGAGGAAGTAACTCTTTGATGATGGTTCTAGTTGAATTGTGAGGTCTTATTACTTCAACAATGCAAGATTGCCATATTATTCCCCAACTTGCTCTTAGTTGGTATTGCTTTTTATTTAAACAAAATGAACGAGATGAAAAAGGAGACAAAAACATATTCTTACTTGCTAATACTGCCCCATCTTTTAAAGAGGACAGTGTTAGCTTACCAGTATACCTGTCGTAACTTGTACGTAATGAGGTCCCATCAATTTGATGGGTTTGGCTTTCAATCCGTTTGAACTGCAACTTGGGCGATTTCCATTTCTGCCAGAGTTGGTTGTTCAAATATAACGAGATGTTTTAAGCTTATATAGCTTTCATGAAGCAAGCTTAATCTTTTATACCGTCATTAAGTCAGGCTAAAAAATGAATTAATTGAAGTGCGACTATTATGCGATTTCTTATCAAACTCCACTTGGTCTGTGATGTTTGCGCTATGCAAAATATTGCCTGAGTAAATGATTAGACGATTGGGCTTTGCTTCAATGCTGAATACTTTTTCGAATAGCGTATCTGAATCATTAATGTAGCCGTTACGACTGGCAGCGGTTTGTTTAACCTCATCCACCATTTTCAAAATGACATCTTTGTCATTTACCGATAAATGCAGTTTATCGGTTCCTCGATAGCGATAAAAATGAGTGCCGCCTAATTGATTGTCATTGAGGTAATGCACTGCTGCCATATCGTGGTCTGCTAGAGAGTCAAAGTGAGGCATTGTTTGCGTCGCATTTAACTGTACTGGGCTTAAGGTCACTTTTGAGAGCCAACATTTGGCTATTTTATGTTGTTGAAAATGCTCCCCTTGTGGCTGCTGGGCTAATAATTCAAGTAGGGCTGTCAGAGTGCTGTAATAGGGCGTTGGCATTTCATCACGCATGCCTGGAAATAAAGTGCCATCGGTGCCTGCTGGGTTAAAATATGCTTTGGTGTTGCTGTAATCGACTAGGGATTCAAAGTCCTCTAAAAAGTCATCAATTATCCAGACTAACTGGTTAGAGTGGGGAATTTGTCTACTTTGGATTTGCAGCTTGCTGTTAATAACACTCATGATAAGTCTGTATTCCTTTACGTCAGTATGTCACTAGGCGCTAACTATTTTCACAATATTGGATGCATCACTTAGGGCTAAACTAATAGCTTCAGTGAGTGATGATACGAGGTTAGTGTCGGTTTAGATCGTTACGGTTTTACTATTGGGTGAAATGATTTTTGAAAGATTTGTAGCTTATTGTTTATATAGCTATTTTAGTATTAGGCTTTCGTCTAAATGCTCTTAGTCTAAATGACACTTAGTCAGAGTGCTAGTTAGTCTGACGACTAACAAAGTAGTTGTCTGCGAACCCGATATATGGGGTTCGCTATATTGAGATTGGTAATTCAGAGGTGTTATTGCTGACTAGATACTATTGTGAGCCAGGTGCTATTGTGAGCTAGATACTATTGTGAGTTAGATATTTGGCCGCTATCCACTTCTGACAACATGTAAATCAAGGTGTCGCCATTTTCGTCACCTGCAAGATATGACCAAGAGCTGACATTTTTGCCAAGATTTCCTCCCTGAACTTGTTGACTTACCTCCATCCACGCATTGGGCGCTAACTCGAATCCGCGAATTTCACAGGTTGTGGTCTTACAGGTGATGGACTCAATATTTACGTCGTTAGCAAACTCACTAATGGCAATGGCATCTCTTAATTCTTGCTCGCGATTTACAGCCCAATCATGGTTGGTTTCAGCTTGATGATGGCGTTTAAAGCGTTCAATCATGTCACCTTGTTGATTAGCGATGATATTTGCGAATTCTTCTGGTACCCTTTGGCTAGCTTGCTCGAGAGTAATGCTGGCAGGTTCAGGATGAAAAGGAGAACTGGTATTTTGATCTGCTGCTTCATCTATTTCGGTATATGCAATTTCAACTTGCTGCTCTAGTAGCCCCATTGACGAATTCATAGCATCAATAAGGCTATTCTTTTCTGCTAGCTCTTGTTTGAGCTGTTTCACTTCTTGTTTCAGTTCAGAAATAAGCTGCGCCGATTCACTCTCTAATGCTGACGACAGGGTTTTAGCACTGTTATTGATTTCAGAGCTTGGCTGACTCATTTGTACTTGGCTCTCTTTAACTTGAGCCTCTTCAACTTGATTAAGTTGCTTTTTACCCATTTGTAAGCCTAAAAAAAGGCAACCGAGTGCTAGTAATAACCCCAGTGTAATTAATCCAGAATGTTTCATAAATCTTCCATGAAAAATGTAGTCATAATTTATCATGAACCAAAGGGGACAAACTGGCAACTCATGCACAGAATACCTATTACTGATTTGTGGACCTTGATTTGAGGGCAGACTCTATAGAATGAGTTTGTAGAGAGACTTTTGGGATTGAGTTTGCGGCTAAGCTGCGAGCGTAAAGCGGTTGTGGAAACTAAAACTAACGCTAAAATTGAAAACTACATTATATCTATGTCATAGATACAAAAAAGGCACGAAAGCTAGGCTTTCATGCCTTTTTYG